>CAIPHS010000001.1 GCA_903864915.1 uncultured Candidatus Woesearchaeota archaeon
ATAATATGGTTTTATTTTACCTTTTGTCCCAAAAACCCTAGTCTTGACTTCTATTCTTAATTTTTTGGTTGTTAAATCAATTCCTTTGCTATGCCAATATATTTGATATTTGCACTTAGGCAATAATTTTTGTATGGCTAGAAGTTCACCGTAAATTGATGTTAGCCTGCCTGGAGGAATTTTAGATGGAAATGGAAAAGCAAACACTGCCTTTTTTAAATAATAACATATGGCATTAACCTTCTCAATATCTTCGTTTTGCCAACTCGATTTTAATTCGCCATTTTCATATTTCATTTTTTATTCAGCTTGGCGACCTTGGCAAGCATGACCTCCTGGTATTTCTTCTCGGCCTTCTCAGCGCTCTTTATATTCGCCTTAATCTCTTGAATCACTTTATCCTTATGCCTTAATCTATCTTCCTGCCATTTTGATTCGGGAACCACCTTTCCAAGAAGATTAACTTTTCCATTCCTGATTTCAACAAAACCAAGCACACAAAGATCTTTCGTGCTATCATAAATGTAAGAATAAGGTGCATTAAGCAATTGCGAAAGCCTTCGCATATTCATGGGACCGGCTAAATACAAAGCTTTCAAAACATCTATTTGAATAGAACTTGAAATATAAGCCATAACCGCCACGGAAAAATCGCCCTCATCGGCTAAATCCAATTCACCGCCATGTAGCTTTATCATGTTGTTGATATTCAAGTCGGATATATGCATTCGCAAATTCTTAGAAAGCCTGAGGTCTATTATTGCATAAAGCCTATTGGCCCCGAAATCAATTACGATATCGTAATCACCTTTCATATCGAAAAATCAAATGTTAACTTATTAAAATTATCTGTGGCACAGATAATTAATTAAGCAAGCTTTATCGGGGAAATGGGGGATTTAAACTTTACTTCCACAAGTAATATTCGATGATTATCAGAATAACTATGAACAATAGAACAAGCCATTTATGTTTTGCATAAAATCGCCAGTCCTTTAATGCTGATAGCCTAATCTTTTTTCTTCTGTAAATTGCAGGCAATAGTAACATACCTAAACCTGCAAAGCCCATAATTAAACCAAATAAAACTAGATTAAACGGAATTAACTTAGCTAAATGATTAGCGAGGAGACCGGTATAAGCAACTATTCCAGAAAAACCAGCAATTAGTAGGATAAATGCAAAAATATAATAAATTAATTTAAGTCCGCCTATGAATAATTCCGCATCAAACGTAGCTACCTCTTCATCTTCAGCTTTTTTGCGTTTGTCATATTCCCTCTTAGATTCATAAATAACATGTATTAGCTTGTCTGTCATAAGACAATAAGGAACATGCGGGGATTTAAGGTTTTTCTTGCTCATAGCACGATATATTTTTATAATGGCCTTAGTTTAATCTGAGATATGGCTACTAATCCAAATACGATAAAAGAAATTAGAATAATCAGTAAAATTATCAGTAACATTAAACTGTGGGGCAAAAAAACAAGGGAAATAAAGAGCAGGCAGGCAGGACTAATACCTGCCTATGAGCTTGCTGAATGGGTAGCTGCTTTTGATGAAGATGTATTGAGTCATTTTGACTTTTTAAAAAATTATGAATTTAGAGATGGCAGTGGACCTAATGCAAAAAAACTAGAGCTTGAAGAACTTTTTGTTGCCAAGAGCCATCTAATGGACGTTCGCAGAGCACTCTTGTCTGCAAAATTCCAGAATTTAGACATCAAACAAATATTCGTTCATTTGAGCAAAGCAATTGTAGAGCTCAAAAAACTAAAAGGTATGGAAATAAGGCTAGGCTGATTAGGGGATTTAAGGATTATGCTGGTTTGCAAATAGTTTTTATTCCTATGCTTTTCTAATTGTGCATGATTAACCGCACTTTTGAAGCCCCGCCAGACATGTTTGCCGGCTATCTGACAAACACAGATTTTATCCTGAAGATCCTGGCGCCGGAAATAAGGAATTACAAGTCAAAGAATAAAATCGAATTATTTGCGCTAAAAAAGCGGAAACCTGCCGAGTCCCTCGATTTATCTAAGATTGTAAAAATTGGCAGCGATGTGTATTCCAGATTTTATGATGCTGGTTTAAAGAACCTTGACGCAGCCAGGCAATACTATGTGCTGTCCGGCACAAGCCCTCTTTTGTTTGTAAGGACAGAATTCGGCGACGATGCCTGCGGCTTTGTGGTCCGCGATGTAAGAACGAAATATGAAAGTAAATTAGAGCACTGGGTTGACCATTATATGGCGGACAAGGGAAAACCATGGACTGCCCACGTCAAGCTTCAGGGCGAGAACCCTGGCAAGCTGGTAACCCAGCTATATGAGCGCATTGCAGGCCATTACATCATAGCTGAAGAGAAATAAATCCGGATGATTATTTTTCAGGCGCTTTGGCCGCGTGAAATAAACTGAACCCTAGAAAGGCTTTAAAGACAATTGTTTGCTCTACTAAACAATAACATGGATAGTGCGGGTCTTGAACATGAATTGTGTGGAGCGTGCCTTGAATCAGATATCGGCACGAACCCTGCGGCGCAAACGCTGGCCAATTCGGAAAGGCCATTCTATGTGCAAGGACAAGACTGTGCAGTCCAATACCTGAAAAAGCCATGGGATATATTCACCAGCCCTGAACTGAAGGAAATCAGGAAAAAGGTTTTCGGATATTTATGCAGCAAGATTGGCGAAGCCTGGTATGAAAAGCACGAGCCTAAGTTCCTAGAGTGCGTCATGAATTGGAATATGTTCGCGGCTACTCCTTCAAAATTGGAAAAGGCCTTCAAGAAAGAGTTTGCCGAACTGTACAGCAACATCAGGAGCGCTTACTTTAATGCCATTACTGATTTCAGCATGGGTTTCTGGGAGGGTGCCCGCAAGGAAACATACAAGCGGACTGTGGATATGCTTTTCTGGTTCATGCCAGGCAATAACGTTGCCAAATTCGACAAACTGCGGAGAACGCCCGATGTTCCAGGCATGATCAAGCTGTATCATGAACATTCTGAGGAAATCAACAAGGCACACGAGGGCGCTGAGGAGTTCATGAACTTTGTGGAAAGCAAGGTGCAGAAACAAAAGATAGATGCAGAGATTTAAAGCAAACTTTATAATCATGCAAGCTGGTTATAGCAATATGGGTTCTGAGGACGCTGCATACGGCCAATTCATTAAGACTCTTGGAAAAGTCGAAAAGATAGCTCCCAAAAAGTACATCGGCCAGCTTAATGCGCTGAGGAACTATACCAAAAAAATCTTTGCTATTTCTAAAGTAGTTGAAAAAACCGGAGATGATCGCAATACATATGTAAGACTGGAGCAAATGATGACTGGAACGCCAGGTTTGCCCGCCGGCCTGAAAACAGCTTATGACTATATACTTCTGGAGGCGATTGCATGCGCAAAAGCAAGCGCCGGCAGCAGGCAACAGTACATGGCGAATTATGCACAGGCAATCAAAAACCAGCTTGCTTTTAGCAGCACATGGATGGAAGAGCGGATAGTGGCTGCTGAAAGAAGGCTTGCCGCAGAAAATCCGGCCGAATTCAGCCGCAGCAAAAAAGTTTTTGACACTCTCAAGAAAGTGGTTGTTGGAATGGCGGTTCTTCCTATTTATGCGGGTTACAAGGTTGTCTCAAAAGTAGGCGCTTTCAATACGCTCATACTTATCCTGTTCGGATATTATTTTATGATGGCATGCTTGCTGGAACAACAAGGCAATATTACCGGCTCAGTTATGCACATAATAGTTGGCAATATTATTTTTATGGGTGGCATGCTAGTCCAAGGTAAAAGCCATTAGAGGTAACGCGCGAATAGAAAATAATGATTTTAATTTTTAAAAATTATGGGGACTATTTCGGAGAGTGTTTTAACGACTGCGATAGGGGGCTTTAGAGTGTCATTCTTGCTGAAAGGCTCTATGCCTATCGCGCACTTTATGCCTGCTTCATGAGCGCCAGAAATATCTTCTATATGTTTATCGCCGACATGAGCGCACTCTGAAATTTTAACGCCGAGCTTCTTTGCAGCCATTTCAAAGATTCTTTTGTCCGGCTTGCCAAAGCCCATATCACAAGATATTACGATGGCATCAAAATATTTGTACAAATCTTCCTTTTTTAGGAAATAAATGCTCTGTCTTAGCCAGGAATTTGTAACAAGAGCGATTTTGCAACCCATTTTCTTAAGTTCGCTAAGAACTTGCCTGCAATCCTTGCGGAATTCCCAGTAAAAATCGTAGGTTTCGTGGATGTTAACAATTTTTTTTAAATCTGCATCGTTGATTTCCATATCCTTGAAAACAAATTCTTTGAATGCCGTTTCAGGACCCAGATGAATATTGAACTCTTTCGCAAGGTTCTCGTATTTTTGTAAACATTCAGCCTTTCTTTTCCGGTATTCTTCAAAAGCAATTTTGTAGCCTTTGCTTTGGAGATACTCAACCGCTTTTTGGTTCGCAGTTAACAGCGTTTCATTGTTGACTCCGCCAGTAACTAGCGTGTTCCATAAGTCAAAGAATACTGCTTTGATCATTTGTTCATCTCGCTTAGTGCAATAAGGCTGATGCAAGGATTTAAATTTTGCTAGTGACATTCGCGATTGATGGTCATACGGAAACTGCCCTCTGGTAAATGGCGGCTTTACAGCCGCAGCCTGAATCCCAAGACTGGCAAAAAGAGGAATCTGGGGACATTTACTTCAAAGGAAGCTGCCATGAAGCATGAACGGCAGGTGCAGTTCTTCAAGCGACGATAGAAAGTCTTTTTAGACAATAGCAGTATTTGTTTACTTACTTATGGAGTCAAGCTCCAGCTACCTGAAATACAAGGACTTCGAACGGGCCCTAAAAGATTTTACGAGAATTATTCCGTCTGAGGAAGGCGAGCCCGGGAAAACTCTTCCAAAGATAATCTGCTCAAGGGCTGTTGCAGAGATGGTGGCAGACAAGCCGTACAGGGTTGTCTATTACCATGATGCCCCAATTTATCTGTTAATATTGTGCCGGAACAAAGTAAAGGGCAACGAAGGTGACATCGGTTTTGCATTTTATGATGACCAGCACGGCTTCTTTGAAGGGGAAGTGGCTGACTTCCTGATGAACCAGCCAAAGCTCAGGATCAGGGAATTGCAGGTAAGGGCTACTGTGGGTCTGGAAGAAACTTTAAAGGAAACTGAAAAGCCTGGTTTGGCAGGCAGCGGTTCTAAGCAAAACTGATTCGCTTGTAAATCTTTCAATCGGGAGATATAATTTTGTTTTGATATAGTCTAAAGATTCTTTCAATGTGGAAAAGCTTCTTGGTGTCTGCTGCATAGCCATCTTGACATTCTCCCTGACGTTCCAGACTCCCAGAGGAATGTAATCAGAATAGGCTTCCCTGAAGACGATGGCGCCGGCCTGCCTCTTAAGTTTTGAAAGATGTTCTGCGATTGCAAATCTTGCGGAGTAATAGCAGCCACCCTGCTCCGAGTAACCTTTTTTGCCGGTGTAAGGCTCCCAGTCTCCGAAAAACACAACTTCATTCCCCAGAACGTGAATGAAAGCCTCGAAGTTCTCGTATTGCCATGGTGTTGGCATCAGCATGATGGCAAAATAATTGGCCAATGACTTGAATTCGTAGACCTGGTAAGTTTCAAGCAAAGGGTTCATCTTTACTTCAGAGAGGAAATGCTTGCCAAGGATGTCATCGACTGCCGTGATAGACCATCTCGTAGGGACTAATTTTCTATTTTTTCCCAAACCAGTAGTGCCAACAGAGAAGGCTTTCTGTATTTGTGAGAACAATATGTCCTTGTCATAAAGCTTGATCACCGCTTCCGCAGATTTCAGGTCTGTGTCGTGATAGACTTTTTCCAGTTGATGTCCCCACTTGACATTGCCCACATCAAATTTCGTTATCTGGGCGGAAGGCCCATAGGGCTGGTGGTCTTCATTAAAGGAAACGCCACGAGGTTTTGACTTGAACTCAGCTTCTGTTTCTGCAGACGTTTTAGCTAAAGCAATGTCTTTCAGTTTTGTGACAAACTTGTTGTTGACATCTTTGATAGAAACTAAAGATTTCCCCCTGACTAATTGTAATCTGAAATCGATTATGTCTTTTGCAATCATCCCCTGCGGAATCCAATTCTCTGGCGTGTCCAGCATAGAGGTATCCCCGTGCTGTGTTGTCAGCATTGGGCCGGCATAGACTTTAGGGTAACCGAATTTTCCAATAAACACGGAAGGCGGCGAGCTGCCATCAAGTTTCTGCCCGATATCAACTGACTTGAAATTCTGCGTTTTAGTAGTAAGTTTATGCAGAAAAGCAGCCTTTCCTCCACCGTACATGCTTTGTAATCGGTTAAATCTTATTTATGTTTTGTTGAACTCAAGAACACAATCTTTTTAGAGCTATTTCTCCATAGAAATGGTATGGGAAAAACAAAAGGCTTCATGCCAATGCCTCTTTCTATAAAAATAATATTTGTGCTTTTCGTAATGGGGTTGGTGTTATCATTTTTCATGATCCTATTCATATCAACGACCGGCGTAAGCTTTCTCGGAATGGTTCTTACGGGCGCGCCAGGCATCCTTGCCCTGTCGTTTGCAATAGCATTGCAGGTGATATTTATCATAAGCTTTTGGAACAGGTATCCTTGGGCATGGAAATATGGATTGGCATTTATGGCGTACAGTATGACAAGTTCGATATTAAGCATGCTGATGGTACCTTCAAAAATCGAGGAATCATTTGCCTCGCTGGCCTATGTGCAGGGTACTACAGAGGCCGCAAAGTCAATCGCAACAATGAGTGCAACTTTTGGCATTGTTTTCAGCATCGTGATATACGGAATATTCGCATACTTCATGTACAGACACAGGGCATATTTCAAGGGTTAAAATTATAAATCTTCTATTTGAGGTTCTGTAATGGTACTGTGCTTAGTGGCTGCAGTGGTTCTCGGCATAGTCTCAATTTTCAGCGCCAGATACAGGACTTATGCGAAGGAAGCCTTCAGGTGCGTCTTCAGGATGGCCACCTTAAGGAAATGCGATACAGATTTCGACAGAAAGCTGAAGTCTGCTGTTGTCGGAAGATTAATAGCAAAATGGCCCAAGTTTGCGGGCTTTGTTTACAGGCAGTTTGAAATCATTTCATGGATATTTACAATAATATTTTTTGTATCGCTGGCTTATACAGGATACTCTGTTTACAATCTTGCAGTTTACAATAACTGCAATGGTGCTGGTGGCGGAGCCTGTGTTTTTGTGCAGAATGCGCAGAACGAGACTAACTGTGTTGCAGGCGACGTGCCGGTATCACCACCAGTTTATTTTGACCTGAATGCTTCCGTAATGTTCTTCTATAGGGATGGCTGCCAGTGGTGTGAAAAGGAAAAATTGGTTTTAGTGGATTTGAGCAAATCAGGGTATGCCATAAATCCAATGCACATAGATGCGCATCCGGAATATATCAAGAATTATAATATTCAAGTCACGCCGACATTTATCGGTAAAAACGGCACAAGATTAGAGGGCTACCAGGAAGAAAATGTGTTAAAAGCCTTCCTTGACGCAAACAAGTAACATGGATGTTGAAAAGATAAGGCAGGATTTTCCTGTATTGCAGAAGAAATTTGGCGGGAAGCCGCTAATCTATTTTGACAATGCTTGCCAGAGCCTTAGGCCAAGGCAAGTCATAGATGAAATTAATCGTTATTATAATGAATTCCCAGCATGTGGCGGCCGCTCGATGCATAAACTAGGCAAGAGAGTCACGGAAGAGATGATAATAGCAAGGGCTGCTGTTGCCAAGTTCTTTGGTGCAAAAAAGCCTGAAGAAATAGTTTTCACCAGAAATACTACTGAAGCTATCAATTTGGTTGCAAACTCATTGGGTTTCAAGGAAGGGGATGTTGTCCTGACAACAGACAAGGAGCATAATTCCAACCTGATTCCGTGGCAGATGCTTGCAAACTCGAAAGGAATTAAGAGAGTGATTACAAAATCCGGTAAGGACAACACTTTCAGCATGGAGAATTTTCAGAAAGCCATGAGCAAGAACGTCAAACTGGTGTCAATGGTCCATACTTCAAATCTTGATGGAACGACAATTCCGGCAAAGGAAATAATTAAGATTGCGCATGAAAATGGTGCTTTGGTCTTGCTGGATGCCGCACAATCGGCACCGCATAAGGATTTGAATGCAAAAAAACTCGATGTTGATTTCTTTGCGGCAAGCGGGCACAAGATGCTTGGGCCAAGTGGCATGGGAATCCTTTACGGCAAATATAATTTGCTGGAAAACATGACACCTTTCATAACGGGCGGCGATACCGTGATTGATACAACTTACACTTCTGCTAAATTCGAGAAGCCGCCAGCCAAATTTGAAGCGGGCTTGCAGGATTATGCCGGAATGATGGGCTTCGCGGCAGCAGTCCAATACCTGAATAATGTTGGGATAGAAAACATTGAAAGGCATGAGATTGAATTGAACAAAAAATTAACGGAAGGAATAATCAATCTGCCAGGATTGTCCATAATCGGTCCCCAGGACGCTTCTTTGAGAGGCGGAATAACAAGTTTTAACATAAACGGGATGGACCCGCACGAGATTGCAATGATTATGGACCAGGCCGCAAATATCGCAATCAGGTCTGGCGCTCATTGCGTGCACAGCTGGTTTAACGAGCATAATATGAAAGGTTCAGCAAGATCTTCCCTTTATTTGTACAACACAAAGGAAGAAGTTGATATATTTATAGAAAATCTGGGAAAGATTGTAAAATTCCTTAAACTCTGATTTCAAACGCTATAACTGGCATCTCGAAGCCCCATTTTTCCAGCACAGAAGGATGTATTTCCCCAATTATGCCAATGTCTTCATTGTTTACGGCTATCTTTGCGCATCTCCCGACTATGAACGAGTCATGCTCGGCATCTTTCAATTCAATTGTCTTGCCCAACGTGCGGAAGATTGCATCCAGGTTTTGTTTTGCCTCTGTGAAGTTTGCTGTTGAGTGTGTGATTGCAAAAGCCAGCCTTCTCTCCGTTTTGGAACCTTCCGGCTGCTTGCTGTCAAATATCATGACATCTCCAACTTCAAAGATGACTTGCGGGAATTCTTTCGTGGTGTTTTGCGATAAGAATTCAAGGAGTGATGGGATTAATTTGTTCCGCATGCAGCTGTACGTCAGGGAAACAGGGTTTTCAATCTCAATTATGTTTTCTTCATTCACACCCATCTTGCTGAAGAGGTTTTCCTTGTTAGTTAATGTGAAGTTCAGGACTTCCTGCGCTCCAAGGCCTATGCAGACTTCCCTGATTTTGTTTGACAGCTTTTCAATATCAGATAATTTGCCTGCTGTTGGTATCGGCACAGGTTCAAACGCAAAATTATCGTAGCCGTAGGATATTGCAATGTCTTCGATTATGTCGACATAATGCATGATGTCTCTCCTGTAGCACGGTATCCTTACAGAAATCAGGTTTTTGTCAGCACTTGCAGAATACCTCATCCTTTGCAGCAATTTGACAATCTCGTCCGCATCAGTTTTGATGCCCAATACTTTGGAAACCTGTTCCGTTGAGATTTTCATAGTAGTTGTTTCAAAGTTTGGAGTTACATCCGGCTTCCTGTAAGTGTAATCAATGGTTACCGAGAATATTTTTCCTCCCCTTTCAGCTAAAGCAGTTGTAATGATTGTAAGGACGTGATTTACCGCGCCGTAATCCGTGCCGGTGACTTCAACCAGGATATTTTTTGTGTTTTCGTCCACTTTGCCGAGGTCTGCAGAGTTTATTACCGGCGGCATGGACAGCACTTTTCCTTCAGAGTCAATGAATATTGGATATTCTTCAAGACCCTTCAGGATATTCCCGTATTCCTGGCCTTTTGGATGTAATTTTAAGATTTCATGTGGTGCAATCTTTTCTGTAAAGTTTAAAGGAACAAAGGCGTTCTCATGCGGTTTCGTCAGCGCGTATTTGAGCGGGAATTTTACCAGGTCAAAATTGTACATGCCGATAGAAGTTTTCCTCCTGTTTCGGCCGTAAGAAGTGTCAATCTTATCCTGCAATTGCATCAGCTGCTTGATTATCGTATCATTCAGCTCAACACCTTTTACAACAGCGCAGGCAATGAATGGTCTTATCTTTTCCAGCTTGGCGTTGACAAATATTTTCAAATCTGTCGGAGTTGCCTTGTAGTCTTTCAAGCCTCTCTCCACACCAAGCATTCCTTTCAGTTCTCTTGCAATGCCTTCAGCGCCCCAGAGTTCCGGCCTGTTCGAATCCCCGAGCTTAATGGATAAATTATCACCTTCACAGGTTTCTATCTCGCCTTTGATGTTGTGGATGTATGGCTCTAGCTCATCAATCCTGGTTGGCAGCTTGTCTCCAACCATTTTTCCCAAATCTTCAAGGCTTATGTCGATTACTGGCATTTCACTCCTTCAGTTTGGCGGCAATAGCCTTGCCAAACTCTTTTGACTGGTCAGGCCCGAAGGCCGTTATTAAGTTCTTATCATGGACAATTTTGTCAGTTGAATATTTTGCACCCTCATCCTCAAGTACTTTCACGAAGTTCCTGTTTGCCGGAGAGCTCCAGACGGTTGCTCTCTTGCCTTTCAATACTCCTGCTTTTGCCAGTACGGCAGAAGAAACACAGATTGCGGCAATCAGCTTATTTTTTTCCTGCGCGGATTTGATAAGGTCAATTACTTCCTTGTGATTTGCCAAAACAGGTGCACCAGACCCTCCAACCAAAACAAGAGCATCGTAATCATCGATTTTTGCATACCTGACAGCCAAGTCCGGTTTTACATTTCTTTCGAACATGCTTAATGCATTGTCAGTCGTGATGGATGCAACATCAACTTCAATGCCAGCTTTTTCCAGCTCAGCCCTAGTGTCAAACAGTTCTTCATCTCTGAAACCTTTCTGCGCGATTATCATTAAGACTCTCATTCTTTCCACTCCTTTCTCAGCAAGCCAAGCATATACGCGTCCAGGAATTTGCCGCGCTTGAACCATTTCTTTCTTGCCAGTCCTTCCACTTTGAATCCTAATTTCTTTGCAAAATTCAGAGATCTATGATTAAATGTATACACATCCGCTTCAATTCTGTTTAGTTTTAATTTCTTGAAGGCAAAGTTGATAAGCAGATGAAGCGCATCAATGGAATAATTTTTCCCCCAATATTCTTTTATAATTGACCAGCCAGCAGTTGCAAATTTGTTTTTATCGTCTAATTTAAGTCCACAAGTTCCTATAATTTTTTTGGTTTTTTTGTCAATAACCACGAAACCACGTCTTAATTTATCTTTTTTTCCTCGCATTAACCATGCTTTCGTTTCTTTTACAGATTTGAGATTATCAATTCTGCTGCCCATATTTTTTGATATTTCGGGTTGCTTATTATTTTCAAAAACCTGTTTAGCATCAGATGGTTTTGGAGATCTAATGATGACTTTTTTGCCTATGAGTTTCATATCTTTGCCTCT
Source organism: uncultured Candidatus Woesearchaeota archaeon (assembly GCA_903864915.1). Classification (GTDB taxonomy): domain Archaea; phylum Nanobdellota; class Nanobdellia; order UBA10117; family UBA10117; genus CAIPHS01. The sequence goes on from CAIPHS010000001.1 coordinate 11,496, forward strand.
CTCAGCCAGCGGATGTCCTGGCTGAACAGCTGCCTGATGTCAGAAATGTTTTCTTTAATCATGAATAATCTGTCAATGCCGATGCCCCACGCCAGCACAGGGACTTTAACGCCAAGAGGAATCGTGACTTCTGGCCTGAACATGCCAGCACCAAAGGCTTCTACCCATCTCTTCAGGGTTGGATGCCATATGTCTGCTTCGAGCGATGGTTCTGTATAAGGGAAATAATGAGGCCTGAGCCTTATTTTACTGGAGCCGGTTATTTTCTTTGCGAATTCTGAAAGCAGGCTGATTAGGTTTCTGAAATTTAGATTTTCACCCAAAACAATACCTTCGCATTGATTAAATTCAATGAGGTGTGTTGCATCAAGAACGTCTGGCCTGTAAGTCTTCGCGATTGCAAAATATGCGCCCGGATTTTTGATTTCAGGATTAGCCATCATCCTTGCAGATAGTGCAGTTCCTTGCGATCTTAACATCAGTCTTGCAGCTTCCTGCTCATTGAATTCGTATTGCCAGCCAATTGAGCCAGATTTTCCTCCATTCTCATGTGCTGCTTTCACAGCTTTCAGTAAATTTGCATTTACGATTTTGCCGTACTTTGGTTCTTTGACATAGTAAATATCATGTATACCTTTTGCAGGATGGTCTTGTGGCATGTATAAAGCATCATTGTTCCAAAAACTCATTTCCACTAACGGACCAGTCATCTCCTCGAAGCCCATTGCAACAAGTTCTTCCTTGACTTCATCTAGGAAGCGCTTGTAGGCCTGCTTCTTGCCAGGCCATAATTTCGGGACAGGCGCAGTTATATCGAAACGCCGGAAGGAAGAGCCTTTCCATGCACCAGTCCTTACCAACTCAGGCGTCAGCTGCCCTATTCTGCTTTCACTTGTGATAGAATCAGCAACCTGCAATCCAAGTTCCGTGGCAGAAAATTCTCTTAACTTCTTCTCCAGTTTCAGGACAAGGCCTCTTTTCTTGAGCTCTTCAAATGCCCCCTTGTCTTCATTAGCCAGCTTTTCAAAAGGAATTTCTCCTTCAGTGTTTAGTTTATGTATGAATTCTTCTTCCAGCGTTTTCTTGCCAAGGTAGCCAGTGTTTTCTCTTGTGATTGAGACTTTGCCGTCTGAGAATTCAATTATTCCTTTTTTCTTCCAGAAGCCCAATGAGAACAGAGTTTCCTGCTTGTCAAGGCTCGCTGCTTTGGCAATATCCTCTGTTGCCAGGGTTTTCTTGTCAAGCGCATGCAGGAATTTTCGTTCAGGCAGGCCCTGAACAGCATATTTTTTTCCTAAGTTATCTAAGATAACAAGAAAATGACTTTGTTCATTGACTGAAATAAGCTGTTTGTTCTGCAGCCAAAGGGCAGCCCTGTTGATGGCATCCTTGTTAAGTTGCGTCTTTGCAACAAGATCATCAGTGCTCGAGGTTACATTTCTCTTTAGGGCTTTCAGCACGACGATTTCTGCATCTTGCAAAGATTCAGCTAGCCTCTTGGCCTCCATACAAATCTATTGCAAGTTTCTTAATTTAAAAGCTTTGCAAAGGGTGCACAGATTATTGTGCCAATTGCTGTATCTGCCCAAATTCGTTTAGTGCTTTGTCGGTGTATGTGTAAATGTTCTTGTCTGCCCATGTGCCGAATTCCGCATCAATTGTTGTTTGCGTTGGGATCATCGCATTTCCAGCAGTGCAATAACTCACAGCAGACATTTCATCATTGTATGCGCCCATCGCATCATTCATGTCAGTCTCGGAAACAGCCTGCTCGTATTCAGTGGTGCATTTATCGTACTTGTCTATGACATCAAGCATGTCGTTGGTGAATTTGAGGTAAATTACGCTAGAGGCCTGGCTGTATGTGGTTTTGGCTGATTGCAGTTCAGTCTTCGCTGCTGCCAGTTTGGTTTTGGCTTCAGCAGTGTTTTTAGCATACAACGCTGATACCCCGAAATTGATGTCAGAAGTGGCAGTCTCGAAATATTTGTTAGCACTAACAATTGTTTTTGAAAATTCCAGTGACTTGCCCATGTTCTGGCTTGCAAGCTCAAAGCTTTCGGTTCCAGCAAGAGCATGATTGTTTATGTCCTCAATCTGCTGCAATTTGGTTTTCAAAGAGTCGGAAAGCTTTTCTTTCTCAAGATCCGCAGTTATTCCTTGAGCTTGTTTAATCAGGTCTTTAGTTTCTTTAAGCTGAGTTGTCATTTGGGTGTTAAGTTCCAATGCGTTGTCTATTGATGTAGTGTCCATTGCGCCAGCGCGTGATTGGAGCTTGTTTGCAGTTGTGCTGACATCCTGCATCTTCGCTTGAATCTGGTTTTCAATTTGTTCAAGATTCTTGAACTTGTCCTGTACACCAGAACTTACGCAGCCAGACATTAGCATGGCTGCAATTAAGAAAATAGGTATTAGCATCAGTTTTCGGTAGATATTTGGTTTGTCCATATCTGTATACTGGAGAATACGAATAAAAACCCTTCGCCAAAGAAAGCCGTCAAAATGACGGTTATCTTCCTGCCTTGGAAATTTCCATCAAATCGCCTCGCTGTATCGTCGCCTTCTTTAAGGCAGAGTCCATGTTAATCAGCAGGCGGTCGCCACCCTTTTTTGTTATTTCATCTTCCAGCTCAATCAGCATCTGTGCCAGCTCCGGAAGCGGGTGCATCTTTGCAAGGGCTTGTTCTATGTGATCCAAAGTGGACTTGATATGGTTCTCGCGTGACTGGCATTTAGTCAGCTCTAGTTTTGCAGAATCCCTGCCCGGCCAGTGGACCTTGGCGTGGTCCAGTATCACTGCGCATCTTTTGTTCGTCTCGAACAACTCTCTCTGTAAGTTTGCAGACATGTCCAGCATTTTTATCATCGCGTTTCTTTCATGGTCCAGCTTTTCTTTCTGTGTTAGAAGGATTGCTATGCTTTTCAGCGGCTCTTCTAGCTTGTTTAGGTCAACAACAATCCTGGTTTCAAATTTAGTTAGATAGTCAATATCCTGTATGGCTTTGTCTGCGTTAATTGCATTCCCTGAACGAAAATCGATTGGCATGCTATTGCGTTGATTGCTCAATATTTAAGCTTTGATATTCTGCAGAATATTGAATGGGCCCGGGCTGATTTGAACAGCCGACCTCTGCCTGTCTGACTTTTGATATCAGAGCAGCGCTCCACCGGACTAAGCTACGGGCCCGTAGCTTAGAATCAAATAAGGGCTTTTAAAAATCATTCGATAGGGGCGTAATTAAAAAGAAAAAACAAGAAAACAAACTTACTTGCTCTTTGCTAGTTTCCAGATTTGCACTAATGCTACTATTGTCGCGGCTGGTGCAACCATCGCTAACAAATATTTCATTATGTTAATGATGTATGTTCCAACCACTGGTAGCAAGGCAAAGCTGCCTGCTGCAACGATCAATGCGATTGCTGCAATTAAGAAGTCCTTGACTTCTGTGGCAGTTATGTTTACCAAACCAACAATCAGGCCTAGTAAGGCTAACAAGCCCATTGCCCAACTTTTGTCTGGCATTGCAAATCCGAGGACTACTGCTAAGGCTACGCCTAGCAAGAACAGCCAATGTCCGTATTTCTCCATTCCTTTTGCTGCCATGTTTCCTCTAGCTCCCTTTTGTGAGGGGAGAATATAAATCTGTATTGAAAATTTTCAATAATGTAATGTATTTGCAGTTAATTTAAGCCAATCATATTCTCTAGACTTTGGGCTGTTTGTCCGTCCCGCGGGTCCTTTGTTTCATTACAATTCGCTAATTCACCTTTCGATGCTATTTGTAACACAGTTGATAGCTCGTTAAAAGGTAAATTAGCAGATGGTCTCCACCTCAGTTTTGCCAGCGAATCGCTGATAACAAAAACCGCTCCTGCCCGGATATCCATTCCTTTTCGAGTAAAATGCTCCGCTAAAGCAAAGGCTGCAGCCGCTTCCATCTCCACAGTAACCACGCCTTCACCAGAATAAGCCTTTACTTCTTTTGCTGTAGTCCTGAGCGGAGCACAAGTGGTGTACGTTGGTGCGACCCGGGTAGGAATCTTTGATTTTATAGTCGAGGCCAAAAGTTCTTGCACCAAAGTCTTATCCGCTTCAACGTACTTGCCCGGCTCAAGATAATGATGAGATACGCCCTCGTCTCTGATCGCCTTATTGCATACAACTATGTCACCAATGTGCAAGCCAGTCTGCAGCGCACCCGCCCAGCCAGCAATTATGAAATCTTTAACTCCTACTTTGATAAGTTCCTCCATTCTGAGGGCAGTCATATCTGCGCCGTAAAATGAAAATTCCACCAAGCCGGTTTTATGTCCCAAAGCGTCAGGATTAAGAACATAAAGAGGGTCATTATGAAAGTCCAGGTATTTCCAACATTTGTTCGATTTAACAGTTTCTTTTGCGAATTGACCGTAAGTTAATACCATGGTGTGGGGGACAGGAAGTTCAGGATTTAGTAATGGCCAACTTGGATAGTCTCCGAATAATTTGTGTTTGCTATCTAAATCAGCGGTTATCAGTGCAGGGTCCTTGTACTTACCAGGCATATTTGGGTATGGCATTTGCGTGTCCGCCCTAATCTGAAGTTTATTAAAAGTAGTGGACTGGAGGGGATTCGCACCCCTGGCCTCTTCGTTGCGAACGGAGCGCTCTACTGCTGAGCTACCAGCCCATAATCGAGCATACAAAAGCATTTATTCGTATATTTTAACGGTTTTGGTACGAATGCCTGAGCAACTTATCTTTTTGGGGTCTGGTGGGAGCAGAGTCGTTTTAGCTTCGCAGATAGTCGGCACTGGCGGTTTTGTTCTGCAAATTGCGGGCTATCAGGTATGGATAGACCCTGGCCCTGGCGCACTGGTCCGGGCAAAGAACTACATTAGGAGCAGGCAGACAGATATAATTTTTGTTTCACACCATCATCTAGACCATTCCAACGATGTTAATGCAGTGATTGATGCAATGACGTTGGGTGGAGAGAAGAAAAGAGGAATTCTCATCTCAACTAACACAACTATAAATGGAACAGAGAAAGATTCGCCGGTTTTATTGAAAGCTTATCGTGAAGCCTTGAAAGATGCCTATGCATTGAATCCTGGCGATAAGGTTACGGTCGGGCCTCTGGTTTTTATCGCGACACCAACCCAGCACGATTGTGATGCTATCGGCTTGAGACTTGAAACACCGCTAGGGGCAATTGGATACACCAGTAATACTAAATATTTCCCAGAACTTGTAGAAGCATTCAAGGGCTGCAAAATCATAATTGCAGATGTTTTGAGACCTGGTGCAGAGAAATGGCCAACACATTTCTGTTCTGAAGATGCAGCAACTTTATTTAAAGAAACAAAGCCGCAGATAGGAATAATTGCCGGCTTCGGCCTGAAAATGCTGAAGGCAAATCCTGTGTGGGAAGCAAGGGATATCAGCAAGAAAGCAGGAATCACAGTTTATGCAGCAAGAGAAGGAATGAAGATAGACCTGAACACCTTATTTGTCAGTTAAATTAAATAGAAAGTCCGCAGTTATATGAAACTTTGATTTCCTGCCCGACTTTTATTTTACCCTTTTCTCCAGAAAGCTTCTGTCTTATGATTTCTGGCACACATAAATTTTTAGCTATGTTAATAATATCTTCTAAATCTATGCCGACTGCAATAGGCGCATTTACTCTTTCAGGTGTGCGCACATTACATTTTTGCAATTGGTAGTAGGACTTATTTGTGAAGCGACCTTCGTAATCCCTTGCTTGATGCCTGCTTAATGTGTAAACAACACATATGCCACCCGTGAAAGGTATTTCGCCCATAGGAAGTATTTTTATGATAATCTAAAAAGGCTTACTATTTTCGAGAAACTACAAAGGTATTTATCCTACTAAATCAAACAAAGCCTGCAGTCGCGCTCCGGCGGAGGCTGATTGCGCTTTTAACATGAATTGCCGTTCGTTAGAACTTTTTAGCGGGCGGCATTCCGCCACTTAATCATAAGTTTTAAGAGATTAATTCTCTCCGTATTCGCATGGGCGGCAAAGATTCAAGGCTTCAAGAGCTTTCTAATGATGATTTAGAGAACTTAATAACAACAACTGAGGAAAAATTCGAGAAAATAATAAGCTTTGTTGAAACTGTTGCAAAAGGGTTAGGTTTACCGTACAGCCACATACGTGTGACAGATGAACCTGAACTATGTGGGCCTCAGGAGCCCAGTAAACCCAAGGACGAATATTTGCTGAAAGAGTTTCATGGTTTTACCATAGAATATAGGGATTGGAGCTGGAAGTATGGCGAGTCAAAGACCCAAAGGTGCGTGGGCCTCAATAGCAAAGGCAGATCTGTTTTGTTTTTGGTATATGACGGAGCCTCATCTGAGAAAGGTAATCGCATTCGCTCTAGTTCCTACACTTCAGGACATTGGGAGGAAGAGTTTGCAGTTTTAATGGCAAACCCTGCGAAAGCCATAGACGCATATAAGGAATTGATATATCAGAAGAATTATCAAACAACAAAAAAGCTATCTGAAAAGCAAGCTGCAAGGGCGCAGGAAATTGATGAGCATAATTGCAGAATAGAACTAATGGAACGCGCGAAAGCCTTGGGGCTTACTAAAGATTGCTAACTCTTAGTATTAAACCAAACTTTAAAAACAGCTATTGGTAGTTTTTGTTATGGCACTAGCGGCTAAGCCTGACTTCAAGGCAATTGAGGCCAAATGGCAGAACTTCTGGCTAGACAAGAAAATCTTCAAGTTTGACAAGAAATCCAAGAATCAGATTTTTGCAATTGACGCGCCACCGCCAACAGTTTCCGGCGGGCTGCATATAGGGCATGCAGTAAGTTACACTCATTTTGATGTCATGGGGCATTACATGAGGCAGAGAGGCTACAACGTCCTGCAGCCAATAGGCTTTGATGACAACGGGCATCCTACTGAAACATTCGTTGAGAAGATGCACAAGATTGCGTCTAAAAATATGGACAAAACCGAGTTCAACAACATAGTCCTAAAGGAAATACCAAAACTCGAGGAGACTTACAAGAAAGATTTGATTGGTTTGGGCCATGGTTATGATTGGGATTTGACATACAAGACAATAAGTCCTGAATCGATGAAGCTTGTTCAGACGTCATTCTTGGACTTGTACAACAAAGGCTTGGCATATAGGAAAGAAGCACCCACAATCTGGTGCACGAAATGCCAGACTGCACTCGCACAGGCAGATTTGGAAGACAAGGAAAAGGAAACTAAGTTGAATTATCTTAATTTCAAAGTTGACAAGAGTGTTATAGAAATTGCAACGACAAGGCCGGAATTCCTGCCTGCCTGCGTCGGAATATTTGTCCACCCTGATGACAAGAAATACAAGAAGTTTGTCGGAAAGGAAGCTGAGGTGCCGATATTTGGCCAGCATGTCAAGATAATGACTGATGAGAAGGTTGATCCGAACTTCGGAACTGGCGCAGTCATGATTTGCACGTTCGGTGACAAGACAGACATAGAATGGTGGCGAAAGTACAAATTGCCATTAAGGATGATACTCACAAAAGACGGCAAACTAAACGAGCTTGCCGGCAAATATGCTGGCCAGAAGATAGAGGAGGCCAGAAAAAATATAATTGCAGACCTGCAGGAAATGAATGTTCTGAAAAAGCAGGAACCTTTGAAACAAACTGTTTCAGTTTGCTGGAGATGCCCGACACCAGCAGAATACATCGTTACAAAGCAATGGTTTGTGAAATTGCTTGAAAATAAGAGCAAGTTCAAGGAGCTCGGAAGAAAAGTCGTGTGGCATCCGGAATATTTCATAAAAATATATGAAAACTGGGTAGAAAACCTGAGCGAAGACTGGCTAATCTCAAGGCAGAGGCATTTTGGCCCGCCAATACCTGCGTGGTACTGCAAGAAATGTGGGAAAGAAATCCTGCCTGACGAGAAAGACTTGCCAGTTAATCCTGAAAAAGACAAGCCAACCAAGAAATGTCCCTGTGGCTCGAAAGAATATGAGCCGGAACATGATGTCTTTGACACTTGGATGACATCTTCATTGACGCCACAGCTTGTTTTGGGCTGGAATAACAAGAATATACCAAAAGCGTTCCCTATGACTGTGCGTCCTTCAGCTCGCGATATAATCAGAACTTGGGAATTTTACACGATTGTAAAATCATGGTATCATTTCAAAGATTTGCCGTGGACAAACACACTAATTAGTGGCATGGTTTATGACCCCTTTACAAAAGAGGTAATGCACAAATCCAAAGGCAATGCTGTCGCACCACAGGCAGTTATTGAAAAATACGGCGCAGACGCTTTCAGGTACTGGGCGGTCTCGTCAATAATTGGCGAAGATTTGTGGTATCAGGAAAGAGAACTGCTGCACGCACAGAAACTCCTGATAAAACTCTGGAATGTTGCAAAATTTGTGGAGATGTGGAAGGTAAAGCCGAAGAAATTCAAGCCTTCAAACACAATTGACAGCTGGATAGCTTCCAGATTAAGCCAGGTCACAAAGAAATTTACAGAAACTTTTGATAATTATGATCCTGTTACTGCAAAAAAAGAATTGGAGAACTTTTTCTGGCATGAATATTGTGATTTTTATCTCGAAATGATAAAATACCGCCTCTACGGACAAGATAAAGAGGCAAAGGAATCAGCAGAACAGACATTATACAGCACGTTCTACAAGATTCTGCAGATGTTTGCACCCATTTTAGTGCATGAGACTGAAGAAATCTACCAGGAATTATTCAAGGAAAAAGAAATCTCGATACATTTGACGCAAATACCTGAAGTAGAGCCTGTTGACCCAGAAGCAGTTGAATTGGGAAACCTTGCACTCGAGATAATTTCTGAAATAAGAAAATACAAGGCGTCAAAAGGCCTTGGCCCTGGCGCTGAAATGGAAAAATTGACAGTTAAGCATCCGGATATTAAGGCGGAAAAAGTGCTTGATGAAGTCGCAAAGACGTGCAGGATAAAGCATCTGCATATTGAGAAAGGCGAGCTTTCTGTGTTATAAGGTATTAGCTTAAAAATTCAAAACTTCGCTAAAGTTTGTTATCTGTAATTCCCTCTGGCACATTCAAGAGTAAATTTATAAGGAATTGGTATGTGGATTGCTTATGAAAGTTATGACTGTTTTAAAAAATAGATTTGTATCACATTCACCGGTTATGCTTACGCATCTTATTACTTCTTTGTGTAATGCCAGATGTAAAACTTGTGATTTGTGGAAAAAATCATCCGAATATCGAACTGATCTTTCCAAAGAAGACGTTTTTAAATTACTTGAAAAAGCGAAGAAAGCAGGTATGGTGAGTTATACAGTGTGGGGTGGAGAACCGCTTTTACGTAAAGATTTACCCGAAATACTACAATTTGCGAAGAAAAAAGGGTTTATTACAACGGTAATTACAAATGGGTTTTTCTTAAAAGAAAGATGTGAAGAAATTACGCCATTTACTGATTTGATGATTGTATCTATTGATTCTAACGATTCACTCCATGATAAAATGCGTGGAGTTGAAGGAATACTGAAAAGGGCTATTGATGGAATTGAAAAATGTAAGAAAACAAAAACTAAAGTGATTATGAACTCTGTCATAAGTAAACTAAATTTAGATAAAATAGAAGGTTTACTTGAACTTTCTAAAAAATTGAATGTTCCCATAGCTTTTGAACCAATGGATATAAATCCAGGATATAACGAACATCTTAAAACGACTAATAAGGAATTAAAGACCGCCTTTTCAAGAATTATAAGATATAAAAAATCAGGTTATAAAGTCATCAATTCTATTCAGTATTTGCAAAATTTTTCCAAACAAAAAAAATATGTTTGCCATGCTCCAAAATGCTACATAGCTGTTAGCGCACACGGAAAAATAGAATCTTGTGTGGGCACTAATTCAAAATGCTGGGGTAACATAAAAGAGACATCATTTGAAGAAATATTTAATAGCCTTGATTTCAAAGATTTTTGTAAAAAAATGGAGATGTGTAACAAGTGTAATGTCTCATGCGTTATAGAATCATCACTTATGTATTCGTTGAATCCTTGGGTTATAATAGACAAAATCAAGAATCTGTATTAGAAAATCAAGCACATACGGATAGCGAAAGGCGAGCTGATGATAGAATGATTTTTATAAGTTTCTAAATCATATTAATCATGATTCCGGAAATAAATTTTAACTCGCAGAAATTTTACATTCATGAAGCCATTGCCAAGAAAAGTGGAAATACGTGCGGCATAAATCAAATTTTAGAAGATTTAGTGGGTATTGAAGCAATACACGAATTCGTCTTCAAAAGCCATGATGGAGCCGAAATGCCGGTCTATGAACTAAATGAGTGTACGGAATTTCTGCCCGCTAGAGGTTTGCAGTCTGAAGTATTTCATCTTATTAAGGATAGGAATTGGCAGGAAAATGAGGGCGCACCTTATGCTTTGGTTATGATAGGTTGTGGAGACAAAGCCAAATTAATTAAGAGAAAAATTGTAACTGCCAGACTTCAATCTTCGCTAGTTGGTTTTTACGGAAAGAGCGAAACAATTAATGCTTTCTATCTGGCGCAGTATATAAATGATAAAAATAAATCTTTGGGTTTCTAGCAGACTTTAAAAACCACTTTTGATATCTTTAGCTATGGACCAGGACAAGAAGGACAAGCAAAAGAAGAAATTCCAGCTCCGAAAGATGCTTTCGGAATTGGGCAAGTACAGAGCCAGGCATACCGAGCTTATCTCTGTTTATATTCCCGCAGGCTATCAGATTCAAAACATTCTTAACCAGATTGCAGATGAGGCCGGGACGGCAAGAAACATCAAGTCTTCAGGCACGAGAAAAAATGTCACAACCGCACTGGAAAGGATGCTTCAGCACCTGAGGCAGTACAAGAAGACTCCTGAAAATGGCATTGCAGTTTTTGCGGGAAATATTTCCGAGAGGGAAGGCCAGATGGATGTGAGGGACTGGAGTGTTGAGCCTCCTGAACCGTTGAATGTCAAGATTTACAGGTGTGACCAGACATTTTTCCTGGAGCCATTAAAAGAACAGATGGAAGTAACGGCAACCTATGGCCTTGTCGTGATGGACAGAAGAGAAGCCAGCGTTGCGCTCCTGAAGGGAAAGACGATTGTGCCTGTATGGTCGGATAATTCTTTCGTGCCCGGTAAATTCGGTGTCGGCGGTCAATCTGCTGGCAGAATGGCAAGAGTCATTGAAGGGATGGCAAAGGACTGGTATAAAAAAGTTGGCGAGGTTGTCAATAAAGTTTTCACACAGGAAAAAGTTAAGGGCATTATCATTGGCGGCCCGGGCCCTACGAAGGATGAACTTCTGGCAGGCAACGCCCTCAGGACTGAAATCAAGAAAATGGTCATTGCTGTAAAAGCTGTTGGCTATACTGGGGATTTCGGCCTGAAAGAACTTGTTGAAAGGTCTGAGGATGTTTTGTCAAAAGAAGAAGTTTCAGAAGAAACTGTTGTGATGCAGAAATTCCTGCTGCTTTTGGCTACAAGACAAAATATGGTTGCTTATGGTGAGGCAAAGGTCAATGCTGCCTTGGATGCGAGGGCGGTTGATACATTATTGGTGTCTGAAAACCTGCCTGAAGCCCAGATATTCAAGTACATAGAAAAGGCAGAAGAATCAGGGGCAGAGGTAATCTCAATCTCAATAGAAACAAAAGAAGGCCAGCAGTTGGCAGGCATGGGCGGTATTGCCGCAATTTTAAGATACGCGATTTAAGCCCTTAATCGCTTAAGAGTTTCTTCAATGCCTATAGCTTCTCTTTGGGTTTTCATGAATTTCGCAAAAGGCTTGCAGACCTCTTCTTCGTATTGGTCCCACATTTTTTTGCAAATTTGTATATTTTCTGGAGTGATTGTCTTGTTAATATCGAAAATCCATTCTTCACATTTTTTTACAGGGTATCCTATTGAGGGTATTTGGTAACGGAAACTATCAATCAGTTCTTCTATATCGACTATTGATTCAACTTTGACTCCGAGAGCTTCTTGAATTTCTTCTGAAACTCTTCTATGGGACTTCCCATATAAGCCGCAATCAACACCAACAATAACACCACAAATCTCAAGATCCTTAATGTCTGTCTTTGTGGTTAGGGCCTTAGCTTCCTTTATTATGGAATTTCCGGTTATTAAGCAGTCATCGCATATCAAGACTTTTCCGCATCTTTTCAGCTCTTCTTGCAAATTTGGTGCCGCTTCATAAACAAAATCACAATATTCATCGTTTGTGAGATGATAAGGAGGTATCGTATTTGGTTTTAAGTTCATGTAAGTTGCTACTTCAAAGCTTACGCCTCCCCTTGGCGGGCCACTTATAAAGTCAAAATTTATATTCTTAAAAGCCGCATTAATTGTTTTTGCGTAGTATTTTGCCAGGCTGTAGCAACCGTAACGTGCTGGCTCAGCAGTTAATTTGTTAAAAGTTTCATTCGCACAAAACATTTCATTTTGATATCCCACTGCACAATTTCCAAAAGTAAGCGTATAACCAGCTTCAATTGGTATTTTTTCTTTGTCTCCGAGTTTTTCTTTTCTTCCGAAAGAGAGCACATTTGTTCTTAATAGTTCGTAAGCATAATTTACTCTAAAAGGCTCTTTGTGCGCTAAACTGATATATCTTTTACCATCAATGCGGGACGTAAATGATAAGTTTGACGCGTGTTTGTTCTCTTCAAACAGCGTTAGGCCCATATTTAAGCCGATAAGTAAACATTTTTAAACCCTGAGTTATGCGATTGAATATGGAAGTCCGTTATGAGGAAGTCAGCTCTATGAAGCAGGGCAGATACGTCATGATGGATGGAAGCCCCTGCGAGATTGTTGGCCTCGACTGGTCTGCTCCGGGAAAGCACGGCCACGCAAAATACAGGCTCACAGCGATGGATATGATCACAGGCTCAAAGAAGATGGGCATTTTCACAAGCCACGACAAGATTGAAGTTCCTATTATTGAAAAAAAGAATGCACAAGTTTTGAACTTGATAGGGGAAGACAAGGCCCAGATAATGGATTTAGAAACATATGAAAACCTTGAGGCTGATATACCTGCAGAGCTGAAAGGCCAGGTCCAGCCGAATTACGGCGTCGTATACTGGGACTTGGGCGCAAAAAAAGTTATAAAGCAGATAAGGTCAAAGGAGTAAAATGCCAGCAAAAATACCAGAAGCAGCAGCAAGATTGTTCAGTCGGGTGTGGATATGCCGACGTTGCAAGAAAAAAATACGCGCTGATTCCTTGAAGATACAGGCTGGCCTGATTCCATGCCCGAAATGCGGCCAGAGGGCATTCAGAGGAAAGTCAAAAGAACGAAGGCTGGCTAAGTAATCACAACAAAACTTTTATTTCTATCTGTCTTTTTAAACAAATGAGCAGTGCAGTAGCCTCGGAGTTATCCTTAGTCCTTAGTTCTTACCAGCCAATAGACGGAACTGTTGCATGCTTGCTTGCAATGTTGCCCAAGGAGATAGTCCAGGCAAGCGACGAACAAATCCATTCTGCCTTTTTCGAATTTAAGCAGGAATATCCCGATACAGTAAAAGAACTAAATTTTACAAGAGATAAGGGATATATGCATTATTCGAGCGAGTTAGAGGCCACTCTCAATAAATTCCTAAAAGATGGAATTTTGAAGTCCGTACCAGGCGACTATAAATATCTATTTCCTACCAAAGCGAAGATGCAAGTTCTTAGGTACTATTCTGATAAGTTTCCTCAAGATTATAAGCAGAATATGATGGAGCTAAGCCAAAGGCTAATGGCTTTACTCATATGAATTTTTTCGTTTCTATTCTCCAGTTTAATAATACTTAAATAGCGCCAGCCTGACGCAGACGTCCGAGGCTTGATAACATACTAACACTCAATGCGACAGTTAATCCTTTCGACAGGGGACTCGAATTAAGAAAGACCCTGATAGTCGACGGAAAAGTTCTTTGTGTTAATTTTGAGAATACTGTCCAGAAGCAGGACCTGACAAAAGGCCATTTTAAGGATGAAGGGACTGGGACATTCCCTTATCGCAGCAAAGTCAATGTAAAGGGATTTGATCCGGAACTGCGTGCTGCAAAAAACCTGCCACCATTTAATTTCAAAGACAGGCAGGTTGTCCTTGATGAAATGAGAAAGGAGTTTGATATTCCGCACTGGTTCTCGGCCAAGGCTAATGATTTATTGGAAAACATACTGCCGTATGATATGGCCATGACTTACCAGCTGAAAGGCTGCAATTTCCACAAGGGTGGGCAAATTGACGGCTGTGTTTTTTGTTATGTTGACGATGAAAGCAATTCAGGAAATCCCGACAAGGGCGTTTACTTATCAGTTGAAAACATAGTTGATTCTTTCCAAAAAATGCAGAAAGGGCGGGGAACAAAAGTAATAAGGACAACTGGTGGTGAGCCATTCCTTGTTCCTGAACATATGCTTGCGCTTTACAGGGAACTGGAAAACCGCAATGTCAAGCCAATACTTGCCCAGATTGACACGAATTTAAGCACAGGCCGCCTGATAGAGCATCTGGAGAAAGAAGGTATTGTTGAGAAGAATATTCTTGGAAAGATTGCAGAGTATGACCCCAAGCTTCTGGTAGCCTTCAAAGGCACCAGTGACGAAAGCATAAGGCAGAACATACAGGCCGTGTGTTCAGTGGAAGAACAGACTTATACTCTTAAAAAAATCGTTGAGGCAGGCCTTGATATTTATCCTTACATTTACAACCCAGACCCAAAGACGCTCGAGAGTTTTATGGGCAAGTTGCAGGAAACGTTCCCAAATATACTTCCGAGAATCCATATCGGTCTCCTAAAAGTATATACTCCGACGAAACAAAGAATCACGCTGCTAGCCCAGAAATACGATGTGGACCCTGTGCAGCTGATTGCCAGCTATGAAAGTGCGTGGAAATCAAATTATGAAGAGTCCTGCAAAATCATGGACACCCTTTGCCTGAAACAGGAAGGCGTGCATTACAAGGAAATCCCGAGAGTGGAAACAGAGCGCGTGAAAGTAAAGGTTTAAAACCTATTTCTTTATTGCTACTTTATGCCTGAAACTAAAACTGATGAGAAAGTTCTTCCCGAGATAACCATTGGGATGTCGGGCCATGTTGACCACGGCAAGACCACACTTACTTATGCGCTGACTGGCAAGTGGACCATGCTGCACTCAGAAGAAGTCAAAAGAGGAATCACAATCAAATTAGGTTATGGCGACGCGGAAATCAGGAGATGTCCTGAAGGTCATCTCACTATTGAGAAGGAATGTTCTGAGCATAAAAAACCAACAGAACTCGTAAGAAAAATAAGTTTTGTTGATGCACCAGGGCATGAGACTTTGATGGCTGTCATGTTGTCAGGAGCAGCAATAATGGATGATGCAATACTGGTTGTATCCGCAGCTGAAGTGGTGCCGCAGCCGCAGACTGCAGAGCACCTGATGGCTCTCAAGATTTTGGGAATAGATAACATAATTATTGTCCAGAACAAGATTGACCTGGTTTCAAAAGAAAAGGCAATTGAAAATTACAAGCAGATACAGGCATTCGTAAAGGAAACATTGGGCAGGGAAGTTCCGATAATACCTGTTTCCGCCCAAAGAAAAGTCAATATTGATTTATTGCTGGAAGCTATCCAGGAGCATTTCAAGACCCCAAAAAGGGACACGACAGCTGAACCTACGATGCAAATAGCAAGAAGCTTTGATGTTAACAAGCCGGGAACTGCTGTTGAAAAGCTGTCTGGCGGCATCCTTGGAGGCGCGATAGCACGGGGCATGTTCAAGGAAGGCGACAAGATTGAAATCAAGCCGGGAAGAAAGCTCGAGAAGAAGGGCCTGGCTTATTGGGAACCATTGACTACAACCATAACTGCAATAGTGGCGGGCAATATCCATATCAAGGAAAAGGGCCCTGGCGGCTCTGTGGCGATAGGCACAGCACTGGACCCCTCACTTGCAAAGGCAGATTCTCTGGTCGGAAATGTTGTCGGGCTGGCAGGCAAGCTGCCAATACCAATGCTGGCTATTGATATAGAGCCACACTTGTTCGAATATGTCGTAGGCACGAAGGAAAAGGTAAAATTGAAGCCTTTTGCCCAGTTCGAGCCTTTAATGGTTAGCATAGGCACAGCAACAACCATAGGTGTGGTGCAGGCAGCCGGAAAAGCCCTGAAATTGACACTAAGAAGGCCTGTTGTAGTCGAAAAAGGCGGCAAGGTCGCCTTGGCCAGGCAAGTCATGAACAGATGGCATTTAATCGGCTACGGAATTGTAAAGTAAACCTTAGTTACCAAAACTCTTTTAAGATTATTATTGCAATATAGTTGTATGGGATCAACAACTAAGTTTAATGATGGGCGCGATATGGATTACTTACTTGGAAAATATGAGCGCGCATGCAGTCAACTTAATGATAATGAGAAAGCCAAACAAGAGCAGTTGGAACGTCTGCTAAGAGACGCGCAAGGTTATGAAGCAAAGCCGGATTCTATAACAAGTATTTCTGTCTGTAAACAAGAACTTGAAGCTTTGAAGAAGGTGGGACAACTAGCTGTTTCTTCAAAACCAGCTAATAAAGATCTTATACTGATTGTGGGCAGAGCAATCAAAACCTATACCACAAAGCTCGATGCGCTCGAAGCTGAAGCACGGGGATATCAGCAAGACTTTTCTAGCTAAAGTCACTATTGAAATTACCAAGCAAAACTTATTTGCATTATAGCAGTTTTGCTGGGTAGCTCTGAACTTTGTTCAAATCTATAGCCTGAAGCATATAAGTATTACGAACCAGAATACATTATATCGCTATTCGTAAAGAAGCCTTTATAAATAAGTATTACCTTATAGAATATAATACTCACCAAAGTATCTGTGTTTATGAAAACAATAACTGTCACACAAGAAATGCCCCTCCGAAAGGTCTTCGAGTCAAGGTTAGCTGTCTTCAGAGCTAAGGTAAACTTTACTGCACCTTATAGAAAGTGCAAATACCTTTACATGGAGCCTAAAGACCTGAAAACCAAAGGCTCTTTTACGAAACATTTGATGCGAATCGCAGCAAACTGGCCAAACGGCTGTTATTACTTGAAACTTTCAAACAACCAGGTTTTTGTCCGCTTTGACATAATTGACGGCAAGATGCATAAATTATACAAAGATTCTCCAATTACAGGCAAGGCATACCCGATAACTGCTTTCTGGAAGTAAAATCTACTTAGGAACGTTTCTTGAGCGCATATATTGTTCTAATGTTTCTTGCCAAGCAGCATAAAATTGTTCGAATTCTTTGCTATCTAGAGGTCGCAGAGAGTATTGTGATACATAACCAGTAGGGTCGGATGTAAACATTCCTTGCGGTAGGCCCAAAAACGTTATCCACGTCATACCAAGTGCGCCTTTTGGTGGGTCTGCCTTGATAATTGCCTTAACCAAGCCTTCTAGTGTTTCACCTGATACAGTTGGTATGTGGTTCAGTAATACTGTATCTGATGATGTGCAAACTTCTGAACTGTTTGCTCCTGGCCATTTGTAAGCCACATATTTGGTTGTGCGGGTAGATTGAATATTTGATAAATTTGCAGCTAAAACGTAGGTGGTTGGCTTGGAGTCATCTTTTGCCATGTGATTGTTAAGGCAAATAATTTCTTAAGCTTTGGTTTTGAGATTAATTAGTAAGGCAAGAAAACTATATCGCACTTTATCATCTTTTCATAGAACGTCAAGTCTGGTTTCCTGCTGCCGGCAGTATAAAATATCTTGTCAAACCCGAACCACATGGCAAACCAGCCTGATGGTTCCAGTACAACCAGCGCCATAGTAACAATTCTTGGAGTAATGCCTAAATCGCCCAGCATTATGGCTGTGCCCATCAATACAAAGCCAATGATTGCAATTAGCGTGCCTTGAATCCTTAGCTTCTGGATTTCTGCATGCAGGATATCGTGATGATGTTTGAAATGGTCGCGCAGCCTGTTTTTGATTATCTTTTCAGTTCCTAAATTATGCTCGCGCTTTGGTATCTGCATGTTCAGGCTGATTCCGCCAGAAGGCTTGTCCCTGCTGGCGCGCTTCATCTCAACAAGGAAGTCGTCTGACAAAGCCCGCTCGGAATAAGGTCTCGGATCAAAATCGGAGAAAATATCATCATACGTGTCCAGCATGAGGCTGATTTCAGACAAGTGCATCAGCTTGTGCTTTTCAGACTTCTCGATATCAGCAGCCATTATTCACTATGACAATCAGGAGTTTAAAAATCTAGTCAATCTTGCAGGTTTTGCGGGTACTTAATTTACGAAGCCCGGTTCTAAATTTGTCTGTGAACGTGGCAGCTTCCTGCTTTTCCATCTCACCTGTGAATATTATGCGGACGAAAGCTGGATTTGAATGATAATTCTCCGCAGGAGTTCTTTTGTAAAGGCTGGAATATTCAAAAACATTTATTTTGCAGCCGGGCAACTGGTATTCTGTCAGGATTTTGCATCTGCCGTGCCGGTTGCAAAAGCCTTCAAGAAAATATTTTTCATTAGACCGCAGGCTTTTGTCAAGGATGACTGATAAAAGGCTGCTTTGATCCTCTACCCTTCGCTCATTTACTTTCTGCGCCCCTTTTCCAAGCAGGTATTTTTCCAGAGGCAACTGGCCCTGCGAATCTTCCATTTTGCGTAAAAAATAGTGTGCCAATATCATGTTTTCTCGCAGGGCATAGCCGGCCAGTCTGTATAAACTGGCATGTAATTCTTTGCAAAAGCAGTGTTTAGGATGGCATCAAGGCCTCCAAAATCATTCAGGTCGCCGGACCAGTTTTTCAGCTGTTCCGAATATTTATGTCCGACTTTCCGCATAAGATCATAAGCGATTTTCTGCCCGTCAAAGCCTGATTCCGTGACGACCGCGACATATGCGTCTTCAGCCCGTTCAACGCTTATGCTCCTGTCTTCGAAAACAATGCTTTTCAGGCCCTTCTTGAACGAGTCTTCTGCGAAGGCCTGGATGGCTGAGAACATTGAGCTGAGAACCTGGCTGTCTCTTGTAGGATCAAACTCGTTTGTCAGGTGCTTGATTTGTCTGCCGTCCCTGTAAACCAGAAAGACGTCTTTTACGCTGGTCATAGTTATCGAACAAATAATAGTGTTAAAAGAGTTCTTACTCGATATCAACTTTGGCGCCAATTGCCTGTCCTGGGAGGCCTTTTCGGTGAAGTGAACGCGGGCAGCGCCTTTGCAGCCGTGCGCCTGTGTGATTTTGCCTTCAATTTTCTTGCCAGAAGGGGAAGTCCATATAACTTTCTTGCCAACTATCTTGTGAACATCAGCTTTCTTGTCAATGCCCTCTACCTTAACAATCATCTGCTTGAGCTTCTTGACTTTCAAGCTTCCACGGTAGTTGACAATGTAACCTTTCATGAAAAATGAGAGCGGAGAGTGGTTTTTAAAGCTTAGCTTTAAGCGTATTGGCATGACTGATAATCTTGAAGGCAGGATGCCGGATCTACAACAGGTAAGGGCATGTGCCGATGCAATCCTGGCAATTGGAGACCCTACTAATTACAAGATAATAGAGTACATCCTTAAGGAAAATAAGGCTGCTTTTGGAGAGATTAAAATGGAATTGAACATCAAATACAATAATGAACTGCAGTATCATTTGAAGATTTTAAAATCAAATAATCTTGTTGCCCAGAAATATGCCAGAGGGCCATATTTTATCCCTGCTGAAAGCAAGAATTTCATAGACAGGATTGCCCAGATAAGCAGGAATTTGGCAGATAAATTCCCGGAAAAGACAGAAGATTCTATTAAAAATTAAGAAAAAAGAGTTACGCTCCGATAACAATCTGCATGTCGTCTGAAAGTATCTTCTTCAGGCTTTCAATGGTGTGCTTGCTGATTGGTGTTGGCGTGCCTGCGAACTTTTCAAGAACAGCATCAATTTCCTTCAGATTGGCGTTCTCTTCCTTTCCAAAGCCGCCGTCTTTCTCAATCATGTACTTGTGGATTGCAGTTTTCGGGTCAGAAGTGTCTTTTATTACGAAAGCCATATTTGACAGGAGCCAAATGTCTGCTTTCTTATTTCCGTCATTGTAAGTGGCGGATATCTTGAACTTTTCCACTTTCTTTCCTTTTTCAGCCCGTATCAAATCGAAAGTGGCTTTAGCCAATCTATCTTCATCGAAAGTTAAAGTAGCAATCTCGCGCAAGTCTGCCTTATTCTCTTTCTTCAGCTCGGCAAGCTTCTCCAGCACTTCAGTAAACTTTGCGGGCGCGAGTTTCTTGGCAATAAGATTCTTCTCAAATTGCTTTGCAGCGTCAGCCTCAGTTGCCTTAACACCAACCATGCCAAGTGCTGCTAGAATATCTTCAGTTACTTTATCATCGAGTTCTTTCAACTCATGTCTTGACTGCTTGATTTCCAAGTCTTTGACTAATTTGTCAAGTCTTTCGAGATATTTCTCAGACTTCTCGAATAATTCCTCAACCTGTTTCGCTGTGACATCCTTGATTTTGCCGTGCTCGATATCTTTTCTGAACTGCAGGATTTCCTCGAGTATCTTGACCCATTTTTCTTCCAATAAGCCTGGCTTGACGAAATGTATTTTCATCTGTTCAGGTGTTTCCTTTGGGTCTGGGGGAGGAATTCCAATTAGCATCAAAGCTCCCTGTGATGGTGTCAATGTTGACCAAAAGAAATCTTCCAGTGCGATTTCCTTCAGCTTGAATTTTGTCCTTTCCAGGATTTGCTTTCCCGATTTGATGAAAGAATCAACAGCTTCCGGAGAAGGCGTTATCTTTCCCTGTTTCAGCAAGAGTTTCCATGGCTGGAACATTCCCCTGTCGTACAACGGGATGCCGTCACGAAGCATGGTGAATATGACTGCGTTTGCAGACCTGATGGAATCCCACATTTCCGTAAGGATGTAAACTTGGATGTTCAGCTTGTTCTTGACACCGGCAGCCATGGCCGCTTCCTCAGCCATTCCCCATATCATTCCGCGTAATCGTGATCTTAATTCTGAGGCAGTCATCCTTGTGACGTCTGTGTCGTCGACAACGACAAACGTGTCGATGTCTGACTCTTCGGTTGCTCGTCCCTTGACCAGTGAGCCAGCCAGAACATAGGAAACAATATACTTCTCAAACTTTTTGAGTACCATTTGCTTGTGTATTTCAGTAACTCTTAATGCTCCCACCCATCCAGTGTCGTAGATTGGCATCGCCATCGCCAATAATCCGAGAATCTCATACTTGCCTTTACTGCACATGTCCCAGATTTCTTCCAGAATAACAGCAGAAGTATTGATCTTTTCGAGGTGCTTTGCACCCAGCTCTTTCAGCTTCTTTTCAATCTCGTCCTTTTTCTTGAATTTCTCGTCAAAGGCACCTTCGATGTCAAGCAAGACCAGCATATCCAATGCTTGTCCCTCACCTTTTGGCGGCAGGACAACTATGCCCTTGATTTCCTTCTTGTATAATTTGATGGCTTCGTTCTTGAATTTCTCAGCCTTTGATTTTACAGATTCGAAGAATTCTTTAGCCTTCTTGGCCATATCTGCCTGTTTCAGGGCATCTATTTTGGCCATTTCTTCAGGAGAAACGGGAGCCTTTGGAATATTTTGATTAATAGCATATTTTGGTTCTTCTGGTTGCTTTTTTGCCATAAAAACAAGTCCTAAAATTTGTTTATAAGGCTTTGCGTTATGTTTGCTGGATTATACAATTGGGCCTTCAACCAGAAATTTTTATAAGTGTTTACAAGTACAAACATACATGACATACAGCAGCAACGCATCAATAAATTATGTTAGCAGCTATTCACCTAGCAGGAAGTTTGATGGTTCAAACAATGCCAGCGTAACCTACTCAACGCCCCAGTTTTACGCATCCAAAATGACGAAGGTGAATTATGATTTCTTCAAAACAAATGCGACATACACTGCACCGTCAGAAGCACAAATCTTTACGCTTTGATTTTTATTGCTTTTTCAGGAAATCGTGCTCGCCTTCCTTCGCGAGCTTTTCCATGATTCTTGTAAAATCATGCACGCGTCTGTACCATTTCTCAAGCACATCACCTTCAATCCTGTGTACCTTGTGGTTCTTTATGTTGTGCGCAATAACGTAAAGCTCGGAATACCATTCAACATACTGCTTACTTAATTTATTTTTCTTGACATATGTTTCAGTAAGCATTTCTGCAATGTGTTCCGGCGAAGGCGGCGTCAGTCCCTTTACCATCAAAGCCGCATGTGCTGAATCAACCGTTGCCCAGTGCAAGTCATCAATTGCAGACATAGTTTTTATCCTTGATCTCAGCAGGTGCATAGGCACTCGTGACAAAACTGTGTAGATTGCTTCTGAAGTAGGTCTTATCCTTCCCTGCATCAGCAAATATTTCAGCGGCTCAAAGAAACCCAGGTCAAGCAGGGCTATTCCATACCTGAGCATGTTGATGACTGTGGGGTCTCCAGCCCTTACATTATCCCAGAAAGCAGAAAGCGCAACAGTGTTTACGTGCAATTTATCCCTGTTCGAATCACTCTTGATAATTTTGAATAATTCCTCGCGGTACCAGGAGACTACTTCCTCATCCCAAACCATCGATACGTTATCAACAATAATGACTACGTCAATATCAGATTCCGGCTTTGGCGTGCCCTTGGCGGCTGAGCCGAATAAAACAACAGATAATACCACAGGGCCAAATTGCTTGTACACTTTGGCCGCAAAATCATAAGCTATCTTGTAATCCTTTTCAGGAACGTTTGTCTTGCGCAATTCATCCCTTTTTGTCGGAATCGGTAATTTCTTTTCAGCAATCGGCATTATACATCCTCCTTTTCTGTGCGATTATAAATATGGTTTATCACTCTTTCATCATTATCACTAAGCATTTGGTGTCCCTGCGAACTGGCTTCTCTGTGCAGTGCCTGGCACCGCTGCTAATGAAGGTGGCAGCCCCGTAAAGCCCGCACCGTATTCTGAATAGTGTATTGGTGGCAGCATCAAGCCATAACCTGCTGAGTAGGCGCTCGAACCCATGAAATAGCCTCCAGCCATCGGTGATTCGCCACCCCACGTAGGAGATCCCTGAAAGCCATAAGCTGGCGCATTGAAATATTGCATCGTTTTTATAGTTGGATTCTCACCAAAGTTCATTACATAGCCGCCAGCTTCAACTATTCCCCTGATGTTTGGTGGAATCTTGCCATCTTTTTTCAACTGGTCAAGTATTTTTGTGATCGGCACATTGCCCATTCCAGGTGCAAGGTGCGCATCAAAAGAGCCGAAATTATCATGGATATGTACGTGTTTTACATCCTTTGCAAGATTCTTCAGTTCAGCAGCAATCTGGTCCTCATTATAGCCGTATCTTCTCATTAGGTTAATATGACCAACATCCCATGTGGCGCCAATGATATCTTCAGCAATTTTCTTTGCCGCGTCTGGTTTCAGGTTCTTATCGGAGACAAGCCTGTCCGCAAACATTTTTCTTGACGCATCAACAAGCGACTTCAAACTGTCTCCGCGCGCGAAGGCTTTATCGGTCTCGTTCTCAATTGTGATGATTGGTGCCTGTTCAACACCCATTATGCCCGCATCCCTTATGCCCTTCGCGTCTTCCTTGTTAAGAAATTTTTCAGGATGGCTTGAGATATCATAGCTCCTCATTGCCGCAGAAGCAAAAGTCTCAGCAGCCTTCGGAAGTGCAAATTCTTCAGCAGACTTGAAAAGCTTTGGTTTTGCCACAGCTAGTACGTGTGTGATTTTTGCCAGGTCTGGCGTCATAGCTTCATAGCTTTCGGCTTGTTGCACTTTCTTGTAACTTTGCGTAACAATATCTCTCATTTCAGGGCTGAATGCCTCTGGATTTGCACGATATGCGTGGTCGAACGTAGTTGTTACGGCAGACATAAAGTCTTTAGAGTAAGCACGCTTTCTGTCCTCGAGTAAAGGTAGTTGTTCTGAGGGTGTGTTTTTGTCAGCTATTAACTGTTCAGTTCTTCTTATCTCCGCAAGATAATCGAGAGGTTTTCTTTTCATTTCATCCCACTGCGTTAAATTGTAATTTTCAAGCTTTTCCTTCGGCGACCAGAAGTGTCGCAAACCCGGAGCAGTCTCCCTGAACTCGCCCTGTATGGGTATCAATTGCCCGGAGACAGTGTCCACAGCAATCATCGCTTGCGGGATAATGCCTTTTAACAATGATTCCTTAAGTTCCTTGTGAGCATCTTTCTCGCCAACATTTTTTTCGTATGTTTCCAGTTCTCTTAGCATTTCACCCGCTTTTTGAGTGTTATAAAAAGTCTGGTCTGCCGGAAGCTGGCTGGCATGGATGTTAAGAGGCACATTTGGGCCAACCAAAGCTGCCTTTTCAACAATAGAATTAAGATGCTGTTGGGTGGCTCTCCATTGGTTTTCATCAAACTTGTTTTCTGAGAAGCCTGTTGCCTCCATCATGGGTGCGTGTATTGAAATTGGGGTAGGTCTGCCATCTTTGGTAAAATCGCGAATTAATAATTTGCCAAGCCTTCTGGCTTCCGCGAACATTTCCCGTGGTATGACTTCAAACTTTTGAGGGTCGATTACTGAAAGCTCGACATTTTCTATTCCGGAAGCCGGCAAGCTGAGCAAATCTTTCATTGCCTTGCCTGGTTCTAAGGACGTTGATGCGCCGAGATAAGCATTCGCCCATTGGATGTTGCTTGGCGCTTTGTTAGGGTCCATTGCAGTCATATAAGAGCCGGCCTGTCCGTACATAGTAGGCATAGTTTACCTCAGTCAAACCCGTGTTTTATACTTTTCCTCAGTCTTTTTCCCTACTGAGAATACGTTTGAAATGTAATCAATAACTCTGGAGTAATCCGAGCTCCCAACTTCACTTATTCCTAAAGATTCCTTTACAACATCAAAGACCTGCTTTTTTCGTTCTTCCGGCATAGCTTGCCATTCTTGCGGTGTAAATTTGTTTACAAGCTGCTGCTGTTCTGACAAATAAAAGCGCATGCTGTCAATCACTCTCTGGTGCTCATATGAGGCGGATGGTGGTGCATATTTGACGCCGGGGCCTGCTGCCGCAACATTAGTTGTTGGCTGGCTTTCCACTTCTTTTTCCAAAGTCGAGACTTGCTCCCTTCGCTGCACATATTTTATTGCTGGCAAAATCTCTCCGGCAGATATGTTGGGAGCAACTTCTGTTACAGACTCGAGTTTTTCCTCGAGAGGAACTTCCTTCTCAAATTTCTTTTCATGCCTAAGATGCTTTAAAGTTTCACCCAGAAGTTTCTGAACTTTCTTATTCAGCTTTGGCGTCTTAGTTTTCTTCAGAACAGATTCGAGATAATTCTTTTTATCATCAAGTGATTTAAGTTTTTCAAGTTCTTCCTTTACAGATTTAAGAGATAACTTTGCGATTATGGAGGTGTTGGCATGCCGTGCTGTTTCTTGAAAACATCATAGACTTTGAATGACCCTTTTTTTGCATTTTCCTCAGCGACGAGCATCAGCCGTGCCATATTCCAGGCATCCTTGCCCCCTCGCACTGATTTTGGCAGGCTCTTGTAAATACCTTGTGCCTGCATCTGGAATTTCTTTATTGTGCCAAATGTTTCTTTTATGAATTTTGGGAACGGGATTGCAAACTTAAGTTGCTTCTTCTCCTCTTTTTTCTCTTCTTTTTCTTCCTTCATGTATTTATCCAAATCATTGGACATTGCTTCAAGAGAATGCTTGGTCATGTCATCTACAAAGTCGAGGATTTCATCTTCCTTAAATTCCTTCAGAAGGTCTACGTGCTTCTTTTGCAGAGCATAACCAACAAACATGAAAACTTTCTTTCCGGTGAAGCCATAACCGCGCTCCTGCCTGGCTCCGACAACAGTTACTGGCGCACCCCTGAAAGCCATTCGCACTTCAATCGCAGTGAATGGCATGTCATTCTTACGTTCTTCAGAAAGTGCCAGCTCTTTTTTAATATAGCCAGGCATATTTACAACTTCCACCTTGGCGGCCTTTGTGCCTAAAAGTTCTAGATACATCTGAACTGAGTGGAAAGATGATGGCGTGGCTGCAGAGCCCAAGCCCAGTTCAGCATGCTTCTTCAGCATATCTTCGTATTCAACGGGCATCAGTTTGTTGGCTGCGATAAGATAGGGCCTCGCCCATTTTGTGTAGACTTTTAGGGCATCATTCTGCGCTTTCAGGTAAGATTTTTCCACATTGTAGCGCATTTTCAGCTCTTTTTCAGAAAGATAAATCCAGTCAATGAATTCCTTTACTCTGGGCCCAAGAATTCTTTTTACAACCTCTGTTAAGTCCATCTTTTTGACATTTTCAATTGCCTTGTCCTTGATTTCCGAGATTTTTTTGGAGTCAGCATCAGACTTGTACCATTCATGCACGGGCACAATCATAAATGAGTCTCTTAATGTTATGAAATTCAGTTGCGCTGCCAACACATCTATTGCGGCATTTCCTTTGGTCTTGTCAACTTCGTTCAGCCATATGCCTTTCAGGGCATCCATCCCTGTTTGCTTTTGCCCAGGGCTTTGTGAGCTTATATCCTTGTAATGGCTGAGCCGCACATCAAAAGTTTTCAGGTCATACAACAAATTGATCATAGATTTGATGACCATGTTGATGGTTCCGAAAAGCCCCTGGGCACCGCCTCCGCCCGCAATCCTTGATTCCATAGCAGTCCTTCGGCCGCCCATTTCACCGAAATAACCGGAAGATTCGGAGCTTGCAAAGAAATCTGCAGACTTTTCGACGTCGTAGTTAAGCGCTTCGCGCATGAAATCCAATACCCAGTAATAATCTGGCTCCATTGACTCGCCAAAAACATCATGAGTCAGGTTGTATGTTTCTATCGGGTCTCCTTTTAGCACCTGAGTTACGCTAAACTTCTTCTCTTTTAATTTCACATTAATTTCTCTTAGCAGTTTAGTCTTCTCTTTTTTTCTTTCATTTTCTGGATATGACTCGTCAATTTTTGCCAAAAGTAAATCAAGTTTGTTTCGGGCTTTGGTAAATTGTGTCTTGCCGCTTTTGTCTTTAGTGGCTGTGAGCTCCCCTATCTCTTTTTTGGCCTTCTCGCTAGTAGCTTTATATTTGTCTTCATCAGCAGCCATTACTTATTTCTGTTATTCCGTATTTTTAAAGCTGTCTTTAACCTCAGTAAATTTATATACTATAAAGCGGATGTTTTGCTGGCTATGGCATGGTTCAAGAAAAAGAGAAAAGATGACTATCTCGAAGTAACTCCGCCTGCAGAAGAAGGCGGTTACGGGCCGGCAGGTTATCCTGGAATGCCGCCGCAAGGCATGCCTCCGCAGAACCAGGGAATGCCTGGAATGGAGAATATGCCAGCACCGGAATTCCCGCCGATGCAGCAACAGATGCCTCCACCACTCATGCCGGCATCAATGGGCCAGTCGATGGGATCACCTCCTGAAATGGAGCACCTGAGGCAGCAGGTTGAATCAATAAATTACAAACTTGACACTTTGAAAGCAGTACTTGACTCAATAAACAGCAGGCTTGCCAATGTAGAATCTGCATTGAAGGCTTCCCCGACAGAAAGGGGCGAAGGCTGGACCTACTAATGGGGTTCCTTAACACCTACTTCATCCAACCGATTTATACAGATTCAAGCTACAATCTTGTCAACACAACGGTTTATGCCCTGATTGCGATTGCTGCCCTGTTTGGCATCTACAAGATACTGCAGAAACTCAATTTCAAGGTTGACAACAGGTTTTTCTATGCACTTTTGCCATTCATAGTGTTCGGCTCATCAGTAAGGGCTCTTGTGGACCATGAAATCCTTAAGTCTGGTTTTTGGTTTGTCAGCCCAGGCATTTATCTCCTGACTGCAGCAATTTTCCTGGGAATATTCTTTTTGTCATATTTTATCGGAAAACACAAGGGTGAAAATGCCTGGAAACGCACCTTAATTTCAGGCATCTTGTTAGATGCGATTTTATGGACCTATGCAGCTTCAAAAAGCATCAAGTTCACAAATCTAATTTACGGCGCCGGAATCATTTGCCTTGCTTTGCTGGCCAGCATAATCCTATATTTCATTTTCAGGAAGACCAAATTCATAGGCGGAAAATATTTCCTGCCGTTCCCGGCACACATGTTTGATGCATCAGCTACTTTTATCGCAGTTGATTTTTTGGGAGCTATTGAAAAGCATCCGTTGCCAAACATGATCAGCAGTTTTGTCGGCACAGCCGCAATAATGTATGCACTAAAACTGATTGTGCTGATACCTTTGATGTATTTGTTGAACAAGGAGTTCAAGGACAAGAACTTTGTAGCTTATTTGGCAATCGCGATAGCAGTTTTGGGTCTTGCGGAAGGCCTCAGGGATTTGCTGACAATAATTATTGTTTAGGAGTTTTAATCGAGTTTAAGCTTGCTGCAATTGTCACACACAAACCGGTTATTCTTAAAGAAAAGATGGGATGCCTCCTGGCATAACTCACATTTCCCATAAGCCGCATAATCATCGTTAAGCTGGCCTTTGACTTTGGTCTGCTCCAGCAAAACTTCAAGGAACTCTTTTGAATTGTTCAGGACATCGCGGTTTGTAACAATGCCTACAACAACGCCATGGGCATCAACAACAGGAATCCTCGTAACATCGAATTTA
This sequence comes from uncultured Candidatus Woesearchaeota archaeon, assembly GCA_903864915.1. GTDB lineage: Archaea > Nanobdellota > Nanobdellia > UBA10117 > UBA10117 > CAIPHS01. The sequence continues at coordinate 40,178 of CAIPHS010000001.1, forward strand.
GAAATCTTGTCAGCCAGAGATGACAGGTCCTCATCAACTGTTGCAGTTACTTTTGGCGGGGATGTCATTATCTCCGCAACCGTGACTTCAGCAGCTTTCTTGTTTGCGGCAACCACGCCTTTCATTATGTCTCTTTCAGTCAGCATGCCAACAAGCTTGCCTTGGAATACGATAGGAAGACCGCCAATCCTGAAAAGATTCATCAGGCGCGCAGCTTCCGATATAGACATATCTGGCCGCGCAATTATAACTTCGCCAGTCATTATGTCGATAGCCTTTATGCCTGACGCCATGGGACATATTGCGAGACATTCAGCTTTAAAATAACTTTTCACGCGAAAAAAGATAACAAAATTTTTTTACTATCACAAATCATAAGCCTTTTAAGACTATCACGCAACGTAATACAACGTATCAAAGGGTGCGAAAGATGGGAGAGATTGAAGGTAAAAACCAGATAGCAGTAGGTCCTGCTGCAAGCCAAGAAAAGACCGCGATACTGGCAGATATAGCCAATAAAATCCAAGCCTTAGACAATCCGGTAAAGCTGAATATTCTCTCGTTGCTTGTGGAATCAGGCTCATTATCCATAACAGATATCGCAAAGAAACTCAATATAAATTTCTCAACAGCCCACAAGTATCTTGAACAATTAGAAGCAGCACAGTTTGTAACATCCAAGCAGATTGCTGACAACAGGCTAAAGCGAGTATTTACAATAAAAAATTTTAATATAGAGCTCAGCCCGAAGAGCTTGTTTCAGAAAGCAACAGAAGCTAACAACGGAACTAAGGCTAAATTTGGGCTTTTCGACCATAATGGACAAATAATGGATTTTGATGAGGAAAAGTTTTCTCAGAAATACCTCAAACGTGGTATGCCGCGTGGTACGGTTCAGTTGGCATTGCAAGAAGCGCTGAAGCAATCCTACAATGGCATGACTTTGCTCGAACTCAGATCTTCGTTCCAAGACGCACTGAAAAAGAAATCAGAAAACATACAAAATGTGCTTATGCAAATCGAGGAAGATAGAAGGCATAAGAAAACATTCGGATATGCATTATGTGTTGAGCATCCTAACGCACTTAAACAGCACGCTGAAGGCGATATTTTCATAAGAAATATGCACAAGCCACTTATGCTGAAATTTTCACACGATATTAGAGCAATATATCTACATGGCGGAACTAAAGGAAAGCGCGCTAAAAATTTGAAAGAGCTGCTAAGCCAGATAGAAAGCGTAATAGATTCTGTTTCTGATTATGCGAAAGTTTCGCACATATTGGATTCATTTAACTATCTCATAGCACCAGTTGTAAGCAAAACATTAACAGCTGAAGATATTGCAGAACTGCAAAAATTCCTTACAAACCTTAGCTCCAAAGGCTTGCGATTTTACATCGGCCTTGACATCGGTGTACCAGAGTGGGCAAAAGAATTGCCAACCGCACATTATTA
>CAIPHS010000002.1 GCA_903864915.1 uncultured Candidatus Woesearchaeota archaeon
ATACTACAGACGAGTCGTATAATGGAACATTTCACACCAACAATAAGCAAGCAAGACAAGAACATCCTGATAGAAAAGTTCTTCGAAGAGGGCTATTTTGTCCAGTCAAACATTGAAAGTTTTAATGATTTTATAGAATGGAGATTGCAAAAGCTCATTGATGAATTGGGTGAGGCAACACCATCAGTAATACCTCCGGAAGCGGAAGAAGTAAAGGTTGTTTTCGGCAACGTCAGGATTGAAAAACCATCAGTCATAGAGGCAGACGGCACAAAGTGGAAGATTTTGCCGGTTGAGGCAAGGATGCGAAACCTCACTTACGCAGCCCCAGTCTTTTTGGAAATTTCGTTGGTTGTTGACGGAAAAGAAAGAGAAAGGACAGAAGTGCAGATATGCGACCTGCCGATAATGCTAAAATCAAAATATTGCTATCTGAACGGATTGGGCAAGGAAGAGCTGATTTCTGCAGGCGAAGACCCTTACGACACTGGTGGATATTTCATAATCAACGGCACTGAAAGGACACTTGTTTTACTGGAAGACCTTGCACCAAACACAGTTTTTGTTTCAAGAGGCAAGTCAGGCCCGATAACACACCAGGCATCCGTTTACAGCGCATCAGATTTGTACAAGATACCACACACGATTGAAAGGACAAAAGATGGCATCCTGCTTTTGACATTCGGCAGCAACAAGAAGATACCATTGATACCTGTGCTGAAAAGCCTTGGGCTGACAAAAGATGCAGACATAGCATCAGAAATCGGCGTGCAGGATGATGATATTTACATGAACTTGATAGAATACGTTGAATTAAGGACTGATGAGGCAGCCCGGGCTTTCGTCGGCAAAGAGATTGGCATAATGATGCCAAAGGAACAGACAGTTGACAAGGTGAAGGGCTTGCTTGACAGTTTCCTCTTGCCACATATTGGTTTGGAGCCAGAGAAGAAAGCTGCAAAGGCAAAATACCTGTGCAAGGCAATCAGGAAACTTCTGTTATTGAAACAGGGCAAGATAAGGAAGGATGACAAGGACCATTACATGAACAAGCGAGTCCGTTTGTCCGGAGACTTGCTTGAAGATTTGTTCAGGCAGAACTTGAGAATATTAGTCAACGACATGCTTTACATTTTCCAGCGTTCAGTAAGGAGAGGCAAGATCTTGCCATTGGGCGCAATTGTAAGGACAAAATTCCTTTCTGACAGGATAAAGAGCGCGCTGGCAACAGGTAACTGGACAGCCAACAGGCAGGGCTTGTCGCAAAGGCTGGACAGGGAAAATGCGCTCGCCACATTATCTCACTTGCAGCGTGTAGTCTCATTGCTTGAAGCCCAGAGGGAATCATTCGACGCAAGAATGCTGCACAGCACAAACTGGGGCAGGCTTTGCGCCTTGGAATCGCCCGAAGGAAAGCACATCGGGCTGAGAAAGAATTTGGCGCTGCTCGCAACCATAACACCAGAACTAAAAAAAGAAGAGGTGAAGGCAAATCTCAATGCATTGATGGCATTGGGTTTGAAGCCACAATAAAATGAGTGATGCATTCTTCAACGGGGAACTGGTAGGAACTGTGGAAAATCCGCAGGAATTTGTCAAGTCAGTGATAGATTCAAGAAGGCAGGGCAAGCTCTCAAAGTTCATTAATGTTCAGTACAGGAAAGTCCTCGATACCGTTTATGTTACTCTCGAAAGAAACAGATTAGCCAGGCCTTTGATAGTTGTCAAGGACAGCAAGCTATTGCTGACACAAGACCATATGCAAAGGCTGCGAAGCGGCGAGATGAAATGGTCTGACCTGATCAAGGAAGGCGTAATAGAATATCTGGATTGCCTTGAAGAGGAAAATACGCTGATTGCACTCGATGAGGCACACATAACCAAAGACCACACGCATATGGAGGTAAACCCTATTGCAATCTTCGGCATCACAACATCACTTGTTCCGTTTGCAAACTTCAACCAGTCATCCAAGCTTAACAGGGGGCAGAAATCCCAGAAGCAAGCCATCGGATGTTACACCCTGAATTTCCCCAACCGATTGGAAACTGCAGTCAACCTTTTGCACTATCCGCAAATCCCGCTTGTAAGAAGTGCAACCCAAAAATTAATCGGTAATGAAAGGGCTGCAGGCCAGAACATAGTCATAGCAATAATCAACTTTGATGGTTATAACATGGCAGATGCCATAGTTTTCAACAAGGGCTCAATCCAGAGAGGATTGGGAAGGTCAACTTATTTCAGGCCTTATGCCGCCGAGAAATTGAGATACCCTGGTGGACAGATAGATGACATCTTGATGCCAAACAAGGATGTTCAGGGTTACACTGTTGAAAGGGATTACAGGATGCTGGAAGAGGATGGAATAATCTCGCCAGAGTCTGAAGTAAAAGGCGGAGATGTGCTGGTCGGAAGGACAAGCCCGCCACGTTTCCTTGGTAAATTGGATGCTTTCAGTTCAACCGCAAACATAAGAAAAGACACATCAACAAGAGTGCGATACGGCGAAAATGGTGTCGTCAACAAAGTTGTCGTGACGGAAAGCGAAGACGGTGCGCCATTAATCCGGGTTGATGTAAGGGAAACAAGAAACCCCGAGATAGGCGACAAGTTTGCATCAAGGCACGGCCAGAAAGGTGTAGTAGGTTTGGTTGTACCAGAACAGGATATACCATTCACAGCTTCCGGAATCAGGCCAGATATATTGTTCTCGCCAAACGGATTGCCAAAACGTATGACTGTTGCACACATGATAGAAGCCTTGGCCGGCAAAGTCGGCGCGTTGGCAGGAAGATACATCAATGGAACTTCGTTCCAGAGCGAGCACGCATCAGACTTGCGCGAACAGCTTTTCGAATTGGGCTTTAGGGATGACGGAACTGAATTGCTGATTGATGGCAGGACTGGCAAGCAGGTGCCTGCAAGAATATTCGTCGGTAACATGTACTACTTAAGATTGAAGCATCAGGTCGCAGACAAGATGCAGTCAAGGGCTAGAGGCCCTATTGCATTGCTCACAAGGCAACCAACTGAAGGAAAGGCAAAGGAAGGTGGTTTGAGGTTGGGAGAAATGGAGAAGGAATGTTTCATTGCCCACGGCGCCTCTCTCTTGATGAAGGAGAGATTCGATTCAGACAAGGCAATAATCTGGGTTTGCGAGCGCTGCGGTGACATCGCAATACATGATGTTTACAAGAACAAAGCTTACTGCCTGTGTGGCGAAAAGACCAGAGTCGCGCCAATTGAGATGAGCTACGCTTTCAAATTATTCATTGATGAACTGAAATCATTGCATATACGACCTAAACTAAAGTTGAAGGAGAAGTTCTGATGGCAGACCCGATTGTGACAAAAAAGATAAGTGAAATCTCATTTGGAGTCATAGCTCCATCTTTCATAAAGAGAATCGCTGCCGTCAATGTAGTTTCGCCTGAACTTTATGATGCAGACGGCTATCCTGTGGAAAAAGGCCTCATGGATTTGTCCATGGGAGTCATAGACCCTGGTCTGAGATGCAAGGTCTGCGGCGGAAGAATGAGGACCTGCCCGGGCCACTTCGGCTACATTCAGCTTGCAAAACCTGTTGTTCACATTCATTACACACCACAATTATACAACATCCTGCGCTCATTCTGCAAGTCATGCGGACGAGTC
>CAIPHS010000003.1 GCA_903864915.1 uncultured Candidatus Woesearchaeota archaeon
AACCATAATACTTTTAAGCGAACTTTCTTTGCCTTAAGTCAACGGAGGCAAAAAATAAACACGTAAAATGGAAAACTTTGTTTTAAAAACAAAAAATGCAATAAAAAGAATAGCAGCGATCGGTATAGGTGCAGTAATGGTGGGCGCAACAATGGGCGCAGCCTTTGCTCAGCTAGAGAATTATCCAGCCCCATTTGTTAAGGATAACAAATTTGTCGGCTTGATAGTTGTCGGCGCAGCAGCAGCACCAGCAGACGTGATTGGTGCGACAGATATAGCAGCAACATTGGCACAGTCAGTGTCAGTGACACCAAGCACATCAACTGTTAGTGGTGGAAAGAGCTACGATATACCATTAGGAGACGCCCTAAACACCAAGTTTGCAAGCACTTTGACGGCTTCGGACTTAGCAGGCTTCTACGATGGTTCGGTATCGTTGGACTTAGGTGGCTCGACAAACAGCTACAATGTAAAAGACCAGCTAACTTTGGGCGATGGCATGAGAGTGACAACCGGATTTACAGAAGGAAGCACCTCAAAAGACTGGGGTAAAGACATCTGGTTGATGACAAACAGCTCAGGACAAATATCGTACAACTACATCTTCAAGACAGCATTGAAGACTGCAAACACCCTGACAAATGCAACAGCCACAAACCCAGCAGAAATACAGTTCTTGGGCAAGAAGATAACCATAACTGGTGCAGGTACAAACAGCATAACTGCACAGATTGCAACAGAATACTACATGAACTATGGCGACACAGTGACTGTTGAAGGTAAAACTGTAAAGTTGGTAAATGTCGGTTCTGGAACAACATCAGCTGTAATCGTAAGTGTTGATGGAACAACTGGAACAGTAAGCGGAACGACTGAAACAAAGGTCAACGGCTTAAGGTTCAAGATAAAGTCAGCGTTCTCGAGCGACACACCAGCTGAAAGAGCTGCAACTTTGTTGATAGGCTCAGATGTAACCAAGTCGTATTCAGATGGCGACCCATACATCGGACAGCCAGATACAGACTATGACTGGCAATGGGTTTTGGGCAATCTAACCACAACAAATCCAACAATAGGCATCTCGTATGCAAAGGCGTTGGTGAACCCATCGTCATCATACAAGCCACTTAAATCAGGAGCCAGTTTAACTGCTCCGGATGGAAGCTACTTCAAGATGGCTGTTGGAAACCCAACAACAACAAGCTACAAAGACTACACGTTTAACGGCTTGGGGATTTCAGCTGTTTATCCTGCAGCTGGTGTCAACACTCCAATAGACTCTGCAGCATACGGACTTGAAGTCAGTGCAAGCGGTGGCGGCAAGAACGGTTTTGCAGTAACTGTTAGCGGCGGTACAAAATACACCGACAAGCTGTTTTTCTGGGGAAATGGAACAAACACGGTCCAAGTATTCTGGGCAAACCCTGATGACGGAAACCACTATGAGTTGACAGGCCAAACAGTGACGAGCGCCACTTATGCAACTTTTGCGAAAATACAAACTCCAGATACTAGCGCAGGTTTGAACTTGCAAGCAGCCGTAAATGGAACAACTTTTGGCATAGAAACTGGTAACAAGCAAATAATAGAGCAGCTTGTATTGTTGACCGGCACAGGCCCTACAATAAAGTTCCTGGGCTCTCAACTTGGAACTGCAGCAGCTCATGAATCGTACATTGACGGAGTAGACATATCGACGTACGATGCAGACGGCAGGACAGCAGATGGTATAATTGTAAACAGCGTAAAGTCAAACGGTGACTCAGACGCATTGAAATTATCTATACCATCAAAAGTCGGAGATGACTTTGCTGTGACAACAACGATAACAAGCACTGGAACAACCACATCTGGTGGTGGAGTCTCGGGCACGTTAGCTGGAGTAGCAGTTGCAAAACTGGACTCAGAAATAACTGACCCTAAGGCAATGCCATTGTTGTTAGTTGGAGACAGCGCAGTTAACACGTTGTCTGCACAGGCAGTCGGATTGACTTTCCCGACATACGGAAACGACCCAGCATTCAAGGCTGCATTTAACTATGGAGCCGGTGAAGGAACTATCATGGCAATACAGAATGCCTTTGGTGGAACTAACTGGGCTTGGATCGTAGCTGGTTGGGACGCACAAGACACAAGGAATGCCGCAACTGTATTGAAAGACTACAACACATACAAGGCAAACCTAGTCGGTAAGCAGGTAATTGTGAAGTCTAATGCAGGCATCTTAACAGTGTCCGCACCAACTGTAGCAGCAGCAGTAGCACCAACACCAGCAGCGAACGCAACTGTGTAAGCTGAAAACTAAGCCCGAAAGGGCTTTTTTCTTTCTTTTTTTATTTAATTTCTCCCAGTGATAGCCATAACTCAAACCTACTTATCGCAAGTTTGAGGGATGGAAAAATCGGCTTGAAACCGTGGCTTTTGAGCCACAATTTTTCCATAATCTTTAAGAAACTTAACTAAAGGGAAATTCAAATGGAAGAAGCGCAACCATCAATTCCTGATTCAGAAAATCCAATTGTGAAGCCGAAAAAGAAAGCTTCCTTCTGGACAAAGGCATTTTCTGCACTTATAATACTATTAATGGCATCATGGGCCATAGCCATGTACGAAGGCAAGAGTTCTGATACCACTAACAATGGTCTGAATAATAGCACTAAGCCAGATTTCGAGATTAGTGGTTTTGCGTTTTTCATATTGCAGGATGGCAGCTTCGCAACATATGTGGATGTGAGTGGCTCAAAAGTGCCAGTTGCTTTCAGGCTTGACCCTAGAAATGCGAGCAACATTTCAATAGATGACAGTTCGGTGCCTGAACTTTTGGGCGCGAATAAAGTGTACATAACACTAAACCCAAATCAAAATGACTTGGGCAAATTTGGCGTTGCTGCTGCAGAAGTTTCCCGCATAACGTCCCTTTACAACATAGAAACTGTGGCTTCGTTCACTGAAGATGCCAAGCCTTCAAACCCGAATGTTCCGATAAGGACTTGCGCTGATGCAGACAACACCACAAAAATAATTTATCTGAACGTCGGAAACGAGACTGTGGTTAAGGATGTTAACGGCTGCGTCTATGTCACAGGCAAGGATGCAGATGATATGATACTTGCTGCAGACAAATTAGGCTATAATTTGCTCGGAATAAAGCTATGATTGTGGAAGTGAGTGCATATGGAGTTTAGTCTCCAGACTTTGCTGATACTGTTAATCTCGTTCATAAGCTTATTTTTCTCATTTTTCTGGCTATCAACACTTTATTTTGAAGAGCCATTCATGCACAAAGGGAACAAAAAACTAAAGCGATTCCCAATGGTCAGTATAATCGTTCCTGCCTATAATGAGGAGGATTCCATCGCGGATACGTTGAAATCCCTGTTTACGCTGGATTACCCAAAGGATAAATTAGAGATAATTGTCGTCGCGAACAATTGCAAGGATAAGACTGTGGAGATTGTGCGGCAATTTAAGCAAGTCAGGCTGATTGAAACTCCAATATCTGGCAAAGCCAGAGCGCAAAACCTCGGTATCAAACATGCCAAGGGAGAGATAGTAGTCGTTGCGGATGCAGATCTCGTAGTTACAAAAGACTCCTTGCTCCGTCTCCTGCCTTATTTTGAAGACCCGCAGATTGCGGAAGTCGTCCCGGCAGTTAAGGTTTACAAACCGCAAAACTTTCTGCAAAATGTGCAGCGCTATGAATACATTACTTCCGCATTCATCAAACAACTTCTGGCTGGCTGGGGTGCAATGTTTCTCGCCCCAGGCGCATTTAACGCCTATCGCAAATCCATAATTCAGAAAATAGGCGGCTTTGATGAGCATACGCTGACGGAAGATTTGGAGATGGCAACCCGTCTGCTGCGCATTGGCTACAAAGTGACATCCAACATCGATGCTCACGTATCAGTAAGGGCACCAATGACGTTGGCCGCCTTTCACACGCAAAGGATTAGATGGAACCGCGGGTTTATAGAAGTTGTATCCAAACATCGGGAAATTTTGTTTAACCTTAAATATGGGTTATTTGGGATATTGTTGCCGTTAAGTATCTTGGTACCGGTGCTATTGACCACTGTCATGGCAGTTGGCCTGGTGCAACTTGTTAGCTTCATATGTGATTTTGCTTTTCTAATATCCTTCGCAGATGTAAAGCTCATGCTGGCAAACTTGCTGCCTAAAGGATTGCTGTACATAAACACTATGTTAGTGGTCCCAACAATAGTTGTGCTAGTGGCAGGCATTTATATTTACACCAAAGCCAACAAACATCTAAAAGAGCGCTGGACAAATCCACTAGCAGCATTCACGTTTATCGTGCTTTACCCTATGTGGTTAACCTTTTATTGGTTACTGGCATTCGTCTTGCACCTAACCAAGGCCAAAAAGACCTGGCGAGGCTCAGTTCGATGGTAATAGAAAATTCGGTTAAAAAATATTTGATGATAACATCTTTCATAATAGCAATTGTGCTGTTTTTTGCAGGTTTGGGGCTCGGCCTAGCTTTCGATAAGATGCGCACTTCAGAAATAGACACGCTGATGACTAAAAATCAAATAGATATGGAGAGCTTTTTGCTGCAGCAGCAGTTGCTTTCTAATAATCTGGATGCTGCAACGTGTGAGGTTGCAAAGACCAGATTTGTTGAACTGCAAAATCAGCGTGCGGATATAGGCCTGAAGCTGGAATCTTACAGCACCAAAACCATATCGCAGACTGAGCTGGACAATTTGAAACGCAAGCACATAATTCTTAGTGTCAATAGCATGATCATGCTGGAAAATCTGAAAACGAACTGCGGGTTTGCAAATCTCGATGCCGTATTGTTCTTTTACGCAAGCCAAGACAGCGAAAGCACAAGGCAGGGGCTGGTGCTTGATGAGGTTTACAATAGATTCCCTGATTCTGTTATAATTTTCGCTTTTGACGCAAATTTCAAGCAAGAACCATTAGTGGATTTCCTCAGAGCCAAATACAACGTGACGACAACTCCAACCATAATCATTAACAACGGACAGAAACATGAGAGCTTGACACAGGTTGATGAGATTGTGAAAGAGCTTTAGGCAATTTTGACTTTAAATAAGGCATCCACCAAGACTGTTGCATAGCTACCTTTTGCGAGGTCAAAGGAAAGTTTTACCTTGTTTTTGCCAGGATTCAGTTCATCATCCTCAGCATCGCCTATGTTGAAGTTTGTAGGCTTTACCATGACTTTCCTGGATTCGCCTTCCACAGCCAATTCAGGCATCCTTGAACACCTGAAGCTTTCCAAAAACAAATTCTCGTTTTCCAAGAATCTTCTTATCGTGTTTGAGAAAGAGTCTTTGCCGAGTTTTGTGTCAAATCCGGGTACGGGCGCATATTTTTTCATAAAATTTGTTTGTTTTAAAACGGCCTGATTCCACATCAGTGACTGGTAAGCATGCACATATAATTTTCTAATATGCTTTGGCAATGTCCTCAACGCGCCAGCAAAATCGCCTTTGTTCTTGGTTAACCAAAACAAGACCTGCCTTTCCAAATCAAGGCCCTTGCCGTAAGGCATTTTTCCAAGAATCTTCTCCCAGTCGCCCCAATTCTCTTTTGCAAAGTTTTCAAATTCCAGTTTTTCCGTTGATTCTTTATCACCGGAGAAACAAATCATTTGTTTCACAGCGTTTTCCAGATAACCTCTCAGGATTTCCTTTCCAATCAAGTGCGTATTGCCTTTGCCAAATCGTTGCTCGCCAAAGAGATTCCTAAAACCGCTCTTTTTTATCTTAGAAAAATTCTTTTTTAATATTTTAATATCATCTTTGACCAAGTCCCTGATGACAATCTCAAAGTGATTTCCCCTTAATGTCCCCAAAGAGATAGGGTTCTCGCCCAAACCAATCACTTCTATCGAAATATCTTTGATTTCGACTTGCTTTAGTTTTTCAGCAGGTACTTTGAAGGCGGAAACAGCCTGCTTTGTAACAGCAAACTTGTCCTTTGTACCTGCAAATTTAAAACGCCTGTAAGAAACGCCACATCTTCTTGCAACCTCATTTATTGCCCGTTCAGTTGTCCAGTTCCGTTTTGTGAGCCAGAAGTAAGTCTCATTTCCAGTTTTGGCTATGTTAAGGTCAATTAGCTCTTGAACTATAAAATCCTCGGGCTGTTGTTTTATCTTCATAAATTAAGCAACAGCCATGCCTTTTTTAGACTTTCTTTGGCCTTCAAACAGCTTCAATAACTTGATGTCAAAAGAAATTAGCAGTTTGTCCTGATTTAACTGGCGTTCGCATATCCTTATCAAGCCAGCAACGGGCTTTTTTATCTTCCCAGTAATATCTGCTTTGCCGATTTTTAGAAGCATTTCAAGTTCTTTAAGCTGGGCTTTCAAATTAGTTTCAATTTTTTCAGTTAAAATAATTTCTCGCTTGTCATAGTTTTCAGCGACATTAACAATGGATCTTTTTTCATCAGTAATCTCTGCTTGCAAACCAGTCATACCTGCAAGAATTTCCCTTTGCTCTTCAGTCATTAAAGTGATGAGTTCTCGTATCTCATTCCTGACTTTCTCCACTCCCAAGCCTTTTATTCTTAATAATTCGCCATGTAATTCTTCAAGAAGAACAAACTTGCTTCTATTTTCAATTTTTATTGCCCGGAATATACTAAGTTCCCTTTCGCTTATACCAGTTTCATAGCGCAGTATGTTAAACATACCCGACGTAAGATGTCATTAATTAAATAGTTTTCCTATTAGAAATATTGCGATTTTCTCGGTATGCATTCCAGACCCACCAAATCAGGAAAACGATTATTCCGGCGATAACAACGAGCTGGAACTTGTCAAACGCGGTTATAATGCTCTGCCATGCAGCCCCGAGCTTGAATCCGATATAAATGAGCAGAATGGTCCAAGGCACGATGCCTAATGTGCTGTAAAGCAGGAATTTTTTGAAAGACATTTTAGTTATGCCTGCGGGAAATGAGATTAAGGTTCTTACAACCGGTAAAAGCCTTCCGAAGAATACCGCCAACTTGCCGTGCTTGCTGAACCATAATTCAACATGCTCGAAATGCTTGTGGTTTAGCAAAAAGTATTTGCCATACTTGAGCACGATTGGCCTGCCCCCATAATAACCCAGGGCATAAGCTAAAACTGAACCGAAAAGCTGGCCAGTAACAGCAGCTGTTACGGCGAGCCAGAAAGATATGCTGCCTGAGAATACCAAATAGCCTGCAAAAGGCAGTATGACTTCTGAGGGAATGGGAAGTAATGCGGATTCGCCAGCTATGAGGAGAAACAAGCCCACATAACCCGCTTCTGCCATCCAAGCAGTCAGGGTTGAAGCAAGCTGAAGCACCATGACGCAAACTTTAAAAGAGCATATTTAAATCCTTGCCTATGACAACGAAATCTTGCTCATCCTGCAAAAAAGCAATAGATAACGACAGGTCTGCAGTAACATTTGCATGCCCATCCTGCGGCACTGGAATAATCAGATGCGGAACTTGCAGGAGATCTGCGGTAAAATACAAGTGCTCTTGTGGCTTTGAAGGTCCATAATGGCAGACGTTATAGTTAAGCTGAAAATTATGCCGACTGGCACGGAAGTGGATTTAAGCGCACTTCAAAAAAACATCGAAGTAAAAATCAAGAAGTTCGGCGCAAAGCTCATACATTCTGTAAGCCAGGAGCCGATAGCATTTGGCCTCAAGGCATTAATTATAGTTTTCCTGATTGACGAGAAGATATCGAACCTGGAACAGCTCGAAACTGCAATAAAAACCGACAAAAACATAGTTTCAGCGGAAGTCATTGACGTCCGAAGGGCAATCGGTTAGAAAACCTTTTACGCCTAATCAGCTATTTTTTCACATGGGTGTTGATGTAAGGGAACTTTTGATTAAGCATCCAATAAAGCTCGAGGATTTGTCAGGCAAAAAAATCGCAGTTGATGCATTCAACAGTTTGTACCAGTTCTTGGCAATAATAAGGCAGATAGATGGCAAACCATTGACGGATTCAAAAGGAAATGTCACGTCGCATTTGTCAGGACTGTTTTACAGGACAATAAATTTGATAGAGGCTGACATCAAGCCAGTTTTTGTTTTTGACGGCAAGGCTCCAGAAGAGAAAGCTGCAGTGCAGGAAGCAAGGGAAGTTGTAAGGGAGGCCGCCAGGGAAAAATTTGCGAAAGCGCTTGAAAAAGGTGAAATTGAAGAAGCCAAGAAATTTGCACAGCAGACTTCACGATTGACAAAAGATATGGTCCGAGAAGCCAAGGAACTCTTGTCTGCGATGGGCTTGCCTTGGGTGCAGGCCATGGCTGAAGGCGAGGCACAGGCAGCGTTTATGTGTGGTAGAGGTGATGTCTGGGCAGTTGCATCGCAGGATTATGATGCGTTGTCATTTGCAACCCCGCGTTTAATTAGAAATCTGACCATATCTGGAAAAAGGAAAGTCAGTTCAAAATCAGTTGATATTGATATAGAACTTATTGATATGTCTGAGTGCCTGAATTTCCTAGGAATAGACATCGAGAGGTTTGTCGAGATTGCCTTGCTCATAGGAACAGATTACAATCCTGGCGGTGTGCAGGGTATAGGCCCAAAGACTGCCTTGAAAGTCATAAGAGAAGGCAAGTTCTCAGATTATTCCGGCAAGATTCTAAATGTCAATCGATTAAAGCAGCTTTTCCTTAAGCCCCTGACTACAACAGACTATTCTTTGGAATGGAAATCTCCAAATGCGGACAAAATAAAGCAAATAATGGTTGACAGGCACGAATTTTCAGAAGAACGCATAGATTCTGCAATAAAAAGGATAAAGGACAAGACCGGTCAGGCTGGGCTTTCAGGCTTTATTTAATTCTCTAACTTGCGCTATAGTCATAACCTTTGCATTTGTCTGGTTTATTTGCTCTAAAATCCAATCTAATTCTTCAGGCGTTATGTCAACATCGCTTCTTGGGTTGCTGCTAATGCTGTGTATTGCAATTACAAGCCAGCCACCTCTCAGTTCATTAACATAAGTTGTCAGCGATTTGTATTCTTCATTCTGATGAACTAACGTCAGCCCGCAAAGTTCCCTGTCCGAAATGTTGTTTATGCAGGGTTTTGTGCTTCTTGCGGTGTCGAAATATTTCAAAGCAATATCTTTTTTTGAATCATCGCCATAAGGGAATGCAAAATTTCTAACAGATAGGTTGTTTTCCTCAAAGAAGTTTTTGCTTTCCAGGATGTCAGATTCATAGGCTTCTGCAGAAACGTTACTTGCATTGACATGGCTTGCACCATGCCCACCAATCTCGTGCCCTCTTAATTGCAAATCTTTTATTTGCTGTAAATCCATTACTGAAATGTTTTCGTAAGTCTTGCCTACAAAATCTGTCGGTATGTAGAAAGTGCCTTGCCAGCCATAATTCTCCAACGTCTTTGCGGCATCATACTGTGACGAATAACCATCATCAAACGTGATTGAGATGTAAGTTTCTTTTTGGTTTTGTCCCAAAACCAGCAAAAGCCCGATAGCTATAAACAACCCAGCAACCACAAGAATAATCACTCGTGACAGTTTCATAACTATGGCTTGAAAATAAACTTATTAAGCTGTTTCTTTGCCAGTTCCCTTTTCTTCTGGTGCTCTTTTAGGAATGCATTTATCTTCTCAATCGTATATTCCTTCAGCTCAGATGTCAGCATCCTGCCTGACTTATAATCATTGTAAATCTTCAGCAATTTTTTATCATCAGGCTCGAAGAAAGCCTGCAGCCACTGGTAGCAGACATCAATGTCTGGATTTCCGCCAAGCCTTCTGTGCTCTTCCAGAGAGTTTCTTCCGCCGGAGAATGCATGCTTCCTTATCTTTTCCTCAACTTCTTTGGGCGTGTCTGTAGTGTAGATTGTAGATTGCGGGACTGATGCAGACATCTTGCCATCTGCAAGCAAGCCAGTCATGAATTTCGAGTGCAGGATTGCCGGCTTGTAGAATCCTAATTTGGGATATACATCACGAGCAACTCTGAAGTGCGGATCCTGGTCAACACCCAGCGGGATCAGGCAAGGAATATTCTTGCCAGCCAGCACCGATGGAAGAATAGCAGGGACTGCTTGTATTGCGGTTATGAAAAACTGCCCGATGCTGTATGAGTCTTCAAAGCCAAACGAGGCCTTTACCGTTGAGGCCGTTATCCTGTCCGCAATCTTGATCGCTTCATCATGCATCAGGCCTGCATGCTCTGGCAGGCTGTTTATCAAAAAGTGTGTTTTCTTCGGATCGAATCCGACAGCTATAACATCTAGCGCGTTTTCGTAGGATATTTTTTGGTAATCTTCCAGTTGGGCGTCTTGCTTTTTCCTGAAAAGGAACTTTTCATCATCTGTGAACTGGAACCAAAGTTCGGCGTCGAACTTGTCCTGTAGCCATTTTGTAAGCATCCAGGGCAGCATGTGGCCTATGTGAACTGGCCCGCTTGGCCCTCTGCCCGTGTAAAGGAAAAACTTGTTTTTCTTTTCATATTCATCAAGCAGCCATTTTAAGTCCCTGTGCGAAAAGAAGACCTTCCTTCTTAGCATAAAATGAAGCTCCTTGGTGTGTTTTTTTATGCGATTGAGTATGTCATCAGTCAGCGGCTCTGTGCCAAACTGCTTGATTAGCTTTTGATAATCCACATTACCCGATACTTCCCAGGGTGTTACTGTAAATTCATCAGCAGCCTTAGCCATGCTTTTTACTTTAGTTTTGTCTTTATTAAGTTTAAGTGGGGCGACCCGGATTTGAATTTCCCAAGCCTCAGCCATCGCTGAAGCCTTCCGAGATAAGCCGCTCTGGAGGCGGCCATACTGCCGGATTATACTATCGCCCCGTAAAAAGAACCATGTTTATGACTTTTTAAATCCAACTATTTATTTAACGAGAACATCAAAAGTGTACCTGCTGGTTCTTGGCGCATAGCTGCCAAAAAGGCGCCAGCCAGCTATTTTGGCGTCCCTGCCAGCCTTTTTGGCGACATTCAGGATGTTTTTCTTCGCTTCCTCAATAGCACTATCCTTTACAAAAAGAACAATATGAATTGTTGAGTTTGGTGCGGCATATTTGACGGCCAGGGGCAGGAATTCCCAAGCTTTTTCCGGGAAAGGCATTATTATCCTGTCAAACCGCTCGCCAATCTTCGGTACTTCTGTTGTTACGTCCCCTAAAATCGCAGTAACGATATGCCCTGCTCTGTTTAATCGTATATTTTCCTCAGCTAGCTTGTGTGCATCTTCGTTCAATTCAACAGTCCATACCCTGCAGTTGGGCTGGTATTTTGCAATCACCAATGCATAGGGCGCAACGCCGCCAAACATTACCAGGACTTTCTCGTTTTTCTTCACCAAGTATGCAAGCCTCAACCGTTCATGCGAGGCTCTTGGGCTGAAATACACTTTTGCCAAGTCTACGTTCATCAGAACGCCATGTTCTTTGTACACGGTGTGGAGTCTTTTTTCACCAGTTATAATTCTCAAAGGCATCACTCTGAATATATCGCCGCGCTCGCCAGCTTTCCGTGCGATAACTTTTATGCTCGGGAAAGCCCGCTTGATTGCATGCGCAATCACCAATTCATATTTCTCCAGCTTCGGCAGAATCTCCAAGATACAGATGTCGCCGACAGTATCGTAACTTTTTATTACATACTCGATGTCTTTCTCTGAAATCAGGCCTTGCAGCATGTGTTTCAGATTTCCAGGCATGGGTGGCAAGGGCTTGAGATTCCTGTTCTCAATTGAAGATTTTTCAAACTTTTTCTTCAGAACTTTCTCATCAAATTTATCATTTAATGGCAGAAGCACATAGCGCTGTACAGACCGCCCCATTGTCATACCGGTTGCTAGCCAGCCTTTCTGCAGCAAAAACTCTTTTGCAGTCTGCGCAAGTTCCTTCTTAAGTCTGAGAACTTTTACCATTAGTTATCGCGATACATTAATAGCGGCCTTCATTTGATTAAGGAAACTCAAATATCTTTGAAGCTTTTGCAAGTATTCCGTGTCTCCTGCTCTAGTTGTTTGCTCTATGCCCATTTCCTTGTTAAGCTGTGCAAATTTTGCTATGTCTTGTTTTGTTTTTTTCGGATTGATCATTCGGTCTATGTTTGCTTTCAGAGTTTCGGATTGTTTAAGAAGCTTATCTTCACTGTCCTCAGCGAGAGTGATTCTTTCACCTTCCATAAATTCGCGGATGTCAGCAGTGGTGGATTTTATTTCAACTTCTAAGGCTTCCGCAACGACTTTCTTGATTTGTTCATGTTGCTCGTACAGTAATTTGAAATCAGAAGCAAATTTTGCCGGCGGATATCGTTGTGCTGCCTTTACAAGTCTTTGGCCACCCGCAGCCATCGCAGTTTCTATAATTGCTAGGTTTTTCAGTATCAACCTGCTTCGCTTAAGCATCTTGTTCTGCAATGGATTAAGCTGTTCTGCTATGCGCTTTTGAACATCTCTTAATTGCTCAATTGCCGTTTCTTCCGCAGCCTCGCGTACTTCAGCAGCAGATTCACCTTTCCCAAGAGCATCTGCTTGTTGAATCTCAATAATTGCGGTCTGCACCTGCTGGCGCATCTGTGCAGGCAACAATCTCGCTTCAGAAATCATCTCTTGAATTTCCTTTGACTCTGCAGGCAGCAATTTTTCTTCAGTAACCGCTTCTTCTTTCTCTTCCTTTGCTTCCTCCTTTTCAAATTTTAATTCCTGACTATCAAGCTTTGCAATATGTGCGCTTGCAACTTCCTTTTGCCTGATGATTTGCGTAATCCTTCTCAAGTATGTGAGAATATGAGTTAGTGCAGGAATATTCTGATTACCGTAAGTTGCGTTGAAGAAATAGCTGTTTTTTGCCCTGACATTGTTTACTGTTCCTAAAAATTCAGGATTCAGTAGTAGGATTGATTCCTCGCGTTCTTCATTGACTTCTGCCTGGAAATCAGTTATGGTGTCTTTCTGTTCCTCTTTCTTTTTTGTTTTAGTCTCAGCCCTTTTCTCTTTCACTTTTTCTGCGACTTTGTATCCAAGCTTGCCCATCTTCTTTACAGCGCCGATGACGCCGGCAAAGGCAAGCAAGCTATAGATGCCAGCTATTGTGCCAAGGATTGCTACGAGCCAGACATCGTGCAGATAGAATATGTCCAGTATAAATGCAAAAGCAATGAACATGCCAATAGCCCCATCTTTCTTCTCACCAATGTCTTTGTTCGCCTTGCCGGCATAAAGCATGAATAAGAAAAGTCCAAATCCCCCTATGGCTATGAACGGTATCTGACTGATGCTTGTTATCCCGGTAAGGCCGCCAAGGTTGAACATCTGTGAGTAAATGCCAGCCATAAGATTTTAGAACGCATGGGGGCTTAAAAAATCTATGTTGTACCTTATAGGGCTAGGATTGAGCTGGAAGGATTTGTCCATGAAGGCGCTTGAGGCGCTCAATAACAGCGAGGAAGTATACCTCGAAACCTTTACGTCAGTTGCTGATTTCACGCCTTTGCAGCTGCAGCGGTTACTGGGGAAACCAGTCCATTTGCTAGACAGGAAGCAGGTTGAGGAGGATATGGTCTTCCTTGATGAATCTGCGATCAAAAATGTCTCGCTGCTGATTTATGGGGACCCTTTGGCAGCCACAACGCACCAGGAAATCCTGCTGCAGGCCAAGAAGAAAAACATCGTGGCAAAAGTCATCCATGCACCATCCATCTTTACAGCAATTTCTGAAACAGGTCTGAGTTTGTACAGATTTGGAAAGACCGCATCGGTTGTAATCCAGGAAAAAGGCTTCGCACCCGAAAGCTTCTTTGATGTTTTGGTTGAAAACCAGAAAATCGATGCCCACACATTGTTTTTATTGGATTTGAAACCGCACGAGAATAAATTCCTGAAAATCCATGAAGCCATAGAAACCTTACTGGCAATAAATGACAAGAAAAAAGAAAAGATTTTTACAAAAGACACGTTAGTGGTCGGCTGTGCAAGGCTCGGCTCAGAAACTTCCTTGATAAAATCCGGCAAGGCATCAGAAATCATGAAAGCAGATTTCGGCAAGCCACCTTATTGCCTGGTCGTACCTTCTAAATTAAATCACAAAGAAGAAGAGTTTATTAATTCACTCACATCTAAATAAGGCATGGGTATCTTTTCTAAACCGCCAGCGGAAGAAAAACGAGAGGTACAGCATAGGCTGGATTTACTAACTGCCCAATTTAAACTTCTACAAAACCTGTTAAATAAAGTATCGATAATCAGGCCTTCTGCTATGCCGGTGATGCTTAAGGAAGTAGAAAGACTGGAAAAGGAAGTTACTAAGTTGACAAAAAAGTTTGAAAGTCTTGCAGCTGCCTGAATTTAATTCTTGTTAAGCAATTGTTTTTAGTTAGTGGCTATAATAGCTTGGATAGCGCCACCATATTGCCATTAGAAATGTATTTATAGTCGGCTTTCATTATTAACGAAAATGGCCATGGCTAGGCGAATTTCACTTTCATTTTTGCTAGGGTTATCTTTATTGAAAGCTGCGCTAGCAGCAACATCATTCGGGCCGAACAGCAAATTTCCTGACGCTGCAGTCAATGTTGTCAAGATATTCACATCAGAGTGGCCGCAGTACACTTTCGGTGTTTTCTACTTCCTAATCTTGATGGGCTTAATGATGGGCATCATGATATACGCTGCCCTGTCGAAAGCAAAGATTTTCGGTGATGAGATGGGTGGTGGAAAAGGCGGAATCAATGCTGCGCTTGCCATAATTTTCACATTGATTGTTGTAAAGTTCATGCCCTTTGTGTATTACTATGCTATTGCAATCTTGTTAATTTGCGTTGTCGTGATATTCAGCTTTTGGCTTTTGTTTGGGGCTATACTCAGACCAGTCAGCGATGCGGACGAAAATAAGAAAAATTATATCACCATGGCTATAATCGGGGTAATACTGATTGTTTTGGGGTGGATACTGTATAATGTTGGAGACTTTTTTGCATCTCTTGGCGTAAGGGGCTCGACATTGGCGCCAGCAATTATGATTGGCGGAGTAGTGGGATTCTTCGGTGTATTATTTGTTATCGCAGGAACAAGCGGAGTCGTTTGGAAATCTGCAGGTGCTGGCACATTTGGTGAAGGCGCAAGGCGTGTGCTTGGAATTGAAGAAGCTGGAGAGGAAGCTGTGGGAGCAAAGAAGGCTAAGTACTGGATAGATGAAGAGAAAGCATATTCTAGGGAAGTCAAAGGGCTTTTTGCAGAAGTTATTCAATTGGTGCAGGCAGGGGATACTACAGCTGCGTTCAAGAAAGCCAAGAAGATCAGGGAAATTTTCAAGAAAAAGAAGGTAGAGTTGAAGAAAGCAATGGCTGATACAGAGAGGGAGCTCAAGGTTATCAGGAACATGAGCAAGGAAGCCCGGAAAGACAAAGGCATCAAGAAGGAAAAAGTTGAGGAAAGCATCGAGCAATTAGAATTATTTATTGGCAAATTAGAAGGATATGCTGATGTCTTATTGCTGAAAGAAGGCCAGGGTTTGGAGCAAGTCATCACATTAATTCATAATAAGCAAATGCAACCCGCATTGCTAGCTTTAAACGAGATAGCTGCTAATTATAATGTGCTCGAGGAAGAAGAGGTAAAGCTTAGCGGCGTTAACGAAAAAATAATACAGTTAGATGCTTTATTGAGACAAACTGTCGGCGCCCCTGCAATACCAGCAGCAGGCGCAGTAGCAGCTGCAGGTCTCGTAGCCAATGTAGCAGGAGGATTACCACCTTAATGGCAGTTACAGATATAATTGGGGCTTTACCAAGAGTCATTCAAGTTATGCAGCAACTGGAACAAACTATGGCTGCCCAAGGTGTAAATATACCTGCCGAGATTCAAAAAGAAGAAGCGGGCATTGACATGATAGTTAAGAAATTTCAAAAATATGTTGCAGACATCCGTGCAGGGCATAGAACAATTGAACCTAACGAAAAGGCGCCCTTCATAACGGAGCTTAATAATTTGCAAGCAGTCCTTTTGCGCTTGGATTCTGTAGCTCACAATGCAGGAGTCAATGCTGTAGACCATCCAATAAGGTTGCTGATAAAAGAGCTTATCGCATTGCGCAATTTAGCCATCGCAGGGGCTAATGCCGCAGCAGGGGTACAGCAAGTAGTACAACAGACGTCGTACATAGAGACAAAACTTCTGAAATTCGACCAGCAGCTGAACACCTTTGTGACCGATTTAGGCAAGGAAGTCAAAATTGCTGAAGGGGACTTATACTCAGAATTAACGAAAGAACAGCAAACCATGGCAGAGACGCAAACCGCGCTGAAAGATTTGTCGGTTGCGGCAAACGAGTTACGAGCTATGAACTTTCTGGCAGCCTCTTTCGCAACAGAGTTGAAACAGGCAGGACAACTTTTACTAAATCTTAGAAGAGAAACAAGACCACAAGAGAAGTTTAAATCTGGTAATGCATTAAAAACAATGGATAACCGTCTCATCGCCTTAGAAGGTCCGTTGGTACTAAAAGTAACGGATGTGGAAACTAAAATTAACACAGCGATAACCAATGCAAAGACCACGCTTGGTAACCAAGTAGTGGGTGAGAAGCTTGGACAAGCTGCACTAAAAAACGTAAGCAAGGCTCTTGCAGACACCAAAAAGATGGTGACGGACTTGGGTGCTCTAAAAACTGCCCTATTGCAAGAAAGGACTGACGCTCTGACAGAGTTAAATATCTTACACCAAGGACAATACGGTATTCCATTATAATTTTTAGCAATTTCCGATAAGTTTATTAATAAAATTACACTACGAATACGTAATAGGAGGACTATGATATGTCAGTACAACCCCAACAAGTAGTGCAACAAGCAAGTGTAGTCGAAACAAAGCTTTTGAAATTTGATCAACAGCTAACTACGTTTGTGAATGATTTAGGCAAGGAAGTTAAAATTGCTGAAGAGGATTTATACTCAGAATTAACAAAAGAACAGCAAACTATGGTGGAGACTAAAACCGTGCTTCAGGAGCTGTCAGCTGCAGGCCAGCAATTGCGGGCTCTTATGTCAGCAGCAGGATACTTTGCTCAAGAATTAAGATTGGCTGCGCAAGTCATATTAGATATTAAACGAGCAACAAGCCCAGGGCAGAAGCTAAGTTTCGCTAATAGGTTGAAGACAATGGAACAGGCTTTAATCACCATGGAACAGCCTTTGCAACAAAATATAATAAATGTGGAACTCAAAATTAGTACTGCGATGACCAATGCAAAGACCACGCTTGGTAACCAAGTAGTAGGTGAGAAGCTTGGACAAGCTGCACTAAAAAACGTAAGCAAGGCTCTTGCAGACACCAAAAAGATGGTGAGCGACTTAGGCGTAATTAAAGGCGAATTGATGCAGGAAAGGAATGATGCCTTGACAGAGTTAAATGTGTTGCACAAAGGTCAATTCGGTATACCAATATAACTAAGCAACCCTTTTATTTTTATCTCTTTCAATTTTTTAATGAATGACATAGCAGACTTGTTTATCGCGCTCGAGAAGAGTTCTAAGGAAGTCTTGCTGCCTTTGCTGTATAAGATTGACCCTCACTCAGGCATCGATTACTCTGCTGACAATGGAGCAAGCCTTAGCACAAACCTCTCACTTAAGCTAACAGAACAAGGCATGCTTACTCTTTTGTTTAGCGGTTCTAACTATGGTGATGTCAAAAAAGCCAGAGAGGAAGACTGGCAGCGACTAGATCCGAAAATAAGCGAGCTTCCTAAAGATAAAAAGGACATAATTGAGCAACTTTTCGGTTTGGGTAATATTTGTGAAACGAGCTTTTCTCTGTATAATGAAGGTGAGTTAGGGGTTCACATGTTCGAAGCATTTTTTGGCTCATCGATCAGAGAGGCATATAACCTGAAAGCAAAGTCTAAGGTGGATAAATTTGATAGTATGGATTTCTCGAAATGTTTTTCCATATCAGCCACATCATTCTTCCCAGGCACGCTCATTTGGTTGAGACCAGAACATATCGAATTTTCACATAACGGATTTTATAAAATAGAGAAAGGTGAACTAATTTTACCAGCTGGCAAAAAGAAAAGCGATTTGAAAGGCAGCTTTGCACCTAGCATACAGAAATATTTGGTGCCAATTGCAGAAAAACTGCAAAAACCAGTATCTGAGATATTCATTTTGCATTGTAAGGGTTCCATTGATTTTAAAATTTCCTGTGATGATATAAAAATAGGTTCGCAGGAATCCAAAATGCCTATGAAGGACTTAACCGATATGTTAACTAACTTAGAAACCGATTTAAGAAATACCTACGTTGATGCATGTAACGCAACTTGGCTAACTAAGTAAATAGCTATTCGAAACAGTTTTATTCTCCCGTTTTGCTAAGATAGCATGCCACAGACGTCTATGCAGGAGCTAAATGGGATT
Source organism: uncultured Candidatus Woesearchaeota archaeon (assembly GCA_903864915.1). Classification (GTDB taxonomy): domain Archaea; phylum Nanobdellota; class Nanobdellia; order UBA10117; family UBA10117; genus CAIPHS01. Next base: position 18,420 of record CAIPHS010000003.1, read on the forward strand.
GCTGGCAGCTCTAAGGAATTTCTCAGCGAGCATCTTATGGATTTTCTTGAGACAACACAGACAAAGGATGTCGGTGCCAAGCTGAAGAATGATGCAGCCACAACATCATTGAAGCCTGTTGAGGCATTTGAGCTTGAAGTAAAGGACAAGATGTCTAATGCTGCGCATGAAATCCTGCAATGCATCGAGAGGATTGAGGATGCCATGAAACAAAACACTGAGATGGATATCAAGAATTACCTAAGATATGCAAGGACTAATCTGGAGGAAGCTAACAGGGACATAGAGGCTGCAGAACAGGCCTACAAGGCCCTTGAAATATATCAAAGAAGGATAGAGAAGGCATCAGTGGTTTTGGGAAAAGAATTAGAGGTTATAATGACTGAGCTTTTCAACAAGATGGAGCAGCTGAAAAGCTACCAGAAAGTGCTGATGGAAAAATGCAGCATGGCGATCAACAATTCAGGAGTTGAATGATGGGACTATTTACGCCTAAAGTTATTGATTATGCAGGCGAATTAACGCAAGAGCTAAGGAAGTTTGTAGCCTCAAGGAAAAAAGGCCAGGCGTCAAGAGCCATCGAACTGGAGATGAAGATGCGCAAGTACAGGGTGATGGCTGAAAAAATTCAGAATCCAGCTCATAAGAAAGAGGCTGATAACGCCATAAAGCACATTGAGAAATTATATAATGATGTTCTTGAAGCGCAGAGGCAGGGCGCAATATCCAGGGAAAAAATAAAGGACCTGATGCACAGGATAGACCGGGAACTTACATAACCGAGTGCTTATGCAACAGCCACATCTACTTCATCTTTACCCATTCTAGCTTTGACAACTTCTGGCGTGACTAGCATATACACGTTGTTAGGGTCTGCTTTCATGTTTGGTTCATCTATGCTTGAAAAATCATACATGTATTGTGTGCCAAGTTTGCGAGTTCCTTCGCTATGGGTGTGGAATGTTATCATGGTCTTGTCTGGATGCAGGCGCAGATATTCTGTAACTTCGTTTATTCCTGCGTCACTGTCTTTTACCGTGCCTGCTGTACCTTCGCCAGTCATGATATAATCATCAATTACTAGGTTGTTGCCTTGCCTTCTGGCAAAAGCGCGTCCGCAGACTTCATTGTCCCGCTGCGTGTAAGACCTTAATTCATCCTCAAGGTTTCTAGGAAGAACTACTTTTACTTTGTCGTCTTTTTTCTCTTCTTTCTGTTCAGACCGTACGATGTCTTTAGGGTTTTCAGCCCTGTCTACTTTGGTTGCCTGCGCTTCAGCAGCTGCCTTTTGGGCTTCTGCCGCCTTTATAGCGCCTTCATATTGTGGCATGAATAGTTTCTCGTAAAATGTTTTTTTATCTTTTATTTGACTAAGTTGATCATACTGTGTCTTTATTTTTGGGAAGTTAGCTTGGAAATTTTGGTATTCCTGTTCTACTTCAGGGCTGTCTTCTGCTGGCATTCCTTTCTTGTCGCCACCAACCTTGTCTTCTAGAGTTTCATCTTTCTTGGCTTCTTTCTTTTTCTCTTCCTTTGGCGTCTCTTTCTTTTCAGCTTTGTAGCTTACGAAGTAGGAATGGTAATTGCGCATTGCACCCAGAGCGTCTTCTGCAGCTCTTTTTGCATAGTCTCCATGGCCTTCATTTGTGAAAGTCACGTTAACGGTGCCGTCAGCTTCGTTAACAGCTATTGTATAGGTAGTTTTCTCTGCAGGCCTTAGTATGCCGTCTATGAAGCTGTTGTATTTTATCTGGCCTGTCTGTACGATGCCTTTTCCAGGCTCGCTCTTTACTTCATGAGTGTTATATTCGTTACCAAGCAACCAGTCACAGATGCCTGTAGAAGTGCTGTTATCGTAAATATCATTAACTAAGTGAGTTGCAACATAGTGGATGCTCTTGCCAGCCTTTTCAACCTCTTTAGGGTCGATAGTGGCAGTTAGGGTTACGCTATCTTTCCCTTCGTTTACCGTTACGTAATCTTCAATTGACATTTTAGCCTCCAATAATATCTAAAGTTACCTTGACTATTGTGCCTGGTTTCAAAGCCTCTTGAAGCAATTTAGGTATAACTAGAATTGCTTGCTTGCCTTGTTTGGCTATCCTTTTTGTCAATGTATAACTTTTTTGTGTCATTGTTTCCATATTGTTAACCTCTTATAGTCTTTCTATATGGAAAATATGTATATAAAGCTTTCGGTGTCTCAGGAACCCTTAAAAGATGTCAAAATTGTGCTTAAAAAGCATGGGCAAACCGGCAAAAGAGGGCTACTTCTCGTTTGTTAGCGGCTTTAACCTCACCTTGGCTGAACTAAAAGCCATTAAAATCTCCAACGAGCATCTAAGTTTCATATGGCTTAAGGTTTATGAAAAGCCAATTGTTTATGGCATAAGCCACTATAGGTCTGCGCCGGAAGGCACAACTTTGCGCATAAATGCGGACTATGGGAAATTTTTAAGCCTCAATAAGCCAGAATTACAAGATTTCAAATCTAGGGTAGAAGGCCTGATGGGGAAGATTGGTGGCAATCTGAGGGAGCTGGATGTGGTTTATAAGGGCAAGCACATCCGTTCAACTGTAGATATACAAAAGCCGTTAACTATGGACTTGGTTGCACTCTTGATTGCAGATGTTTATGATAAGCAACCATACGTGGTGAAAGACATACAGGCGAGTTTCAAAGACGTGCCCTTTAATATGGCTCTTGGAATTCCGTCAAAAAAGTTGGAAGCCAGCCATCCCATGGGCATAGGGTGATTTTGCTTTTTAGATGAGAACAGCAAGGTTTATATTCAACGTTTCTTTAAAATGAGTATGGCCCTGAATTTCTTGTTTCAGAATGCATTCCAAGGCATGGCTGTCCAGACAACTGTACAGGCGCCTTTTGAGAAGATTTTCAGTTTATTAGCAGATTTCGGTCTCTTCAGAGTTATACTGCCCTTCCTGCTGATATTTGTCATATTTTACGCGATAATAACAAAGACAAAAGTTTTGGGAGGCCCGGATGACAGCTGGGTAAGACCTTCAGCCGCGGTAATCGGCCTGGTTGCCGGATTTTTTGTAGTGGCCTATACGCCAGTTGTAAGCGCATTGTATAGCATAATTCCGCAGGCTGGTTTCATACTTGTTGTCTTGGTTTTGATGCTGATGGTTTTGGGGATGGTTGGCGTCAATATTACGGATAAATTCTCAGACAAGATAACACCTATCGCTGGAATAATTGTAATTGTTGTTGTTATAATCTTCATGACAATGGTAGGAATGGCGGTGGGGCCGTCAATACCTTCGCTGTACGCGTTCTCGCAGTTCATGATGGGTGCGCTCGCTTTGGATTTGCCAGCAGACACCATGGCAATGTTAATTGCCACGATAGTTTTGCTATCCATCATTGGCGGCGTGCTCTATTTTGTGACAAAGAAAACATAACTCCGAGTCCAATATGTTTTTATAGCTCCTTTTTCATAATAAGACTATGGCTACATTAGTGGATGCGGTGGGCTTGTTAGTGAAATTAGGCTTCTACGACACTGTATTTCCATTCATCCTGATATTCGCAGGCACTTATGCGATGCTGACAAAATTCAAGCCGTTCGGCGAAATGAAAGCCATGAACGGCATGATAGCCTTTGTCATAGCGATGTTTTTCATATCAATGGCCAGGGCGGTTGCATTTGTCAGGGCATTGATGCCAACCATAACGATATTTATGGTAATGATAGTTGTTGCCCTGTTGATATTTACATTCATGGGCATCAAGGGTGAAACCATCTCAAAAGTTCTGACTGAAGAGACTGCAGGCTGGGCAACCATACTTTTGATTTTCATAATAATTATACTTTCAGTTGTCGCGCAGGTTGTCCCCGAAGTTTCCATATCTTTGCAGAATCCTGTTTTGTCACAGCAGCTCAATTTGTCAGCATCCGGGACACCGAGTGAGCAGGCAAGCTCGTTCCTTCTTACACAGACGATGTCTATACTATTCTCGCCAATGGTTTTGGGAATGATCATTATGCTGCTGGTGTTCGGAATCGCAATTTATTTCATAACCAGATCGCCCGATAAGAGCGGTTAGCATTTTAGGATTTTTGCAAAACCTATTTATGTCCAGCTTCCTTAGAAAAGACTATGGCGAAAGGTGTTGTTCAGGTTGAAATAAATATAGAGGCAGAGATAATTCACGAACTTACAAACGCGATAGCTTTGATAAGGCAAATGTATGTTGGAGTGAAACAACCTTATGTTGTAAAAGCAATAGAACTTAGTATGCAGCGCGCAAGCGATAATAATCATAAATTAAAAAATCTGGAATATTATGAAAAGGCTTCCCAAAAATGGAAGAGATGGGAAATGGAAGAAATTAAAGATGCGCAAGAAATTATGATGGAGATTTCAGAAAAATTGGTGGATGTAAATTTCTTTGCTAGTGCTGCGTGGAAGAAATCAGCAATAGCAAAACTTGAACGAGCAATAGACATGTTCCACCAAATGCAAAAATATGAACTAAGAATCGGCGGATAAATTTACTTTCTTCTTCGTTTTGGCTTGATGCCCCGCTCTTTTGCCTTGCCCACCACTTCCTGAAGGTCCTTTATGTTCTCAGTGAAGGTTGGCATTACAGTCCCGAAGACTTTTTGCATTGCTTTTAATTCAGTCCCGACATCTGCTATTCCCTTGCCATATTCATCCACTTTGCCAAGAATTTCCTGTATGACCATGTCCATTTTCTTTTCAAGGTTTGACATTCGTTCCTGCATGCCACCAAGGGATGCAGAGATGTCGTCCTGAGTTTTCTTCATCTCATCGATTTCCTTGCCGACCTTTTGCCATTTCTCGGAAATTATGGCTTCTGCAATTTCCTCTATCTCTTCAGTTGTTGGTCTTGAAGGTGCAGGCATCGGCCTGAAAACAGGAGCGGGCGGCATGCTTTGCGGTAAAGTTTCAGAATATTGGGAAGTTGCTGGCCTCATTCCAAAAGCTTCAGCCCTGGATAAATCATTAGTTGCTGATTGCACTGGGCCAAAGCCGGTGAGATCGCGAGTTTCAGAAGGCATAGGTGGCAAAGTTGGTATTGGAGGCATAGCCATGCCAAAATCTTCTTCTTGTTTTTTCTTGAAGAATGCCATTAATCCTCCTCTACAATCTTAATCCCTTGCTCTTTTAAAGCATTTTGCACAATGGTTTTTACTTCTGACCTTGTGACAAATTGCAATGGCTGCCAGAGCTCTACATACCTCTGCAGCACCTTGACTTCTTCCCTTGAAGCAAGGGCTTCCATCCTTTTCGATATTCTTTCAGTCATGTCTTTCAGCATGTCGATGTCTGCACGAAGGGAGCGCATACCATCTTCTACGTCTCGCATCTCAGAAATAACTTCCTTGTGCTTGTCAACAACGCTGTTGTCAATAAGTTCAAGGTGGCTCCTTAAATTGTCAATCCTTTGCTCGACAAGCTTCAGTCTTTGCGATATGTTTGAAACCTGCTCGCCAGCCTTGGATTCGAATTCCTCCATCTGCGGCGACAGCCTCTTTACAGGCTGTGCTTGCTGTCCTTGCGGAGAAATAGAAGGGAACAGCGCTGACGCTGGCCTTTGTGGTACCGATGCAGGAAACTGGCCATCAGGCATTTTAATTAAAATAAACAGAGGCAGTATAAAAGCCAATCGGACTACGATATGGTAAAAGTGATAGGCTTATAAAAAACGAATTACAGATTAAAGCGGTCAATGGCAGAGCCAGGCGAATATCAAATTACAAGGGAAGGCGGGGAGAAGGTCTTAAGGATAAATTATGAAGGCGCCATCTACACCCCATCCATAGAAGACGACCGCAACATAATGTCCCGCATATTTGACATAATTCTGGACGTGGGCAAGGTTTCTAAAATAGTTTTCCTCCAGAGAGAGGAATACGAGTATGATTGGCCCCAGGTCAGGTTGCTTTTGGAGATAGTTGATGCTTACAAGAAACTGGTCAAGGAGGAAAATATCCTTGATTTCGGAAAATTAGGTTTGGCGCCCGAATGCCAGCGCTTCCTGCCGGCATGGAGCGATTTCCTGAGGGATACAATAATGCACCAGCTGAAGGAAGACCCTGTCGGGGCTTTCGTTTCTTTAGTCAGAAGGCACCGGGAGGAGATGATTAAGCAGCAAAGCCCTCCGACTCCAGAATATGCCTCTTGTGGAGGCCAGTTCGTTGGCATTTTACAGCATGCGATTGATGTCATCGGCGATACCACGTTGATGAAACTGGCTGCATCAAAACTGCCAGGCTTCAAGCCGGATGACAGGACTGTTTATCGGGAACATTTCAGGCCGTCCATAAGGCCTTATTTCATGTACACAAAACTTGTTACAGCATTTCCCGCAGGAGCGGAAGAACTTGCATCATACAAGATTGCCGAGAACACCGAAGTCCTCGTGTTAAAAGTGCCAACTGACATCCGGCCCTTGTACCACATAATTCCGCCAGAATTCAAGCTTACGGAAGACAGGTATGCGCTTTTGACTGAAGCAAGGGAAGTCATGGCTGAGCACAGGCCCCAGAAAGCGGAATTCATAGACCCAGGAAGGACCCGGGAAATATTTTTTGCAGTCGAGCGGGATTTGCTTGCAGATCTGGCAAGAGCTAAGGGCCTAAAGCTGACATACAGGGAACTCGAAGAACTTGCCAGGATTTTGCTGAGGTACACGATCGGCTTCGGCCTTATCGAAATACTAATTTCAGACCCGAATGTGCAGGATATAGTTGTAAATTCTCCATTAGGAAGTACGCCAGTCTCCATAATACATGGGGATTATGGCGAGTGCAGGACAAACATCACACCACTGCCCAAGGAAGGGGATTCATGGGCAACAAAACTCAGGCTGTTGAGCGGCAGGCCTTTCGACGAAGCAAACCCCGTTCTCGATTCTGATTTGGCGTTGCCTTATGCAAGGGCGAGAGTTGCGGCATTGCAATATCCACTTTCGCCATTGGGATATGCGTTCGCGTTTAGAAGGCACAGGGACCAGCCATGGACATTGCCGCTTTTCATAAAGTCAAACATGCTGACACCAATGGCTGCAGGTCTGATATCATTTTTGGTTGATGGTGCAAGAACTATCTTGATTGCAGGTACCCGTAGCGCAGGCAAGACATCGTTGCTGGGGGCTATGATGGTTGAGATTGCAAGGACCAGCAGAATACTTACAGTTGAAGATACTCTGGAACTGCCCACTGCGCAATTGCGCGGCCTGAATTATGATATCTTATCACTGAAAACAAGGTCGGTCATAACAGGGTCAGAGGCGGAAGTCCCGGCAGAGCAGGCCATCAGAGCAGCCCTGCGACTTGGCGACTCCGCATTGATAATAGGCGAAGTAAGAAGTCTGGAAGCCCGCGCACTTTATGAGGCAATGCGTGTCGGCGCCTTGGCAAAAGTCGTTGCAGGAACAATACATGGAGCAAGCCCGTATGCCGTTTACGACAGAGTCGTAAATGACTTGGGAGTGCCAAAGACAAGCTTCAAAGCCACAGATATAATAATGGTCGCAAACGTCGTCACATCACCATCCGGTTTTGAAAGATGGCGACGGTTGACGCAGATTTCCGAAGTGCGAAAACTCTGGACAGATGATCCTATTTTGGAAAAAGGCTTCGCGGATTTGATGACCTACAATGCGGCAAAAGACATTATAGAGACTACGGATGTATTAGTTGAAGGAGAATCCGAGATACTGAAGGCCATAGGAGGCAGGGTCAGGGAATGGTCTGGCAACTGGGATGCCATCTGGCAAAACATCGAATTAAGGGCCAAAATCAAGCAGGCCATAGTTGAAGCATCGGACAAGGCAAAGATGCCTAATCTGCTAGAAGCCACATTCAGTGTTGCATCAAATGACGAATTCCACAGGCTATGCGACATAGTCGCAAAAGAGGTTGGAGTTACAGATCCGAAACGCGTCTTCAATGAGTGGCAGAACTGGCTGAAGCAGCGAATCAAGAAATTGAAAGGAGTGTAATGGCAGAAATCGATGAGCAAGCAAGGAAAGAACTGTTCATGCGTTACAGAAAGAAGATAGAGGAACAGGTGGGCCAGTCAACGGACATAAGGGAAGAGCCGGAAGTCAGCTATTCGCAGGCCTATGATGTATTTAGGAAAGAGCAGCTCGGCCTTTCTCATACGTTGTTCGAAAAGTTATGCAATGGTTCTGAGAGAATTCTGAAATTCAAGCTTAACGAAAAGGATGTTGAGAAAATTCAGCCTGCTTTGGACATGACACATATTCGCGCAACTCCTCAAAGTGTATATTCATTTGCACTGCTCTCAACAGTGATTACAGTAATTGCTTTTTTTGTCATCGGGATTCTGTTAGGTAATATTATTGTAATAGTCACCGGGCTGATGGTTGCCATGGGATTGTTCTTTGCAATCCCTGCGATCCCGAAGAGACTTTTCATGATTTGGAGGGCAAAGGCGGGCGACCAAATCATACTCGCGGTTTTGTATATGATAATTTACATGGAGCACACACCGAATCTTGAACTCGCAACATGGTTTGCAGCCAAGCATCTGCCTCCGCCATTGTCACTAGATTTTATCAAAGTCTTATGGGATGTTGAAACAAAAAAGTACAGTAATGTAATAGCCGCTCTCGAAGATTATATCGAAACGTGGAGAGGCTGGGATGATGCCTTCATCGAATCTGTGCATGTAATGGAGACGAGCCTTGTCGCGGAGACGAAGGAGGAGAGGCTGAAGACTCTCGAAAAAGCCGAGGAGATAATTCTTGACGGCACATTTGACAAAATGATGACTTATGCGCATAATCTTCAAAGTCCGATAGAAACTGTGCATATGCTGGGCACAGTATTGCCTGTAATGGGCCTCGTCATGCTGCCGATGGTTTCTGCCTTTATGGGAGATTCCGTAAAATGGTGGGAAATTGCAATCATGTATGACATAATTTTGCCGTTTGCAGTTTATGCGCTATCGAGGTCGGTTTTGTCTGTAAGGCCTGCGGGAGCAAATCCTGCAGATGTCTATATACATTTGACTGAAAAATATGCAAAGCCAAAGATAGCGCCAAGAATTGTAGGTTTCATGCTCGCGGCAGCAATTGCAACGCCTGCATTCCTTTATTTCATATCGCGGTTCCCTACAGGTGATGCAGCCTTTACAAATACGCCACTTTTGTTTTCAGTCTCAATTATTATCGCCATTGGTGTCGGGATAGCTGCTTACTATTGGTATCGTGTTCATACTGTCATAAAAATAAAGAAAAAGATAACGCAGATAGAGGATGAATTTGCATCAGCAATCTTCCAGCTCGGAAGCAAGATAGGAGAAGGAGTCCCCGTTGAGGCAGCATTTTCATCTGTGATTGAAACCATGCCAAAAGCTGAAGTCACAGATTTCTTCAGAATAGTTGACAGGAACATCAGGGAAGAGGGCATGTCACTGAAAGACGCCATATTCGATGAAAAGAACGGCGCCCTCGCATTTTATCCTTCAGCTATCATAAAATCAGTGATGCAGACACTTGTTGAAGCTTCAAAGAAATCTCCAGAGATTGCAGCATCTTCTTTGACAACAATCTCGCGCTATCTCATAAATGCTCATCGTGTCAATGAAAGGCTGAAAGACCTGCTTTCAGATACCACATCTAGCATGTCTATGCAGATTAAGATGTTCGCACCGGTTATTTCTGGAATTGTAGTCGGTCTCAGCGCCCTGACAACCTCAATTCTATCAAGCTTAGGTACAAAACTTTCAGGCTTCGAAGCCGGTGGTATGGAAAGTGCAGGTTTCGGCACAGGACTTCTGCAGGTTTTCCAAATATCGCACATGATGCCTGCATGGCAGTTTCAGCTTATTGTCGGCATCTACCTGATACAAATTGTATTTATAATGACATACCTGCTTAATGGAATCGTCAACGGCCCCGACCAGCTGGAGGAGCAGGATATGCTTTACAAAAACATGTTCTATGCGGTGGCATTTTATGCTCTTGTCACGGTTATTTCAGTTTTGCTGTTTTCAAATCTCGTGGGAGGAATAACACAAACGATCTAAAATGGAATGGGAACAGATAGTCCTGGTTGCAGCATCTGTCCTTGCTATAATCATCATGATTTACATACTATACACAGGTTTAGGGACAGTGAACTTGCCACAATAACATGCCAGAATACACGCTTGAAAAGCTGGTGATAATCGTCTTGGTTGTAGTTGCATTTATCATCCTTGCACTGATTCTTACAGCATTAAAAGTTGGAGGTGGGTTTTTCTATGCGGGCTGCGAGGGTCAGATAGAAGGTACCAGATGCACAGGCCATATCGACTCAGGATGCTTTGGTGGTGAAGTTAATGGCGTCTGCATAGAAGGTATAATAGACCAAAACATAACAACAGTTACTTGCAAGGAAAATGTCAAGCCGATAGCGGCAATAGCAAATCCGAGATGTGAATCCTTTAAGAATTTTTCACAGTGCGTCGGGACAAGTTATCCAAGAGTTGCAAGGCCTGATGAGAACCTGTCTGTCTGCCTTTATGTTACAAATGGGCTAAAGGTAGCTGGCGAGGATGTAAGTTGCCTGATGAACGCACAAGTAGTTTGTGATGATTTCAGCCAGAGCACCTCGCCGAAATGCCAGGATGTTCCCGGTTGTACACCTGTTAACGTAATTAAGAAAGCCATACAAGGCTTAAATCCACAGAAACAAAAATGCAGTATTGAAGTGGGTGCAATATGTTTGTGATAAAAGGAAAAAGAGGCAGCGCCAAAAGCGAAGCTTTTGGCTGGTCTCGCCAAGCTGAACAAAGTTCAGCTGGATCCAGAAAATTGTCTAGCAATTTTCTTGGTTTTCCAAAAGGAAAACGAGGTATAGCTGCTGAAACAATCGGAGAGCTAATAATAGTCCTGGCAGCTTGCATCATAATTTTATGGATAGTTCTTGGAATTTCCGGCTATCTGTCCCCAACAACTGCAAGCGTTGGCTGCGGCCTGAATCTCAGGGTGGCAGCGGCAACATTATCTCACTCGACAGTCACAGGTCCTGCTGGCCTAAACAGTGTCACTTTCCTAGGCGCCCCAGTCCTCATGTGTAACCAGTATCAGCAGCCTGTTGATATCAATGCCGCAAACTTTGGTGCGTGTCCCGGCATCGCAGACTTTTGCAAAGGGGCTAAAGGTGATTTATTGGAAGAATGCTGGCAGCAGTGTGCAAGGATACAGATAGACAAGCTGACAGATGTCTGCTGGACCATGGCGGGAAGCGGCAAGCTTGATTTCAAAGACACGATTTTCGCACAGGCAAAAGAACTGTTTACCAAAACTATTCCATCGGTTGGCAAGGTTGTTGCAGGAACCACCACGTTTTTTATTCTTGGGCCCATAGCTGCAGAAGCAATAAACGATGGTGTAACAGAGCTGACTGCGGAAGTGTTAACCAAGGCAAAGGTATTGCGTTGTTTCAGGTACAGGGTTGTAAATCCAGTAATCGGGCCTGACAGGAAAAATGTAAATTATGCAGATTATAGTTTTGGTCGCAGCTGGGCCTATAATCTTAGTGGAAGCAGCGCCGATAAAATTTGCACGCCTTCAACCAGCAATCTCAACTGTTCGTTCGGCGGAGAGGGCGTACCATACATAACAGACAAGTACAATTTCACAAGCATGCCTCAGGATGCTGTTAAAATAGTTAAGCTACCTCCACTTAATCAAAAATTTGTGTTCGTGACTGACGTGGGGGGCTATATGAATTATAACATAACTGACCCAAGGAACCAGGTTTGTTACATAGCATACTATCAGTCAAGCTCAGGGGATTTCGTGATAAGAAGCTGCAAAGCTTGGAATGAATACGCAGGGAATGCTATATACATAAATTGATTTGAAGTCTCCTTTGGCAAGGTTTTTAATTGTTTTGTTAAGCATATAATTCATGCAAGCTGAGACCTTAGCTAGAACAATGATGCCTTTGGTGCCAAAGGTTATCCACTCAAAGTGCTTTAATAAAAATTCGAGGGAATTGTTCTCAGAGCTTTGTCCGGTAACAGAATGCGAGCAGGGCAAGCCCACAAATGAGTATGTCTTGCAAAAAGTTAATTCTGCGTATCAAAATCTGGTTTTGCGATGGGAAGAGTTCAAGCCATTTATTGAAGCGATAAATGAAGGCAAGGCCGTCTGGCAGCGCAATTTTTCAATAAATAAGCACGAGTACAAAACAGTGACTCTGGACGATATGCTTGTCGCACACGAATTTGTAAATAAAAATAACACAAAGCAGGGAGTTTGCTTTCTGCCCCCCGGCTATGCCGGCATTTTGACGCAAGAGGATGGTGCAGAGCTCAGGTTTGATGAAGTTTACAAGGCCTTGGGATACGGGGATGAATTTCTTCCGATTTTAGATGCAGACATAAAAGACAGGGAGAAGCATTTTGAAGAATTCGGGCAGAAGTTTGATGCAGCCCCTGCCTTAAGTATAACAAGGGAATTCTATTCAGATATGTGTGCATTACTTGCACAGACCCTGCAGCCCTTTCATGCAGCAGCAAGAAACAAAAAAGCATTCGAGCAGATGCTTGATGTAATAGGAGAAGAGCGTCCCGAAGTTTATAATTTTCTTATCCAGAATTATGGCTCTGCAGAAGGACTTTCAAAAATCATAGAGCACGAAGCCAATAAGCAACTGGCAATAGGCGTTCAGCGTGAAGATGCTAAAGATAATGAAGGAATCAGCCTGCCGACAAAGCTGGCATCAATAATTTTCCCAAGCCTTATTGCGCTTGCAGGCTGGGCGGGCGCGGCTGCAGGCGAAGGCCCTGATGCGCATAAGGATTCTGGCGCGCATTCAAGGGCTTCGGATAGTGACTGGTCTGAGAAAAATATGGCAGTTCATCCGCCTGCAAGATACGGCCAGGCAATGGCTGGCGTTTATGGCGACAGCAAGGTCGTCCTGTTTGGCGGCTTCGGAAATAAAACTTTTTTTAGCGATACATGGGTTTACGACGCTGGTAAAGGTGTTTGGGAGAACAAAACACCTGCGCTATCACCTTCTGCAAGAACAGCGGCGGCTATGGCTGGTGTTTTTGGCACAAGCAAGGTCGTCCTGTTTGGCGGGGTCGATGGTTACACAGGTCTTTCAGATACATGGGTGTATGATGTCAAGACAAATACATGGACAAATCTTTCTCCGCAGGAATCCCCAGCAGGAAGGACAACTGAAATAGCCAGCATCTCAGGAGATGACAAAATAGTTCTGTTCGGCGGGTCTGACTATGATAAGACTTACGGAGATACTTGGGTTTATGATTTAAGTGATAATAAATGGATACCTGCCGCATCCGGCCCTTCGGAAAGAACAGCCCAAGCCATGGCCAATATTGATAGCACTGATAAAGTTGTTATGTTTGGCGGATTTTATTATGGCGCGCGCCTTGCAGACACCTGGGTTTACTCTCAAAATACCAATCAGTGGGAGCAGAAAAATATATCCAGCCCGTCAGCCCGCGATGGGCATTCGATGGCAACCATGTTTGGGGATGATAAAGTTGTTATGTTTGGCGGCCAGGGCTATGATCCGGCATCAGGTACGTGGGTTTATAGTTTGAGTGATAATAAATGGTCAGAAAAAAGCACAGCATCCTCGCCTGTTGTACGAAGCAGTTTGACAATGGCTGGAATTTATGGCACGAAAGATGTGCTCATGTTCGGCGGAACCAATCACCAAAATACTCCTAGCGGAGACAATGTTTATGGAGACACCTGGGTGTATGGTGCTGCAGGTGTTCAGCCTCCTCCAGATTCGCAATTAATTGTCCAGCTTTCAGATACGCACATCGGAGCACAGGGCGCTGATGTCGAGATGCAAAAGATGGTTGATAAGATTCTGCATTTCGGCACAAAGCCAAAATATGTTGTAGTAACAGGGGATATTGTTGATTTCGGCTATGGTGATGATGGCGCCGTAAACTATCACCGGTTTGTGGAGCTGATTCAGCCGCTTGAAAATGCAGGCATCAAGGTCTATACGGTGCCTGGAAATCATGACTGGAGAGCAAGCGATGATAAGGTTGGCTCACAGGCCTATGTTGGCGGCTTGGATGATATCTTGAATACGCGGCTGCAAAATTACCGAACAATCATGGGTGACAGGGACATCTCAGGCAAGGCCATAGATGATGGCAATTATGTCATAATAGGGTTGGATAGCGGTCATGATATTTTTCTGGACCCTAATTATCCTATTATTGCGCCGAGAGGGAGCGGTCTGAAGGATGTCCAGGTTTCCTGGCTGGATAACACGCTTGATAATCTTGATGGCAAGCTTGATGGCAAGGATGCAAGCGGCAAGGAAAAAATAATAATCATGCACCATCAGGGCTATAACCAGGTTTTACTGGGCCAGGCAGGCGTGATAAACAATAACCAGGACCAGTTCTTGAAAATAAATAAGAATTATGATGTCAATGTCGTGCTTGGAGGCCACACGCACAAAAATTCTGTACAGACAAAAGACAGCACAAGATATGTGCAGACTGCGTCTGCAACATACGATTTGACTTGGAGAAATGTTTCTATTATGAATTTCAATGGGCAGTGGAGAGTTGTGGTTTCGAATCCACAAATAATTCAGAAGACTGTAACTGCAAGGACTGGCTGCCCCGTTGATGTTGCAGCATATGACAGCTCAGGCAATAAGATTGAGCCAAGAGTGAAAAGTGTTTTTGCAGTTGATGATAAGGGTTCAAAACAGACAGAGCTTTCAGTCTATTATGAGCCAAACTTGAGATTTAGAGTCGTAGGAACCGCAGATGCGGGCAGTAATTCATCCTATAGCATTGAAATAAGGCAGAACTCGGAGACAAATGAAACACCAGCTATGGCTGGGGAAAAGATTCCGATAGAAAAAGGTGCGGTTCATGATTATGAATGGACCCCAAAAGACTCAGTAACTGTTAGGATTGATGATAATGGCGACGGCAAGTTTGAAAGGACCATAAACGCAAATTCCAATCTTACAGCAAACGATTTCAAGAAAAATGTCGTTAAGCCCAAAAATAATATACTTCTTTATGAAGGCACCGGAACAGGCATCGGGATAGGGGCTGCAGCAGCTGCCGGCAGCTATTTGTTTTACAGGCGCAGAAAGGGCGAAGGCAATGCCAGCTTGGCCTATAACGTAGCGCCAAGCAATTCTAACAACGCAAAATAATTAAATCCCTATATTTATGAAAATGCATGGTCATGGCTGGTAAAAAAGGAACAGAAGCCTGGTGGGGCTTTCTTGCAGGCGCATTAATCATAATCGCTGTTGTCATAATTTTGCTCGTATATTTTGTAAAAGTCAAGGGTGTGGGCCTCAGCTCTGTAAGCTCCATAGGAAACTCGCTTAACAATCTGTTCAGGTAAAATGTTAAACCTACTGCAATTTCTGAAAAACAAGAAAGGCGACATAGCCTATTCTTATATCATAATGATAGTTCTTGGAATCATTGGCATAATTTTCATCCTCTGGATAGCAAGGGGGAGCATAAGCTCTCTGTTTGATAAGACACTTACGATAGGGAATCAAACAACACCCCCGTAACAGCCTTAAAATTTATATACTTGCAAATCTGTAAAAAAGATGAGGAACATGGCCAAAGCGCAAGGTTTACCGTTAAGTTTCATCGTTATAGCTGCAATATCTGTATTGATACTTGTTCTGATTGTTGCATTCACTGTTGGAGGTCTAGGGAGCTCCTTCAAGCAGCTGACAATAACAGGCCAGCAGGGCGACTTGGGCACAGTTCAATCAGCCTGCACTGCAAACTGCAATAAGCTTCAGGCAGTTAGCCCGACAGCCACGCAATTTCAGAGTTCAGATTACTGCAGAACAACTTATGCGATTGATTTGAACAAAAATAGCAAAATAGAATCTAATCTTGGTGAAACTAATTTGAATTGCTGGAACCAGTCAATAGGTGGCGATTGCACTGCGGCATTAGCAAATGGCGTAGCAGTCACCGGCAGCCATGATTGCAAATTAGTTGGTCTTTCGTGCACAATAGAGCAAAATGGCATATGTAATGCAACCTGTACAACTGGCACAGCTCTTACACGACTTGACTGCAAATCTGGCCAATTGTGCTGCGCGAGTGCATAAGCCAAAGCTATAAAAACATCTTTCTTCTTTATTTCTTATTATGGCTAAAAGGGGGCAGGGCTTGCCATTGGAAACCATTGTCATCCTTGCAGTAGCTATTATGGTTCTTGTCCTAATTGTCCTTTTTGCAACAGGCGCATTTTCACGATTGTTTGGCAGCCAGAGAACCCTTGAGCAATCCGTAACTCCAGACCAGGTCGCATCATTTAGGATTGGCTGCGAGCAGGCCTGCTTCCAGGCTCAGCAGCTTTCCAAAAATCAGGATGGCTTTCTGGCATCAGATTACTGCAAGCGGACAATTCCAGCCATTAATGGTGTGCATTGCTGGGACACTAATGTAAGTGTCAGTTGCAGTAAATCATTTGTATTGCCAGCAGGCAACACAGTTGAATGCGGGGACGATGTTACATCTGACAGCTGTAAGTGTTAAATAAAATGGAAAAAATGAACAAGAAAGGCAGCGCCAAGGCAAAGCTTGGCTGGTCTCTTTTCCCACGCGGGAAAAAAGGAATAGAGTTGACAATGCAGGTCATTGTAGTTGTTATCATTTTGCTGGTTTTGCTTGTATTCTTGTTGGTATTCCTGACAGGCCAGGGTGGCAAGGTGACAAGCCTCTGGGAATCCACAACCGTAACTGCAATCAACCAGTCAATGCAATAATGGCAAACTCGAAAGGGCTTTCGTGGTTAATTTGGATAATAATTATTGTAATAATACTTCTTTTAACGGCAGGCATTGTTTTATCTATGCAGGTAGCAGCACAAAAACTTTCTCAGAAGTATGAACAGACTAGGGAACAGCTTGCTATCAAGGCAAATATCATACCAAAGGAGTGGTATAAGGTCATGTTACCTCAAGCATTTTCTACAAAGGGTAATCTTTACATGACTGTTATGGATACAAATGGGACTAATGATACAACAAGCGACGATAGATACGTCACTGATTTTGATCCTTATGCAGATTATGTCGTAAAAGAAGATGGGATACCGGCAACAGTTGACAATGTCGCAGCTTTTCCAGTAGCCTACATCGTGATTATAGTTGACCCGAATAGTCCTTATTACGATTCGGTCATCGGGAATGCTTCAGCTTTCAAATTCGTAAATGCGGAGTTTGCTCCAATTGATGTTACAGCACCAAATCCAAAAACAAAATTTACTAGTCCCGAGAAACTTGCCAAGCCCACGCCCGGAACTGCGTCTATTGCAGATTACTGGGGAGCACTTGTAATAGCAAATTCAATACTGCCTACCGTTCCTGCAGAAAAGATTGTCGGACCAAATTTCCTTGGCGTAATTGTGGCTTCAGAAGGCCGCTGTGATGTTGATTGCAATACTAATATGACAAAGATAAAGGCAGCAGAAAGCTTTCCTTCAGACACGCACTTTTACATGCTGCGCTCGGACTGCAAGCCTGCTGTCGGCGAGGCAACAACGCCAGATTCGATGTCCGAGGCTGTTTTGTTATATGCCAAGAGTAATCTGGCGCCGGTAAGTGAGTATTGCTATACAGATACCCAACAGTTATTCAAGGATTTGTTGGAGAATGATTTGGCTCCGATAAGAGTGGTTTATACTCCAAAATTTGAATCACCAGAGCTGCCTGTAGAGCATAACATAACTGTAACGGTTACAAAAAGAACTGGGGTGCTTGGTGTCCAATCAGCATACTCGGGCACAGGCAACACAATAATCGCTTATTAAATAAAATGATTGCAATAAAAGGACAGGCTGAGATAATTTTCGTGCTGATATTTACAATTATAATACTAATAGTGGCCAGTACTTATTTATCCAGTTTTATGCAGGCAACGCCGGAGTTGCGTGCACAGAACGATTTGAAGGATACCATTGAGCTTGTGTGTGCAGTTGATGGCCCGAGCGTAAGCGGCTTGACAATTTTCCTGCCGCAGGCAGACCAAGTGACGGGAAATCCCAAGTTTTACAAGCTTCACCTTACAACTGACGGCTCTCTTGAGTTGTATAAATGTTCAAATACCGGCCCATTATGCTCCGGAAGCAAGCAAAAGTCTATTGTCCTTAACTGTCCACAAGGAATAACTTTTGCCGATTGCTGGGTTGCACCTTCAGCAGAATCAGTTTCTGTTGAGGTGGACAAGAACGTAAAGAGAATCAGCTTTGACCAGTCTGCTGAATCTTTGAAAGAAGGGGTGACCTGCTCGTGAGCATAAAGATACCGCCAAAAACCATAATTTCCCTGATAATAACAATCATCATGATAGTTGTTGTCTATGCTATTATTGCTCCGATACTTACGGGCCAGCAGGTGAGGGCTTTTAATCAGCTTGGCGATGCCCTAGAGCAGGCCTGCGCTTCAAATACGAACGATGTGAGGCAGCTGACAATTTTCATGCCAGACTCTTCAGGCAATACCGAATTGAATACTGTTTTCTATTACCTTGCTGTCGACCAGAGCAAGCGCTCGCTCGTCCTTGCAAGCAGGACATATGGTGTGGAAAAGAATGATTACCTCGTGCAGTTTGTAGATTATGTCAGGGGAAAGCCCGGAAACAAAATAATAAGCGAGAGGGTTTTGAAAAACTGCCTGAATGCTGGTATTCGCGTGTGCGGGCAATTTGACCCAACCAAAGACCCGAATTGCGGGGATTATCAGTTTGAACCTGAGGAAGGCGCGGAATCCTTGTCATTCACTTTAAACAAGACTACTGAGTCCAAGGTTTTAATGAGCTACACAAGAACAACTGTTTGCGGAGATGGTGAGTGCTGCAACAAAGGAAGTGGCTGTCCAGACTGCACGCCACAGGAAAATTCGGACAACTGCCCGCAGGATTGCGAAGAGTCAAAGCCCTGCAAGGTTTCTACTAAGCAATAATTCTGAAAGATATAGAAAAATTAGCCTAGTGATTTTCTATTCCTTAAACTCGCCTTTTGTGGCGAGTGTAAGTTATTTAAATCAGGAAAGGCGAATTTTAATAGGCCACTATGTATCCTAAAGGCAAGCGAGCGGTTACAGACATAGTTTTAATGATGGGCGTAGCCATTGC
The DNA here is from genome assembly GCA_903864915.1 of uncultured Candidatus Woesearchaeota archaeon. Taxonomy (GTDB): domain Archaea; phylum Nanobdellota; class Nanobdellia; order UBA10117; family UBA10117; genus CAIPHS01. Next base: position 37,578 of record CAIPHS010000003.1, read on the forward strand.
CATGGCTGTGCTTCTCGTCGGTGGCTTTTCACTTGTGACAAAATTTGTGCAGGTTCAGGCACAGACAAGCCCGAAATTCACGGCGACCGAGCTTGTTGCTTTGATGAATACAGTTCAGGCTGCACCTGAAACTGTAACTTTTGATTATTACACTCCAACAGACCAGAATGGCTATCCCATAATAGGCAGCCTGGAGATTGATGCCAGCAAGAACACATTGTGTATAGGCCCAAAGACGGAAGGTGAGATGTTCGGGGAAATTGCTGACCAGGCAGCCATCGGTGCAGGGTTTGGTGCTATTGGTTTTGCCTCAAACAGAATCAGGAGTGCGGTTTCTGCCCGTTCAGCCAGGACTGCTGCCATCAATAATGCGCTTTTCGGGAATTTCAAAAAAACACTGAGTGACACGATGCTTACCACAGCTCTTACTGACCCTGATGAGAAAGGGAAGATTGCAAGAAAAATTCTTACCGGTAAAGGTCTGAATGATAAGGAAGTTGCAGAGTTTCTCGATAATGGACCAAATGCAATGTTTAAAGGTGCGGAGAGGAAAAATCTCGGAGAAGCCGCGGATAAACTGACTCAAGTAGATATAGATTCTTTGGATGCTGTTGACAAGACTCTTGAAATCCAATCAGCGGGATTATTAACGCGAATAAGAGCAAAAATCCCATTTACCGAAGAGTATGAAATTAGCAAGTTTGGCCAGAAGGTAGAGGCCTATGGCGCGGCAAACGGCGAGAGGACGTTATACCAAAAGGCGAAAGGTGTTGTTGGGGTAGTAGGAAAGGGCAAGGGTTTTATTTTCGCAGGAATTGCTGCAGCAGGGACTTATTGGCTGACGGGTGGCGACTGGACAGCAACTTTAATTACATTTGTGCAAATGTCCGTAATGCATTATCTGCCTCAATTGATAGAGTACATAATTAAAAATATGGGTACGAAGTTTGCCACGCGTCTCGCGGGAGCTGTTCCTAAGAGCGTAGCAACGGCTACAGCTTACAAACTTGGAATGGATTGTGCGACTAAAGCCCCACTGCCAATTGGCCCAGCTTGTCTGGCAGCCGCCAGTATAGCGAAGGCAGCAGAGGTTATTACAAATGTTATCTTTGCAACATACAATGCAATATCAATGGATTTGACACTGACGCAGATACATAATGCCGCAACCAAGCAGGTTGCTGCAGAGAGAAATTCCATTTCCTGTGAAAAGTTTGTTGCCCCTAAGAAAGTTCTTCTCACACCCCCTAATTGCAAGCCTCAGGTTGATTTTGGCAAAACATTCAAGGCTAACCAGAAAATTCTCGTAGGCGAATTCTTGCCGACAGCAGTTGGATTATGGGCAGCAACCGGCTGGGCAGCCGCCACATCATACATTCCTAATGCAAAATTGATACAAACACAAATAATACCCTACGGAGAACTTGCTTTGGGTTTGGTGCCGGCTTATGGCTCTTTGGCGTACACACTCTATAAAGATCCAACAGGCATGGTTCCAATGCCAAGCTGCGGTTCGAGCTGCGACACCACTTACATGCGGCAGGATTGCCCCAACTGGTTTTTATCATCACCAAGCCTATCCGGTGCAGGCGCAGAGTCAAAAGTTGCGGGCTATAGTTTCGAAATCCTGCTGAATGGTGGGCCTCTCTGTGCAGGGCTCGCATTGACAGGAATGGCTGGAACGCTATGCGATGCCGCACGATATACAACTGCAATCACAATTTTCCTTGCAGCCCCAGAGTATGTTTTCAACTTCTTCATGCACGGGGATGAAGTTGGCGTGACAAAAACCGTTGGTAAAAAGACAGCTCCAGAGTTCCCTGCCTTGACAAATGAATTCGCGGACAACACAGGCTATTGGTATGCAGAATTGCCATATGTGATTGAGCTTACTAAAGTCTATACAGACGACCCTTCGTCTGCAAACAGGAATCCTCCGCTCATAGTAAGAAAAGTTTGATTATGTTATTAGATAACCAGGCTGACACTCTTTTTCCCGCTTATTATTGTCTGTGACGCCTCTAAAAATCCATAAGCAGAAGCGTATTGCCACATTGCCAAGATGTCTTCAAGGTTTACTGGTTTCAGGCTTTCGATTTCCTGGTTTAGCGCTTCAGAGAGCGCATAAATTTGCTGTGAATTTTGCGGGATTTTGCTTCCATCAGGACCTTTTAGCACGCTGTTGACATTCGTATGGAACCTTTCGGTGCCTGGTATTCCTATTTTTACTGCACCACCTAAAAAGCCAATAGCTTCTTGCCAAGACACCCTATCAATCTCGGTTTCGAGCCCGATAGCATTAAAGGGTTCGTATTTTGGCTTCCCACCTTTATATTTGACAAATTTTTTTAGCGTAAGATAAGGAAGATTACAAGCCTGGGCGAAGCTTTGGAAGTCTATTTTGCCAAAAAGTTGCATCGTGGCAAATTCAATGTTTGATTCAGTATAGGTGGCATCTATTATGATGCGCTTTCCTGTAGAGTATAATTTCCCTGCCGCAAGTATTGATTTGGAGTCTGACCAGTGTTGGAATACCCACAAACCACCAGCCTTTTGCGATCGTTCATCATTCGGTGCGGGCAGCTCTTTCCAGTACTCATCTTTGAATAAGAGAAAACACCTTAGCGGTTCTGGCACTTGGTATGTAGAGGAAAAGACTTTTCGTACTTTCGTGGTGATTGGGCCTTCTAAAAACATCGCCTGAGCCACCGGAGGCGTTTTAGTATCAGCTACGGTTCTCCCTTCTTTTTGGTACAGAACGTCTTCGGCAAGGGCATTCGGGTCAAAGTACTTCTTCTGGTTCTGCTGGCAGTACTGTGCTATGAACTGCTGAAGCGAGAAATTAACAGGGATTTCGTGGGTTCCTATCTTGAATTCCACAAGTCGCGTATCTTGATACTGGGGTGCGGTTGACATGCCTTCAAAGCAGTTGTTAATTTTTTAAAGCCTTTCGAGCTAAAAAACCTTTAAAACACCCATTTGCTTCTCTAATTCGGCCACTATGCACTTAGATAGCAAACGGGGGGTAGAGCAGCCGCAACTTATTGTATATGTCTTATTTACTATAATCCTTACCTTGTCAGGAATTTATGTCGCATTTGTTTACCTGGGCGGCATAAATATCACGTTTGATTTCCATGATTATGCGTCTCGGCTAAATGTTGTCACATCAAAGATGATTTATTCCACAGATTGTTTCGGCATCGAAAGCTCTTATATTGCAGACGATGGCACGCATTATCAAAAAGAGATTGGCGTTATCAACTGGACTAAATTCAACAGCACGAAGACTATTCCGGAGGGGTGCGTATCAGCTGGTGACAGCCCTGTTTGGGTGGAACTGACATTCCGCGATTCGAAGATAAGCGATACCGCATGGAGCTGCTATGGGTGTCCAGCCATATGCGAAAAAGCAAAGACTGACTGTTATTCATCTTGCCAAATTGGCAGCAACCTTATGTGCATCCCAGCTTGTGATAAGGAGTTCAACAATTGTGTAAATTCTTGCATGGGCACATGCAAAGAACCTATAGACCAAGAGCTGAGCGATCCAGACAAATGGCAGCAGTCTGAAAGGAAAATACTTGTTTTCATACAAAATGGCACATCAATTGGCCTGGGTCAATTAAGAGTGAGGTTGCAGAACTGATATGATTAAAGGCAAAAAAGCGGGTGCAGACATGCTTATGGAGCTGGCATTGTCGGCAATAATATTTTTTGTCATCATATTTTTCCTTTTCGGCATAAACATACCAAAACAGAAACTTAACGCCTGTGCCGCGGTTGTTTCTGCAGATGCAACATTGGCCTGTGAAACCTCTTTGATGAATCTGATGAAAGCCACATCCTCTGACGGGACCCCTTATTCGGATTTCCTGATGAACAGCTGGGTAAAAAACCAGGACCCTAATGACCTTACAGCCTGGCAGGATGAGGTAACATCTATTCTTGATTTTGCTTTGGGTGCGACTGATTGGGAGATGAACATAACTTTGCCAAACGGAACTGATGTCGCATCACTCGGAGGTATAGAAACCCAGCAGCTGGGCTGCAATTATACTATGCCTTTCCCCGCTGTTCTGATAAAAAAAGACTGTGGCTATTCAGAATCCAAAACTCCTACAGTCACATCTGTAGTTTTTGACACGCCAGATGGTTCTATGAATTTCACAGTGACTGATGATAATACGTGGCTGGGTGTGGATTGCATAAGCGGTTGCACTGCGCTGCTTACGACAACATCCGTTTATGAGGCGCCGCCTCTAAAGAAAATTCCAAATGACCAGTCAGTTGTTGATTCCCTGACGCTTCCAGTAAAAAGCACCTCTGGCTACAGATATGATGTTAGTGTCGAGGAGCTTTCAGACAGGACGGATAAATATGGCAATCCACTACCTAAATCCGGATTTGCAGTAAATGTAACATTAAGTCGCAGCTCAACGCTGCAGGATTGTGGCCTTACTGTAACATTAAAGACCACAAATATAACTGATATGGTACAGACTTGCGCTGGCAAGCAAATCACAAGCTTAGCTACGTAAAATGATGTCAAAAAAAGGTCAGGGTCTGGCATTGATTTCGATACTTGTGCTAGTCGCGATTCTTTATTTCGTTTTCAAGTACAATACAGACACCTATTCATTCATAATGACCGCCGGCGATGAGCAGGCGCACCTCGTTACCGCTTATACGGAAGGGGCAAAGGCACAGTCATTTGTGCAGATAGCTGCGAGGCAGGCAGCCTTCGAGACAATTTGGAATCTTAGCGGCAAATCACAGGAAGCGAGCGCATTAGGTACGTGCGAAAAAAACCTAGCTTTTCCATCTGACTTTAAAGCACGGTTTAACAAATATCTTAGTTTATACGCGCCCGCAACAGACCTCGTAAGTACAAGCATTCCTGATTATGACTTGTCATTTGATTGTTCTTCCGGAAATAATTTGAAAATTGAGGGCAGGGGCTATTCTCAAAAGTGCGTTTTGAGCAGAACTTTCCCATTTCCCAAATATCCCTGCGAAGACCAGGATAACAGAACAAACTGTACGAACATGAACTTTGCACAAAGCGCCACTTACAACAATGGAAAGGCATGTACCTGGACTACAGACTTGAATTGCGCTGAGTCACTTCCGCAGCCAGCCTGCAGCGCTGCAAATGACAAGGACACTTGCAACGCGATAAAAGCCAAAGACGGCAACCCCTATTGCCAATGGCAGGTTTCATACGCTGAGCCCGTTAGCGTTGTTTCGGCCCCGTTGATAAACTACCAGTTTTCAGTGGACACAAATGCACATTTTATAGAGAACATAAGTGGCACGGAGTATGTACAGTTCACAAATGCAAGAATAAAGGCTTTCAAGCCGGGCTGCATAATCTCAGTTCCTGCGAATCTGCTGAACAATACTGCATTTGACATTTCGATATTGTATACAGGCGAAACAGAGCCTAGTGATATAAGACTCCAAGTGTCACATAGCTTTGCCCAGTTTGCTGATAGAAACCTTTCAACAGGCATAAACGGGCTTGATGCGAATGACAAATCATATGAAGATGGCAAATCATATTACTACACAATTACTCTTACAAATAATACTTATTACGCATACGTGAGTTGCAAGGACAGCAACAGTAATAGTGTAACAGCAACAAAAGACTTTACTGTCCTGCCACCACCACAAACATGAAGGTTTCAAAATGAAAAAAGGAATATCTCCAGTGGTGGCAACACTATTGACGATGATAATCATACTTGTGGCATTTGTAATCTTTGCATCCTTTTCAAAAGGCTCTTTCCTGCAGGAAAAAGTTCTGTTGTCAAAACAATCTGAGGCGATTGGAGAGATTCCATGCTCAGCGTCTCCATCAGTTCAGTTTGTGAATACGATTGCCGGAGTCTATTTCATAAACTCGAAACCTGGACTAGCGTCGAACATGATTCAATTCGTAAACTTGCCGCTAACTGCAAAGATAAGCTCATCCTGCCTTGAAGATATTGCAGTGACTTGGATTTATGGCGATGGCCAGCAGGAGGATAGGAATTGCACGTATGTTGCTGGAAAATATGTTCAACGAAACATAACGACAGGTGATGCCACAGACCTTGATTGTGGTTTCATGAATCACACTTACCTTGTAGAGCAGGGAGGCTTATGGACAATTAAGGACATCAGGCTGCAGGTCTTTGGCTTGAGGTCAGCGTACTATACGGAAGCGGAAGCTGTGGGATTTGTAACAGATCCGAATTTCATAGTGTCATTTACAAAGGCTCCAGACACCAGCGATTACAGCTGTGTTTTGCTTAATGTAAACTCTACAAATACAATAGGCGAAAATATCAATAGTTCAAGGTTTAACATATTAGACAACAGCAGGTTGCAGTCTGCAGAGTTTGTTAATTACTCATCAGACACAGACGCAATCGCTTCTTACAGGGCTACGGCAGGCAAGCTCCCTATCCATACCATACAGGTGTTTGCGACACATGGGTACCAGACGACGAATTCGACAGAGGTTAAATTCAATGTGCCTGCCAAAATATTGCCCAGAAAAGAGATTTTGGTCTATGGCAGCAATGGCGACCTTGAGGTTCTTCAAAATTCAACAATGCTAAACGGTCCGGCTTGCACTTACCCAGGTAATCCTGGTTTGGGAATACCATCTTTTTTCATTCCGCTTTGCCCATGGAATTGCGTGAAAGACGATAAAAACGCTGCAAAATGCGGTGGGCCTGATTTCCCAAGGCTAGACAATTCAAAAGATGATTTGACTCCAGTCGCAGTCACATCCGGCGATGTCAATCTGGATGGAGGGGATGAGATAATCGTGCTGCTAAAGTCCACCGGCAAGAACAAGCACGGCGAGATACTTGCTTTCAAGAACAGCGATTTCCCAAGGGATGCAGACTTCAGCACCATATCTCTTGATTCTCTAAAGGACAAGTTCATGTATGCTGACACCTCGAATGAGAAATGGGTAGACATCGCAGTAGGGCATAATATTTCAGTTGGTGATGGCAGAGTGATTGAGAAAGCTATAATTGCATTGTCACAAGATTCCTTGGCGCTTTACGAAGTCCAGGGAAACAGCATCGTTCTTGTAGACGAAACAGACCTGCCAACCAAAGATTATTTGGGAATAGACAGTTGGAAAAGACTCGCTACAGCGGACTTTGACGGTGATGGGGAGGATGAGATATTGGCTTTGGGCGGAAATAGCCTTTATGGATTTAAGCGTGCAAACCTTGCTAACATGGGCCGGTATGGTATAGCACTTGATAAGAAAAATTGGGTGGGGCTTGCAGCAGGCAATCTTGATGGCGGAGGAAAAAAAGACGATGCTGTTGTGATAGCTGATAATGGTGGGATTGAGTGGATGCGAGATATTTTCTTCTGGTCCGACACATCCAAGAAAGGATCACTGATAGGTGTACCTGTAGGTAACCAGCAGTTTGAATCGAAATTCCCTAAATGGATCGCCGTCGACCCCCCCGAATTCTCTGTCGTGTGGCGTGATATGACTGCCGCAGATGTAAACAAGGATGGGACTGATGAGCTGGTAACAATTGATGAAAATGCCAATAACGATGAGGTCTGCATGTTCAGGTTATCTACATTGATTTCGCTGACCGCTGATGATTGGAAAACAATTGACTATAATATGACTGCATTTAAGGAAAAAGTAACTCCTATTTGTCTCACCAGCAATGAGAAATTAACCCGCAGCGATAGTATTTATTTCGTGCCGCCCTCATCTCAAGGTGCGTCTGGCAATCCTCTTCCTCTTAATTGGGATTGGATTTCCATTGCGGCGGGAGATGTGGCATGCTTCCTGTGATTGGCAAAAAGGGAATGGAGACTGTTTGGTGGGTCCTTCTCGTTTTAGTGATTATGATAGTCTCCCTGCTGATATTTTTTGTATTCATAAGAAGCGGGCTAATCAAGCTTAACACGCCTCTTGGAGGAATATTCGGTAGCCTCCAGAGCATAGGGAATTCAACATGAAAAAAGGAAAAAAAGGAGTTATAGAGCCGGCAGCAGCATTTCTGATCACCATGATTTTGATAATTGCTTTTTTCATAATGGCCTACCTGTTTTTATTTACAAGCACAGGCCCGAAAGCTTTAGACGCTTTCAATTATTATGTTGGTTCCAAGGTTGGAATAGTTGTGACACCCCAGACACTTGAGAAGCTCAAAGGCCCCACTTCATTAAGCGCGCAAATAATGGCTGTGCCGAAATCTCCAGTTTGTGCAAGTGAGCCCATTTATTTTTCCGCATATAGCTCAACCCTGCCAGAGGGTGTTAATTTCAGCGATGCGAACTGCTATTGGGATTTTGACACCGCTACAGAACCTTGTTCGGGCATGATAGCTCCTCCTGAGGAAATTCCATGCGCGCCTGGATCCCCTTATAATAATTCCAATACGAAGGATGACTATCAGAAGGCCATGTGCTTCGCAGTCTGGAAGGAATGGCTGAGTACGCAAGACGTGCAGCTTATTGTTGTAGCCGGGGGCAAAACAGATGCAAAAACTTTGACCGTCACAAGCGCCCTTAGCTGTGCCTGTGCCGTCAGCAGCGGAGCCAACCCTTCAGGCTGTAATGAAGAAGTTGCTACGCAGCCATGGTTGTCATCACCAGCAATAATTGAAAATTACGGAACTTTGAATGTGAGTTTCAAAGACAGCTGGAACTTGGCAGCAGTCCATTTGATTATAGTGCCTAATGGCCAGCTGTCAAACCTGAGAGTTGGCAGTGGACCTGACAATGGATTTATACTCAAAGGAAATCTTACAAATCCGACAATTGTTTCAGGGTCAGGGCGGGACTCATTTTTGCGTTTTATTGAAGATAAAAGGGGCGATTGCAGGCTGAACGGACTTGACCCTTGCACAATTCCGCTGGCATTTGCTTTTGATGGTTCTGGCACAATTACAGTAAAAGAAATCTGGATACCACTTTCTTAGACTAGTCCGGAGCTTATCAGAGCAAAGCCGACAAAGAAGCCGAACACCAACCCGAAAATTGTTCCCTCGACAAACCAAAGCACATCTTTCTGCAGGTTTATTCTCGGAAAGAAAGTTGGAATATTTACATTCGCAGATTCTTTCTTTGCCCAGTGCCTAAACCTCCAATAAAGCTGGCCCATAGACAAGTTTATATTAGCGCAAATTAAAAGCTTGCTATGAGCCTGGCCGCTTTCAAAAGACCTTTCGGCGCAAGAGCCTTGCCCGGAATTCTGCTGTCAATGATACCAATCATAGGCTTTTTCGCTTTTGGTTACAAGCTTCTTTGTGCAAGGACCGCCATGACTGGCGATTACAGACTGCCTGGTTGGAAAGAGTGGAAAGCCATTTTTATATTTGGTTTGGGCGGAAGGATTCTGCAGGCCATTTACCTGCTTCCATGTGCAATTTCATTTTATCTTTTATGGAGAATAAATCAGAATCCAGTAACCACTTTGCTGGCATACATAAAATCTATCGAGGGCCTTCTGATAGCATTTTTCATATTAGGGCTAATTGCTGCAATCTTCTGCCCGGCATCAATCCTAAATTTTGTTGCAGAAGGCAGTTTCAAGCAAGCGTTCTCATTTCAAGTGCTGAAGCGAATGGCAACATGGAGCTATGTTGCTGGGTGGTTTTGGGCATTCTTCTATAATTTGCTGATAATTGGAATTCTCTATACACTCCTATACTTCGTTGGAGTAGCCGCTAGTATGTTTTGGATGTATTTGTTTGTGCCTGTGATGTATATTCTGCTTTTCCTGCCAGGCATAACAACATGGACCTTACTTGGAGAGCACTGGGGAGAAGCCATCCAGAAAAGACAATAAAATCAAACCACAATTAAAGTTGAGGTTTTCTTGACGCCGCCTATTCCCCTTATGTTCTTGAGGATGAAATCGCCGAGCATGGAAACATCAGGCACTTTTAATTTTGTTATTATGTCCCATTCGCCATAGATCAATTCCGCTTCTTCAACCTCGTCGAGTTCCTGGAGGTCTTCTATAACGTCCTTTTCCATACCAGAATCAGCCATAACCAACAAATACGCTGTAACCATAATTATTGAGTGGGCATTTAATTATTTAAAGGTTTTCAGTTATAGGATTATAAGACTAACTAATATGCCGATAAACGCAGGTCCGGAATACGCGAAAGCTCAGGAAGAATATTTCAAAGCTAGCACAACTGAAGAGAAAATCGCAGGCTTGAAGAAGATGATCACGACTGCGCCAAAGCACAAAGGTTCTGAGAAGCTTTTGCAGCAGCTCAAGAGAAGCCTGTCCGATTTGAAGAAGGATCAGATAAAAGAAAAGAAAGCAGGCAAAGGCAAAAGATTTGCAATAAAGAAGGGGGGTGCTGCAACAGTAGTTTTCATCAGCGTTCCCGATTCCGGTAAGTCAAAACTTTTCTCGAACCTCACAGAGATGAAATACGAAGGAGAGAATAATTACACGACAAAGATGAGGATGATTCCCTATGAGAATGTCTGGCTGCAGGGAATAGATTTGCCCGCATTCTATGCAAATTTTTCAGAATCATCAGATGCCGCCCAGATTTTCGGGCTGGTTAGGACTTCAGACGTCATAGTTATAATTGCAAATGATGAGGCTGAGCTGGAACTTTTAGAACGTGCGCTGAAGAAGGCAAACATAACATTTGGTGCTGTGAAAAGGCAGGATATGAATATGGTAACTTTGCCAGTGGTAGCAGTATCTTCTGACGCAAACGTGGGTGAATTGAAGGAAAGCATCTGGCAGAAGTCAGGCAAAATTCGCGTGCAGACAAAGACAAAAGCAGGAGTTGCCCCAAAGCCAGTTGTTCTCAAAAAGGGTGCCACTATAAAGGAACTTGCACAGACCATACATCATGATTTCGTCAGGAATTTCAAATATGCGAAAGTCTGGGGCCCGTCAGCGAAATTCCGGGGCCAGAGTGTCGGCTTCGAGCACAAGCTGGCAGACAAGGACATCGTCGAAGTATTTACAAAGTAGTTTCGACGGACTTGCTATGGCAAGTATAATCGAAATCTTTACAAAGTAGAAATAGTTTTCTAAATGTAGGATATGGCTAAATATAAGAATCCTTGGACTAGGCCTGATTTAATAGATGAGGCTCAGAGAAGATTAAAACTCTTTATCAAGAAAATTAAAACACTTGTTAAAGAAAGTGATTTTGATTTAATTCTGGCCCCAGGTAATTCCGGGGTGTTCATGGCAAAAATAACTTCTATGACCTACAATTATATTGGCAAGAGCTCACCATTAATTATCAAAATTCCACTTTACTTAAAAGACAGAATGGGTAGAAGAATAAAGTTTGATAATTCAGTTCTTATTCCAGATGTCAAAAGGCAAATTGAAAGGGTCAAGAAGATAAGGAAAATTCTGATTGTTGATGACGACCTTACAGAAAAAAATCCTGCAACTGTAAGGGCTAGTATTGAGTTGCTTACAGCAGCTGGTAAAATTAAAATGCCAGACTTGACTGTTTTTGTAATTGCTGAAGGTCAAACAGGAAGTCTAAAACTTGCAAAAAGCTTTGGTAAAATATGCTATTTGCCTTTTGCTAAGGCGTCCAAAGAATGGATGGGTGTTTGTAATTTCGTTTCGTATAGTATACCTTGGGAAATTCAAAGTAAAATAAGAGGGTTTTATTCAGATAGTGTTCTGAATTCTGGAGAAATTTTCTGTCTTTTGCTTGGCGAGCCGATAAGGAGTAAAGGTAAATTAAGAAGAGGTAAACCTTACTTTTCGTACATGTGGAATAACACTGTGAAAAATAAAATCAGAGATTTTGGTGAACTGCAAAAAGAATTTAAAAGTTATATTATGAATTTAATTAAGGATGCTTAGAATGGGTATGAAGGCAAAAGGATCGGCTGCTGAACGCGAAATTGTTACGATGCTGTGGGGTGCAAACTTCGCGGCAATCAGAGCTGCAGGCTCCGGCGTTAGCAAATTCTACTGCCCGGATGTTCTAGCATCAAACGGAATCAAAGCTGTAGCTGTGGAGTGTAAGTCAACTAAATTCAAGTATCAGTACTTTGATGTTGAACAGGTAAGACAGTTGCTGGAATTTGCAAGGATTTTCAAGGCAGAGCCCTGGCTGGCTGTGAAATTTTCAACAGACTGGAAATTCTTCAAGCCAGAAGACCTGAAGCAGACAAACAAGGCATTTGTCATAACAAACGAACATCCAAGCAAGACATTCTCGGATATGTGCCGTTAATTGTGTTTGAAACTGTGCTCGTATTTTAGGGCGTGTTTTCTTTTCAATTCCTTGAGATCACGCCTGAAAGTTGATTTGTAATATATGAGAAAGCCAAACAATACTATGCCAACTTTAAGCGGCAAAAGAACTGTTAGCAACAATCCCAGCGAAGCTCCTTTCAGCGTGGTGTATGCATCGTACATCAGCCAAGCGAGAACACCCATAGTTGCTATGGAGAAAGCTATGGATATGTTCTGTATTACCCCGGCTATCGGCGGGTAACTGTGCAGTGAGATTGGTCTGGCTATGTGATGGTGCAGTGTGAAATCCTTGAAGGCCATGACTATGAAACTTAATCGAACAATAAAAGCTTTTGCAGCACATTGAACAAACGATTACTGCTGAACTTTCCTAAACTTCCTTTTGCTGCAAACGTCTCACCAAAGCGCATGCAATCGCCAAGCTCGCCAGGCACGTAGAGCAATACTGGAATTAAATCAGATGAATGTGCCCTAAGTTCACAAGGTGTGGAATGGTCGCCAGTGATGCATAATGCTATGTCTTTGAAAGCTGGCGAATGTATCAAGCTTGCCAAAAATTCCCTGTCAAACTTCTCAATAACTGCTTTTTTGCCTTCATAATCGCCCTTGTGCGAAAGTATATCAGTATCTTTTATGTGGATGTAAATCGCGCCTGATTTTTTCAAAAGCTTCAATGCCTGCTTTGCCAGATTGCCAAAACCTTTGGCTTTCTTTTCAAGTTTCATACCCATTAGCTTGGCTAAAGCCTTCTCTGCAGGCATGTCGACAAGTGCAGTCCATCGCCCTTCCAATTTCCCGAGTTTTGGCAGCTCAGAGCCTGCTCCCCTTGTTAAGATGGTGTTTACCTTGTGTTTGAAAGCAGATTTAATCAGCAAAATTCTTGCTTTCTCCAGGAATTTATTCACGATTTCCGCAGTAAATGCAGATTCTTTGGAATTATCGAGCGGCTTGCATTTTCCAGCAGCAGTATTATTCCTGACTGGCAGGGCTTCAGATACGAAATCCTTGTATATTTTGTAGGATGGGTGTGTGTTTGAAATCCTTGGCGACAGGTTTTTCCCGCGCAATATCAAAACAGCCCGGTAACCAACAGTATGCTTGAAAATTATTCTGACACCGTCTATGGAATGTATTTTCTTGCTAATAATCTTTCCAAGTTCTTTGCCTTCCTCGTTTGTTATATCCGCTTCGACATCCTCAATAAGATTGTTTCTATCAAGGGCAAAATTACATCTAATTGCAACATCATTTTTTCTTAAGTTGATACCTGCGCCTTGGGCTTCCAATGGACCCCTGCCTTTGTAGCATTCAAATGGGTTATAGCCGAAGAGAGCGATAGTTGCTGCATCTGATTCCGGTGCAATTTCTCTTCCAACAGTCCAGATAAGGCCGAGTTTTGATTTTGCAGCAAGCTCGTCAAAGTGGTTCTTCTTTGCAGCTTCCAAAGGAGTCCTTTTGCCAAGAGCCTTTATCGGCCGATCCCCAATTCCATCCAGAATGACATAAATTAATTTCATGTTTTTATCCTGAAAGGATTGTTTGTTTCTGCAAACGCCAGGCCTTCAGACAGTTTTCTGCCAGACTCTGCGTAAATCGTGAAAAGTTTCTCCCCTTCTTTTACCTTGTCCCCAACCTTATTCCACAGGTAAATGCCTGCTCCTTTGTTGTACGGCGCGCCCAGATGCCTGCCTATTTTCTTTATGCTGTCATCATCAATGCCTTGTATGGTGCCGCTCTTTTCCGCATAAATCGTTTCATCATATTTGCCAGGATGCAGGTCTATTGAATTTAGCTCAGGGTCCCCACCCTGCGCCTTTATTATTTCCTTGAATTTTGTCAAAGCCTTGCCAGATTTCAGAATTTCAGTGGCCATCTTTAACCCAGAACCCTGCTTGGCTTTTTTCCCAATTTCAAGCAGGAGGCCTGCGAAGTAAAGCGAGCGTGCCCGCAAATCTGCAGGAGCATCTTTTGAATTCTCAAGCACCTGAAGAACATCTCTCGCTTCAAGGATGGGGCCTACGCCTTTTCCAACAGGCTGCGAACCATCAGTCTTTACAACTTCAACATTTATGCCAAGCCTGCCACCAAGAGCAACAAATTTTTTCTCTAATTCATTAGCCCTGGCCTTCGTAGCTTTTGTCCCGGGGCCAAACGGTATTTCCAATAGCAAGTCTGTTGCGCCAACAGCATATTTTTTTGCAAGTATTGACGCCAGAAGCATTGCAGTCGGGTCCAGTTGCAACGGGTGTTCAATTTCAATTATTAAGTCATCAGCAGGCGCAATATTTAGCGAGCCACCCCATACTATGCAGCCATGATGCTGCAGGACAATTTCCTTTATGTCATCCAGGCCCAAAGAAACTGGTGCCAAGACCTCCATGGTGTCTGCAGTCCCGGCAGGGTCTGTAATCGCCCTGGAAGCAGTTTTGGGTATGTAAAGGCCGGCAGATGCAATTATTGGTATGACAATCATGGTTGTCCTGTTGTTCGGGACACCACCTATGCTATGCAAGTCTACCACAGGCTTCACGCCAAGCTTTAGCATCTGGCCAGTCTCAGCCATAGCTCTCGTAAGATGCTCAGTCTCGTCAAGTTCCATACCTCTTATGTAAACCGCAGTTACGAAAGATGCAATCTCTGCTTTTGTCAGCCTGTTGTCAACTATGTCAGTTACCAGCTCGAAAAGCTCGTCCTCGCTTAATTTAATGCCGTCGAGCTTTTTCTTTATACTAGTAATCGTAACCGGCTGCTCTTCGGGGATTATTGTTATGGGCTGGCCAGTCTCTACATCCAGCAAAGCCTTAACCTCATCAAAAATGCCAATTTCGGTCTCATCAACAGCTGATGAAACATCTGTGATGGCGACCGCGTATTTCTTCTCAGACATGACTCTGACACGGTCAGCTGGCTCCAAGTCCAGCTCCTTCATGACTTTTGGGTTTAGTACAATTATTAGCGTCCCGCCAGACTCAATGTTTAGTAGTTTTGCTTTTAGTCTCATAGTGTTACTTCTCTTTTTTGTCGTTGTTTCCGAACTCTAAGCCAGCACCATGAAGAATTGAAATTATTACGACGAGTGCAGCAGGCCCGACTATTATTCCTGCAGGTCCTATAACCAACATGCCGCCAAGCATGCCAACCAGCATTACTAAAGGATGAATAGCAGACCATTTGCCTGCATAGTAAGGCCTGACTACATAGTCAAGGAAACTGCCTATGGCCAAGCCATAAACAGCTATGCCTAATGCGATATTTGTATCTCCTCGTAAAAATAAGATTGCAGCAAGCGGTACATATAGAGCGTAAGGGCCTATGACTGGCAGGATTGACAGGACTGCAGCAGCAACACCTGCAAGCAGCGCACCTGGCAGCCCAAACAGCATGAAACCTATCACGGCAACGAGACCTTGCAGGATGCCAATCATGAACCACACTGTTATGAACGAGTTTGCATACCTTTTCAAATCCCTGAACATGTGCTCTTTTCTTTCAGGCGGCAGTGGAAATATTTTTTCCAGCCACTTGTATAATTTCTCGCCGTCCCGCAGGAAGAAGAAAACAGAAATTGTGAATATGAATAATGAAAGGAGAACTCTCGGTATTTCTGAAACAAATGATGTCAGGCTTGTTATGCTTTTTTGAATAACTAAACGTGTGAGGTTTTGAAGTGCATTTGCCAGCTCCGGTGATTGCGGTATTAACGCTTCGAATTTTACATTACTAAGCAACAAGTATATCTTGCCGAATTCATTCAGCAATACATTGACTCCCAGAATTACAAACGCAACAATGATGCTAAGCACAGTAAGTGTTAGCAGCCATGCAGCCGGCGCTTCAGGTATTCTTTTACTGAGCCACTTGTATGGCTTTGAAAGCATGAAGGCTACGACTGCTGCAAAAGCCAGCGCAGTGAAAAAAGGCCATATCAGTACAAGTGCAAAGGCTATGGCTGCGATAATTAGAATTACATTAGTCCAACCCTTGACGGCCATCCTCAGCTAATTAACAAATCCAGCTATTAAAAACCTTTACTCTACACTACAGTTCGTTTTCAAAGTATTCGGGCAGCATTGCCACTGACTGCAAAATTATGGTTGGCTTCTCTTTTTGCAAAATTTCTGCAGAATGAACGCCAGTCAGCACCGCTATTGTCTGCACGTCGCCATTATTTCCTGTCTCGATATCATAAGTGGTATCGCCGACAATCCATTCGACTTTGCCATTAGCTTTTTCTTCTACAGCATCGATTATGTCTGGGTCCGGCTTCTTGTGTATATCACTCGAATCCAAAATCTTGAAGAATAATTTCTTGTCAAGCTTTGCAGCCCGCATCATCATAGTTATTTCATCCATAGTTGAGTGCGTATATATGACCAGCTTGAATTTTTTGCTTAACTTCTTGACAGCTTCAGCAACCCCTGGCAGCGGCTTGGTCAGTTTCCAGGTTCGTTCAACCAGGAATTTCCTCTTGTCTTCAACAACCTGGTGCAGCTTTCTTTCGGAAAGCTGCGGAAATAAAATCCTGACAATCTCTTCAGCAGGCGGGCCAAACTCCGAGATTATTTTTTCAGGCCTTTGCTGGGTAAGGTTGTTCTTCTCAAAAGCCAGGTTAAATGAAACCGCATGCGCCTCAGTCGAGTCAATCAAAGTCCCATCAAGGTCAAAACAAATTATTCTATTTCGTTCGTTTGACATGCGTCAAAAACCTCCGCGTTTTTGAGGCCCGTAAATTTCTCCTTAATATGCGATGTTTGTTTTTCCTGCCGGTTGCTATTGCGTAAATTGTCTCAAATAAGATAGCAATTATTAGTATTATGCTGAGCACGAAAAAAATTGTGCTGTGAATCCACCAGGAATAAATTGTGAGCAAGAGGTTGCCGGTTATGTACAGAAGTGAAAAGTGCATGTGCACGGAAATCTTGTGCTGCTCGTAATTCTCCCAAGTCTCCCAAACCCATGCAATTATGAGCAAAATGGATCCAAGGATTCCAACAATGACTTCCGGTGTGGCCATACCAAGGTTTTTATGATTTTGGCATTTAAAAATGCTAGCGATGAGCATCCCCGAAAAAATCCACATGTTTGCAACAAAGGATTGTAATCTTAAGTGCGCATACTGCTTCCGGGAAAAGCACGTCTCAAGAAACGGCGGCTGACTAAACTTTGCATTAGCCAATTTTTTGCTGAAATTCTTGCAAATATGCTGCCAGATTTGCTCTTAGCAAATGGCCAATCTGGCCGGGCGGGGTTTTTGCAAATTTTTCAAAGAAGTATTTGGCCCATCCCATGTAGTGATGGCTACCAGAGAAAATCCCATACATTTCTCCAATCATGCCTTCTCCTCGGGATTTGATGTGCAAGAAAGTGCATAAGCCTTCGTCAAACGGATTATGGGAGGTGTATATCTTGTTTTCAAATAAAATGTAGTGTATTGCTTCATGAATGTACTTTTCCGTGTCTTTTTTATCCGTGGAAAGCAAAGGCATCTCTCCCTTTACCGCAGCATTGTACGCTCTTACATACAAGTTACGAATCTCAGGTATAACCCTGCTCGAGTGAAGCTTGCGCATCCTGTTCGCTATGTCGTTTGCATAGTCTAATTGTTCCTTATTCAAAGCCACAGCTGGTGCCCTGCCCTCAACGATGTCTATTGCGGCCCTAAAAGCACGCATATCTTCAAGTTCGAAGTGCGAAACGAATGCACCTAATTTTTGGTTGGTAACAATCTTTTTCCAGAGGAGGTCTTTTGCAGCATCATATCTTTCCTCTTCAATAAGTTTTACTAACTTTTTTTCATTTTTTATTAATGGTTTAACATCTGGAGATTGTTTTTGCGGACAGAGCAGCATGGAATAAAGCCTTATGTCTTCCATGCTAAATTCTAATGTGAATTTTATCTGAACGGGTACTAATCCAAATTCTGCACAAAAACCATTTGCAAATTGCTGCAGTATGTCTTGCATTTTAGACCTTATATCTTAGTATCGCTCCAATGCCACCCAGGCCGTCAAGCTTTTCTCCAGCTTCATACTTGCTGCTGACGATGTGAATCTCGCCCTTTGTGGCTTCTGTGGCATCAAAAATTTCATTCAGTTCCTGGTATTTTTTCTGCTCTCTGAGCTTTTCAATCAGTTTTTCAGTAACGAGCAGAATCTTTACTGCGCCTGCAGCTGCTGCCTCTTTGATTTTGTCAATCTTGTAAACTGCCAGGCCGGTTTCCTTGGCTATGCCGACCATGAGAGTTTCAACCATTTCAAATTCCATTTGCAGCGCAGAGCCTTTTACAATCCTGTCCAACGCACCTCTTTTCAAAAGCTCAACAATACCTCTCTTGCCGCCGGTTGACACGTCTTCAAGTTTTATTTTTTCAACAATATCAGAATGTTTATCCTTTATTCGCTTGAGGACTTCATCCTTCCAGAAAAGTGGGGATGCTATGACTAGGATTTCATGAGACTTGCCCATGTTTGCGAGCTCCGCAATAAGTTTGCCTAATTTTTCCTCAACTTTCTCTGCAAACATCTTTTTTGCAAGCCCTAATTGTAGTTGTGCAAGGTATTTTATCCCGGTTGGTGTGAACTCCGCAAGGTTTGCCATCTCGTCATCGAGGACACAGACCGCAACAGTGGGCATTTTTGTTGCAGCTTCGGCATCTTTCAATCGTTTTACCTGGAAAGGCTTCCATGCCTTGTAGATTTTGATAGTATCACCAGGCCGGACATCAAGAGTGTGGTGAGACCCTAATGCCAATTCATCAGGCCCTTCTGTAATCAGGCCTGTTACTCGGACTGCAGAAGGCTCAAACACTATCTTTTCAGCCCTTATGTTGACAAAATAAATCTCTCTTTTTGCCCGTGCCTTCTCATCTTCCTTGCTAATCTTGACCTTCCTTACAATTGCTCCAGCAACAGTATCTTCAGGCTCTATTAATCTGGAAAGGTGCCACAGGTCGTCAAGGGTATCTACCTTGATTTTTGCTTCATCCTTGCTTAGGAACAGGATTTTCATGGGTAAGCTCTCAGAGCAATTCATATTCAGTGCCGCTATTTTAAAGCTATGTTTGCTTTATCACAAACAGGATGAAGGCGGGCATAACAGAATCTTTTTATAGCAACTTCCGCTCTAATTAGGATATGGCCAAGACAGAAATGAGCGGGCAGATAGGCCCATTTATAATTTTGCTGGCGATACTAGGCGGTATTGTTTTCTACGTTATATCTGTGAGCCCTGCAGAACGCGAACGAATGATAGGGCCAATCACTTATGAAAGATATGCGCTAAATGTCGAGCCGGGGCTTGTAACTGGCATGCCAGCATCTCCATTAAAGATGAGCCACGAGCTGGGCGTCGTCGATCTTGATTTCAGCCCAATATCAAACCCCAAATCTTTGTCGCAGCAACTAATAGTTAGTCGTTCCATACTTATCGACAAGCCAGCAATATTTTCCATATCTATCGCGAAGACAGAGTTATCTTCTGCCAGCCTTGATTTCACAGTTCTGAACAGGCATGGCACTTCAGAAATAATCGTAATGCTGAATGATACGGTGATATTTACAGGCCTGCTTGATGCGGGCACACAGTCAATAGACTTGCCTTCAGACCAGCTGCGAGACGGAGCAAACCAGCTCGTAATTTCAGTTGGTTCGCCAGGAGCCGCATTCTGGCGCACAACAGATTATACTTTGGGCGACATAAGTTTCGTGGCCAAGAATTACAACCCGGCAAAAGCGACCATGCAACAAGTACTTACATTAAACCAGCAGGAAGTCTTGGGATTAGTGTCGGCAAGTTTTGACGGTTACGTAAAGCAGTTGGGCAGCAAGCCATCAACATTGTCGCTAAGTTTGAATGGCAAACCAATATACGCAGCAGCTCTTTCAAATACAAGCATAACATTGGATTTACCACCATCTTTGATGCAGACAACCAATAATCTGGGCTGGTCTGTTGACAGGGGCGGCAAATACGAGATTGTTTTTGGCAGGGTTACAACAAGTTATGTCAAGAATTCCTTTTCAGTCAAGAGCTATTCTTTCGTGTTAACGAGTTCCGAAATGCAGAGCATCAAAGGCGGCCAGCTGAATTGCGTAATGGATGTGTTGTCAAGCTCCACGACTTCTGCAGCACAACCGCAGCAACCATCAAATTTCATAGTGGACTTGCATATTGGCGAGGATATCTTAGGATCCGCGCAACAGGCAAACACGACAGGCCCTACACAAGTGCTTACATTCCAGCTAAACTCACAGAAGATAGATGTGCAGATGACAAATGGCGTTGCACAGCAGGATGTCTGCAAATACCTGATGACTGGCGACAATTATCTGGCAGTTTATTCTCCTTCAGACATTCAGTTGGGGCAAGTGAGTGTCTTGATTAAGGGTAAAACATAATGGCTTGGCCTTTTAAGAAGAAATCTGCAGCACCTGCACCAGCCGCAGCACCGGCACAGGCGCCACCAGAGGTTGGAGCACTTCAAAGATTGGGTGGCGGTGCAAAATCAACGTTATTCTCAGGTCTTTCAAAAGCCAAGGGCAAGAGTGGCTGGGCACTTGTCATTGCCATACTTGTTGCGGTTGGCTACTTTTTGTATGGCATGGCGACCGGATTTGTAGGGTTCTTTTCGACAGTTCCTTTTTACTTTCAAATATTGATAATTGGAATAATTCTCACGATTTTGGTTGGCGCCGCCACAAAATCCGGGAGCGCCGCAGTAGGAATATTTTTCTTTTTCTTAATAATGACTTTCGCAGTGTGGTATCTTACTGCAACACCTTATGGCCAGCACATAATGGGCAAGGCAGAAATCGGCGGCGTTGGCGTTGCAGGCAGTTTGAAGACTGTAACAGGACCTTTGAATGTTGTAAGCCAGGTTTTTGCAGGAACATATAATCCTGAAAACCTCTGGCGTTCAGATACTGTTGAATCGCAGTATGAAACTGTAACGGATGTCGGCGTAACAATGCTTAATGTGGCACCTGTGCGCGATACGTTTTATTCAGACCAGGATCTTGTGATACAAGGCAGGCTTAATGCTGTCAGCTTCCCAGGCTCGACTATTAATGCAACATTGGACGCTTGCCATTTGCTGGATCCTTTGGATCCAGAAAGTAAATGCGAGTCTGAAAACTGGACTTGCACACCAAACAACTTGAAAGTGAGTGTTGCCAGAAACAGGCTATTCACCTGCAACCACAGCAGCGTTCCGTTTTTCCCAGAACAGCCAGTTTATACTGTCAAATTAACAGCAACCGCTGTAGGCACACAGACTGTTGCAGGAAAGCAGTTTGTATTTGCAGATGTTGACGCCTTGCTCGCATTAGACCCTAATGCAGACCAGTTGGATGCCTTGGGAATATCAAGAGACAGCTTGAACAGCTGGCAGAAGGGCGACCAATCATTGAATTTAGGAATTGGAGCATCAGGTGACCCTGAAGTGCTCGAGGCAGACACCGCAGATAAGGCAATTGATTATTATATTGGTGTCAATGTTGAGAATCCAACTTCACACACCGGTGTCGCAAAGTTGTACAGCATGCCAGATTATGAATTAGTCTTGTACATCCCGTCTGATTTCGTGCAAGCCCAATCTGGAAAACAGGGAGTTTTCAATTGTATTCCTATTGTTGATAACAAAACACTGAAATCTGAATTTGACAGCATGAGTTTGCAAGCCCCGCAAACAACTAATATTTCAAAATGCACTGCGACAATACAGTCTAAATTGGCTTCAGGCGATAGACAGACTGCTTTGGTAAAGATCAAAGTGACAAAAGAAGAATTGAATAACCAGACATTCAGCACGTTCTTCGTGCTGGCAAAGCTCAAATATGACTATTCAAATGAACAGCTTGTCCCATTAACCATACAAGCCGCGCCATGAGATTGATATGAAAAAAGAAATAATGTTGGTAGCAGCAGTAATTGCGCTAGTTGCATTTAGCGGATGCTTAAGCAAGCAGGAAACTACGACAGCTTTTGTCGGCGGAACAAACGGGCTGACGATGCAATTCCAAAACCTGCCAGCCACAGTATTCTCTAACACACCTTTCAACATTATGGTTTTGGTTAATAATGAAGGCGAGTCGAATATCCTGGCTAACAACGCTACTTTTCTGCTTAACAATGCGCAGGTTTTGGGAATTACGAGTGATGTGATCCAAAAAAACAGCAAAGCCCTGGCTGGCAGCAAGAAAATCGGGACCTCTATCATCCCTGGCAGCCCGCAGCTCATAAACTGGACGGGAGCAAAATTCTCAGGCACAGTTCTGACGGAGCAGCAAAAGGTTACCGTTTCAGTTGAGGCTTGCTATCCTTATAACAGCCTGGGCATAGCATCTGTTTGCGTTGCAAGGACAGACAAGATTTGTAATCCAATAGGTGATAAGTCCGTACAAAGTTCCGGCGCACCAGTCAAATTTACAAGTTTCAAGCAGCTTGCGCAGTCCAATGACGCAGAAACAGTGCATCTGGAGATAACTGCGGGAATAGAAAACCAGGGAGACGGGAAAGTTTACAGCAATTCTGTTGACTCCCAGTGCCCATCACCTAAGGTAGACTACCTTGACATGGTTTATGTGCTTGGAATAAAACTCGGCAATAAAGCAATAACATCTTTGAAATGCGACGAGAATCCTATAACACTATACGAAAATAAAGGCGAAATAAACTGTGGCTTTGATGTAAGCACAACAGCCGATTTCGAAGAGCAGCTTTCCATAGAGCTGGCCTACAAATACAAGAACAAGATTTCTTCTGAAATAGCAGTGATACCTAAGAGCGGAAATCTGAAGTAAGCCTCTGCAGAGGTTGTTTTCACGCAGTTTTAACAAAACCTTTTAAATGGCAAATTTCTGATAGGGATAGGCCATGGACAAAAAAATAAGTTTCCTAATTGTAGTACTATTTGCGGTTCTAGTCGCATTCAGCGGTTGCTCAAGCAAGACAAAAACGCAGACCACAACTGCACAAGCTGCTTTTGTCGGAGGCTCACAAGGTTTAGCACTTTCCTTCTTGCCCGGCGAGCCACCAGCACAGCTGGTTGACTGCCAGCATTTCACTGCAGGCATTCAAGTTGAAAACAAAGGTGAAGCTAATGCAAGCATGGTTTTGTACCTGTCCGGCATAGATTTGGACGGATTCAACATGAAGGGAGACAGAGCTGCAACTCTAAACCTCAACCCGGCAAAAAAGATAGGGCAAAGTGTTGTTCCAGGCCAGCAAAAAGTTCAATCCTTCGAATTCGATGGCCGAGATGTTTTTGCAACAGGCTCATTCACTCTTTACGCAAATGCACTTTATAATTATCAAACGCAAGCAGTTTCTTCAGTTTGTTTGAACGAGAATGTTTACCAGCAAACCACTGGCGGACCTGAAACTTGCAAGGTCTCTGGCACAAAGACTGTAGAAAATTCCGGTGCGCCAATCAAAGTCACCTCAGTTGAGGAAAACCCTGGCGGATTCATAGTTAAAGTAAGCAATTCAGGCAAAGGTTACTCTTTCCTAGGCCCAAACGACATTTTGCCAGTTATAAACTCTGTAACAAGGGACACAGATATACTTTCAAATCCCGACCAAAAAGATAAAGTCAAGATACAGGCCAAAATCGGGGCTAATACACTAACGTGCTCTCCAGACGCCATCACACTGGTAAACGGCGCAGGGCAGACTTTCTGCGATATGCCAACCAACATAAAAGGTACGTTTGTAGACTTGCTTGAAATGACTGTGTCCTACGGTTATGCCGACAGGACTTCAACAGCATTCACAATAGAGAATATTCCTGGAAAGACTTGCACTGCTGGAACTGGAACCAGCGCAAACAAGGGAAAATGTCCTGACACCACTTCACAAGCGACGCTTGATGCAGTGGGCGGTTGCGCAGCAATAACTCAGGCACAATATCCAAATATATGGACTCAATGTAACTGCGGAGCATGAAAACGTATGCAATTATTTTGATTTTCGCTTTGTCGTTCTTAGTTGTAATAGGCTGCGCTGCGGCCGTAACAAAAGATGACTTGCTCAAGGCGCTGGACTCTGCGCTTGCAGATGGCCAGATTGATGCATCTGAAAAAACACATTTGCTTGGTCTTTTAGACAGCTATCTTGGAGGAGAGCAGCCAAAATTTGCATTACCTGATCTTGTAATAACTGATATTCAAATCGAACCGGTTAATCCTGAAATGGCACTGCCGACAAAAGGATATAACCTTACGGCAAAAGTAACTATAACAAACATAGGGAATGAGTCTGCAGGTCTCGGCCAAGATGAGATGTGCACAATTATCAACAAAGTAAATGCGGATGGTACTGTTGGTGATAAAATTGACCAGATTTGCACGGGCGATACAATAGCTCCGGGTAAAACTTTCTTGTTTGATTTTAGCCTATCTCCATTTAAATACGATGCAGGTGGAACGTATGAGGTATATGCCAATGTTGATTCAACACATACGCAAGTAGAATCTAATGAGACCAACAACGAGGCAACAAAAGCTTTCCAGGTTTATACATAATTTTATATATTTTATAGCTCTTCTAATTTTATATGAGAATAATTTCTGACTTGCACATACATTCCAGATTCTCAAGAGCATGTTCCCCTGATCTGAACCTGCAGAATCTTGAGAAGTGGGCTCTGCTTAAAGGCCTTAACCTGCTTGGAACAGGAGATTTTACGCATCCCCTCTGGCTAAATGAGCTGAAGCAGCAGCTGCAGCCAAAGGAAAAGGGAATTTTCTCTTTTGGCAACATGAATTTCCTACTCACGACAGAGATATCAAATGTTTACACTGTAAACGAGAAGACGAAGAAGGTGCACCATGTTGTAATCTCGCCGAGTTTCGAGGTTGCAGAGCAAATCAATGAGTATCTGTCAAAATTCTGCAATATGTCATCAGATGGAAGGCCAACAGTGAAGATACCCTGTCCAGATTTTGTTGAAAAATTAAAATCCATATCTGCCGATGTAGAAATCATACCTGCGCACGCGTGGACACCGCACTTTTCGCTGTTCGGAAGCAAGTCCGGCTTCAATTCCATAGAGGAGTGCTATCAGGATGCGAAGAAACATATTCACGCGATAGAAACGGGCATGTCATCAGACCCTGCAATGAACTGGCGCTTGTCGCAATTAGATAACATACAACTGGTCTCATTCTCAGACAGCCACAGCTTCTGGCCGTGGCGCATTGGCAGGGAAGCTACAATCTTCAGCACTGGGTTTGATTACGACAAGATAATCGGCGCTATAAGGACTGGGGAAGGGCTGGCAGGAACTGTTGAGACCGACCCTGGCTATGGCAAGTACCATTATGATGGGCACAGGAACTGCAACGTGTGGATGGAACCCGAGCAGTCAAGGAAATACAACAACAGGTGCCCAAAATGCGGGAAAAGCCTGACGATTGGCGTTCTTAACAGGGTTGAGGAGCTTGCAGACAGGCCCGTAGATTACAAGCCGAAAGGCAGGCCGCCATTCTACACTTTGTTGCCGTTAGCAGAGCTGTTGGCTGCAGTCTTGGGTGCAAAGAATGTAACGGCGAAGCCAGTGCTGCAATTGTATAATGAAATGCTGAAAAAATTCAGCTCCGAATACTCCATCCTGCTGGAAACGCCGCAGGAAAAGCTTGCAGAAGCTGTCGGCGACAAAACTGCAGAATTGATAATGCAAAACAAGCAAGGAAAACTGACAATACAGCCAGGCTATGATGGTGTGTATGGAAAATTGCTTTTGGAAAAAAACGAAAAGGCTGAACAATTTGCAGGCCAAAAATCAATTTTTGATTACTAGAACATTTTTTCTTTACTGAGTCAGGAAAG
Source organism: uncultured Candidatus Woesearchaeota archaeon (assembly GCA_903864915.1). Classification (GTDB taxonomy): domain Archaea; phylum Nanobdellota; class Nanobdellia; order UBA10117; family UBA10117; genus CAIPHS01. Next base: position 63,664 of record CAIPHS010000003.1, read on the forward strand.
TTCCGGAATTTGCTGTCATGTGCTTGGTTAATTCCGCTTGTATGGACTTCAGAGTCTCATCAAGAGCCTTCTTGTTAGTGCTTTCCAACTTGAATTTGTATTTCGGTGCAGAAATGTATTTTATTTCCAGGTCTGCCTTTGCATTTTCAGCAAGTTCCTGTGCTTTTGCAACAGCACTTTTTATCACTTCAACGCCATTTGCAGCTGAAGATTGCAGTAAGAAGTAGCCTTCTATCTCCGCCTTTGGCGGAGTTATTCTTTTCTGTATCAGTGTTGCGAGCTGCTCGGCAAGCTTGCTTTCAACCTCTATTTTATTTAAGACCGAAACACCTTTCTGTGAAATTTCTATGAAACCAGGGTATAATGCGCCGTAAGCTTCAATGATTTTGTTGCCAACCTTTTCATACGCAGCCTTGCTAGCCAGGCCAACCTGTTTTGCAAAGACTTCCAGTATGTCGTTCGCAATCTTTTCATTGCCCCATTGCTGCAGCTTTGTCCTTCTCTGTCCCTCTCCCACCCGTCTCAGGGAAAGTTCCGCATATCTTTTTTGCAAGTCCATGGACATGACCTTGCAGACTAATTTGGTGCCGGGTTTCAGGTAAACTTTCATAGCCCTTACCTGCTTTCTGGCAATTTCAGAAACATGAATCATGCCTTCCACTTTCTCATATTCGTCAAGGATTGCAAAAACTGAACTTGGGTTGGCGTCCCTGATGGTGCAAATGACCATTTCATCTTTTTCAGGCAGGTTCTTCTTAGTATACATGAAAATTACTTCTCGAAAGTTGACTTATAACTCTTGCGTTTAAGAAAGCACTTCAAGTATGTGGCCTATGATTTTTGCAGCGCCACCAGTCGGTTCTGCAAGTATCTCGCTGCATACGAGGCATTTTACCGGTGTCGCTGATTTGCTGAAAATTATCTGCTCGTTCTTGCATTTCTCGCATCTAACTTTTATAAATTTTGATTTCAACTCTTGTGTTTTCATGTTAGCTCCACTTTTCTAACCCTTCTTGGGTGTTGCTTAAAGTGTGATTTGCCACATTTTGTGCACTGGAATCTCAAGTTTGCCTTCTTTGTAGTCTTGGATTTTTCATGGATTATTGGCCTTGGAGATCCGCCATAGCCGGATGATATGAAAGCATAATGCCTGACTCCCCACTTCAAGGCGCGTTTCCTTGTGGTTGGTTTCGCTTTTGTTTTTTCCGCGATAACTTTGTGTAACTGGTGCTTTTTGCACGAAGGGCAGTACTTACGGATTTGCTTTGGTATTTTCATCTCTTATTTCCACATGGATTATTTCGGCCGCCTTGCCTTGTTTCAGCAGGAGTTCCGCTAATTCTGAGGGCAATTCTACCTCTGCAGTTGCGGCAAACGGCCCGTACCTGTTCAATTGAGTATCCATCAGTTCAGGTATGGCTTCAACTAACTTTACACGTTTGAAGTTCTCTTTTAAAGTCTTCGGTTTTTCTTCCAAGTAGTCTTGGTTGAGGAAACTGTAGAACTCCTCTCCGCTCTGCCTCAACATCTCCAAAAGCGCAAAATATAGTTTTTCTTCGGACAAAAGCATGTTTGTAGTGTCTTTTAATTTGAAATTGCTGCGTGCGCAGAACACTGCCCTGCTTATGACTTTCCTTTCCCGCTTGTCATACAAGTCTTTCACTGCGCGCTTGGCATTTTCCAGCTCGATTTTCGTCTTTTCGGCAGCCTCATCAAATGCGACTTCCTTCTGCCTGACTAGAAACTCCTCTTTGGACTTGAAGTAAGCATTAGTTTTTCTTAATTGCTCCTTGTCTATTTGCTGTAAATCTGTTGAGTACTTTTCAGCTCTCAGAATTTCATACAAATCTTCATAAGTGAATTCTCCCATTACAGCCTCCAACATTCTAACTTAGCTATTGTTTAATAACTTTTTTGCCGATTTTGTGTTTTGGGTAGCTTATCGGGTTTTTTACTCTATTGCATGTGAAATCTGGCTTGCATATGCCAATATCCTGGTAAAATGCCCTGCAGTTTGGCGGAGGAACAGATTCTCTGTGCCTTGAATGCCAACTTAGCTGTGACTTTACGTAGCCAGTCTTCAGTGGCGGGTTGTTTTTGTTGTTGCAGTCATATACGAACTGTTCTATTTCCAGCCACGGCCATTTCACGCTCTTCAGGAAATTGATTAATGAGAACAAGCTTCTTTTTCTTCCATCCGGCAAGCCCTCCATGATGCATTTGATGCACGGCGGGAAAGCTTCAACAGGCACCTTGTCAGCATACTCAACCTTGATTACTTCCCTTGTCTGCTGTTTTTCTTTACTCCTAATGTTCCAATCCAAAGCCTGCATCAATAATTGTGAAGCCTCTCCGCTCCCGACATGTTCAGGGTCTAGAAATTTCATGCTGACTGTTTTGATATTTTCGGGTTTGGCCATTTCTGGCTGAAATTTGTTAACATCTCTGGGTTTCATGGGCAAAGAAACAAGGCCTTTCTTCTCATTGAGTGAGTAGGGCATCCTGAAAAGATGCCTCGGTGATATCAAAATAGTGTCTATTTCCAGCAATTTATATGGGTTCAACGTGCCATTTTGCATGAACTCTGAAGGCTTTTTGCCGCTTTTTTCGCTGATTTTCTTCACATCGCCCTCCAATTCAGCGATGTCTCTTGCCAAAGGCTGTCGAATATATTCGCGAAGATATTTTGCAACAATCTGTGCCACATCAGGGAATGCCCATCTCTCGTCAGCAGCAAAGGCTTCCCAAGGAATACCTATGTGAAAGCCAGTCCCGCCTGAGAACTTTATGCTGTAATGCTCGACGCTATGCGTTTCCAAGGCCCACATCAGCAGCTTTGCGCAAACTTTCGCCCACTCAAAGATTTTGCAGTCTATGTCCAAAACCAGGTCAAAGCCTATTCTCAACGCATCAAGGTCTTTCTTCTCAGAATTGCTCGTCAAGTTTAGCGGATTGCTCCACCTTTCTTCAGAGCAATGGAATGAAGTTGCGCCCGACCTGACTTGTTTTATGACATCAGAAGGTAATTCCAGGACATCAGGCCGCTTGCCAAAAGCCTGGCCAAATTGCGTAGCGACTTCCCTGTCTTTTGCGAATCTAACTAGTTCTTGCTGTATGGGTAAACTAGAATAATATCTTATCAGTTCGCTGAGCCTCATACGTTTTTGTGGGAACTAAAGATTAAAAACTAATCGCGGAGTTTGTGGAAGAATCTTTTCAATTCATTTGCAGGTTTTGTATTTATTATGTTCTTTGCTTCTGCCCAGCCCTTCCTGGCTGTTGCAACCCCAAACCACATGTAACTGAGCTGGTTTAGGTCGTGCGCATCAGTATCTATCACAAGATTACATCCAGCGTCTATGGCTTCCTTAACATCGGCATAATTCAAATCCAACCTTGTTGGGTTCGCGTCAACTTCCAAAGCAATTCCCTTATTTGCGCAGAACTTGAAGACTTGTCTCTTGTCAAAATCTATCGGCTCCCTCTGGTTTATCTTCCTGGTTGTCGGGTGCGCATATATGTTAACATATTTGTTGCCGAGAGCTTTGATTATGCGTTTAGTCATTTGCTCTTTTGGCATCTTGAAATTCCTGTGTATTGATGCAATCACAATATCTAGTTTTTTCAGAATATTATCTGAATAATCCAGTCTGCCATCTGCATGTATGTAAACTTCCGCGCCAGCAAGAACTTCGATACTTTTGTATTTTTTTGCAGCCAAACGAACCGCAGAAATATATTTTTCAAGCCGCTTTTCATCCATACCATTGGCTATGATGTCTGATTTTGAGTGGTCTGTAATTGCGATGTACTGATAACCAAGTTTCAAAGCAGCTTCAATCATCTGCTCTATAGTATTAGAGCCGTCTGACCATCTGGTATGCAGATGCAAGTCGCCCTTGATGTCCTTTAATTGGACGAGATTTGGAAGTTTGCCTTTTTGCGCAGCCTCTATTTCCCCAAGATTTTCTCTTAATTCGGGCTCGATATATTTTAATCCAAGCTTCTTGTACACCTCTTCTTCTGTTCTTCCGGCAACCAGCTTGTTCGTCTTCCTGTCAAACAATCCATATTCGGATAATTTGTAACCTTTCTTTATCGCAATGCCCCGTAGTTTTACATTATGGTCTATGTTGCCTGTGAAATACTGCAGCGCAGATCCATAACTTTTTTCAGGCAATACCCGGACATCAGCTCGTATTCCATCCCTGAGCACGATAGATGATTTTGTGTTTCCTTTTGCAAGGACCTGCCCGATTTCCGGTAGAGATGTGAAGTAATTCATTATTTTGCTGCTTGTTGCAGCCTTGTTATCTTTTGGCACGACTAAAATATCAATATCGCCTATGGTTTCCTTCATTCTTCTCAGAGAGCCACCAGCAACTGCTGTCTTGATGTCCTTTAACTTCTTCAGCTGGCTGACAAGCGCTTGTGCAGTCGGGAAAGCTTCGCCCAAAAGCATTCTTTCTTTCCCTTTTTTGTGCAATTCTATGCCTGCGAGAATATTTTCCTCTGATTTTGCGCCAAAACCTTTGAGTTTTGCAAGCTTGTGCAGCCTAATCGCCTTTTCCAAGTTAGCAACGGACTTTATATTCAGTTTTTGATACAGTAGTTTTGCTTTTTTCGGGCCTAAACTCTGGATTTCCATCATCTCTGCAAAACCTGATGGCAGTTTCTTCTTCTCCTTTTCGTACGCAGAAATTTTCCCGGTTTTAACATACTCAACAATCTTTTCAGCAATCCTTTCGCCAATGCCGGGCATCTCCTCAAGCGCCTTGATGCCTTTTTCCCCCAAGATGTCTTCAATCGGTTCCTGCAAGCTCTCTATAGAACGGGCTGCTTTCCTGTAGGCAGCAGGTTTCCATTGCACACCCCTGGCCTCAAGAATGTCAGCAAGATCATAGAATATTTTAGCAACCTCGAAGTTCAGCATTTTAATTTTCCCGAACTTTGATTAGCGAAAAGCGTTTCACTTTATCGAAGTTCAACATGGCCGTTTAAACTAGCTTAAGGAGAAATAAAAGCTTATTTCTTTCCATGTTTGCCATTTACGAATCGATACACACCAAGGCTTTTCAATAGCCTTCGTATGGCTGGTCTGTTAAGGAAATCATCAAGTTTGTGCATCTGCTCTATGAGTCCAAGCAATCCAAGCGCAAGCATGCCATACGCCATAGGAATTAGCAGTGTGAAATTGTACGAGTAGCTATAACCGCCCGCCTTAATGATAATGGTTTCAAAAATCAAGTCGAATGCCATTACAAGTAGCGCTATTGCAAAAGCAGCAGTCCTGTTTTTTTCCTTGATGTTAAGGATTCCCCAAATGCCAATCGGCACAGCAAAAACCAGTTGATATGTATCCAACCCAAGGTATAATTCTCGGACATATATTGCCAGAGCAAAGATTGTTGTGAGATAAAGAAGCGTGTTCAGCTTGATTGGCGCTTTTATTTTGGATACGTTCATGAACACATATCTTAGCAAGACTCCACAAGAGAAGAAGAGGAAAATTAGTTCTATCGGAACTAAGCCTTTTATGAAGTAAATTGAATCAACATAGTGCCATTGCCCCCAATAAGTGCCAGAATATTCTGCGATAAAATCAATTGCTGCCAGCAGGAGCCCCACAAATATGTATTTTGAGGTATCGCGGAAATTTAATTTTGTAGCAGAATAAATGAGTACGATCATTGCTAACGCAGTCACTATTCCAGCAAGTATTGTCATGTAGCCAAGCATGAACTAATTAGAGAAAGGGGTTATTTAATGGTTTTCAAAGGAACTTGCTGAGGTTATTTTTCAGCTCTTTCTTCAGGTATTCGTCTGCTTTATGCATGGTTTCCCTGTCTGATTTGAATGTCAGTCTTTCAGCCGCTTCCTTGTAGGGCAGCCATTCGTAGCCAGAATGCTCAAATGAAACCTTCACGTCCTTCTGCTCAGTCTTAGCTATGAAATAAATAATGTCTTTGGAGACCATTTGCCCTTCTTTTTTGTAAAAAATGTGAATCTTCTCGACAAAACCGGGCAGAATCTGCACGTCAGTTAATCCCGACTCTTCTCTAGTCTCCCTGATGGCAGTTTCCCTGTCTTCTTCACCTTTTTCAACCCAACCTTTCGGGAAGCCCCAGCTTTCCTTGTAGTGGTCAGAAGCTTTTTTGTATAAAAGCAAATAGTGCCGTTTCTTCTTCTCTTGCATGTAAACTATACAGCCAGCAGATTTTTCGTACATCTACTATGTTAGAGAAATCAGGAATTTAAAAAGATTCTAGCGCCAATGGCGCGTTCTCTGGCCGCGTCTTTGCTCAGTGTTTTGTCCATGACTGGAGAATCTTCGTTGGCCAAATCTTGGCTGTTCTGTCCTGATAGCTTCGAATTGGAGCTTTTGAAATTGGGGCCTTTCATTAGGCTCGATTTCAAGTTCTCTATCCATCATCACATGTCTGAAGTTTTCGTGGTCTTCCCTGCTTAGCAACGAAATAGCCATTCCAGTTTCGTCAGCTCGCGCAGTACGGCCAATCCTATGCAAATACTCTTTCGATGTTTTTGGCAGGTCGTAGTTGAAAATATGTGTGACATTCTTAATGTCTATGCCCCTTGCAGCCACGTCAGTCGCCACAAGGCCGTCGACTTTATGCGCTTTAACCGATTCCATGATTTGAGTTCGTCTTGCTTGGGTCAATCCACCATGTATTGGCAGGACATTAATGCCCTGTTTTCGCAAATTTCCAGCTACTAAGTCAACTCTGCGCCTTGTTGCACAGAAAATTATTGCCATTTTTGGGTTTTCTTTTTTAAGTAAATGCACCAATAGGGAAAATTTGTCCCCACCCAGCACATTATAATAAATTTGCTTTAATTTACTCTTGTCAAAGTAAATTTTAGTTTCAACTTTCTGGGGGTTTATCATATGTTTCTGGGCTATATGTACAATTTCTGATGAAATTGTCGCACTAAACAACAAAGTCTGCCTTTGTTTAGGTACGTGTCTTAAGATATCCTCAACATCATCTATGAATCCCATTTCAAGCATCTTGTCAGCTTCATCCAAGACTAAGAATGAAACATTGCGTAAATCAAGTGTGCGCCTGCTCAGGTGATCCAGAATTCTGCCAGGAGTACCAACAACAATATCCGAGTCACACAGGTTTCTTATTTGCGGCCCGATGGCAACTCCGCCATAAACTGTTGTAACCTTCACTGGTTTGTATTTGGAAAATTTTATGAATTCACTTGCGACTTGTTCGCAGAGTTCTCTAGTTGGTACCAACGCCAAAACCTGAATTTTGCCCTGATGGGAAATCTTTTCCAAAATCGGCAGACCAAATGCAGCAGTCTTTCCAGACCCAGTGCATGATTGCCCGAAAACATCCCGTCCAGATTTTATTAGTGGTATGGTTTCCTTTTGTATTTCTGTGGGCTCTTTGTAGCCCATTTCTTCTATCGCTTTTATTAATTGTGGGTCTAAGCCCAATTCTTTAAAGTCCATTTTCTGTCCTATCTTAGAAAACAATTGTCGAGTGCACAATACATGGTTTTTACACCCGATTGCGCGGCCCTCCTTTTCGGAGGCCAACATCGAGAACTGTACTCTTTGATGTATGTCGGATAAAATATGAGTTTATAAGTTTATGCCATAGTTTGCTCGAGCATACAAGTCACTATTTGCTTGGGATAAAGTATGCCTGAACCTTTGGCAGATGTTCTAAATATGCGAGTCCGTCGTCAAATTTGTCCCCTAAAATGCCAGGGCTATACGAGCTACCACCATTATCATATGCAGCAGGAATAACAATTTCGCCTCGCAAGACGATAAGTGGATGAACAGCTGATTGTGTGCGGTTTAAGCTTTGTATGTAGTCAACAAAGCCTTTTGCGTCTTCAAAAACTACGGTTGCAGCGTCTCTGCGGCTTGCTCCAGCTATGGTTCCGTGTGTATTGATTATTTCAAAATGATAGTTGGGGTCCTCTTTTTTCATTAAGTCTATAGCTCCTTTGACGATTGTGATTAATTTTACTGGTCGTACCTTGTCTATTCTCTCTTCAAGAGTTTCTTCGCCTTTGCCAGGTTGTTGAGCTGCCATTTGTTCGATGGAGTAAACAATTAGTCTTTTAAAAGTTGCTTAAGCCTTTCCATGCCCTGTTCGAATTTAATCCTTTGCTTTGTAAACCGCATCGCAGCGGATGGATGCGGCAGCTCAAGATAAGTGTATGGTGCTCGTGCAGGAACATTTCTTGAAGCCGTTTTTCCCAGCAGAACTATGATTTCGGGCTTAATTTCATCAATTTCTTTTTCCAGAATTGGCAAGTATGCTCGTATTTCCTCGTCTGTTGGAGGTTTATTGCCTTCGGCATAGGACTTAACGACGTTTGTGATGTAGCAATCTTCCCTTTTGATTCCTATTTTTTCCAGTTGCTTGTCAAGAAACTTGCCAGCCCTGCCAACAAAGGGATGCCCAGTCTCTAATTCTTTAGCGCCAGGCCGCTCGCCAATAAACATCAGCTCAGGATGGTCTCTGTTTCCATGTCCAAGGCAATCGATTTTGAGATTCATAATAACCCTTAAAAAGCCCCAAATTTAAGCCTTGGTATGGCAGAAAGAGTTGGTTGCCTTCACTGTTAGGAACCTTATTTCTAGTTGCCAGAATAAAGTTTTAAACTCACAGCCTAGCAAAAGTTATGGCGGGGGTAGTTTAGCTTGGTCGAGAATCGCTGGCTGTGGCCCGGCGGACCCGAGTTCAAATCTCGGCCCTCGCCCTCAAACTTATATATTTAGGATGATAGGAGGTAAAAATGGCTGCTGAGACTCAACCTGTTCGCGGAATGCGTGATTTCTTGCCTGAACAACAAATATTCAGAGAGCAGGCAATAGAAAAAATCAAGAGAGTCTTTGAAAAATATGGTTTTATGCCTATGCAGACGCCTGCATTGGAAAACTCTTACACGTTGGGCAAAAAATATGGTGAAGAGGAAAAACTGATTTTCAGGATGAAATTTGGCGATGAAGAGCTTGGTTTGAAATATGACCAGACAGTCCCGACAGCAAGAGTTTATGCTGGGAATCCTCAGTTAGGAAAACCGTTCAAGCGTTATGTTATTGACAGAGCCTGGCGCGGAGAAAGGCCTCAGGCAGGCCGATTACGGGAATTTTTGCAGTGCGATGTTGATACTCTTGGAACGAAAAGCGTGATGGCTGATGCAGAAATAATTGCTTGCCTGGATGAGGCCATCAAAGTGCTTGGAGTCAAAAAAGTCACCTGGCGCATCAACACTAGAAAACTTGTTTCAAATTTCCTTAAGTCCTGCGGTGTTGCAGATGTAAAACAGCAGTTTGCGATGCGAGCCATGGACAAAATAGACAAGATTGGTCCTGACGCTGCCACCAAGGAAATGATTGAGAAAGGAGTTGGTGAGACTGCAGCAGGGACTTGCATGGCCTTGCTAAAGACAAAAGGCGACTTGAGTAAAATCAAGAAATCAATATTGATCGAGCCTGCAGTTGAGAAAGAACTCGATGAACTGATAAAATATTTGAAGAAATTTGGAGTCAAGAATTTCACATTCGATGCAAGCCTGGTGCGAGGTTTGGATTATTACACCGGAACTATCTTTGAGGCATTTTCTCCCGAGATTAAAGGCTCGATTGCCGGCGGCGGAAGATATGATCATTTAGTTGAGTTGTTCAGCAAAGTTGAGATACCCGCAACAGGCGGCTCTGTTGGATTAGACAGAATACTGGAATTCCTGGCAACAAAAAGAATGAAAACTTTGGTAAAAGTCTTTGTCATACCAATCGCAGGCGTTAATGCAATCCCCGTTGTACAGCAGCTCAGGAAAGCTGGCATCAATGCAGATTTGGATTTAATGGAGCGAGGCGTTGGCAAAAACCTGGAATTCACATCAAAGCAGGAGATTCCTTTTGCCATCTTGCTGGGGCCTGAAGAGCTGAAGAAAAAGAAAGTCAAGCTCAGGGATATGAAAACAGGCAAGGAACAGCTATTGACTATCAAACAAGCTATTGACAAGCTGAACAAGATATTTTAGCAAGGCAAGTTGCATCGCTTGCAACATTTTTCCCAAGGTTCTTTGCTGCCACAGGGGCATAATTGCTTCTTTGACTTTGTTTTATTCTTAATTTTCTTTTTCATTTTACTGGGCGGTAAAACCTCCATCTACAACTAAGGTATGTCCTGTTATGAATGAACTGCTATCTGAGGCCAAAAATAAAGCAGCACGTGCTATATCTTCTGGCTGCCCCAATCTTCCCAGCGGGTGCATGCTTGTGAATTGTTTCTCAGTTGCTTTTGGATCAGGTGATGCATCAATGAATCTCCTGAGCATCGGCGTATCAATGGCGCCAGGGCAGATGCAGTTTACTCGTATTTTGTTTGGTGCAAATTCTAGTGCCAGAGCTTTTGTTAGCGCAATAACTCCGCCTTTTGATGCGCAGTATGCGGAGAGATTTGCGGAACCAACCAAGCCAGCCACCGATGCTGTATTGATTATCACGCCGCCTTCTGTCATGTAAGGTATTGCGTGCTTGGAGCAAAGGAACATACCTTTCAGATTGATGTCAAGAACTTTATTCCAGTCTTCTTCGCTTGTGATGGTGATTGGTTTTTGCAGTTCGACACCCGCATTGTTGCGCAGTATATCTATTTTCCTGTATTTCTTTATGGTTTCTTCAATCATAGCCTTTACTTCATGTTCTTTTGAGACGTCCGCTTTGATTGCAATAGCTTCGCCACCGGATTTTACTATAGAATTAACAACTTCGTTTGCCTCATCCGTAGAATGGGAATAATTGACAACAACTTTGGCTCCTTCTCTTCCAAAGAGCAAAGCAGTGGCTTTTCCAATGCCTGAGCTAGCGCCCGTTATGATTGCAACCTTGCCTTCCAGTCTCATGTGGCCTCGTTAATCTAGACGCAAAAATCGTATTTAAACGCTACTATTCAACGAAAATACCTGGCTTGCCTGGTTTGGCCTTGCCAGCCTTGTGCTCAGGGTCATAGCGCTTTGAATCATTGACTGCGAATACTTGCACTTTTGCGTTGAACTCTTTTTCTAATAGGGGTGCAAGGTCTGCCAGTTTCTTTAGCTCTGGCGGGATAACATAAAGGTAGATTGCTTTCGGCTGTGGCTTGTTGACTATCTTCAGGATGTTTCGTACATCCTGGACTGTCTTTTCCTTTTCCTGTTCAGTCTTTTCTATGTAATCGCAAATCAGCTTCTCGTCAGAAACAGGCCATTCCGCAACGGATGCAAAGGGTTTGTTGCCAATCTTTTCCCATAGCTCTTCGCAGATGTGCGGTGTAAATGGTGAGAACATAAGGATTATTTTTTCCATAGTGTCTTTGCTTATGGTTTCTTTCTTCTCCACGTATTCAACAAGCTCGTTTAATTTGATTAGTGCTAGGTTATACTGGAAGTTTTCAATCATCAAAGTTACTTCTTTGATCGCCTTGTTCAGTTTGTGCAGAACGCCAGCATCATCTGTCTTTACAGTTTTCTTTTCTGTCAAGGAAACGATTCTGTTGATATTTTTAGAACAACCTTCTATACCTTCAAAATTGCATTCCATGTCCTTCTCAGGTGAAGCCACAAACATCAGGAAAAATCTTGCAGAATCGATGCCGTATTTTGCAGCAATCTCATCCTGCGTTATCACATTGCCAAGGCTCTTGCTCATCCTCTTGCCATCCTTGTATACAATTCCCTGGTTTAGCAAGGCGTTGATTGGCTCGTCTAATTTTATCATCCCCAAGTCCCGCAATGCTTTCACGAAAAACCTAGCATAAATCAGATGGCCGACAGCATGCTCAATCCCGCCGATGTACTGGTCAACAGGCATCCAGTAGTTTGCTTTTTTCTGGTCAAAAGGAAGCTTGCTATTTTTAGGGTCACAATAGCGGAGGAAATACCATGAGGAATCCATGAAGCCACCCATGGTGTCTGTTTCCCTGCTGGCAGGGCCTTTGCACGCAGGACATTTGGTTTCTACCCAGTCCTTTACTGTTGCAAGAGGATTTCCTTTTGTCTTGAAATCCGGATTTTTAGGCAACAATAATGGCAAGTCTTTTTCCTTCAAAGGCACTATTCCGCATCTTTTGCAGTAAAC
>CAIPHS010000004.1 GCA_903864915.1 uncultured Candidatus Woesearchaeota archaeon
ACTTTTGCCATATCCACTGCGCGCAGTTTTCCCGCAATGTCAAGCTGGCCAGCCAGTTTCTCAAGCATAGTTGGGATTGTTTTGTAAGCGCTGCATTGGACGCCTTCACTCATACAACTTACAGGATGAGTGTAGCCGAATTTTTCGTATTGTAATTCTGTCCCCAACCTGTCTTTGACTTGCTGCACTTTTACTTCCCAGGCAAATTTAGCTTCCTGGCTTGCAACATACAAATCCAGCGGATAGTGAGATGGCGTGTCTACGTTGTGTGCTTCGGTGTCAACTTCCTGCGGCATCAGAATTGTCAACAGAACTAATGGTGCATCCATGTTCCTGCCTCCGCGCCTGTCTGGAAGGAAATTCCTGCTGAAGTTAAGGAAGGCGTCCAGCATCAGCAAAACACAGGTCTCATCACCATCGCAGTTACGCCTCATTGCTGCATGCATGAATGGATGTGCGTATATGCCCTGGGTTTCTGCAAATCCGACTATTCTCGCAGCTACGCCGCAAGAGGTGTGTGGAGCCAATCCTATTACAAGCTGACCTACTAAATCATTTTTTGTCCTTACATTGTAAAATCTTGGCAATTTGTAAAATTGTTCAAGCAAGTCATCAATAAAGTGGCAAGCCCTTATCAAAACCACGTCTGCGGTCTCATCTGGGCTTTTTGGGCTTGAAGGCAGGATAACGTCCTGCGGCTTTAATTCTAAAATTTGATTTTCATTTGTTAATGGCATATTGCTTATGTCTGTTTCGTAGCCAAGCTGCTTAAGTTTCTCAATAGACGTGCCTATTTCTACTGGTGTAAAGTGGGTACAGGGCAATTGGGTCATATCATACCTTATGGTGCCATCTTTGTTGACTGTAACGTGGTTCTTGGCGCGCAATATTCCTTTTTCCAAATGCTCTACAACGCGGTCTTTGTTCCAGGTGCCCTTTACGCCTTTGACTAATGGTGGAAGATCTGACAGCGAAAGTTTGTCTAGTGCTTTTTTTATGAAATGTGTAACATCAACTTTTCTTCTTTCATAGCCAACTGTATCAATGTGGCACTTCGCTTTCTTTGTTTTCTTTTTGCAGAGCGGGCAATATCTCCACATTTCAGTTTTCTTGCCACAAGTTTCACAGGTTGAATACATTGAGGTTGTTCCGCAGGACTCGCATGAGAAAATTGGGGCATCAACCAAGATTTCTTTCTTGTTTGCAGCTTCATTCAGGCTCCTGAAACGGCCGCCCTCCCGCCCTACGGGAAACAGGACTGCTGGAGAGCCTTTCAACTTACGGAGCTTTGCCTTTTCTGGCCTACCCATCCTCGTTCCAATAAAAGTACCCGACTTGTCCCTGATTAAAACTGGAGAAATTTTGTTTAAACAATCCAGGCCAGTATTGCCCTCGGCGTCTGGCTTGTTTTTAAGAAGAAATTCTAAAACGTATGCTTCGTTTTCGTCGAACATAACTATGTTGTTAGAAACTTTGTGGGGGCAGCCTATCAATTCCAATACTCTTTTTGGCATTGGTTCGATTGGCAATTGGTTTTGTTCTAATTTTTGCAGCCAATTTTTCAAAAGTGCAAACTGCTGGCCTGAGATTTCACGCCAGAAATAATTATATTTCGGGTGGAGGGGAGTTTTTGTCTGCTGTGCAAATTCTATTGCGGCTTTAGCATTCTGAAGGATAGGGGCTTTTTGACCTGTTGCTTGCTCCGCCTCAAGTTCCCACCACTCTTCCACATATCCTGCCGGGGCAAGGCGCTGACCGCCCTCTGAAAAATCCCCATAGCTTATCAACATATCCCCAACGTATAGAACTTCTGAGATTTTCTGCCGCACTGACCTTGCTTCCTGGTACGAATTTAGCAAAAGTACGGAACCATCTTCAAGCCGGACTATCGGACCTTCAATTGAATCACAAGGTGTGCAAACTGTTGCCTTGCCAGGTCTTTCTGTTTTCACTTGCGTCCCTATCGCTATGTAATCATTAAGAACTGCCATGGTTGCGGGGTGTATTGCGGTTGCAGCCATGCTTGTCAATCTTGTTCTTCCATATCTCAAACGGAAACCGCCAGTTCTCATCGGGTAACCAAGTACGGGGCGGCCCGCGACAATATCTGAAAGGTAAGAATCGTTGGGATTTATCTTGCTGATTTCACCCTCTTTTGCACTGTGCAATTTGGCTTTCAAATCTATGAAAGTCTTGAGCCACACCATCCAGTCTTCAAAGCCAAAATCCTTACCCCATTTCTGCAGCTGTTTCCAGATTTTTTCCGCTTTTAGCGGCGGACCCTCAGTCATTACCAGGGCCATGCCTCCCCGGATGTTATCTGTCTCGACACGGGGCAGGCGCTTGCACTGTGAAACCTCAAACGACTCTGTCGGGTCGCCAGTGATTTCCATCTTCATGTTGCGGACGAGCATCTCTATCTCTTCTGCAGATGGCTTGTATTGGCGGTGCGCGACTTTTGACAAGTAATCATCCAACTCCACTTGGTAGCGCTTCACTTCTTCAGGCGTTATGTCGTATTCAGAAATGTTGAACGCTTTTCGCAAATACTCGCCAATTAAAATGCAAATGGCAATCGCTGTGCCGCCCGCACCCCTGATTGGGCCTGAGAAATACATTGCCATGTATTCCTTGTCATCGACAATGCGCTTTTTCAGTTTCAATTCTACAAAACCTTCTAGTGGCGCGGAAACGCTGCCCAAGGTTGCGTACGCGAATCCAGTCCTTATTCCTATTTCAACACATTCGCGCAAATCTGTGAACTTGCAAAATTTTTGTTGTGCGACACTTTTTGAAATTTCTAAAGCTACTCGCCAGTCACCGCCAGAATATTTTTTTTCGACTTCCTCTATCGCCTGTGAAAGTCCGGAATTTCTTATCTGCGGCGCAATTGATGCTATCAAAGCTTCTACTTTTTGAGCGACTGTTGTGGCGAGTGGTATATCCACGTAAGGTTCGGGGTCCAAATTCTGCTCGCGCGCTTTGGCTGCAAACGCGTGCAGCTCTTTTGATGCCTTGTCCATGTAATCAAGATATTGACGCATCTGCGGCGAGCATGCAAGCACCATAAAACGGATTGTGAAAAGCGGCATAAAAACATGTATATTGAAGAGTAAATGGTTAAAGTAACACTCTGCCAGAGAAAACAAATATTTATAAGACTAACCTTGCAATATTGGTAATATGAAAAAGCGTGGACGTGCTGTTGGGTCAGTTATAAGAGACAACTTAGTGGAGCTTTTATTCCATTTAAAGCAAGCGCATGCATATGCGTTATATCAGAAATATAAGAAAGCCTACGGCCCGGTCAATATCCGGTCTGTTTACTATAATCTCACAAAAGGCAAAGAATTGGGTGTTTTCGAGATCAAGCAAATCCAAAAGGTCGAGGGTGACTTCAGCTGGGGCTCTTCTGCCGAAAGAATCCTTTATGGTTTAACCGACAAAGCTAAGCCAAAAGGTGATATGAAAATTAAAGAAGCGCTTGGTTTGTAGGTTTTTACTTACATATTGTAAGTAATTATTTGTTTTTTAACTAAACCCTCTCACCCGCTAATTTCGCGTGGAAACTATTTTTTCGTTTTAAGTTTGAAGGTAAATTTACCCACCCCTCCATTTCAAATGGAACCTTATTATTACTATATTGTTCTAATATAGATAGTTATAGTTAGTAAGTAATTTTAAACTAAACAAACTAATAGAAAAAAGGAAGTTACATAGGAAGGAAGCGGGTGAGAGAAAGTTTTACCTACATTTCATATGAATTTTCTAAAGTAAATAAAAACTTATAAACAGGTGTGGCTTTTGGAGCCTATGCAGTTAGTGGAGGTTAAATGTCTGGTCAACTTGGCTTGGGAGATTTCTTTCAGAAGTATTTACAAAAAGAACCGCTAATAATAAACAAAAAAGTTCTACAAGAGCATTATATTCCAGATGTGTTGTTACACAGGCAACAACAGATTGAGTTAATAGCGTCCATGCTGGTGCCTGCATTGCGAAACGAAAAGCCATCTAACGTTTTTGTGTATGGTAAGCCAGGTGTAGGAAAGACCGCCTGCATACAGTACATAATTGGTCACTTAGAGGCTACCGCAAAGACAAACGGGGCCAATCTCAAAACAATTTACCTGAATTGCAAGCTAAGAACCGTTGCAAACACCGAATATCGGGTGATGGCTGAGCTTGCCAGGGGAATGGGTGTCGAAGTGCCCGCAACAGGCCTGCCGACAGACGAAGTTTACAACAAATTCATAACAGTTGTTGATCAAAAGCCACAGGTTGTGATTTTAGTCCTGGACGAAATTGACCGGCTGATTGCAAAGGCTGGAGACGAGATACTGTATAATTTGACAAGAATAAACTCCTCATTAAAAAACGCGCAAGTCTCTTTGATTGGAATTTCTAACGACGTCCGTTTTATGGAGAACATAGACCCAAGAGTCAAGAGCTCATTAGGGGAAGAGGAAGTTATCTTCCCACCGTATAACGCTATAGAATTGAAAGAAATCTTAGAGAGGAGAGCTGCGGTTGCTTTCAGGCCAAATGCGCTAGCAGAAGGTGTTCTGGAAAAAGCAGCAGCTGTTGCCGCAAGGGAACATGGCGACGCAAGGCGTGCATTGGCTTTGTTGAAAGTGGCGGGCGAAGTTGCAGAGCGTGATAATTCGGAAAAAGTAAAAGCGGAGCACATCGACAAGGCGGAAGAAAGCATAGAGAAAGACAGGGTTATGGATATCATAAGTTCACAACCCAAACAGTCACAACTCGTACTGCACGCAATTTTGCTTACAACAACTGGGCGAAAAATGGAAACTGGTGAAGTTTTTGAGAAATACAAAGACCTTTGCATACACGCAGGCCAGTCTCCGTTGACTCAAAGAAGAATTTCCGATCTGATTGGTGAGTTGGATATGCTTGGTATAATTAACGCAAAGGTGATTTCAAAAGGCAGATACGGCCGGACAAGGGAAATTTATGTTTCAATATCAGACGAGCTCTTAAGCAAAATAAAAGTGAAACTGCAAGAAGAACTCTAATGGAAAGCGAAATCATTCAAAGGCTTATCGAGTCCGGAGAACTGCCAACTCCAGATAGGATTAAGGCACTTTTACAGGTACAGCAGCAGGATGCAGTTTCTATTCCTATAAAGAAGACAAAAATAGTGGATAAAGACAGCTCTGTTGAAGTCTTAACCAAAGATACATATATTGGGAAAAAATACGTAGTGAAAGATTTTGTAGATTATTTCAGAAATAGGTACACTTTTTATAAAAATCTGATTTCCAATCGGCCAGAGTTCTCAACAGCCACGTCGATAGGAAGACTGCAGCAAGGAGATAAGGCAACAATAATAGCGGCTGTTTTCGATATTAAAAGACTGCCAACGGGAACCATAAAACTAGTGCTGGAAGACCTAACTGGCCAGATAACCGCAATAATTTCTTCTAAAAAAGATCAGGAAGTCTTGGATAAGGTGAAACAGTTGGTGCCTGACGAAGTCATGGCATTCAAAGGTGCGGTCGGGAAAGGCGTTTTTTTCGTTGATGACTTGTTTTGGCCAGACATTCCAGTAAAACAAAGGAATCTGACAAAAGACGAAGTGTATGTTGCCTTCAGTGGTGATATTCACATAGGCAGCAAGTCGTTTTTGCCAAAAGACCTGGACAAGTTTGTATCTTGGCTGCAAGGCAAGCGAGGCAACCCACGGCAAAGAAGGATTGCAGCAAAGACAAAATATGTTGCTATTCTTGGCGATGTAGTGGATGGTGTGGGAATTTTTCCTTCACAGGAAAAGGAGTTGGATATAAATGATATTTACAAACAGTATGATGTTGCTGCGAAGTGCTTGGCGGAGATACCAAGTGACAAACACATACTTGTGATACCAGGAAATCACGACGCGCTGAGGATTTGCGAGCCCCAACCCGTATTGTATAAAGACATGGCCGCGCCGTTGTACGATTTACCAAATGTCATAATGTTGCCAAACCCATCAACTGTCAAATTACACAAACAAGATGATTTTCCAGGCGTGGACATTTTGATGTATCACGGGTATTCGTTTGATTCTTTCGTTGACTCTGTAGAAGCATTGCGGCTTGCGGGCGGCTATGACGCAGCAGACAAGCTTTGGGAATTTTTGCTGAAGAGAAGACATCTTGCCCCGACTTATGGCGCCACGCTAGCTTTGCCGATTGAGCAAGATCCTTTGCTGATTACAAATGTGCCAGACATCGCTGCAAGCGGGCACATACATAAGTCAAAGATAGGTATGTATCGCGGCGTAAGGACAATAAGCGGCAGCTGCTGGCAGGACAAAACTGCGTTCCAGTTAAGGATGGGCCACAACCCAACACCAGGTCTGGTGCCTATGGTGAATTTGAAAACTGGCCACGCATGGCAGCTGAAATTCAAGTAACTAATCTTTCCAAAGTGTATCAAAAATCTGCCTGATTAATTCTGCTTTCTTGTCGCCAATGTTCTCCACCTTTTTTAGCTCATCAATGGATGCGTTAGCAACATTTTTTGGGCTTTTCAGTTGTTTTAGCAAAGCTTTTGCAGCTTCAGGCCCTATTTGTGGCAAGCCCTCCACAAAAAATTGCTGCATTTCCGGAAGAGTCTGAGGTTTGTGGCTTCCACGCACGGAAATGGTTTTCTTTCTTTCAATCTGTTCACGTTTTGCTATGGTTGTTATAAGAGTAGCGGTTTCTTCCTTGTCTTTCGTATACAGAATAGGTATGCCCCAGTCCAAAACATATGACGCCAGAGCGCCAAAGAGGGCGGATTGCGAAACATTTCTCATCGTAAAAAGCGAATTCGGATCACCTTCCAGTATCAAAAGTGGCTTGGTAAAAGTTTCTTTCATTCTTTTTGCCTGTTCGAACAATCTTCCATCCAAAAGAGAGTTTACAAAATCAGAAACTTCTTTCCTTTCACAACCAACATCTTCGGATAAAATAAAATCGCCGGTTTTTAGAGGGGCGAGAGTTATCTTTATTCCTTTCTTGTGCAATAATTCTGCCAGGTCAGACTCGCGGCTGTCTGCAAAGACCATTATGTTGGCGTTTTCAAGTTGCTGAACAAGCGTGGCTTGTTTCGGCTTTTCATTGCCCGAAAATTGCAACGTGCTGATAACTTGCTGTAGAACTTCTTCTTTTCTCTTTGAGGCCCAGTAGTATGCTTCGTCCCGTGTTCCTTTTGTGACAAGCATCAAGACTTGCCCGATATCCGTCCTGCCAGTTCTACCTCTTCTTTGTATAGTTCGGATAGTTGAAGGCAGGGGTGAGTAAAATACGACAATGTCAACATCTGGAATGTCAATGCCTTCTTCACCTACAGATGTGCAAACTAAAACATTAAGCTCGTTTTGGCGAAATCTTTCAATAACTTCGGACTGCATTTTTTGGTTCATACCCTTTTCAAATCTGGATGCCTGCCCGATGAACTTGTGCACATTCACGCCAGGTATTTTGCTTAACAAGTCAGTTATTGTTGGGACATTATCTCTGAATTCTGTGAAAACAAGGATTTTGGAAGTTGGCTTATTCTCGAATTGCCTTTCAACCGCAGCTCTTAGCGCATCAAGCTTCGGGTGCTCCATCCCATTTTCAAGCGCCTTTATCGTCAAAGAGTATGCCAGCTTCACCCTGAAATCGCTAACTATATCCTTTAGCGCCTTTGTTTTGCTATGTGCGGATGCAAACCATATCTGCTCGAAGTATCTGCGGAGAGCCTGTAGGCTTTCAGTTGTCAACAGGGCATGGGCGTGCTGCAATTTTATCACAGATGCACATAGTGAAAGTGCTCTACCATAGGTTTTGTCAATCATGAACCGCGCCTGCAAATCCACCTTCAGGGCGAGGATGGTTTTCCTGCTAAGCTTGCTCGCATCAAGATTTATGCCGCTGTATTTCGCGAGCTCCGCAACTCGCGAAGCCAGAGCCACGTCAAGGTTTTTCTTTATGTCCAACAAAGGTGTGGTCAAATCAATCATTACGAATTTAGTGTGGATTTTTTTCACATACTGTATGACTTCAGGATGTTCCCTGTCGCGCGCTTCAATTTTTTCCACAAAAAGATTTTTACATATGTCGTCAACATTAACTTCGCTCCCTGGAGAAGCGGTCAAAGCTAATATTTTGCCAGGATTGGGCGTTTGCATGAATGCCTGCGCAATGAAGACGTATGCATAATCTCCTGTCGCGCGATGTGCTTCATCAAACACTATTAGTGATAAATCAGATAGGGAAATCCTGCCAGCAATGACATCAAATCTTATTGTTTGGGGTGTGGCAAAAATCAATTTAGCCTTTTTCCATAGTTCAATGCGCTCTTCTGATTTTATTTTGCCACTCAGGACAGCGAGCTCCTCAGGAGGAGAGAAGAATTCTGAAAATGTTTTGTAGTGCTGGTTTACTAGAGGCAATGTTGGTGCCATCATAAGCACTTTGCCTTTTTCGTGTAAAAGGCTGGCAAGCGCTATTGCAATGTGTGTTTTGCCCAAACCAGTTGGCAGAATTACTAGTGTATTTTGCTTTGCTGCAGAATTAAGAATGGTTTGCTGGTACAATCTGAGAGTGAGCTTTTCCTTGCTAAATTCCATGCTTACTAGAAGAACCGATAGTTTTTAGATATTTGTGAATTACAGAATAATGTAGTACCTATCATAAATTTAATTCATACCATAACATTTCAAGATTTGGTGCTAATTTCTCTTTCCGCACAAATACAAAATTATGAGATTTAAAGAATTCATTATTATCCATAAATTCAAAAGCATCAGCGCGTATCTTATTTATATCTTTAAATTTACACTCTTCAATGAACCTATTCAATAGTTTTTCTTCCATGTCATGTTTTTTAGCATTTACATAATGAATCATTGCCGTACTATGATTTTCTTCATAACCAACAATAAATCCCACCACATTATTTTTACTAATGGCTACAAAAGCAATCAGTTTGGGGTTTTCAAATTCTTTTAATATGCCATGCTCTTCTGCATGAGTTCTAAACTTATCAATCATGTCTTTTGGAAATCTGGGATTCGGATATTCTAAATCCGCTAACATTAATACTGATATCTCCTTTGCATGGTTTCTATTTGCATTTATTATCTTCATAACTATACCTCAATTGCGAAGCAGTTACCTTGCTTAACTCGCTAGATCCAAACATCTTCGTATATTCCTTCCAAGCAGATTCCCAAGCCCAAGAACAGTTTTCACTAACCATACACTCGGAACAATAATCTGGTTGAGCCACATCTAAATTTCCGAACTTAATGGTTTCTGGAGATACATAAATCATTTCATGAGTCATATGCTTCCAATTTTTGCCTAAATATGGCCAATAAACTGGATCTATCGTACACGAAGGAATTATAAAAATGCCTAAATTTTTATCTCGTTTAATTGCTTCATCTAACGCATCTTCGATATGCATCTTCATATCTTTGTATCGTACAACAATTTCCTCGCGGTTGTCGCTCGCATCACCGCGCATTATTAGGCCGTGAATTGAAACCCAAGCAGACGGAAAGGTATCATATGCGAAACGAACAAAGTCTGATAATTGCTGGTAGTTTTGTTTTAATACAATCGTCTTAACTGATATGGGCATGCCTATTTCCTCTAGATTCTTCAGACCAGAAACCGTTTCTAAAAAACTACCTTTTCGTTTAGTAATGGAATCATGTATTTCTTCATGATGACTATAAAACGCAGTCATGACCCTATCGACTCCCACTTCCTTTATTTTTTTGGCGAAAGATTTATCGTTGAATTTCCGGCCGTTTGAAAGCATAATAAGAGATGTGTTAAAATTAGCCTTTATGTATGTGCAGATGTCGAATAAATCTTCCCGCAGTGTCGGCTCACCACCACTAAGCTCAATATAATCTTCTTCGGATGGGTGTATTAACTCAAGTTTTTCAATAATTTGATCAATGGATAAACTTCCTTTCTCGTCGGATTTCCTCGCGCAAGAAATGCATTCATTATTGCAAACATAATCCGCAACAATAACTATTTTCCTCATTTCAAACTCCCAAAACGGGGCGAAAAGTATAAGCAAATAGATTTTTTTGTTATATGCTCAGAAAAAGTTAAGCCAATATTGCTATAGTCTATCTCTCCACAAGCATCTAAAGTTTTTACAGTTTCATCAAAATCATCAAATCTTTCAGGCACACAAGTCCGTACTAACTGCTTAACTTCCTCACAAGAAACTTTTCGGCAGGCATCAGCACTAGCATCAAAAAATACCGAAAAACCAGACGTAGGACTTAAATTTCTAGAGTATTTTTTAGAAAAAGTCACATCTCTTATTTCACCATCAGAAAATAGTTTCTGGAAATGTTCCAAATGTTGCGAAGCAACACCATTTCTTTTCAAATAATCACCTATTCTTGAAAAATTAACCGTTGTATCTTTGGTGTATACTTTTAGATTTTGTGCCTTGTCTTTATAAAAATCCACAGCCATTAGATAACAGCTTTCAATTTCTTTTCCATCGAGGCTTGTCAAATCGATATCGACGAGCTCAGATAAATGCTTTACACTTTCAACGGGATTTTCTTTGAATTTGGGGTTGTCAGGCAACCGTAAAAAATAAACTTTAATTCTTGGATTATTATTGTTAAAATCAAAGCCCAATGCGAATTCAGGAACACTGTCTTTCGCTAAAGATAAGATTCTTTTTAAATTAGAACACTCACAGTCCATTTTCTCAAGTACGGATAAGATTCTTTGGGTATCGTACAATTTAAATAAACCAAATCTTAAGTCAAATTTAGCGTCAGGGTTAACTAAAAGCGAAAATTCTATTTTGCTTTGTAAATTTTCATAGTCAGTATATAGTGAATCATAAATATCCAAAAAATTAGCAAAATCAAATTGATGGAATCGCCCAAAGTACTCTTCCAAGCACTTAAGCGAATCCATTTTTAAATTAATACCAGCTTCCAGGGTCCATGCCTATGTTGTATTTTTGCATAGTTCCTTTCGGATTGTCCGAATTTAAAGGCACATATTTGTTTAGTTTTGGAGAATATATTTGTGGTGTGGTGCCATTCCCCCCAGTTATCGGACCACTGCTTTCTTTTTCAACAACCGTTTCTAAGCTCATTTTTTTACCTCCCGAGGTTTGCAGTATCTTAACCGCAAATATTAAGTATGTGATAGGCATAAATAATTTTTGGTAGTTATTTAGCTGAGGATTTTCAAAAGTTAGGCCTTTTTTCTCATTTTTGTTGTATTATGCGACGCAATAAAACCTTACTTGTATTTTCTGTAAGTTCTAAAAGTTGGACCGGTACCTTTCACCCCACCAGTAGCGGGCCCCATGGGTTTGAAAAATGGTTCTGTTGCAGGTTCCAGAAACCAATGCCAGACAATAAACATCGCTACAGCAGCAATCAACGCAAAAATTATGCTAGTAAATAATCCGAGGTAAAACATCGCCACGCTTACAACCAAGGTGAATATGAAAACGAAAACCCACAGCGCCCTGTTGCCAAAGAGCACATAGTCGCCTTCCATGTGCGGAGTTTCAAATGGCTCTCCCGGCTTTATCCTTTCGTGACCTTTTTGCAAGGCCAATATCGGGAGCAGCGTCAGCAGAGGGAGGAGATTGAAAAGTGCCATGTATATGTTGATTATCATCAGTTTTGCACCTATTGGCCCGATGAGTTTTGCAAAAAGTGCGAGGCCCAGGTTTGCCATCGGTCCGGCCAGACCTATCATTGCCTGCTCTCTTGGCCCAAGGTGCGGGAAAGGCTTGCCAGGCTTGAACAAGCGCCACGGTCTGATAAGAACTGCCCAAAGCGCAGCAAAGATAATCCATCCGTTTGAAAGGAACATTAAAACTAGCATGGCGATGATGCCGCTGAGCCAGAGTTTTGATTTTACCACACCTAAAAATTTTGAAGCAACAACTTTGTGCGCGGCTTCATGTACCAAAACAGATATTGCAACCAGAATCAAAACCAGGAAAAAATTTCCAAACCAGCTGCCCAAGCTTACAGTCTTTATAAGCTGGCAGCTTTTTGCGAGCCCAAGGCAGGTCTGGTACGAAAACCCGAAAGCGAGTATTAAAATTACGGGAATCAAGTCTTTTAGCTCGTTAAGCTCAAAGATATTCTTCCACGCGGCCATTATGGTAAATAATAAATGGTGCCTTAAATCTCTTTCCTAACCTGTTTGCTTTTGTAACGCAAGTTTTATATCTTTTACATTCGCCGTTATTGGAAGGTGAGCACATGCTAAAGATGAGAAAAATTTCGGAAGTAACTTCTCTAAAAGTGTACACAGACGACGGCCTGTATTTTGGCGAAATCGAAGAGGCGCTGCTAAGAAACAACAAAATTGAAAGCTGGAAAATACGCGCTTCACGCGAATCCTTTTTGTCCAAGGCACTAGCCGGAGCAAAAGGTGTAGTCGTGCCTCATGTACTAGTCAAGGCAATTGGCGATGTCATGTTGGTATCAAGAAACGCCGCACCAGCGTACTCTGAAGAAGACCCCCAACAACCGAAAGCTTAATCGCGATTTATGGAGTTTGGATTCAAAACTACTAAAGAGATAGAGGTACCTAAGTCTATTGTCGAACAGATTATCGGGCAGGATCATGCAGTAGACATAGTCCGAAAAGCTGCGAGGCAAAGGAGGCACGTTGCGCTAATCGGCGTGCCAGGGACTGGAAAATCCATGCTTGGCCAGGCCCTTGCAGAGCTTTTGCCGAAATCAAAGCTTGGCGATATTCTCGCTTTTCCAAATAATTTGGATGAGAATCAGCCGGTAATCCGTATGCTGCCTGCCGGAGATGGCAAAAAACTCATAGAAAGGGCAAAAGTTGCATCATCTTCTTCATCAAGAAACCAACAGATTCTTTTCTTAGGTTTAGCTTTAGTTTCCCTAACAATACCATGGTACATCCGTTCGGTATACGGGGATGTGATGGCTGCTGCATCTTTAATTGCAGGTATGCTTTTTGTCGGTGCACTTTCTGTCTCCATAGGATTAAACGTGCGGAAAAATACAAAGCTGCCTGAGCCGAAAGTAATTGTTGACAATTCTGCAATGCAGCGCGCACCCTTTGTAGACGCGACAGGTGCGCATGCAGGCGCTTTGCTAGGTGATGTTTTACATGATCCTCTGCAATCTGGTGGCCTTGGCACTCCAGCACACCTGAGAGTCCAGGCAGGTGCTATACACCGGGCACACAATGGGGTTTTGTTCATTGATGAAGTTTCCACGCTTGATCCTCACTCGCAGCAGGAATTATTGTCTGCGATGCAAGAGAAGAAATATCCGATAACCGGCCAATCTGAAAAATCTTCAGGTGCGATGGTACGCACAACGCCTGCTCCATGTGATTTCGTACTGGTTGCAGCAGGCAACACAGAGACTGTGCAGAGAATGCACCCCGCTCTCCGTTCAAGAATCAGAGGATATGGTTACGAAGTCTACATGAATGATACTATACCAGACACAAAAGAAAACAGGCAGAAGCTTGCAAGATTTGTTGCGCAAGAAGTTACGAAGGATGGAAAAATCCCACATTTTTCAGCCTCAGCTGTTGAAGAGATAATAATGGAAGCCAGAAAAAGGGCAGGCAGCAAAGGCAAACTAACTCTAGTTCTACGAGACCTTGGTGGATTAATACGGGCGGCAGGCGATATTGCGCTGGAAGAGTTAGCGCCGCTAGTTGAAGCAAGCCATGTCAACCGCGCCAAAACATTGGCAAGGTCGTTGGAGCAACAAATTGCAGACAAATACATCGAGAAGAGGAAAGACTACGAAGTCATAAGGACTGAAGGTTCTGCAATCGGAAGAGTGAATGGCCTTGCAGTGATAGGAACATCAACTGCAAGTTCTGGAATAGTCATGCCCCTCGTGGCGGAAGTGACGCCAGCAGGCGCAGACAAGAAAAAAATACACGCAACCGGTCAGTTAGGTAAGATTGCACAGGAAGCCATTACGAACGTGTCCGCAATAATCCGCAAGATGTTCAATGATGACTTGAAACTGTACGATGTTTATGTTCAATTTTTGCAGACATATGAAGGTGTAGAAGGTGACTCAGCATCAATTGCTGTCGCGTCGGCAATAATCTCCGCACTAAAGCAAGTTCCGGTTCGGCAAGATGTCGCGATGACTGGTTCTTTGTCTGTAAGGGGAGAAGTTCTTCCAGTCGGCGGTGTTACGCAGAAGGTTGAGGCTGCAATAGGTGCAGGCCTTAAATCTGTAATAGTGCCTGCGGCAAACATAGGGGATATTGTGCTGCCGAGAGGAAAGAAAATAGAGATAATCCCTGTCAAGACGATGGCAGAAGTTCTGAAACATTGCATGATATGGAATGGCAAGAAGCCGCTATTGAATGTAATGCCTACTTTCTGAGAAAAAACTCCACAACTTTTAAAAACCAATATGTTGTGCCTCTTATCGAGATGATTGTCTGCCAATCACGTCAAGGACTGGCGTTCTAGTATTGTCCTTAGATAGATTTTTTAAGCATCAAACTCTTGAGGTGAACATATGCTAGATATTGAATTGTTTAGGGAAAATTCTGAAGTAGTAATGGACTCGCAGAAGAAGCGCGGCATGCCGACCGAGCACGTTGAAGAAGTAATCCGGCTGGATGAAGAATGGCGCGAGCATCTGCAGAAAGCTGAGAAACTAAAGCATGAGCGAAACATAGTTACTGAGAAAATTAACCAGTTGAAAAAGGATGGCAAGAGTGTTGCCGCAGAAATCAAGAAAACAAAAGAGCTTGTTGATGAATTAAAGAAGGCTGATGGTTCCGCAGATATTGCAAAAGTAATGCGTGATAAAGTTTTAATGGAAATACCAAACATTGTAGACAAATCCGTACCTGTTGGCGATGCCACGAAGAACAAGACAGTAAAAGTTTGGGGGAAGATTCCGCAGTTCAATTTCCCAGTTAAGAGCCATGCTGAAATCGGAGAGAAATTAGACATAATAGACACCGCGCGGGCCGCGAAAGTTGCGGGCGCAAGATTCTATTATTTGAAAGGCGACTTAGTAAGATTAAATTTTGCCATTATTAGTTTTGCATTGGATTATTTGAAGAAAAAAGGCTTTACGTTAGTACAACCACCATTCATGCTACGCCGTGATGCTCTGGAAGGCGCAATCCCGCTGGCTGCCTTCGAAGAAATGATCTACAAAATTCAGGATGAAGATTTGTACTTAATAGGCACTGCAGAGCACGCCATTAACGCGTACTACAAGGATGAAGTCATAACTGATAAGCTGCCCTTAAGGTTTGCAGGCATAAGTTCGTGCTTTAGGAAAGAAGCAGGGAATAATAAAGACACCAAGGGAATTATTAGAGTTCATCAATTTGAAAAAATAGAGCAGTTTATCTTTTGCACAGAAGACCAGGAATGGGGTGAGTTTGATCTTTTGTTAAATAATTTGGAAAGTCTTTTCCAAGCCCTCGAAATACCGTACAGGCTTGTGTTATTGTCAAGCGAAGATATGGGCCGCGTACCAGTTAAAACTATTGACTTGGAAGGCTGGTTCCCATCACAAGACACATACAGGGAACTTGGGTCGTGTTCGAATGTCAAAAGTTATCAAGCGAGACGCTCAAACATAAAGTATGTGGCCGGCAAGGACACAAAGTTTGTCTCGACCCTAAATAATACGGCAATCGCCACGCAACGGGCGATGGCGTGCATAATTGAAAACTTCCAGCAAAAAGATGGCTCAATAAAGATACCTAAAGTGCTTTGGGATTACACTGGGTTTAAAGAAATTAAGCCCAGGAAATAGCTTTATAAACTGTTTACTAGAGTGAACGAATATGAAGATACTTACGATAGGCGATTTGCATGATGATTTGAATCAGGCAAAGAAACTTGCTGAAAAGGCTGAGAAAGAGAAAGTCGACCTGGTAGTCTTTAACGGAGATTTTACTTTGGGTGGGGTTCATACTCCTGGCTTGTTGCAGGTTTTCAAGGAAAAAGGTCTGAAGATGGCCTTGTTGCCTGGCAATCATGAATCGCTTGATATTATAGATTTCTTGAAATACAAATACGGCGCGATAAACCTGCACGGTTATGGCTTGGAATTCGGTGAAGTGGGAGTTTTCGGCTGCGGCGCAGCAAACATTGGCATATTCCAATTGCCTGAAGATGAGATTTACAAGTCTTTGAAAGAAGGTTTCGACAGAATAAAAGATGCAAAGAGGAAGATAATGATAACGCACATGCATCCAGATGAGACTTTGATATCCAGAGTCAGCGGTTTTCCGGGCAGCAAGGGCGTAAAATGGGCTTTGGACAGCCTCCAACCAGACTTTTTGCTATCTAGTCATATGCATGAGACTGAGGGCCTAGAAGAAAATGTTGGCCCAACAAAAGTTATTTCTGTTGGCAAGCACGGCAAGATAATTGAGATCTAAAACCACAATATTCTTTTATTGTAGTTCTCAACAAATTTGTACAGCGCATCATTTACAACTTTATATTTTTCACCAACAGTTTTGATATTTGTTGTAACTTCGCGTCCTCTGTTTGTTGCAATGTAAACTTCCAAGCCATCGGAAACTCTTTTGACGCTAGCTTGTGTAATCTCGCCAGTTTTGGCTTTGTTGAGAAGGGCTGTTAGCTCTTGCGCAGCTCCTTGCGCATCGCCGTCGCTAGCTACCGCGTTTACAAATTTCTTTAGTATTGGGCTGAGTTCTATTCTTTGGGCCATTTTTTCTCCATTCAAATTTCGGAAGTTTATTTAGGGCAACGGGTTTTTAAACTTGTTCTTTTTACCATAAGCTATGCCTTACACCCTGATAATTGCAGAAAAGCCTGCGGCTGCAGAGAAGATAGCGTACGCGCTCGGCAAGACCGTAGCAAAGAAAGTCGGAAAAATTAGTTATTACCAGACACAATCAAACGGGGATACTTTAGTCGTTGTTTCTGCAGTGGGCCATCTTTTTGGATTAGCTGCAGTAAAAAAAGGCAAATACCCTATTTTTGATTTGGAGTGGAAACCTTTATGGAAAACTTCCAAAACGTCAGCTTTCTCAAAACAATATGCCGATGTCATAGAAAAACTAGCAGTAGATGCAGACCGGTTTATAGTAGCGACAGACTACGACATAGAGGGAGAAGTAATTGGGCTTAACGCCATCCGGTTTTTATGCGGGCAGAAAGATGCCAAGCGAATGAAGTTCTCCACGCTGACAGTTTCCGATTTGCGCGAAGCTTATGATGAATTATTACCCTCGCTTGACTGGGGCCAGGCAAATGCGGGAGAGGCTAGGCATTATTTAGATTGGATTTGGGGCATAAACCTCAGCCAGGCAATCATGTCCGCCCTCGCAGAAGTAAGTTACAGGAAAACACTTTCCATAGGAAGAGTGCAGGGCCCAGCACTCGCATTCCTGGAAAAAAGGGAAGATGAGATTGCAAAATTCATATCAAAACCATACTGGCAGATTGCAATTCTTACAAAAACCAATCCGCAAGTTGAAGCTTTGCACCAAAAAGGAGACTTTTGGGACCAGAGGGAAGCACAAAAAATATTTGACAAGGTCAAGGACAAGCCTGCAAAAGTCTTAGAAATAAAGACAACTGAAGAAAAAGTCCTACCGCCAGTACCTTTTGATTTGACAACTTTGCAGATGGAAGCATGGCGATGCTTGCACCTGTCGCCAAAAATTACGCAGCAGATTGCGCAGGATTTGTATACCAAAGCTCTAATATCCTATCCAAGAACATCCTCGCAGAAATTGCCACCAGCAATAAACTATAAAAAAATCCTTCAAAATATCGGGAAACAGGCAAATTACAAAACTTTTGTTGATAAACTAATTTCCAGTACAAAACTTAAACCAAGGGAAGGACTGAAGACAGACCCAGCACACCCATCAATATACCCGACAGGAGAAGAACCAAAAGTATTGGACCAAGGCCAAAAGGAAGTGTACGATCTTATTGTAAGGCGATTTTTGTCTGTATTTGCAGATTCCGCAACGAAGGAGACTACAAAAGTTATTTTCGATGTAGTGGATGAGAAATTCCTTTACACTGGAAGTAAAATCACTGAAGAAGGCTGGCGTGCATTCTACAAGCCATACGCGCCAAAAGTCGAGTCGGAGCTGCCCGCTTTACTTACTGGGGAAGTTGTGCAGCAAAAAACGCAATTCGAAAACAAAAATACCAAGCCGCCTGGCAGGTATACTTCTGCATCAATAATCAAAGAGCTGGAAAAAAGAAGGCTAGGGACAAAATCCACAAGAGCACAAGTCATAGACACGTTGCAGCAAAGGGGCTACATCAAAGGTACGAGCATAGAAGTAACTACGCTTGGCATGGAAGTCATAAAGGCGCTCGAAAAGTACGCACCCGAGATTTTAGCAGAATCATTAACGAGACATTTTGAGGATGACATGGAGCTCATCCGGGAAAGACAAAAGACTAAGGAAGAAGTTTATGCTGAGGCGAAAAATGTCCTAATTAACTTATTAAACCAATTCAATCTGCACAAGGCAGATATTGGTAAGGAGCTTGCTGTGGCAGTCAAGCAGGCTTTCAGGGCGGAAACAGTGCTCATGCCTTGCCCAAAGTGCGGCAAGGGCGATTTCAAAGTAATTATATCGAAGAAATCCGGCAAAAGATTCCTGGCCTGTAACCAATATCCAGAATGCAAGACGACATGGTCATTGCCGCAGCAAGGCCTGCTGAAAATTTTGCAGGAAAAGCACACGTGCGGCACGCCATTTATCCAGATAATCAAGAAAGGGCGAAAGCCGTGGAAGCTATGTCCAAATCCAAACTGCCCAGACAAGGAACAACAAATACCAGCTAAAACAGACTGAATTTTTTCTTCGGCTTTGGCACTTCATTCAATCCCGAATCATGAATATCGAAATAAGTTTCCTTTCCCGTCGGCATCGAGCGATGTTTCCAGATGCTCGCTTTCCTTACGCCATCCAAGATATCTAATCTGATGATGCATTTGCTCCAGTATTTCAACAGATCCCCGCCAACCATCTTCACATCTTTCGTATCGAAATCAGAATAGACTTGGTTTGTAACCAGAATGGGGATGTTTCTTTTCCTGGCAAGTTCGGATAAGATTGCCAATTGGTGAGCCATCTCCTGGTTTGTGGTGTGTATTTCTGCTTCAGACCCCAATTGAAGCCGGTATAGCATTGCAATCGAGTCTACAATAATCATTTCCGGTTTTTCCACAGCCATTATCTGGCGGAGCTGCCCGAAAAATTCCTTCTGCTCTTCGAAATTAGTTGGCTCCAGAACTATCATATCTTTTATGATTGATTTGTAGCCTTGCGGTCTTAGTTGTTTTATTCTTTCTGCAGACAAAGAGTTTTCAGTATCTATAAAAACAACTTTCTTTCCCCTGTCCGCAACCGATAATGCTGCCAGCATTGCAATGTTTGATTTTCCCGAGCCAGCAGGGCCAAAAAGTGTTGTTATTATTCCGCGTTCTAGGCCACCATCCAGCAAAACATCAAGAACTTTAGCACCGCTGCTGATTTTGTCCATTAGGCTTAAAAAGAGTATGTCAGTTATTTAATTCTATGGTTGGCGCACCCGAGCAAAAAAAAGCGTATATGCATCGCTATAATAGGAAGCCCGAAGTAAGGGCGCTAAAGGCCGATTATATGCGCAGGAAAAGAGTCGAATCTGACACAGAAGCGGCTCGAAGATTAGTTACGGAACTTCTAAGCATGGGGTACGAGACTTTGGCATTTGAATATGCGCAGGAAAGGGCTCCAGAGATGATAGCTACAGTGAAAGCAGCACCAAAACACACCAAAAAGTAGCTTCCACTCGGCAGGTTATTAAAATCTTTGTCTGATTTTTAATCAGAGATGGCAATCATTAATTCTAGGCAGAAAAGGGAAGTCAAGCTGAAAGTTGCTGAAGCACAGCAAGATGATATCAACAAAGGCATCGTTAGAATTGATTCTCAAATAATGAGGGACATTGGCATACAGCAAGGTTCAATTGTTGAAATTGAAGCCACCAAAAAGACCGTTGCAATAGCGGGCAGGGCTTTCCCAGCAGACATAGGGTCTGCAATAATCCGAATAGATCCTTTAACGAGGAAAAATTCCGGCGCTTCTATCGGCGAATATATTGCAGTAAGGTCCATTGAAATAAAGCCCGCGGAAAAAGTAACAATTGCACCTGCCCAGAAAAATACATTCGTCCAGGCGCATCCAGATATTTTCAAGCGCGCATTAACTGGAAGAGCTGTGGTCAAAGGCGATATGATATCTTTGGGCGGAACAAGGCGAAGAAGAATAACTATGACTGGAAGTCCATTTTTCGATGAGGTTTTTAAGATGGTGGCTGACATGGATGATTTCAATGTTGGTTTTGGTTTTGGCGGCGACATAAAATATCTAGTTGTGAGCACCAGTCCTAAGGAACCAGTAATAATTACTGATGATACTGAAGTCGAAGTCCTGCCAGAAGCTGTGGAGCTGAAAGAAGAGAAAGTCGTCGATATAGCGTATGAAGACATAGGTGGATTGCAGGAAGAGCTCAAAAAAGTCAGGGAAATGATAGAGCTTCCGTTGAAACATCCCGAGCTTTTTGAAACGCTGGGTGTGCAGCCTCCAAAAGGTGTTCTACTTTATGGTCCTCCAGGTACGGGCAAGACTTTGATTGCAAGGGCAGTCGCAAACGAAACGAAGGCCTATTTCATTTCTGTAGCTGGACCTGAAATAATGAATAAGTTTGTAGGTGAGGCAGAAAAAAGGTTAAGAGATATTTTTGCAGAAGCGGAAAAAAATGCGAAAAATGGTTCTATAATTTTCATAGATGAAATTGATGCGATAGCTCCGAAGAGAGAAGAATCCTATGGCGAAGTCGAACGAAGAGTTGTGGCCCAGTTGCTGGCTTTGATGGATGGCTTGAAAACGAGAGGGCGCGTTATAGTTATAGCTGCAACAAACAGGCCCGACGCTTTGGACCCTGCATTAAGACGTGGCGGCCGTTTCGACAGAGAAATTGAAATTGGCGTGCCGAACAAGGAAGGACGCCTGGAAATTCTAAGAATCCACACAAGAAACATGCCGATTAGCGATGACAAAAATACAAAATTATTAAATGAAAAAGAAAAAGAAGCATTGTTAGATGATCTAGCAACGATAACTCATGGTTTCGTAGGTGCAGATTTAGAAGGCCTTTGCAAAGAAGCAGCAATGGTTGTTTTACGAAGGGTTCGAGAGCAGTTCCAGGACAAGCTCGCCAAGCTCGAAGAGAAAGAAAGGATACCGATTGAAATATTGGAGAAATTACAAGTATCCAAAACTGATTTCAAAGATGCGTTGAAGATGGTCAGGCCTTCCGCAATGCGTGAAGTTTTGATAGAAACGCCAAAAGTCAAGTGGGCGGACATAGGCGGTCTTGAAATTGTGAAGCAGGAGACAAAAGAAGCCGTAGAGTGGCCGCTAAAATCTCCAGAAGTTTTCAAGCGAATGGGAATCAGGCCGCCAAAAGGCATTTTGTTCTACGGCCCTCCAGGCTGCGGTAAGACGCTTGTTGCAAAAGCAGTTGCAGCAGAGTGCCAGGCAAACTTTATTTGCATTAAGGGACCAGAGGTAATCTCCAAGTGGGTTGGAGAATCAGAAAAAGCGATACGAGATGTCTTCAAAAAAGCCAGACAAGTTGCACCATGTATAGTATTCTTTGATGAGATAGATTCGATAGCATCAAAAAGAGGCGGTTCGGCAGACAATAAGGTAACGGAAAGAGTTGTAGACCAATTGCTGACTGAGATGGATGGTCTTGAAGAGATGTCTGATGTTCTTATTTTAGCTGCAACAAACAGGCCCGAACTGCTTGACGCAGCGTTACTAAGACCCGGAAGATTTGACAGGTTCCTGCTGATACCTCCACCTGATGAAAAAACAAGACTTGAAATTCTAAAAATCCACACAAGGAACATGCCAATAGACAAAACCCTAAACTTGGCAGAACTAGCCAAAAAAACCGAAGGTTATTCTGGTGCAGACATAGAGGCTATTTGCAGAGAATCGGCAATGCTGGCTTTAAGAGATGACATGAAGGCCAAAATTGTCAATAAAGAATATTTCGATAAGGCGCTCGAGAAAACCAGACCATCTTTAACTAAGAGGGATATTGAGAAGTATGTAAGCAACATGGATGCTGCGAAAAGAGGGGAAACAGCATACGTGCCAGCCTATATGGGCTAAGACAATAAACTTTAAATACGGTTAGTATTGATGGAGGGCTACAATGGACACAAAATTCGACGAGGATTCTGAAGAGGATACGTCTGAAGAGGACGAGGAAGACTCAGGCGAAGAAGAGGGTGAAGAGGAAAGCTCTGAAGAAGAGGAAGTCGTAGAAGAAGAGGACTTCTGAGCCCCTGCATAAATCCGCCTTATTAATCCTTTTGCGCGGTTAATATTTTTACAGTCTTAGCGACCAAAATCGTGTGTTCAGTCTGTGCTATTTTTGCTCCCGAAACTTCTTTCAGGACATGGTAAGGGTGTAAGATGTTTCTTGAAACGGCTTCTTTCAAGAATAGGCTGACTTTCATTAGCCCAAACTTTTCCACTAGCCAGCGCTTTGCAAATGGCAACGTGCTATATTCTCTTCTTATGAAATCTAAAATCTCCTTGTCTCGCATGGGTGCAGCATTCCTCAGCATGTAAATTTCACATTGCTCACCCTCTGTTACAAACCCCTTTCCGCTAGTTATGAACGGCTCTATGGCTATCAATGTGTCTTCTTCTAATTCTGTGGAATCATTGTTGTCAAAGTTAGGTATGCTGGGCTCTGTGTGCAAATCATAGCGCTCTACGCCATGCCCGCTCAAGTTCTTTATTACTTGCAGGTTTGATTGTTTTGCAGCAGCCTCGATTTTTCTACCAATATCTGAAACTTTTACACCCGGCTTCACAGCAGAAATTGCAGCATCCAATGCGGCACGTGACGCCATGATTAGTTTTTCATTTTCTTCATTCTTTCCGACAGATGCCGAGAATGCCGTGTCCGCGGGATAGCCATCAATGTGAACGCCAAAATCAATCTTCACCAAATCACCCTTTTTTAGCACAGCTGTATCGTTATATTTTGGGGAATAATGTGCTGCTATTTCGTTGATTGAGATGTTAACAGGAAAAGCTGGCTTAGCTCCAAGTTCACTTATTTTCTTCTCAATAGATTTTGCTATTTCAAGCAAAGAAGCATTTTCTTTTACCAAACCTTCAGCATATTGCCTTACTTTGGCGGCAATCTTGCCAACCTTTTCGTACTTTTCAAGTTCAGTTTCCATATCCTTCAAGAGTTGTTTGCCCAGCTTTTAACTTTTCTAGGCTATAGCCAAATAGCTCGAATATTTTATAAGTTGCTCGCAAAAGCTGCTGGTTTACGTAATATTCTGGATCATAATCTTCAATTGAGGCGTCTTCAGCCAGCTTCACGCGCGAAGAGACCTTGTCGCCCCCAGCCACAACAATATAACGAACTGCGAAGCCTCTGCCAACTGCTTGACCTTTGTCCCGCGCAATTTTAGCAGCAACCACATGCGGGCCTTGTGCCTGATAGGTTTCCAAAGGTCTCGTCAGCTTTACGTTTATCACAAGGTCTTCGATTTTCACGTCCCTTTTTTCGATTTTACTTATCAAAGAATGTAAATGCTTCTCAGCCTTTTCTATGTCATTTTCTTCAAGCAAGATTTGCAAAATCTCCGTCTGGCCTTTCTTGGCAAGGTTTGACCAGTCGCCCCTTATGGCTTCCAAACCTCTTAGAATCAGGCTGCCACCTTCAGTCAACAAAGCGTAACGCTTTTTCGCTCCACCGGAACCAGTTTTCCGCTCCAAAAACAATCCAGATTTATATTTTGCCCTGAACTCCAGCTCCATTGGTGGTGGAAGAATCGAGTTTATTATTGCCAGGAATTTCTCAGCATCAGCACCTTGCGTTTCTGCAAAAAGACTATCTGTATCACCATAAAGGACTTTGAAACCGAATTTTTCAGCTTCCCTTATCACCAAACCTATATACTTCCTGCCAAGTTCGGTTACGCCACTGGCGCATTCATAACTGTAAAATCGCGAGCCAGGGTAGCCCATATAACCATAGAAAGCTGCAGCAATGTATTTCAGAGCGTGCTGTCTTGCCATGAGTTCTGCAAAGGAAGCATCATTTGACGGGGTTTGCTTCAGAATCTCATTTATTCTTTTTCTCCTCTCAACAAGGTCTTTGACAAGTGCGGGCATTAAGCCTGGCTTTTTGGAGCAAAACCATACTTTGGAATTTTCAGCCCTGTAGCCGCCTCGGAATTGGCAACACAGGCAGTTGATGGTTTCAGGGCTGATGTTGTGTGATGCGATTATGCTGGGGTACAGGCTTCTGAAATCGAAGCAGCATATGTCATTGTAAAGGCCCGGTCTGGGCTCGACGACCAAACCACCAACATAACTTTTCTTTCTCCTAGCATAAATTTCTGCAGGAGAAGGTTTTTGCGGTATTAGAATTGTTGCATTCTTAATTATGAACCATTCAACTAATGCGCCGTACGTTATGTAATTTATATCCCTTAGCGCAAGGCCAGTCAGCTTGCTTAGCTCCAACTGCACTGGCAATATTTTGTTTGCGACTTCAAAAGTGAGCTGCGCGTCAGTGAGATTATAATCGGACAGAAATTTCAGCTCTTCATCCAAGCCGACAGACCATATTTCATTTATTTTTGCTGCACCAAGCTTTCCTAACTTGCCTTTCCCCAGCAATTTCTTAGCAACAAGGTCTAGTCCGTAGTTGTTTGTGTCCAAGTCAAGTATCCTCCTTGCGAAATAAGAGATGTCTATGCTCGGCAAGCCCGTAATTTTGGCGGGCTTTCTAGCATCTATTTCTATTTCAGAGTCATCCCACCCGGAATTCAACTTTATGTTATATTTTTTTGCCCTGGTAGCGAGGTAGGGCAAGTCGAAATTATCAGAACCATAGCCAACCAGCAATTCAGGCCTATTGTCTTTGATAGTCTGCACAAATTCTTCTATAAGCGCAGCTTCACTGTCTACAAACTTGACATTTTCAGGATTTGCGGAAGGAAAACGCTTCCAAGTTATTACGCGCTTTGTGTTTTCAGAATAGAAAGCAATCATTATTATAGGATCTTTTTTGGCATCAGGGTATGCCTGTTCGCTGGCTGTTTCTATATCAAACGCAAGAATGCTTGGTTGGTATGCCACGTTAGCTGATTCTATGTGTTCTGCATTTACTGCAACATCTGCCCGGTATTTCATCTGAGAGTAGACTTCGCCCCTGACTTTGCAGAGTGTCGATGGGTTTACTTTCTTGTCAACCCAGTAACGCTTTTTCAGCGGTATGTCGCTGTTGTATAGTTTGCTAGAAATTTTCTTTGCAGTTCTCGCAACTTCTACGAAATCTTTCGGTTTTACGAAAACCCGAGTTAGCTCACCTTCGTATTGCGTATGTGCTATTTGCAGATTATTTTCCCTACAAGCATCCCTTAGTTTGAGCAAATTTTCGCGTGGCAAAAGGAAGTAAGGCACGTATAATCTGTCTAAAATTAAGATGCGTTTCTTGTCTTGTGTAATACCAAATATAATCGCGCCCTCTTCAGCGAAGGCGATGTCTTGGGGGTAAAAACTTACTTCAATGGACATTATGGTTGTGGATTTTCTTCCTGTTTTCTACCTCTAAGGACAGTGAAGAATCTGCTTAACTCCCTAATTATATGGTCAGAATCCTCGCGTAGTTTTTGCACAGTCAGTAAGAGCCTTTGTTCGTCCTTGACAATATCTTCAATCATGTCGTAGGCCTTTGTTGCGCGCTGGAAATCTGCAAGTGAAACAGATGCGTATTGTGTGGCGCCCATCTCTTTAGCAACTTTTTTGGTCAGGTCGCCGAGCCACATATTCATAGCTTCCTTAACTTCAGAACGGATGATTTTATTCTTGATTTCATCTCTCATTAATCTTACAACGCGGGCTCTTGGGAAGGGAGAAGTTTCATCTTCTTCTACAGCATTTTCAGTTGGAGCTTCGTCTGGAGCGACATCAGCATCGTTTTGTTCATCTGCCATGATATAGGACACCAAAATAACCTTTTTAGGCTTTGCTATTAGGCGAAGCAGGTCGGTTTTTAGCCGTTTGCCGCCATCTTAACCTTTATAAATATGGTCTGTTTTATGGCCTTATGGAACGTGAGATTCGGTGCTGTAACAACCAGTAATTCCACAAGTAGCCCGGACTTCGAAATGCTTAGATTTTTGCCTGCAGACCAGAAAACTTTACAAATAAAGATGGGCTTTTCAAATAGAACTGTGCGGTACAAGCTTGCAAAATTGAAGTCTGTAGGTTTGTTGCGGGAAGTAACAGATTTAAAAGATGCGAGGCGTAAATTGTGCATACGTGGGGATGGCAGATCCGCTATGCGACCGACTGCAGATCGGTAGAGCTGGGTGCAACTCCCAGTCCCCACTCTAAAAGAAATGGTAATCGAAAAACAAATTGCTAAATATTTGTTCAAAACGCTCAAAGATAGCTGGGCAAATGAAAATGTCAAGATGACAAATCCATTTCCAGAGCTTAAACTAATTAATTCAAAATCTGGCGATTGGCGGTATGTTGATCAATACGTAGGTGGAGAACCGTATCAGGGATTTGAAGTTATTTGGTTCAAAAATAAACCTATTTGGTCGATGACCTATAGAGGACTGTACCACGGTTCCGAGCCATATAAAAAATTCATAACATTTCTCAAAGCAGCTTTAAGCGCTGCACCAAAAGAAATGCCAGTGCGTGGGCCAAAGAAATTTGCACAAAAACAATTTGCAAACTGGTCATACGAAAATAGCTGGCGCGGTAAAATGAATGAATTCAAAGGAAGAGAAGAAGTCTTCTTTAAGAAAAAAATAGTATTTTGGACAGATTATCAAGGGGGCACAGTAAACCATGAGTTTGAAAATCTATAATACGTTGGGAAGGAAAAAGCAAGTCTTCAAGCCAATCAAAGATAAGCAGGTCGGCATGTATACGTGCGGGCCAACAGTTTATGATTACGATCATTTAGGTCATGCTTGGAATTACGTTGCCAGCGATATTCTTCGAAGAGTCTTGGAGTACAATGGCTATAAAGTTAAGCATGTCATGAATATCACAGACGTTGGTCACTTGACTTCGGATGCAGATACTGGCGAAGAGAAGATGGAGCTTGCCGCAAGGCGCGAGCATAAGTCCGCGTGGAAGATTGCCGAATTCTATACAAAGATTTTCATGGAGAATAGGGAAAAATTAAACATACTGAAGCCGACCGTAGTTTGCAGAGCAACAGACCACATAAAGGAAATGATTGCGCTGATTAAAAAACTCGAGGAAAAAGGTTACACTTACGTAATATCTGATGGAGTTTATTTTAACATATCTAAATTTCCAAAATACGGACAGTTGTCCGGAAATAAATCTGGCGAACTCAAAGCAGGCGCGAGAGTTGAAGTAAACCCTGAAAAGAAAAGCCCATATGACTTTGCGCTATGGAAGTTCTCTCCCAAAGACAAAAAGCGCGATATGGAGTGGGATTCGCCATGGGGTAAGGGTTTCCCTGGCTGGCACATAGAATGTTCAGCTATGTCTATGAAATATCTAGGTGAGCATTTTGATATTCACACTGGCGGAGAAGACAATATTTTCCCACACCACGAATCAGAAATAGCACAATCAGAAGCATCAACGGGCAAGAAATTTGTGAATTATTGGTTACATACGAGATTTTTGATGATTGAAAGCCAAAAAATGAGTAAGTCGCTTAAGAATTATTATCGCATCCAAGATTTGGAAGAAAAAGGCTTCAAGCCCCTCGCTTTGCGTTATTTGTTCTTAACAGCAAAATTCAGATCACCATTTAATTTTACATTTGAAGGCTTGACTGCAGCATCTACAACCTTAGAACGATTAAAAAATATCGCAGAGATGTTGGAAGATGATGGTAAGACAAACAAAAAGTACTTGGCACAATTTGAAAAGGCGGTAAATGACGATTTGAATACGCCAGAAGCCTTGGCTGTGCTGTGGAATTTTATCAGGGACCCTAAAGCAACCGGAAAATTGAACACACTAGCAAAGATGGATGAAGTTCTTGGCCTCGATTTGCTGAAAAAAGAAAAGTCTGAGATTTCTGAGCATGTGAAAATTCTCATAGAGCAACGGGAAGAAGCGAGAAAGAAGAAGGATTTCAAGACTGCGGACAGGATAAGAAATGAACTGAAAGAGAAAGGAATTATTCTTGAAGACCAGCCAGATGGCGGCACAAGATGGAAAGTTATTAAATAGGTAAGTTCTTACTATTTTTATGGGTGGGCCACACGCAGGCAGGGCAGGCACATGTGTTTATTGTGGTGGGATAGCTATAGATAATTGCCAGTTCTGTGGTGCATTGGTGTGCAAGCGACATTTAGATGCAGCTAGCGGAAGCTGTACTGGTTGTCTGGCTGGAAAGAAAGTTGAAGAATAACTTACAAACCGCTTACGACTAATTTGTTAAAACGAACTGCTTTTGGCCCGTAATATCCTGCATCTTCTACAGTCTCTTTCGAATAGTTTGCATCCGCTATGGCATCGAACACTGAGCCGACTAAAAGGCCACCCTTGAATGGTATCCTCTTGCCATCCTTAATCAAATAGCCAAGACGTATTTCTGAAGCAAAATCACCAGCGTATGGGCTTGGATCGAACCAGGAGAAACTTTTTACCTCAATAACTGGTGTCTTGCCTTCGTATAGAGCGTCTGCCGATAGTTTTCCAGGCGAGATTTGTATGTTGCCTAGAGGACCGGTAGGTTTAATTTTTAGATAATCCGCAAACTGCTTTCCACTAACAAGATTCTTCAAGATACCATCTTCAACTATCGTTAAATTTCGCGCAGGCACACAGCTAGCATCGAATGCAGAACTTCGCAGCCCCTGCGGAATTAGCGCATTACTTTTTAGCGTTAGTTTCTCACCTTTGAATTTTGCAATCGGCTTGCTCAATTCGAATTTAGAAACATTCATGTATTTGGCACGTGCTGATGAATTAGTCACAATCGGATTTTCACCCATAGTAGGTACGAAAAATTCGTGGATTGCAGGATTAGTTAGTACAACCGGACCCGTAAACGCTTCAGGATGGCCTGCGTTTGATACGTCTATTACCGTTTCCACTGCTTCCTTTACAAAGTCACTGATGTTGAATTTTTCAAAAGTAGTCTCTGTCTTGTCAGCGAGAAATTCTACTTCTTCTCCTTTTCCCATCGTAGTAAGGATAAGCTCGACATAAACCGCACTTTTTCTTTGTTCGAGCTCATGACCTTTGCTTGTCATAAGCAATGAATTTCTATCAACCGTTAGTATCTCCGCGCTTGTGAATTTTATTTTTTTGTTTTTCTGTACCTCCATGCGTATCTTTTCAGAAAAATCCTCCACTATTGTTTGTATATCTCTTTGGCTTTTGTCAAAAATAGTGTCGTGTAGATTTAATTTTATTATTTTTTCCTTCTCAGCAAAAGGTTCATAAAACGGATTTCTGGACAAGCTAGCAGCAAACAAAGCTTCATCGACCTTCTTTTTTATCTCAGATTCACTAAAATCAACTATAGTTATGGTGGCCTCACCCAGTTCCTGCTCATATTTTTTAAAAACAGTAACAATATAATCTTCTCTCATTCCGGTGAGATAATTCTCATGTTGGACGTTCTTAGTTAGGTACAAATTGTATTTTTTCTCGATTATTTTAGCTATGACCCAATAATCTATTTCCTTGTTCTGCACTAGAACTTTCTTCAGCACCGCTAGTTTATCTTTCTCCATAGTTATCCGAGATCTAAATTTTCAATCAGCAAATATGGGCCGCCAGATGCGACTTCCACCCATTCCTTATGCCCTTTACCGCAATGCGAGGCATGTGTTATTTCGAATTCCTTTGAGACTTTCTTTATGTTACCAAGTATTGTTGGCAAATATCCAGTGACAGAAACATTCCAATAATACTCATCTACTAATTTCCCATTCTTTATCTTTTGCGCCATACCTCTTTGCAATTGTACGCCCCAGCCCTTCGGGTCTTCCATGCCACCAACTGGACCTATGAAGAAAATGCCATCCTTTACGCTGGCAATCATGTCCTTCAAAGAATCCTCGCCTTGTCCGAAGAATGTGGTAGACATTCTAGCATAACTTTTATGGTCAAAGGACTGTGCGCGTCCGTTTGCAGACTGCTTTTTCCCCATTCTTTCGATAGAAAATGATTCAGTGATGTAATCAGTTATTACTCCATCCTTTACCATGTAAGTTGGCTTAACAAATTCCCCTTCATCATCAAAAAAGTAATGTCCATATGCGCTTTCTATTGAGGGATCGTCGATAATATTTACAAAATCTGGGGCTATTTTGTCTCCTATGTGTTCGGCCATCTTTGCTCGGCCCTTGTACGCGGTGTCTGATTCAGCTCCATGCCCGAAAGACTCATGTGCCAAAACACCAGTTGGATCTGGGCAGGTTATTGTGGTGTATTTGCCTGGCTTTATCCTCTTAGCAACCTTTACGTGCTCAATTGTTTCGAGCACCTTTGCAATTTTCTCATCAATGTCTTTTGTCGCCTCGTAGCCATTTGCCAATGCCTGTTCGAATGCGTAACGAGTTGAGCCATCTTCAGCCTTTATGTAGGGTATTACGAGCATCAAGACGCGCTGCAGCCTTTGCGTCAAGAATTTATTTCTGGAGCAGAAGGCTTTGTAGGTAATTTCCTCCTCATAATTGCACCTCGCATTTTGCAAGTTCGAATTCTTCATTTTTTGAACTGCAGATTCGGTCAGCTTGATTTTATCTTCAAATTTTATACTGTCTGGACTAATTTTACCTTTCTCAGAGAAGTCTTTGTCGAGAAAATCTTTTGTCAGTGGTATTTCCTTATTTTCGGGCAGATTAGCCACAAGTTCTTCAGCAATTTTTACGAGATTTGCTTCATCAAGGTTTGTTGTATGAGTCTCATAATACTTATTGCCAGTATAAGCCCGTAGTTTTATGCCCCGTTCACTTACATTCTCAACGTCAACAGTGCTAAAATCACGGGAAATTGCCAATTCTTTCCTCTCTATAAGCAAAACGTCTGCGCGCCTACAGCGCTGCTCCATAATTTCGACTAATTTAAGAAATATTTTTTTGATTTCAGAACGGTTTTTTAAGTCCACGCTACTTAGCTAGTTTTACGGTTATTAAATTTTTTGTAAATTTTGATAGCGCAATTGGTTTTTTCCCGACAAGTACTGTATCTTCTATCCTTATGCCCAGCTTGCCTTTCAAATAAACGCCTGGCTCTATGGCGATTACCTGGCCAGCCTTAAATATGTCAGCGGAACGCGGGGAAATGCCTGGCTTGTCGTGGACTTTTTTGCTTAAGCCATGCCCAACGGCATGTTTTAAATAAGGAGCGTATTGCCCGAGCAGTTTTGTGCCTAAATGGTCAATTGAGGAGCCCAAAGCTCCTGATTTGCTCGCAGATACGCATGCTTTTTGCGCATTGAGAACAAGATTGTAGATTTTTCTCTCCTTTTTTCCAGGCGTACCGATGAAAACTGTACGTGTAACATCTGTTGTAAAGCCAGAAACCTTGGCACCAAAGTCTATTACCGTAAAACCACGCACCAATCTCTTATTTTTTGGTTTGTGATGCAGCTCAAAAGCATTTTTGCCATTCGCTACAATAGTTGGAAATGATAAGTCTGCACCTCTTTTCCTCATTTGCCTATTTAGAAAATTTGCAATATCCTTTTCAGTCTTGAATTTTGGGAAATTTATTAGAGTTTCACTAATTGCCTCGTCATTAATCCTGCACGCTTTCCTTACAGCAGTAATCTGGTTGGCCATAGTCTGCATGCTTAGTTGTTTCTTATAATGTTTGCTCTGATTAGATAAATTTTAAATATGCCATAATTAATTGTGGTTGATGAAAATTCTCGTGATTGGTGCCGCAGGTCAAATCGGCTCCGAACTTACAGTCGAACTTAGAAAAAGATATGGCAACAACAACGTCGTGGCGGGAATAAGGAAGACGCCGCCAAGTGAAGAGGTGAAAAATTCAGGACCTCTGGAAATTGTTGATGCTATTAACAAAGACGAAGTGGAAAGAGTTGTCAAAAAGTATAGCATAGATACTGTTTTCCATCTGGCATCGCTCCTGTCTGCAGTTGGCGAAAAGAATCCAGACTTGGCTTGGGATGTCAATATGAACGGCTTGAAGAATGTGCTGGATTTGGCTAAGGTGTATGGTTTCAAGGTATTTTGGCCAAGCTCCATAGCTGCATTTGGCCCTGACACGCCCAGGGTAAAGACCCCGCAGACGACTGTGATGAACCCCAGCACGATGTATGGTATAACTAAAGTTGCTGGCGAGCTGCTTTGTAATTATTATTTCCAGAAGTTTGGTGTTGATGTGCGCAGTTTGCGATATCCGGGCATAATAAGCTACAAAACTCTTCCAGGCGGGGGAACAACAGATTATGCTATTGAAATATTTTATGAGGCTATTAAGAAAGGAAGCTACAACTGCTTCCTGAAAAGCGATT
Source organism: uncultured Candidatus Woesearchaeota archaeon (assembly GCA_903864915.1). Classification (GTDB taxonomy): domain Archaea; phylum Nanobdellota; class Nanobdellia; order UBA10117; family UBA10117; genus CAIPHS01. Next base: position 32,593 of record CAIPHS010000004.1, read on the forward strand.
CCACATTGCCCATGATGTATATGCCTGATGCCATGAAGGCGACAATTGATTTGATGGAAGCAAACAAAGACAAAATTAAAGTCAGGACCAGTTACAATCTTGCAGCAATAAGTTTTTCACCAGAGGAGCTTTACTCCGAAATTAAAAAAAGCATACCTGATTTCAAGATTAAATATGCGCCAGATTTTAGGCAGAAGATTGCAGACTCGTGGCCGAAGATTATAGATGATTCCAAGGCTAGGCAGGACTGGGGTTGGAAGCACGAGTACGATTTGCCCGAAATGACCAAAGATATGCTGGAGAAATTAAGGGAGAAGCTCGGCCAAGCCTAAAAACATTAAAAGGTTGATTTTGAAGGGTTTGACATGCCAGAATGCCTGTTTTGCAAAATAGCGAAAGGGGAAATTCCCGCAGCCATAGTTTACGATAGCAAGGATGTCATGGCTTTTTTAGATATAAAGCCCGCAAATCCAGGCCACGTTCTTGTAATACCAAAAGCACATTACCAAGTTTTGCCGCAAGTGCCTGACGAATTGAATGCTGTGCTTATGCAAGTAATCAAGATTATTGCTCATGCACAAATCGAAGCGGTTGGCGCACAAGGCGTTTCGGTAGTTCAGAGAAATGGCACTGTTGCTGGGCAAGTCGTGCCTCACGTTTATTTTCATGTGATTCCGAGGTTCAAAGATGACAAAGTTGTTGACACTTGGGAAACAGTCGATATGAGCGAAGATCAGCTAAAGGAAATCCAGGCGAGGCTGATAGAACATGCCAAGGCGATTGCTTCCGGTACAGAAGTCAAGCACGTACCAAAACTACAGGAACCTTCTTCGGCTCCAAAAGAGCCTGTGAAAAAGGAAAAGCCTCTCAAGGTAAAGCCACGGCATGGCTGAAGAATAACATCATTGTTTTGTAGAACAGGTCTCCATAAATTACAGTTGTTATTAGGGCTGCAAGGAATGCAGGCACATACGGTATGCCATCTTTTATTTTGACTTCTTTCAGTTTATCGGACTTTTCTAATTCAACGAGCTTTGCAATCTCCGCTTTTGTTATGCCTGATTTTTTCGATATAAATGCGAAGTTTTCTATATTGACTTGTTCAGCAATCCAGTCACCTTCAACCAAAGAGCTTGGCTTTACAGTTTTTATCAAGCAAGAGGACTCAGCTGCCTTGAAAACAAAAAGCAAAAACACCAGCCCAGCCAAAATAGCAACCAGGCCAAAGACCGCTTTTATCGGATAAAGTATGCCAGTTATTACCATTGTGCCAACTATTGGATAAATCAGCAAGCCATTTTTCTTGAATTCTTGTTTTATTGCAGGCAATACACTGGCCCTGTTTTTGACTAGCAATATGAGCATGCCCCCAATCCCGAAAATGGCACCAAAAACAAGTATGTTTAGCCAAAGGCTTGCTAAAAATGGCCAAGCCGCAACAGGCGCTGCAGGACCGAATAATGCACCGAAAGCTGCCAGCAATTTGGCATCTCCGCCACCCCAAACTCCAGTGATGTAAAGCAAATAACCTATCCCGAAGAACGCGCCTGCACCGATTAAAGAAAAGATTATTGGCCAGAATGATTTTTCCAGCAATGAAATTATAGTATTTCCGAAAAGGCCTGCAATGAGCATGAAATAATTGCTCCAGTCAGGGACTAACTTTGTTTTCAGGTCTGTATATGCGCCAATTGCCGTCCCAGCAAGCGCAATTGCAAACAAAGTTAGGTTGGTTTGTAACATCACTCTTCGTCGCGGATTCCTTCCGCTGTGACTTTAAAAACTGCTTCCCCTTCCGGGAGGTGTGGGCTATCTATTAATCTTGCAATTCTCTTTTCACCTTTTGATTTTCGCAAATATAACCTGTAAGTAGAGGCGTGACCGACAATGTGCCCGCCAATGGGTTGGGTAGGATTGCCGAAAAAGATTGCAGGATTAGCCATAACTTGATTTGTTACAAATATCGCCAAGTTATGCGTGTCCGCAAGCCGTTGCATGGTGTGTAGGTGCTTGTTTAGTTTTTGCTGCCTGTCCGCCAATGTACCGCGGCCAGCAAACTCTGACCTGAACAACGAGGTAAGAGAGTCAATGATTATTAATTTTACATTAAGATTATCTTTTCGGATAGCCTCATCAACTTTGTCAATCATCAGCATTTGGTGGTCTGAACTGAATGCTCTCGCAACTTTTATGTTCCTTAGCACTTCAATAGGATCCACACCAGCAGCCTTTGCCAGCTGCACAATTCTCTCAGGCCTGAAAGTTCCTTCAGTGTCTATGAAAACAACTTGTCCACCAAGCCCGCCCTTATCCACAGGTGTCTGAACATTAACCGCTAATTGAAAACCGAGTTGTGATTTTCCAGAACCGAATTCTCCAAAGGCCTCAGTTATTGCTTTAGTTTCGACGCCTCCACCCAATAATTCATTTAGCGCCTTACTCCCAGTATTTATCTTCAAAGTACTTTCCCTGTCTTTTAAGAAGTCTTCACCTGTTCTGAAGCCGATCTGGATTGCCAGCCTCGCAGCATGTATGGCTTTGAGTGCAGTTGGCTTTGTCATATCAGTAAGGTCAATAAGAATATCTGGTGAAGCAACAGCAACTGCCATTATGTCCATCATGCCTGCTGCTTTCAATTTGTCTGCTGTTGTCTTGCCTATTCCCGGCAAGTCTGCAATATCTTTAATTGCCTTCACATCTATTGGTTCGTCATCCTCTTCTTTTTTCTTAACCATATTACTCTCCTAGCATCCTTGTCGCAATTCCTTTTGCATCCGGACTCGTGTCGATATCTGAAACTATCAATTCGGTGCGTGCAAATTTCTCATTATTCTTTACTCGCCCTTCAACCCTAACAGTCCTGCCAAGTAACTTGCCTTGCATGAACTCCAAGTCAGTCAGACATGCGTTAACATCCATACCTGTTGCCTGGCATAGTTTTTCTGCAAACTTTCCAAATGCAATTGCCCTGATTACGCCAGTGCCATCATCAACGTAAATGCTCATCAATAGCCTGTTCTCGGGAGTAACTTGCTTGTGTTCGCTGCACAAGAAGCCTTCAGGTGCAGGTATAACTTTTTTTCCGCATTTACTGCATACCGGGAAAAGCTTTGGTGGGAATATTTTTACAATCTCCCCCATTATTCTATAACTGTCGCCAGCCTTGAGCTCTGAAATCTTGCTTTCTTTTGCAGAAGGTATATTGGCCGGCCCCTCAGTCACCAGCAGAACACTTTTTCCACCAACATGGAGTTCCTTTCCACCAGTTTTGTTTTCCTTTACCTGCGCTCCTTTGATTCTTACCGAACCTTGGAGCTTGCCTTCCTTCAGCAATGTTACTTTGTCATCCCATAGGGCTACTCTTATGTCGCCAGTATCATCCCTAAGAACGAAAGAGGCCATTTCTTTTGCCTGGCCTTTGTAAGTATAGGGTATGACGCGGTAAATCCTGTCCACAAAACCTGAGACATCGACAGAGCGCAGCCCTACAACAAGGTCCTTGATTTTCCATGACTTGTTTGGCGCAGGTTCCCTTAGCAATTGAACGCCAAGTTCAGAAGCAACGATAAATGCCGCACCTTCAGCAGAAACCAGACCATCCAAAGATTCGATTTTTGCTTTGACCTGCTCCTCGATTTTTTCAGTTGCGAGGCCAGTTTCCTCATGAATACGTTGGATTATGCTTTCTACAGGTATTTTCAGCATAGCTTTCCTTAAGCTAGTAGTAATAAAAGCATTTGTAGAGCAAAACAAACAGTTTTGCGAGACATCCCACCAAAGCCGATTTCAGTAAATTATACAGACAATCCAAACGTCCTTAACTCTGCCCTTATAGCCGTAGGGTCTTCACCGCCATGCCAGCTCATCTTCGGTCTGATGCGCATTGGGTATATTTTTTCCAGTTTATCATCAAGCAAAATCGCAGTTCCCTTGTCTGCAGGCAGTTCATCGATGTATCTTTGTATTGCGTAAGGCAAGTATGTGGCCGCAATCATGTTTAGCGCTTCGACATCTATCTTTGAAGTAACCCTGTGCGATATTACAATATCTGCCTGAGTCATAACATCTGTGTGGATCTTGCCCGGCTGCTGTGTTGCCAGAACTAATGAAATGCCCGGCTGCCTACCTTCCCTTAGCAATTGTATCAGCGGTCCTGACGCAAGTGTTTTTTCAGGCTCCCTCGGCATGAACTCGTGAGCCTCATCGATGAAAATCCAAACAAGCGGCGCCTTTGCTTCAGTCAGCGCAGATTCTGCGCCAAACAGGAAACCTCCCTCAGAGATTAATTTTACTTCCTCAGCTTTCCTTGCAGTCATCCTCTGTTCGAGGATTTTTTTGCTGATTAATCCAATTACTAGAGCTTTTATCCTGTCCCCACCCTCAACTTGCGCATATGCGGACAAATCCAGAATTGAAGTTGTGCCACCTTTGAACAAGTCTGTTATTAGTGTGGCATCTTTTTTGAACAAGCCCCACTCAGTTGCGGCAAAAAATCTGTTTTCAACAACATTTTTTTCCTCATTTGTCGACTTGCCGTCTTTGTTTGAAATATCAATCAATTGGTTTATGTCAAAATCATCTCCAAATTTTTCACTTGCAGCTTCCAGTGCCCTCTCTATCAATGTGCCCGGACCTGAAATCAGATCTAATTCAAATATCTCACACCATGATTCTGCAGAAACCTCTGAAGGCCTGATGGCAAATGGGATGTCAACAGGCACGCCTTTGTCCTGGTAACTATTATACAATCCGTAAGGAACGAAAACTATTGGTGCGTATGCTTTTGGTGTCAAGCCCCATTCTCTCAGAAGCATATCATCCCTATAGTTTGGGTATTTCATAGTCCAGAAAATGCCCATGGTGTCAAATATCAGTACGGCTATGTTTCCAGACACCTCTGGAGGCAAGTCGACTATGCCTTCAGCAATCGCGCTTAAAGTGTAGGACTTGCCAGAACCTCTTTTTCCTGAAACAAGTATTACGTGCGGTCCAGCCACGTCAAGATAAATGGGATTTGACAAGCTGACTGTGGTGTCAAACTTGACATAATTCTTTCCGATAAGTATTGTCCCGGTAAGGCCCAGTTTTTCTTTTTGTGATGCGCTCCTTCCCGCAACAATTTCGTATACCATGTGGCCAGCACATACTTTAAAAACGAACAATAAAAGTCTTTAGCCAAGCCGAGGTCGCATAATCCGGTAGTGCGCTCGTCTCGAAATCGCAAAACAGACTTGTTTTGCGGTCCTTGAACTACGTTCAAGAAAACGAGTGGCTGCAAGGCCTTCAGGGTTCAAATCCCTGCCTCGGCGTTAACATGGTGAAACAGTCAATTCCAAAAGGTTGGTATAAGAAATTCAGCAAAACTCAGAAAGTTGAGATAAAAAAGCACGACCCTGAGCTTTTTCAGATAGTTAGTGATGTCAGAACAAAATTTAGGAAGCTTTTGGGAAAAACTGTTGAAATCGAACATAGAGGCTCTAGCGCCTTGGGAATTTCCGGAGCTGGCGAGGTTGACCTTTACTTAAGAGTCAAAAACCGCAAGGATTTCCAGGTTGCTTTCGAAAAACTAAAGAAAGAATTCGGCGAGCCAGGAAGCTATTACCCAGACGAGCCAAGGGCCAGATTTAATAAAATTTACAAAGGTGTGGAGTTTGAGCAGATGCTTGTTTTGGAAAGTGCGCCAGACGAGTACGAAGGCCAGCTGTTTTTTAACTACATGAAAAACAAGCCCGAGCTGCTGAAAAAATACGAAGCTATTAAGCGCAAATATGCACAAGTTTCGAAATACAAATACCAGATTGAAAAGAGCAGATTTGTGCGCAAGATTTTGAGGCTGGCAAAAGAGGAAAACCAACGTTAGCCTTTTATGCTCGCCTTTCTAAAATCAATATATGAAAATTTATATCGCCACAAAGAACGAAAAGAAAATAACTCTCGCAAAAGAATTAATTAAACAATTTCTTTCCATTAATGTTAAAGTGTCGGGGTGTTTGGCGAAATCCGAGGTGTCTGATACTCCTTGGGATGAACAAACATATCACGGAGCCAGAAATAGAGCAATTAATTCTTTAAGAGAAAATTCAGATGCTGATTTAGGTATGGGGATTGAAACAGGACTGGTTGAACGTTATGGTCAATTATATGAAGAAACATGGTGTTGGTTAGTTAATAAAATAGGTCAAGAATTTTGGGGATACGCGAGCGGAAATGTTATTCCTGAAAGTATTAAAAAAAGAGTCATCGAAAACAAAAAGCTAGGCATAAAAACGCTTGAAGTATTCGATGTGGACAATAAATCTTGGGTTAGCTATTCAGGAAATTCAAGGATAAGAGAAACTTGCTTGTCAAACGCAATCAAACAAGCGCTTATTCAGTTTACCGAAAAGTCGGCGCTATCCTTTTAAGACAAAGTTCATCTTTTCTGATATGGATATCGCGCCAAAGACTTGGTGGCTCAAGATTCGCATGTGGTTGCTAGTCACCGTTTTGTTTGGAATAATTTATGCGCTGGTTGCAGCAGTCAGCTACGTACTCGGGATCTCAAGCTTCATATTTTACGGGATAATTGCTTTTGGCTTCATGATTTTACAATACATGATAGGCCCTTACATCGTGCAGTGGTCTATGAAAGTCAAATACGTCACGGAAAAAGAAGAACCCGAACTGCACGCAATTGTGGAGAAATTAGCAAAGAAAGCAGGCATTCCAAAACCCAAAATCGGAATTTCAGATGTGCAAGTTCCAAATGCATTTGCCTTTGGCAGATGGAAATCGGATGGCAGAGTCTGTGTAACAAAAGGAATAATGAATTTGCTTAGCAAAAAGGAACTGGAAGCTGTTTTAGGTCACGAATTGTCCCATTTGAAACACAGAGATGTAGTATTCATAACTTTGATTTCAGTCATACCTATGATTGCGTGGTTTGTTGCCCGCTCAACTTTGTTTATGCAATCTGGCAAGAATAAAGGAAGCGCTGTATTAATTGGAATTTTTGCTTTCATAATTTATTTCCTTACAAACCTCTTAGTATTGTATGGCTCAAGGATCAGGGAATATTATGCGGATATGGGTTCGGTCTCTTTGGGGAGCGAGCCGCACCAGCTTGCCACAGCACTTTACAAGCTAGTTTACGGCGCAGCAAAGGCAAATCCTCAATCCTTGAAACAGGTAGAAGGGATGAAGGCCTTCTTTGCAAATGACATCTCAAACGCACAGAATGAAATCAGAGACTTGGCACAGTTGGATTTGGACAAGTCAGGAACAATTGACCCTGACGAGCTGGAAGCGCTTAGAAATAAACAAATCAAGCTCAAGCCGCTTGACAAGCTGATGGAAGTTATGTCAACACATCCAAACATGCTAAAGAGGATTAAAGCCCTGTCAGTTTTGACTAAATAGACGTGACTAACCTTTTTAATGCCAAATTTGCAGATTGGCTTATGGCAAAAAGCAGAGTTTCGAAGGTAAAATTTTTCGGGCATGAGATAGTGTTAACCTTTGTCGGTTCGCTGATCATTGCATTAGGTGCAATGTTAGCTCAAACAGACTTTGGTAGTCCTTGGTTAACATTATTCCTGGCGGCAGTGACAATTTGGCTAGGAATGCTAGTGTTCCTGTACCCGATAGTAAGGAAGATTGAAAACCTGATGTAACTAAATATTTTCAATTAGCTTTATTTTTAGCGCCTTTTCTATTCGCCTTGCTGTCAGCATATCCAGTCTCCTGCCGGATTCTGCTGCCTTAAGCACTGCAGAATTGACGCTTAGTTTAAGGGCAAATTCGTCTTGTGTCAAGCCCACCACAGACCTTGCATCCCTGATTTTTTGTGCATAATTTTCCACAAGAATCTCTTCTGTCACTTGTTCCGCAATCTGCGGGGCCCTCCGAACTATTGGGGGTTGTATTTTCGCTATCACGCTGCCGGACGCAGCGCAAGAATTGCAAACACTCAGAACTGAGTTTTCTATCCTAGCTTTTACTTCAGCAGGCCTATCACCGCAAACTTCGCAGGATACCATAGCTTTTAAATTGATTCAAGGTTTAAAATTCTTATGAGTCTCAAAGCAAAGTTCTGTGCAGTGTGCGGCAGGGAAAACAGCAGGTTCATAGGGAGCACTTGCGTGGACTGCTATTTCAAGACGCTGCAGATAGATTTGCCGAAATCAATAGTGATTTATGCCTGCCCGGTCTGCGACGCTGTCAAGAGCGAGGGCCTTTGGCATAACGCACCAGAACCGCATAGTGCTTACTTCATACAGAGCATAGTTAAGAAACTCAAGCTTCCCCCGCATGTTGAGCTGGAGGATATTGAGATTTTGCAGCAGGGGAAGGAGAGCGAAGTCGAAATTTCAATATCAATAGAGGGAAAGCGGTTCTCAATAGTCAGGCCGATGGAGCTCTATATAACTGACCAGATTTGCGAATTAGACTCGAAGAGGAAAAGGGAAGCTTACGAAGGAATACTGCAATTAAGGCCAAAGGGAAATGTTCACGAGTTTCTGGATAAAATAGCAAATGAATTAAAATTTGTTGCAGATAATATTTTAAAAATGGACGAAAACCGTAATGGGGTTGACATCTATTTCCTAGATGTAACAACTATGCGGCATCTTGTCAGTCAGCTGAAGAAGAGATTTAAGTTTTACATGAAAATAAGTGCAAAGGAATACAGCTGGGACAAGCCAAAAAACAGGCCAAAGTATAAAATCACGATTTTGGCAAGAGAAAAGGAATGATGTTAAAACGAAGTTTTAACAGCCTGCCAAACACGAGGTGTTCGGCATGATAAGTTATAATCCTGCCATGGATATTGAGCAAAGGATTTTCCATCTTGTGGATTCCCTTGCTTTAGGACATATTGACAAGGCCAGATTGAAATGTTTCCGCAGCACGGGCTCAAGTTCAAGAGCCATTGCGCGGTGCTATGCTTTGGGGAAGTTATGGCAGAAGGCCCTAAACACACAGGCACACTATGCAATCGAAGTAATTTCTGAGAAATTTGACAACTTATCGGAAGAAGAAAAGACCAGAGTTTTGATACATGAGCTGCTCCACATACCGCAGACTTTCGGTGGTGGTTTCAGGCAACATGACTTCGCCTGTAGGAAAAATGTTGATATTTTGTACCGCCGTTTAAGACAATAAAGTCGCTGCAAGTCGGTTTATTAAAGAAAGCCTTTTAAAGCTCCTATGCAACTTCTTGATGTCAAAATGTATCACAAACCAAATCGTCACGGACAACAGCAGCCTCCACAGGAGATTACAAGGGTCCGCCTGCCGAGAGGGAGAGAAGTTTTAGGCGTCGTTGAGACGAGATTAGGTTTTGGAAAATCAAGGATCATATGCTCCGATAGCAAGACGAGAATATGCAGGGTGCCCGGGCATCTAAAAAGAAACTTATGGGTCAGGCCAGATAACATAGTCATAGTTGAGCCTTGGGAATTTGAAGGTGACGATAAAGGAGATATAGTCTTCATATATTCAGAAAACCAGACTGATTGGCTCAAGCGAAATAATTATTTGAAGACTTTGATAAAGCAAGAATTTTGAAATGGGGTTCGAAGAAGAGATTCTAATTCCGAAGACGCGAGTTGCAGTCCTTATAGGAACGAAAGGTTCTGTGAGACGTGATTTGGAAAGAAGGACAAATGTCCGATTAAAGATTTCAACAGATGGGATTGTAACGATGAAGGGCAAGGATGCTCTTAAAGTCATGAACGCAAAAAGCATAGTTGAGGCGATAGGGCGCGGGTTCAATCCAGTTATCGCAAAAGAGCTGCTGAAAGAAGATTATTCGTTCATCCTGATACACTTGGAAGATTATGTGGGCAAAGGCGCCGACTTAGACAGGATCCGTGGTGTCTTGATAGGCAGGGCAGGCAAAGCGAGGAGAGTTGTTGAGCAAGAGACGGGTGCGAGAATCTCAATTTTTGGAAAAACAGTGGCAATAATAGGGCCTGCCGACTGTGCTTTAAAGGCAAAACAATCTGTAGAAATGTTTTTAACAGGGGCAAGACATGCGACTGTGTATAAATTTTTAGGGAGGAAAGATGACTGACAAAACTGAACCGAAAAAGGAAGAACTGCGGGCAATTTCAGTAGCAGAATTTTTTGAGAAGAACAGGCATCTGCTTGGTTTTGATAATCCTATTCGTGCTTTGCTTACATCGGTCAAGGAAGCTGTCGATAACAGCCTTGATGCTTGCGAGTCTGGCAGGATTTTGCCAGAAATTTATGTCCAAATCCAGAAATTCTCAGAAACGCGATTCAAAATTATTGTAGAGGATAACGGGCCAGGCATTCCAAGGGAGCACCTGGCAGGCGCTTTTGGTAAATTACTCTATGGTTCTAAGTTCAAGACTTTTGGTGGAAAGCAATCAAGGGGCCAGCAGGGCATCGGCATCTCCGCTGCAATCTTGTACGGTCAATTGACAACTGGCAAGCCAGCGAGAGTAATTTCCAAGACTAAAAAAGACAAGCAGGCAAATGTTTTGGAATTAAAGATCGATATCAAGACAAACAACCCCACTATTTTGTCAGAAACCAAAATTGACTGGAATAGGGAACACGGGACAAGAGTCGAGATTGAAATGGAAGCAAAATACACTGAGAAGAAAGCTTCCGTAGTTGAATATATCAAAGAAACCGCTATAGTCAACCCACATACAACGTTGACGTTTGTAGACCCTGAAGGCCAAAAAGTAGTTTTCCAAAGAGTTGTAGATAAATTGCCTGTAGAGCCAGAAGAGATCAAGCCACATCCTCACGGAATTGAACTTGGTTTGCTTGAAAGAATGCTGAAGGAGACGACTGCACGAGCTCTGAAATCTTTCCTAATAACAGAGTTTGACCGCGTAGGACCTGGAACTGCTGACGAAATTTTAAAAATTGCAGGCCTCGACCCCAAGATAGGGCCTAAATTCGTGACTCCTGATCAGGCTTACAGCCTCATACAAGCGATGCACGGTGCCAAAGTTATGGCCCCTAGTGCAGTATGCTTGGTTCCCATAGGAGATGCTTTGCTAAAGAAAAGCCTGGAATCCGAATATAATCTTGAATTTGCATACGCTATAACAAGAACACCGGATGTTTACAGAGGGAACCCTTTCTTGATTGAAGTTGCAATTGGTTATGGTGGGGAGTTGCCTGCTGACCAGACTGTGAAGCTTTTCAGGTTTGCAAACAGAGTTCCTTTGCTATACCAGCAAGGAGCTTGCGCTTTGACAGAAGCAATAACTTCCGTTGACTGGAAGAATTATGGCTTGAACCAGAGCGGCAGGAATGTTCCTAGCGGGCCTGCTGTTATCGTAGTACACATGGCCTCAGTCTGGGCACCATTCACTTCAGAATCTAAAGATGCAGTTGCACATTATCCCGAAATAATCAAAGAAGCCAAGCTTGCCCTGCAGGAATGCGGAAGGCAGCTGCAATTATTTGTGGGCAAGAAGCACAGAAAACAATTGGCGGAGAAGAAAGCAGACATATTCAAGAACTATTCAGAGGAGCTTGCAGCTTCACTTGCTGCGTTAACTGGAAAAGACAAAAAGCCACTTGTCGACAAGTTCGTGAAAGTTGCCGAAGAGATGCTTAAACTAGGGACAATAGAAGGCGAAGAAGAAACTGAAGAGGTGAAAGAGGAAAAGAAGAAGCCAAAAAGAAAGCTTGGCGCTTTCAAGGCAGGGGAGGATGAAGAATGACCGCAAAAGAAGACAAGAAAAAGATAGATGATGAAATCTTAAAGAAATTCAAGGATTCTGCAGAGGAGATAATAGAAACCATTGAGAAAAAGCAGAATCCAAAGATAAAGATACCTCTGCGCGGCTTGACTAATGTTTACTTTGACGAAAAAGACAAGATGATTAAGCTGGGGGACAAGCAGCAAACTCGAACGTTTTTCAACATAGGGCAAGCGCGAAAGTTCATGCAGACTTTCCTCATAGCCTCCGCTCTGAAAGAATTAATAGAATCTGGCAAGACAACATCCATCAGAGATGTCTATTACCGGACAAAACACACTATTGCCAACACTACAGAATCAACGTTTGAGGACCAGATAGAATCGGACCCGATAATCGAAGATATAGAAGTTGGCTTTGATGCTCTGAGAGAAGAGTTGCATCTTTTCGCATCAACAAGAGGAGCTGTGGTTGGCGAAATTACAATCGTTGATTCCGGCGACACAATTGATTTGAGAAAGATGGGTTCTGGCGGATGGGCTGTCCCATCTATTGTTGAACCAGAAGTTGTACAATTCAAGGATTGCACCGCAGAATTTATTTTATTCATAGAGAAGGATGCAGTCTGGCGCCGTTTCAACGAGGATAAGTTCTGGAGAAAGCACAAATGTATAATCGCACACGGCCAGGGAGTTCCTCCCCGTGGTGTTCGCCGTTTGATAAGAAGGCTGAGCGATGAATTGAACCTGCCTGTTTATGTTCTAGTGGATGCAGACCCATATGGATTGTATATTTATTCTGTAATCAAGCAGGGCTCCATCAACCTGGCCTACGAATCTATGAGAATGGCAATTCCCAAAGCAAGATTCATCGGCTTAAGCGTGTTCGATTATGCGAAGTACAAATTGCCAAAGGATGTTACAATCAAGCTGGCAGAAATCGACAAGAAAAGAATCTCTGAAATCCTGAAATATCCTTGGTTCCAGAAAAAGGATTGGCAAGCAGAGCTGAAGGAGATGTTGAGGCTTGGCTTCAAGCTGGAGCTAGAAGCGCTGTCCGCAAAGAATGTCAGCTTCATAACAGAGAAGTACCTGCCAGACAAGCTAGCAAAGAAGGAATGGCTTGAGTAATCACAAACTAAAATGCCACAACTCTTCTAAACATTTCTTTGAATTCTTCTTTTGTTATTGTTGGGTGGGCATATGGCCGTTGCGTGCTATCAAGTCGAGACTTGCATATGAAGTATCCAATTCCTTATTTTTGTAATTAGTGCGTTTTTCGGCATCTTCAATAGTTTCAGCTAAATATTCCATAAACGGAATGCCAACATACTCTGCCACCATTCTATCAAGTTCTAGCTCTTCTTTGTCATGTGGCGGCAGGGCATTGTGTAAAATTTTTGTTAAATAGTCTTTAAGTGGAATGCCTAAGATATTTGCAATTTCTTCTGCCTGTTTTAATTCATCTCCCGATAGATGAGGCTCGAAATTATCTGGAGCAGACATAAGTTAGTATATCGTTTTATGTTAATAAGATTTTTGTCGCGTATAATTAGTATGAATGCTCCCGCCGAGATTTGAACTCGGGTCCGCGGCTCGAAAGGCCACTATCCTTGACCGGGCTAGACTACGGGAGCGCAATTAAAGTCCTAAACTTTGATTTAAAAAGGTTAGTAATAATGGGCCGGAGCGGATTTGAACCGCTGGCCTGCCGCTGGCTTCGCACTCTTGCCCCTTGAGGCAAGTGTCATATAAGACGGCCGCTCCACCAGGCTAAGCTACCGGCCCATGCTATAGCCTTTACAAAATAGTTTTTAAGTCTTCTTTTTACTTAAAAGCATGCTAGAAAAGGCTGCAGACTTCATTAAGCACTCTGATCCCAAAGAAACCACTGTTGTCTATCATGGGGGCTGCGGGGATGGCATTGCTGCAGCTTCGATTATGTTGAAGACGTTCCAGAAGCTTTTTGGCGAAATGCCAAAGGTGAAATTTGCCTCTCCAGGCGTTGTGGCTAAATTAAACCTACATTCAAAGACGATAATTTTTGTTGATTTGGCTGTTGACCAGGAAAAAGACTTTTTGCTGAATCTGGCCAAGAATTCAAGAATCCTTATCTTAGATCATCATCAGATGCAAAATAACATGAATGATTTAGGAATTTTGCATATTAATCCAGATATGTTTTCCAAGATACCAGGTGTAAGGTACCCGGGTGCCAAATTAACATATGATACTTGCTCCTTGATTGCAGACACGTCTGATATGGATTGGATAGCTGCAATTGGCCTAGTGCATGATGTAGGTGCTGAGTATTGGAAGCCTTTCTTAGACAGCGTGTTTGCTAAGTACAAGGAACTTGGAAAAGTTACCTATGAATATAAAGGCAAGATTGGCAAGTTAGTTTCAATCATAACAGCTGGCCAGGAGCTGAAGCACGGGAATGAAATTGCTTTGAAAGTTCTGCTTGAAGCCGAGAGGCCGTCTGATATTCTGGATGAAAAAGTCCCTGAAGTTTCAGAATTGGTAGATCTTGACAAGGCGAGAGAAGAGGAAATTACTTATTATGTTGATAGTTGGGAAAAACTCGCCGATATTGACAGGAAGCTCAAGCTGGCAATATATGATGTTGAATTGAAGCATAAGATTTCTTCAGCATTGTCAACAGTTCTGAGCAAGGCACACCCCGAATACTTGTTTGTAATCATGAACCAGGAAAGCCCAGCAGTATTGAAATTGAATTTCAGGCAGACGTTGTCAAAAGTTGACTGTGCTTGGCTGGCCAAAGAGTCCACAAAGCCATTTGGAGGCTCAGGCGGCGGGCACAAGCCCGCTGCAGGCGGAAGAATTCATCCGAAGTATAAGGAAAAGTTCAAAGAAAAGCTCAAAGAGCTGCTCAAAAAATGAAAATACCCAATATACCGAAAATTGCAAAAAAGGCTGAGGGTAGGAAAGTAGAAAATTACAAATTCCAACATAATGCAACAATACCATCTGATAAAGACCTGCTTGGAAAACTCGGCATAAAGAGAGGTGATAAAGTTCTTTCAATTGCAACTTACTATGGCGATTGGGCAAAAGCTATTGCCAAAGCTGGTGCAATTGTTGATTACAGCGATGTTTCCAAATCAATGGTTAGCTGGGCTAAAAGAAACCTGAAAGGGTTCGGAAAATATATTTGTTCCGATTATATTTATCTGCCAAAAAAAGAACAGGAATATGACTGGACATTTACTTTTGAGGCTCTTGGTGTTTGGCAAGGCTTGCCTTTGGCATATTTACGCTCTTTACTAAATAAAAAGGGAGGCATACTTGTTAGTTTCCCAAGATTAGATGAGCACGGAAAACCCGTAGGCGGAAAAGAAAAAGTGTACCCACAACTAATCAAAATTCTCGGAAAAATATACGGTGCCAAATACAAAATAAAGCATCTTTATTTCTTTGCATCACGGCATGGGGATTTGGTGTCTGCGAAACATGTTATCTATGCAATTTTAACAAACTCAAAAGCCAGGAAACTGGCTAGAAAAGATATTGAAGCACTATTCTTGGGAAAAATTCAGGCTGATTCCAGAAAAAGGCTGAATAAAATTGCTACACTATTAATAAGGCCTGAATTTGTGAAGGAAATATGAAATATCGAATCTTGCCACAGGAATTCTATGCGAGAGCGCCTGATGTAGTAGCCAAAGATTTGCTAGGAAGGATATTTTGCAGAAAAATAGGCGATAGAATATTGGCAGCTAAAATTGTTGAGACTGAGGCTTATGTTGGGAAAGATGATCCTGCAGCAGTCGGCTATAGGAAAGTGAAGAATGTGCCTTTTCCATTGACGAACCCGCCCGGTTTTGTGTTCGTTTATATGGTTCACAATAATTGGATGTTCAACATAATAGCGAAGACTGATGATTTAGGTGCAGTCTTAATACGGGCTGCAGAGCCCTGGCGCGAAATTGATGAGATGTTCCGCAACAGAAAGAAAAATAACAAAAAAATAAGTAAGGTGGAAGAGCTGTGCAGCGGCCCCGGCAGATTTTCACAATGCTTCCTGATTGACAAAAAACTTCAGGGTGCAGACATTACAAAACTTGGGGATGTTTTCGTTCTTGATAATGTGGAGACTTTCAAGATAGAGAGTTCTGGTAGGATAGGAGTTACGAGAGGAATACGGAAGAAACTAAGGTTTTATATTAAGGGAAACCGGTTTGTGTCAAAGTAATGGCCAAGAAGGTATTGGGCATAAACAAAAACGTAATTATTTTAGGCTTAGTCAGCTTATTTACCGATGTAAGTTCTGAAATGATATTCTCGGTTTTCTCAATATTTTTTACAATAATACTGGGTGCATCAGTTATTTTGTTGGGTATTGTAGAAGGACTGGCGGACTTCGCTTCATCATCGCTTGATTATGTGGCAGGATTCATCTCCGACAGAACTGGCAAAAGAAAAAAGTATGCAATTGCAGGGTATAGTGCTTCCACATTAGCGAAAAGCATACTCCTGCTGCCAAGCTCTGTTTTGCTTGCATCTATGTTTAGGGTCGTTGAAAGGCTTGGCAAGTCATTCAGGGGTCCGCCGCGAGATGCGTGGATATCATCCATGTCCAACAAGTCAAATCGGGGACTTTCTTTCGGAGTGCACAAAGCACTTGACAAGGCAGGAGCTGTGATTGGTCCTATTATTGCATATTTGATGCTACTTTATCTTGGCCAAACTGCAGGCACGTTTAAATTGTTGTTTGTTATCGCAATAATTTTTGCAGTAATATCTGTAATTTTCCTTTCAACGATAAAAGAGAAAGCAGCCAAGCCGGTCAAAAAAGAAAATATTTTCAAGTCCTACAAAACGCTTGGTAAAGGCTTCAAGCATTATCTTTATTCGGCAGGAATATTTTCGCTTGCATATTTCAGCTTCGGTTTTCTGCTTCTGAAAGCTTATTTGGTTGGATTCCAAATCAAGGATATTGTTCTGCTTTACGCACTCTTTAACGTCGCATTTGTCATCGCTTCTGCTCCAATAGGCAAGCTCGGGGACTTGATAGGTAGAAAGACAATAATTATTTTGGAATATGTTATTTACTTGTCAATGTGTTTTGGATTTATATTGGCTACATCGAAATATGAAATAATTTTACTTTTCATTCTCTTCGGAATATTTTTCGCAATAGATGAGGGTCAGAGCAAGGCGTACATCTCAGACCTTGAAAAAAAGAAACGAGGGACTGCAATAGGAGTATACAACTTTGCGACGGGCCTTATTTATTTGCCAGCTTCAGTCATTGCAGGACTTCTTTGGCTCGCAAATCCAAATTATGCGTTTATTTTCGCAGGAATGGTATCGATTATGGCACTTGTATTCTTCTCACTAAGAAAAACCTAAATTTATATTGGCACAAAATACTTCCTAGTTATGGGCGTCGATTTAGCTCCTCTTGTTGTAAAGAAGGAAATTTCATTGTCTGACTTGAAAGGGAAAAAGCTAGCTATTGACACACATCTTGTCTTGCATCAGTTTTTGACAACCATGCCTTTCCTTTCTGATTCGAAAGGAAGATTGACAACACATCTGCAAGGCTTGTTTTACAGAGTTACGCATTTGCTGGCTGAAGGCATTAAGCCTGCGTTCGTATTTGATGGTTTGGGAGAAGGTGTACCAAGAACCTCTATGAAGATAACGCCGCAAATAATCGAAGAATCTAAATTATTACTAGAGTATCTGGGCTGTCCTGTCGTGCAGGCACCTTCGGAAGGAGAGGCGCAATGCGCGTTCATGGCGAAGCAAGGAAAAGTTTGGGCTGCAGCATCGCAAGATTATGATTCGTTGATGTTTGGAGCACCGAAACTGGTTAGAAATTTGACAATTTCCAAATATAGGAAGCTTCCAAAAGGCGGGAAAGCGAAAGTCAAACCAGAATTGTTGCTGTTAAAAGATTTTTTTCACAAATACAACATAAACCAGAAGCAATTGATTGCACTCTGTATGCTGATTGGCACAGATTTCAATCCAAAAGTGCCAAAAATAGGACCCATGAGTGCTGTAAAACTAGTCAAAGGAAAGAGTTTGGAAAATATTTTCAAGAATTTCAAACTAGAATATGATTGGAAGGAAGTTTTTAATTTCCTGGCAAACATACCCGTTACAAAGCATTACAAATTGAAATGGGAAAAGCCAAATGCGAATAAACTAAGGAAATTTCTTTGTGAGGAAAGGGATTTTAAAGTTGAAAGAGTAATGGCTGCATTAGAAAAAATAAAATGACTGATGTTAAAAAAGAGGTAACAGCGCTGGCGAAACAGCTGATAGAATTTAAGTCTACAAAGGAAAATCCAACAGAATTGAAGAAATGTCTGAATTTCTGCGCAGATTATTTGAAAAGATATGGCAAGGTGAAGAAATTTGAGTTCAAAGGCAAGCCATCACTGGTCGCAACTTACGGAAAAACAAGTCCCGACATTTTCCTAGTAGGACATTTGGATGTTGTAGAAGCTCCGGACAAGCAGTTCGAGCCGAAAGTCAAAGGGAAAAAGTTGTTTGGCCGTGGCGCGATTGACATGAAAGGTGGAGATGCAATAATGATGGTTCTGTTTAAAGAATTGGCAAAGCTAAAACCTTCTCTTGGCATAATGCTGACAACTGATGAAGAAATTGGCGGCTTTAATGGTGTTGGCGAGCTTGTAAAGAAATATGAAAGCAAGTTTGCAATAGCAGTTGAGCCCAGCCTAACAAAGGATTTAGATATTGTTGTGAAGCACAAAGGGACACTTTGGTTGAAGCTAAAAGCGAAGGGAAAGGCAGCGCATGGCTCGATGCCCTGGCTTGGCATAAATGCAATTGACAAGTTGATTATTGCTTATGAACAGATTAGAGATAAGTTCCATGAACTTGTGCCTAATACCTGGGCCCCAACTATTAATTTGGGTCAGATATCTGGCGGAGAAGCTCCGAACAAAGTTCCTGATTATGCAGAAGCGATTGTTGACATAAGATGGAATGAGAAATTTGACAAAGAAAGATTCCTGAACGAGATAAAAAATGTTGATGTAGTGATAGAAGTTGTTGAATACAGCCCGATGTTAAGCAATGATGATGATAATCAGTACATAAAATTGTTGCAAACATGTGTCGAAAAGCAGATGAGAAAAAAGTGCGAGCTAATCAAGGAATATGGGGCTACAGATATGCGGTTTTATTCTGAAAAAGGCATCCCAGCAGTATCGTTTGGGCCTTATGGGGAGCACTATCATGCACTTGGCGAGTATTTAGATTTAAATAGCATTAAAAATACGTATAACTCACTGAAGGAGTTCGTGCTATCATGCTAGACAAGGCAAAAAAGGAGATTGAGGATGCTGTTGCAAAAGCTGCAAAGCTGACTGACCACGATGTTGCGCAGCTTTTGGAAGTTCCAAGGGTTGAAGGGCAAGGGGATTTTGCTTTGCCTTGTTTTAAGCTTGCAGCAAAACTGAAAAAAGACCCAAAACTGATTGCAAAGGATATTTTTGCCCATCTGCCGAAATTCAAGCTCATAAAAAAGGCAGAAATTGTGGGGCCTTACCTGAATTTCTTTGTCGATACTGAAAATCTTACAAAAACAGTCTTGGAAGAAGCGGTCAAAAAGGATTACGGATTTTCAAAAGCCAAGAAAGGCAAAGTTATTGTCGAATTTCTTTCGCCAAATACAAACAAACCATTGTCGTTGGGGCATTTGAGAAATGCTGCTCTTGGAGACTCTGTCAGCAGGATCTTGGAAGCAAATGGCTTCAAAGTTATTCGTGCCTGCCTGTTTAACGACAGGGGTGTGCACATCAACAAGTCTATTTTGGCTTATCAGAGATGGGGCAAGAACAGAACGCCAAAATCTGAAGGTGTGAAAGGAGACCATTTCGTCGGCGATTATTATGTTATGTTTAGCAAGAAAGCCGAAGAAGACCCGAAACTGAACGATGAAGTCCAGGAGATGCTGCAGAAATGGGAAGCTGGCGACAGGGCAACGTTATCGATATGGGGTACGCTGAACGGCTGGGTGCTTGACGGCTTCAAGCAGACGTTGAAGGATTTCGGGATAGAATTTGACAAGGAATATTTCGAATCTGCACATTACAAGAAAGCAAAGCAGCTTTTGATGGATTATTTCAAGAAAGGCCTATTCAAACGAGACGATAAGGGCAACATAGTCGCTGCTTTGGATAGTCACGGACTTCCTGACAAGGTTGTTTTGAGAGCGGATGGCACATCAGTTTACATGACTCAAGATATTACTCTTGCAAAGATGAAGTATGATGAGTTCAAGCCGGAAATCTCAATTTATGTTGTTGGCGACGAGCAAAATCTGCACTTCCAGCAGCTTTTTGCAATCCTTAAGATGCTTGGAATAAAAGCCGGACAATACCATCATCTTAGTTATGGAATGGTCAACCTGCCAGAAGGCAGGATGAAATCCAGGGAAGGGACTGTTGTAGATGCAGATGATTTGATAGAAGAACTTGCAGATACAGTTAAAGTTGAGATAGAAACAAGGCACAATCATGAGTTTAATGAAAAGAAAACTGAGGAATTGGCGCATAAGATAGGAGTTGGCGCCCTGAAATATTATTTGCTGAAATTTGAGCCGAAGACGACCATGGTTTTTGATCCGAAGAGATCAGTTTCTCTGGAAGGGGATACTGGCCCTTATGTGCAGTATGCCTTTGTAAGAGCCAGCAAGATCCTGGAAAAGGAAACTGCCAAGGGAAAAATCAAGGCAGAGATGCTGAACCTGCCAGAAGAGATTGCTTTGATTAAGCAGCTGGCCAGATTTCCGGAAGTTATTGCAAAGGCCGGTAAGGATTACCAGCCCCACCTGATTGCGATTTATGCAAGGGAACTGGCAGATTTGTTCAATGGCTTTTATGAAAAAGCTCCAGTCTTGAAAGCGAACAAGGAAGTCAAGAATGCAAGGCTTTATTTGGTGGATGCTGTCAGGCACACATTGCAGAAATCCCTGAACTTGCTGGGAATAGATGAAGTCGAAGTGATGTGATAAGGCTTTTAAACTAATATTCTAGCTCTAAAAACATGAAGCGCTCTTCACGAAAGTGGAAGAAGAAAAACAAGAGCGGTTACCGAGGCCGATGGAAGTGGTACCGCAAGAAGCTCAAAGAGCGAAAGCGCCTTAGAAAGATGAAGCGCCTAGGAATGATAGGGCAGTCCTAAACGAAAGCCTTTTTAATCGTTTACTGGAGTGTACAGGTCATGGATATACCGAAATTGGCAGCCAGGAAGCTGATAACTGCACCAAAGCAGATTACCAAGGGATATATTTTAGGTTCTTGGGCGGATCTTGGCAAAGCAGAGCTATGGATGGCCAAGACTGCAGGAGAATGGGGCAGCGTAGTTTCAAAAAGCGGTCCGCTATCTATTGGTTTTACATTTAATTATGGTACGCCTACACTTGATTTATTCGTGCTGAAAACGCCATACGAATTGTCTGAAGGCGTAGCTTGGTCTGAAGTTGCACCATTTAGAATCAGGCAGGGATCGTTACTTTCAGAGCTAGATAATTTTGAAGATTTTTGCGAGACAGAACAGCGAATTTTGGAAGCTGAAAGGGTTTACAGGGAGCTTTGCTTGAAAACTCCTGGCCAGGGAGACAAAGTCTACAATACCACATATCCTCTTTTGGATGACAAATTGATAGATCCTCGCTGTCAATGTGTTTTGGATACCGAGTATAAGCCTTTCAACAAGTGAGCCTAAACATTTTAAAACGGATTCTTTATTATGTTGCTACGCGGAGATACCCAAGCGGTCAAAGGGGATGGTCTCAAGAACCATTGGCTCAGTGCCTTCGGAGGTTCGAATCCTCTTCTCCGCATAAGATAATAATGTACTAAAAACATCTAACGCATTGGAATAATACGTGTGTGGATTTTAGTATAATTTATTAAGTTAAAATCACTTATTTCAGCATGGCTACAAAGCTAGTTGTTTTATTATCTACCTTGCTATTAGTGTGTGTGGTTTTTGTTAGTGGTTGCACACAATCAGAAACTAAGTATGTTTGCCCAGATAGTACGACAATTGTTTCTAATGTTTCATTATGCCCAAAAACAGTACCAACATCCGAAACATTAATTTTAACTGCTGGCGAGATTACGAAAGACTCTTTTGGTAACGATTATACTGTGGTTGATTTTAGTGGCACCGCTGTTGATTTACGGATTAATTCTAGACTTGCTTATGTTTACCTAAATAATGATGGTGCGGTTCAATTCTATAATACCACCTCACCGGGCTTGGAGAGTCCTACTTATGTAGATGGTGTGAGGATATATTTGGAAGCTTTTGATAAAATAAACAGAAAAGCAACAATTGAGGTAATTAAAGTAGGAGATTAGGTGCATCACACTATACCTATACCTCTTCTCCGCATTCAAAAATGGCAAAGACGATCAGTCCAAGGGCATTCGCTGAAAGAAAGGTAGAGCGGCTGAAGAAAGACATGTATGCAATCATCTGGATAGCGTTTATCGCTTCTATGATAATTATGACGCTGTTCTTCAAATCTTATCTCAAGGATATGATTGTCATCAGCATCCTGACGTTGATATTCTGGTATCTTGAGCCATTGCTGTTTGGCGCAACAGGCAAGACAATTACTACATTTTTATCCCGAGGCAAGTATGTCCCAAGATGGAAAAGGTTCCCGCTTTTCTTCCTGATTATAATTTTCATGGATATTTTGTGGAATGGAATACAATTTTCTATCGAGCGAATCTTCCCGACACAGTCAATAAACTTGGTTTTTGTGGCCCTGTGGGTTGGTTTCCTTTTCCTGCTCTGGGTGTACAAGTTTTCGAAAGAATAGTTAGTGTTTTATAACTTTGTCTTTTTATTTGGCAGAAATGGATTATCAGAGTCTGTTGAATGAGATTAAGAATCCTGAAAAAGAGACTGTTGAATTAAAACAATCTTTCAATGACATGGAGGCTATAGCTAGAACGATAGCAGCTTTTTCCACCAAACGAGGCGGCAAGGTATATGTTGGGGTTGATAAGAATGGAGTGCCATGTGGCACTCTATGTAGTCATGAAATATCGGGGAAGTTGCAAAGTATTGCAAATAATGAGATTAAGCCTCCAGCAGTGATAATGGTTGAAAAGGTCGTGCATGATTCCAAAAAGGACTTACATATTGTTTGCATTGATGTTCAAAAAGGTAAAGGCGTATACACTTTCAAAAATGTACCTTATGAGAGGCGTGGGGATATAAATCATCCACTTTCTCCAGACGAAGTTTTCGAATTGCAAAAAGATATAAAGAGAATATATTTCGATGAGTTGCCGGCCAACAATGGAGAAAGGCCTGCCTTGCTAAGCGATGTAAGTGAAGAAGAGGTTCAAAAGTTTTTATTGAGAACTAAAGGGATAGAAGAGCTACAAGACTTGAAGAGATTTTTAATTAATCATAAGCTTACGGTAAATGGGAGTTTGCAAGTTAAGAATGCTGCAGTTTTGCTTTTCGGAAAAGATACTTTGAATTTTATTCCACAAGCCAAATTGTCCTTTTGTGCCTTTCCATCCAACACTGTGACAGATACCTTTGTCAAAAAAGAATTTACAGGCAATCTTTTTGATGTATTTGAAAAGGCCTACTTTGAGATTACTGAGCGTATGAATATTCAGTCTTTTATTGAGGGATACAAGCGCATAGAGGTTCCTGATTACCCATCGGAAGTCATTAGGGAAATTTTAGTTAACGCAATCGTGCACAGAGATTACTTCGAAAGAAATACTGAAATTTTTGTTAAGATGTTTTCTGACCGAATAGAAATTTTGAATCCAGCCAGTTTTCCTTTTGAAAATATTACTTTTGAAGAAATTAAAAAGCAAGGACTGTCAAAACGCCGTAATCCCTTAGTCGCTGATGCTTTTGAGGCAGTTAAGCTCATGGATAAAGAAGGCAGAGGACTGGCAAGGATCGAATCCGCAATGGCAAAGCATGGCGCGCCCGTACCTGTTTTTGAAGTAGGAAGTAAGACCTTTAGAGTTATTTTGCATAAAGTAAAAGATCCACAAATTCTTAAAAACTCACAATTTTCAAAGACTGTTGATTTTGCCGCATTGAACGAAAGACAAAAAGCGCTTATCGGTCACATGGTTGCTAAAAAAGAGCCAATTAGTAGGAGTGATTATGTTGCACTGTTAGGAGTGAATGCAAAAACAGCAACCAGAGATTTGAACGACTTGGTAAAGCGAGGCGTTTTGATTCGATTGGGCGCCAAGAAGGGCGCGAAATATAAACTACGCTAAATGTCCCATACATGTCCCATAAATGTCCTACAATAGCGAAATCCTTATAAAGCAAATTTTTAGTTGAAATAAGCATGAGCAAGTAGCGCAATTGGGCGACTTCTGAATGAGCCCATGACTACGGTGATGGGCATTTGATAGGAAAAAAATGCTCTGAGGGTTTGCTCTCGCACACGTGTTTACTAGAGTAAACAATGGGGTGCGTAGCGCTTGATGAGTCCGAATTCACACTCGAATTGGGATGATGGAGATGAGCAGCATAATTTAATAAATAGTGCAAATTCCTGTAAAGAATTTTGCGGACCAATATAATTCCCGTTGATCCTGCGGGAGAATACTGCTAGTGGGGTCCGATTTAGACATGCAAGTCAACTCGCAAGAGTGGCGTAAGGCTGCGTAACACGTCGAGAACCTAACCTAAGGAGGGGAACAACCTCGCGAAAGTGAGGCTAATTCCACATAGGAAACAGAACTTGGAAAAGCCTGTTTCTCAAATCCTTCGGGGCCTTAGGATGGCTCGGTGGCGGATTAGGCAGTTGGCGGTGTAACGGACCACCAAACCTTCGATCTGTAGGGGCCTTGAGAGAGGGAGCCCCCAGAGGCACACTGAGAAAAGGGTGCCAGCCCTACGGGGTGCAGCAGTCGCGAAACCTTCGCAATGCGCGCAAGCGTGACGAGGGGACCCCACGTGCTAAGAATTTATTCTTAGCTTTTGTCATGTGTTTAAAGCATGGCGAATAAGTGAGTGGGCAAGACCGGTGCCAGCCGCCGCGGTAATCCCGGCGCCACAAGTGGTATTCACGATTATTGAGTCTAAAGCATCCGTAGCCGGTTTGTTAAGTTCTCTGTGAAATCCGGCAGCTTAACTGTCGGGCGTGCAGAGAAAACTGACAAGCTAGAAAGCGGGAGAAGCAGGCGGTATGCCCAAGGGAGCGGTAAAATGTTTTAATCTTGGGTGGACCTCCGATGGCGAAGGCAGCCTGCTAGAACGCATTTGACGGTGAGGGATGAAAGCTGGGGGAGCAAAAGGGATTAGATACCCCTGTAGTCCCAGCTGTAAACTCTGCCCATTAGATACTAGCACATCTTTTTGGTGTGCTAGCGTCGTAGCGAAGGTGTTAAATGGGCCACTTGGGGAGTACGGCCGCAAGACTGAAACTTAAAGGAATAGGCGGGGGAGCACCACAAGGGGTGCATGCTGCGGCTCAATCGGATTCAACGCCCAGAACCTTACCAGCAGCGACTGCAGAATGAAGGTCCTCCTGAATGGGGTACTCGACACGCAGAGAGGTGGTGCATGGTCGTCGTCAGCTCGTGCCGTGAGGTGTTCAGTTAAGTCTGAGAACGAGCGAGACCTGCGTTCCTAATTGCCACGGTTTTCTTTCGAAAGGGAGAAGGCCAGCACAATAGGGAGACTGCCGGCGTAAGCCGGAGGAAGGTGCAGGCGACGGTAGATCTGTATGCCCCGAATCTGCTGGGCTGCACGCGGCATTCATTGACTAAGAGAACGGGCTGCAACTCCGAAAGGAGAAGCCAATCCCTTAAACTTAGCCTTGTTCGAATTGAGGGTTGCAACTCACCCTCATGAAGGCGAAATCCCTAGTAACCGTGTTTTAGCATAGCACGGTGAATACGTCCCTGCTCCTTGCACTCACTGCCCGTCAACTCAACCGAGTCGGGTCTAGGTGATGTCCATGCTGAATGGTTAGAACCTGGGCTCGGCGAGGCGGGGTAAGTCGACACAAGGTACCCGTAGGGGAACCTGCGGGTGGATCACCTCCTAAAACAATTAATGACGAGGCGCAATTTAGAATTGCAAATCTGATAATTGTTAGCTGCTCATCTCTTGACCATTCGTTAATGTTCAAAAAAATTGTAAGTGGACTGGTGGGGATTTGAACCCCAAGCCTTCCGCTTGCAAAGCGGACGATCTGCCGTTGATCTACCAGCCCAGAATTGGGTGTTAGATTACTGGTTTAAAAGTTGTTCGCGTTTAACGAATGAAACTCATGACAGATGAAATCGAAAGATGGACTCTGTCTTTGAATTGCATTGACGTTCCTAATCGTATGATGGGGACTGAGCAGTTCTCGTGTTACCAACCTGAAGAAATTTGGGAAGGTTTGTCAAAACAAAAATTTGTTTTGGCTTGATGTTCATGAGAGCTGTGCATAGTGACCTGTTCTTCTAGAGGAAAAAGTAAGCCTCTTGGGGGATGACTTGGCTTGAGAGACCGAGGAAGGTCGTAGCAAGCTGCGATAAGCTCGGGGTAGCCGCACGCAGGCTTTGAACCCGAGATAACCTAATGGGCCTTCCCATACTCTTCGGAGTATACTCAGCAATGAGTGGGAACCCGCTGAATTGAAACATCTTAGTAGGCGGAGGAAAAGAAATCAAGCGAGATGCCGTTAGTATAGGCGATTGAAAGCGGCATAGGGCGAACTGAATCCGACCCGGCAACGGGAAGGAGATGTGGGCTATTCAACAGCCAAGCAGGGTTGGCAAAGTTTTCTGGAAAGAAATGCCGTAGAGGGTGATAGCCCCGTAGTTGATTCTGTTTGGTTGGGATAGCAAAGAGTAGCACGGGTCGGGACTCCCGTGCGAATATGGGTGTCAGCAACATCCAACCCTAAATATCTCTCAAGACCGATAGCGAACTCAGTACAGTGATGGAATGTTGAAAAGCTCCCGCGATAGGGAGTGAAAAGAGCCTGAAACCAAGAGGCTATAGTACGATGCGGCCCTTAGGGGTTGCATCATCCGTTCTGAAAAACGGGCCGGCGAGTTTCTCTTTGTGGCGAGCATAATCCGAAAAGGAGCATGCGCAGCCAAAGCAAAAGTCCGCAGTGTTGAACGAGGGACTTCGTGAGTTTGCGAGGAGTCACAAGGAAAAGACCTGAAGCCTGACGAGCTAAGCCAAGCCATGTTGAAGCCGCTGTAAAAGGTGGTGGAGGACAGAAGAGGTTCTACACATACGTGTTCTTCTGAGCCTGGTTTAGGAGTGATATGCTCATCGAGTCAGGCGCTAGCTGGTTCCCATAGAAACAAGCCAAAGTTTGGCCTCAGTGGAGCTGTTGCATAGGGTAAAGTACAGATTGGGTAAGCAGGGCCTTCGGGTTCGTTACCCTGTCTAACTCTGAATCTATGCAAAGCGTAGAAGCTGGGAGTAAGTAGGCGTGGTTAAGCTACGCAGGCAAAAGGGGAATAACCCAGCGAGCGGTTAAGGTCCAAAAGAGCTAGCTAAGTGCAAGCAAAGTTTCTCTTCTCGTAGACAGCTGGGAGGTAGGCTCAGAAGCAGCCATCCTTTAAGCAACGCGTAACAGCGGACCAGTTGAGAGAGGGGGTACTGCAGATGGACTGGGCTAAGCTAGCCACCGACACCGCTCCCTTCCTAAAAGGAATGGAGTATGTGGGCGCTATGTTCGGGCAGAAACACGACCGAGAGGTTGTGCGGACCGAATACAGATGTGAATGCCGGTAGAAGTAGAAGCTAAGTATGGTGAGAAACCATATCGGTGAAAGGGCCAGGTTTTCTCGGCACTGATTGTCAACCGAGAGTTAGTCGGTCCTAAGTCTTGCGCCTAAGCGTGTAAGACGAAAGGGAATTCGGTTAATATTCCGAAACCATCAAGTGGCGTGCGGCAACGCAAGCTGTTTGCTAACGCTTTGGGATAGGCCAACACCTACAGTCGTGGGTGTTAAACATTAAAGTCCAAGGAGTTTCGTAATGAAGAGAATTGGATAGAGATGCGAATAGTGGCAGAAATGCCATTTGGCTGATTCCTTGAGCCCGTGAAAAAGCAAACAGAGGTTGCTTGATGACCGTACTCAGATCCGACACAGGTGACCCTGGCAAAGTAAGCCGAACCGTGACGGGTTGACTCGTCCCAAGGGAACTCGGCATATTAGCCGCGTATCTTCGGTATAAGCGGTCCCTGCGAAACTGCTATGAATAATTGTGGATTTGCAGGGTGCAATAACAAGGGGAATCGGACTGTTTAACAAAAACGTAGGTAAGCGCAAAATCCAAACGGTTTTGTATGCTTGCTGATTCCTGCCCAGTACAGACGCCTGAACTTCCGGTTCAACGGAACCAAGGGCCTGTAAACGGCGGAGGTAACTCTGACCTTCTTAAGGTAGCGAAATGCCTTGTCGTATAATTGACGACGTGCATGAAGGGCTAACTAGATTCCCACTGTCCCTGGGACGAACCCGACGAATATTCTCCTCTGGCGAACAGGCCAGAGACCTCCAGCGGGAAATGAAGACCCCGTAAACCTTTACTGCAACCTGTTGCTGTTGTCTGAACGCATTTGCATAGAGTAACTGGTACCCGTTACAGAGCCCAAATTTTCGGATTTGGGTGAGGGGAAAGTGTAACACCAGTCCTTTGTGTTTAGGCAACTCACCTGTCAGGGGACACCTTCAGGCGGGCAGTTTTGCTGGGGCGGCAACCTTTCGAAAAGGCATCGAAAGGACCTAATGGTTGGCTCACCGGGCTTGGAAACCCCGGGTAGAGGGCAAGGCTAAAAGCCAGCCTGACGCAGTTTTCATCAGCGAGAAACTGCGACGCGCAAGCGTGGCCTAGCGAACATAGGTGTCTCTCTTGCCGAGAGCCCTATCTGATAGAAAAGGTACTTCGGGGATAACTGAGTCGTGCCGAGTTAGAGTACACATCGACCTCGGCGCTTGCTTCTTCGCTGTCGGCTTTGCTTATCCTGGCTGTGCACAAGCAGCCAAGGGTGCAGGTGTTCACTGATTAAAAAGCATCATGAGCTGGGTTCACAACGTCGTGAGACAGTTGGTGTACAATCTGCTGGAGGTGCTGGGAGTCTGCGGAGAAGGCAGCTTTAGTACGAAAGGAACGAGCTGCCCGCGCCTCTGGTATACGGGTTGTCCGACAGGGCAGGCCCGGCAGCTACGCGCGAAGGGATAAGCCCTGAAAGCATCTAAGAGCGAAGCCCACCCCAAAAAGAGACTCCCTGGAACTCTCCTAGATGAGGAGGTTGATAGGATCGGGATGTACGAGATTAGGTAACGAGTCTTTCAGTCCGCGATTACTAATCGTTCCACCTTCCTTAGAAAAACGGAAAGGTCACTATGCATAGTTCTTTTGAAATTTTTTTTAATCAAGCCTAATAGAAAGCTTTATATATAATTACTATATAGTAACTATATGGTTAAATATGTTGTTTCTGAACACCAGAAAGCTGCGATAGCAGCAGGCCAAGGTAGCACTATTTTGGATGCTTTGTCTATCGTGTCTGGATTCAGACGCGTGGGTTTAGTCAGTTTGCATGAATATCTCACAGGCAAGCCTCTTGCAGACTCCGCTGCAGATCTGGAAGATCTTCTCAAGCAGCACGGAGACTTTGGCATTAAGAAATTAAAGGGTCCACGTTCACGAGTAGGCTTGTATTTGGTTTTTGACAAACATGCAGAAGCTGATGTTGAAGCCTTTTGCAAGAAATATGATAATCAATTTCCAGATTGCAAGCAGGAAGGCGCTGAAGATATGGGCAAACTATTGGGATATCCCGAATGCTGCATTAAAAACAGGGGAAAGCCAGGATACCATTTTCCGCTGATTGGCTTGGTTGCATGCTCCGAAGAGTGCGGCGCCAAGTGGTTTAACCATTATGTGCAGCTGGCAAAAGATTGCGGTGTAAAAGAAATAGTCTACTGTGGTGAGCCGGGCAAAAAACCAGATTTGACGAAATATGGTTTTGTCAGAGATAGCACTGCCAAAGTAAAAAGGCTTTACAAAATCAATGGTGTTGAAGAAATCCGTGAAGAAGAAGCGCCAAGATACAAGCTTAAGCTAGACTGACTTTTTAATTAAATCTTTTAAGATTATCATCCAAGCTAGAAAGAGCTATGGTCGATGCAAATGCGCTGAAGTTCAATGTCACACGAGTTCCAGTTACCAAAAACAGCATTGACTATGTGCTGCATTTCTCAGACGGCAGGCTAGGCAAGGCAGGCATAGTCCTTTTTCCTACGCATTTTTTCGATTACAGCAATATTTACGAGCACTTGCTGGAAAAAGGCCTGAAGCCTGACAGCACGCTCACGTTCATAAACAGTTTTTACCCTAACGGCGAATTTGCAAAGGAAGAATGTATGCGCAAGGGTGCAGGTTCTGCTTTCCTAGAATTAATAATTAAGGATTCAGCGGATTGGGGATCTGAAGTGCTGTATTGTTCGACAGCAAGCAAGTCCATGGCCAGCTTCCTGCAGAAGAAAGGGTTTACCTGGTACGCAGATGAGCGTTATTACAATCTTCTAACAAATTGCATTTGTTTGCTTAAGTAAACAAATAGAAAGCTTTAAATATCATATAGTTACTATATTGTTAATATATGGTTAACGATTCAGAAATCAGTGAGGAAATTGCTACGATTGGGCGCAAAGGCAATGCTGCAATAGAAGCTCAATTTATAGCACAACTTTCCCCGTACGTGCAAGAGCTAGTCCTCTTTAATCAAGAAGGCCCCTCGGGCGGCGATGGTGCAACATCTTTTGCAAAGGTCAGATATGTAAAAGGTGAGGATATATTCGACTCTGTTAAATCAGATTTAGGAGACGCTTGTCCGGGTATAAGGGGCGCTTCAGCATTAGGTTATTACAAAAATGACCAAAAGGTTAGGGCTTGGATATACAAAAATAGAGAAGAGGTTATCAAACATGTAGCTAGGTATCTTGCTGATCAATTAAAATTTGGTATTACGCACGCAGACATAAGGCCAGGAAATATTATAATTTCTAAAGATGGCAGAGGACCGCCCATTCGAATAATCGATTATGGAGATGATGCAAGTTCTCCGTTTAAGGAAGATTATGTTGAAAGTTTCATTAAAGAAACTAAAAGTGACTATGTAATGTCTAGGTCCATGATAAAGCGATTTTTTTCTGTCAATGATGACGATAAAAAAGATCTGACAGCGCTTCTCGAAAAAGAGTTTGAAGATGCAGTAGCTAAAATTTAATAAACTGTATTAGTTTACTCAAACATACAAATAACAACTCTTTTAAACTGCCAAATAGGGGTGTTCTTTGGAGACGAGCAAGCAAGCTTAGCCCTTACGGGTTAGGAAAGTCTGCCCATCCACTTCGCAAGAAGTAAAGGCCGAAAATGTCTCGGAAGGGACTGGCTAACACAGAAAATAACTGCAAGCATCGCAGGATGACGCAAGGACGTTGGTGCACAGCAGGTGAAAATGTTAGCTAAGGCGGATGCAAGTCGGTCTTCCGACGCTCAGTAGAATGCTTGCACATCGGTCAATGTCAGAAATGATGTTGCGATGCAACAGAAGGCAGCTTATTGCCTCGTCTCCATCCTTATTCTTATTCATACCTTAAGGCGTCAGCTGGTTTCATTTTTGATGCCTGCCTCGCTGGCAAAAATCCGGCAATGGATCCCATGGTAAACGAGAACAGCAGGCCTGCAGCAATCAATTCTGGTGTTATGTAAGCTTTAAGCAAAGGATAACCCGCATAGGCAGCGTAAGTTTGTGCGGCCATCGCCATGCCTATTCCAAGCAGGACACCAATTATTCCTCCGATTAAACCTAGGAAACCAGATTCTACTAAAAATATGAGCATGATATCTGTATTTTTGGCACCGATAGCTTTCATTACACCTATTTCTCTAGTTCGTTCTAACACCGAAGTGTACATTGTATTCATGATGCCGACACTTCCAACAAGTAATGCAATGCTTGCAATTCCAATCAAGATAGCCCCTATGATTCCAAGTATGCTTCCGATGGTTGAGGCAAGCTGCGCAGAAGTCTGGACTGAAAAATCTTCCTCGCCAATCTTCTCATCACGGTCTTTACGAATTGCTTTCTTGATGTTCTCAGCAACGGTTGTAACGTTGGCACCAGCTTTAGTTTTTACATAAACCATGCCGTAGTTGTCAGACATGTTGAAGATGCTTTGTGCAATGCTAATTGGTATGTAAATTTGGCGGTCATCTTGCCTGTTTCCTATTGCCTGCAAGACACCAACGACGCGGAAAGTCTGGCCTTCAATTTTAAACTTGTTTCCAAGCTTCAAGTCTTTCGTGAAAACAACACCATTCGGATAATCAACACCTATGACTGCATCATAACGGTCTGTTGACTGTGGATACCTGCCCTGCACGTTAAACTTCTTGATGAACCATGAGGATTCCGTATCAGTTGGCATGCCGATGACG
Organism: uncultured Candidatus Woesearchaeota archaeon; assembly: GCA_903864915.1. Taxonomy (GTDB): domain Archaea; phylum Nanobdellota; class Nanobdellia; order UBA10117; family UBA10117; genus CAIPHS01. Next base: position 64,757 of record CAIPHS010000004.1, read on the forward strand.
CTTACAGTTTTAGTTTGATCATCAAACGATGCTCTCGCAGACGCATATATCATGCCAAATGCTTTGTCAACTCCCTGGACTTTTTTTATCAGGCTGACATCATGATCTGTAAGTTTTGCAGTAGACGCGGCACCTGCTGATGAAAACAAGTTACCCCCTCCAGGCATTATGATGACATTGTCCGTGCCAAGCACTGAAAGCTGGTCCTCGATTGCATGCTGCATGCCCTGGCTGATTGAAATCAGGGAAATGACTGCAGCGACACCTATGACTATTCCAAGAATAGTAAGCCAACTCCTTAATCTGCGGTGTTCGACGCTGTTTATAGCGAATTTAAAAAAATCTTTAATCATTATGAGGAGGACTTTTTCTTTTTCTTATACCATTTGTAGATCATGTAAAGGGCGGCGAGACCGACAATTATGAAAAGAATTTGTCTGTAGACTGCTGTTTTGTCTTGCACGAGATTTAACTTCATCAGGTCGCTTTTCGAATAAACTGTGAGCGGAACATAATAGACTTGTGAATATTCTTTGTCGTTGGCATCTGAATATTCAACCAGTAAAGGCAGCTTTACTATTGTGGTATCATTCGCAGCAATTCCCGCCTTGACATAAATCTTATATTCAGCAGTTTGGGAATCATCAGATTTTAATTCGCCAATGTAAATCCTTGGCGGGGATATTAAATCGAATTCGTTTCCCTGTTTTAATTCAGTAACCATGAATTTTGTATCCAGCAGGCCCCGGTTTATGATATGAAAAGTTACAATGCCGGTCATTCCACTGCTGAATGTGTCAGCGCTGTCTATGCCAGCTTCTATGTTGGGCGTGCCACCAGGCTGGACAGAAATATCGAATGATGTTTTCGCAAAGGACGTGCAGTTAGCGTCAAAACAAAGTTTCAGGTATTGCGTGTAAGTGCCTTCAAATGCATTTTTGTCAACCAAAAGATTGTATTGCAGCAAAAACTGCTCGCCAGGCCCTAATGTGTTAACATCCCGTGTTGCAGTCTCTCCGGGCTGGAATGAGAATGGGTAGCTCGGCTCTATCAAAAAGTATGCATCCTTGACTTCATCCCCTCCAGGGTTCTCGGCTTTCAAATATACTGTTACGAACTTTCCGGGTTTTGCCGGTGATGGGTCATAATTTGTCATAGCGACCCTGACGCCAACGCCGCCTGACGCCAGCGTGTCTGAATAAGCAATAGGAATTATGGATAAAACAAGGATTGCTGCTATGAGAAAAATTAGCTTGTTGGCCATCTGATTTATTGGTAATGGTCGTCTTTTATAAGTTTGCCGTCTCTCAGAATGAGTTTTCTTTCCGCATAGTCTGCGACTTCGGTTTCATGCGTGATTATGATTATAGTTTTCTTTTCTTTTTTATGCAAATCCGATAGTAATTGCATAACCATCTCTCCATTTTTTGAGTCAAGATTGCCTGTAGGTTCATCACCAAGGATGATTTCAGGGTTATTGGCCAAAGCTCTTGCTATAGCAACCCTTTGCTGCTCTCCCCCAGATAATTCTGAAGGGTGATGATTCATCCTTTCTGTAAGGCCGACACGCTTCAACAAGGCTATGGATCTAGATTTTTTCTTTTCGTCAGGCACGTTTTGGAAAATCATAGGTAGCATGACATTTTCCAATGCCGTTAACGTAGGGATGAGGTTGAAATGCTGGAAAACAAAGCCGATTTTCTTACCTCTTATCGTGGCAAGTTCGCTCTCAGTCATCTTTGCTATGTTCTTGCCGTCCAGATAGACTTCGCCTTTTGTAGGAATGTCGAGGCAGCCGATGATGTGCATTGCTGTTGACTTGCCCGAGCCGGATGGGCCCATGATTGCTAAAAATTCCTTTTCCTTTACCTGCAAGTTCAAACCTCGCAATGCAGGAACCCTGACTTTGCCCATCTGGTAAATCTTCCAGACGTTGTCAACTTTGATAACAATGCGGGCAGCCATTATGCACACACAGATGTTTGCGTATTAAACATTAACGCCTCAGAATGCTTTTTAAACCTGAATTTAACCTTCAATTCTGAAAATGGCACAAGACAAGATAAGAATGCCGATGACTGAAGCAGGCCTTGTCAGATACAGCGATGAGGCTGCAAGCAAGATCCAGCTGAAGCCGGAGTATGTGATAGCTTTGGCGGTCGCTGTTGCTGCCATCGCGATAATACTGAAAGTGATGTATCAATGACGTCTTATGAGGATATGTTGGACAAGGCATATGCAAAGCTGCCTACAGCCAGCAAGGCCGATGCGGTGCGATTAGACATACCTCAAATCAAGGGTGCTTTATCTGGAAACAAGACAATAATCTCAAACCTGGATGTTATTGCGAAGGCGGTTAGGCGCGATTTGCCGCACGTGTTCAAATTTTTCTTGAGAGAACTTGCAACAACAGGCGACTTGAAAGGGACAGAGGCAATCTTTGTGGGCAAGTTCAGGCCTGACATGCTGAACAACAAAGTTGAAAAATACATAAAGGAATTTGTGCTTTGCCCGCAATGCGGCAAGCCAGACACTCATCTGGAAAAGGCAGATGCCGCAACCCTGCTAATATGCGAAGCCTGCGGTGCAAAAGAATCCGTAAGGTCGCTGAAGTAAAATGTACTTTAAAATGCATAAGACGAAGGATGGAAAGACACTTGCTGTTGCAGATGAAGACATGATGGGCAAGCATCTCAAGCACGGCGATATTGATTTTTTTGTAAATCCAAGGTTTTATGGTGAGGAGAAGGCTGCAAAGGAATGGTTAATACCCCAGATGAGGTCAAACGAAGTTATTTCTGTCAATCTTTTAGGCAAGGAAGCAGTAGCAGTAGGAATTGAGGCAGGCGTTATAGACAAGAACAATGTGCACAAGATTGGCAAGATACCGCATGCCCTGGGATTTTTAATATTTTGATGAAATCAAATTAGCCAAACTTGTTCGGCTTTATCTAAATTATTGTTAAAACTAGAAGGCTTACTCCAGCTCCTACCAGGAAACCAAGAATCAGATCTTCAAGCCTGTGCTTTCGCAAAAGGATCCTCGAGGCAGCCACCAAAGGAATCAGGGCTGCAAACAGTATGCCTACTAATATCTGGCCAAAGTACATTGAGAACACAAACGCGAGGATTGTAGCCCTTGCTGTATGCACGGAAACTAACGAATTTGCCTCAAACCGCTCTAAAAACGTGTTCCAGCGCATCGGTTTGGGCCTTGGCTTGAACCAGACATAACGGATCGGGATAACTATTGCGTAAACCAGCAATAGTGCTAGAACTATTTGCAGGAATTGTGTTGTCTTGCCAATGAGCAGGAAAGCCAGGGCTGCAAACATGCAGATTGGATTGCCAGCCAGTCCTGAAATATCTTCTTTTGTGCTCATGTTGAATAGCCCCAACCGGATTCGAACCGGTGCCACCGCCTCTTTCCGAAGGAAAGTCAGCGAAAACGCTTCTTTCGCTTCACCAGAGGGCAGTATCCTTGACCGCTAGACGATGGGGCTATGCTAACCTTTTAAAGTTATGATTTTTAAATCTGCTTGAGGGCCCGTCGTATAGCTTGGATAGTACAGGCGCTTGCGGAGCGTCTAACGGGTGTTCAAATCATCCCGGGCCCGCTCTTATTCGGGCAGAAAAATGAAAAAGAAAAAAGGCAAAAAGCAGGAAGAAGAAACAGCCACAAATACATTTACAGATAGCCAGACTGGCGAGCATGAACCTGACGATGCAGCAAGTGGCGATGCATCTTAAAATACCAGCTTTATGTGATGAAGTGCGTCAACGGTTCTGTTAATATTCCGTTCAGGTAAGATCGG
>CAIPHS010000005.1 GCA_903864915.1 uncultured Candidatus Woesearchaeota archaeon
CCTTGCGAGCCAACAGAACCAGAAGTGCTTTGACCAACATCAACATCAGCTCTGTCACTGTATTCATGATAAGGTATCACAACGTACTCGCTCTTTGTTTCAAACGCCCCTATTGACAAATCGCCAAAATCGTTGTTCGATACTCCAGTCCTGCTTCCATTGTCGTCAAGATAAAGCTGGAAATCCGCATTCGTGGCTGTAAATTTAAACCCGGTAGGATTCTCGACATAAGCATTGACGAAAAATCCTTCCAGGCCATCGTGAATAAGGCCATACTCTATGGTGAAGCTCAAGTCTACATCTGGCTTGCCAACATTTATTGTTGTTGATGTTGAGTTGTAATCATCTTCCGACTTGATGTCAAACGGACCTCTGAAATCTGGCTTCCAGGTGAATGTAACATTTTTTTCAGACAACGGATCAAGCTGCACCGATTGCGTGTCTGACCAGTTTGTATTCGCGCCATAGATTGCTTTTGCGGTTAAATTTGTTGTAAAATCAAATCCTGTTGGATTCGTTACAGTAATTGTAAAATCTTTTGAGCTCGTGTCTGGCAGGTCTTCAATATTAATTATTTGTGATGTTGTTGGCGAGCCTTCGTTAACATCAATTTCGCTTGAATTTGAAAATTGCTCTGAATTGTTGTAATCTGCGCTGTAAAATATAATATTTGCATCTACTTTGTACGGCCCTGCCTTGTCAGGTGTCCAGTTCTGCACCAAGTTTTGTGTCGAATGTGGCGCCATGTCTGTAGAACCGAAATCAAAAGTCCGTACTTCATTGCCGTTCAACATAATTTTTGCGGTTGTGTTTGCTATTATGTTGCCTGCTGTCGGATTCGCTAATGTGATTGTAAAGTTTGTTTCCTGCAAAATGTTTTGGTCTTCAGCAGACATATTGAGGTTTATGCGGGGTTTGCTGAAAATTGTAAGCTTTGCACACTCGTCTACACAACTCATACCCGAGCAATGCTCTAAGCAGACATATGGACCATGATTAATATCGCCCGTATGAATCCCTAAAGGAATTTCAGACCAGTTAAATTTAGCTTCAAAAGACTTGCAGGAATTGCTTGGGCAATGACCCCAATTCATATCATAAGTTTCATTAAGCTCGATTGTTGTAGGGTCTGTCCATACGCCAGGAACACTGTTTGCAATGAATGTAGTATAGTTATACGCAGAACTTTCTCCATTTACAGCCCAATAAGTGATAGAATCAGTCGGATACTCTGCGGTAGTTGAACCATACCCAATTCCTGCGTGAGCTGAAGGAAGTAGAACTAATGCGAGGGCGGTAATAATTACTAGCACCCACATTTTTACCATATTGATTATAAGGACTTGCCGCCTTAAAAAGGTTGCTATCTGACCACCATTATTGACAAAAACATACTTAATTTTAAGAAACTAACATAGCTCAGCAAAGATTAATGGCAGGCCAAGAGTCAACGCAGACAACTTCCGATAAAGAAACGCTTGAAGGCATACTGAACATCATAGATATGCAAAAGGAGGGCGAATCCTTTGAATTTGACTATAAAGGCAAAAGGTATAGTTTCTCATACTGGCCGCGTTACGCTAGCGGAGTAAGGTTACCACAATACGTATTGCATGAAACAACCCCTAAAGAAACCAAACCGCAGGCCTGATTACTGCAGGTACTTGTCTGAAAATATCTCTTTTTCGACTTTTGACCAGCCGAGTGCAATTTTGTCAGAATATTCTATTGCCTTTTTCTTGATTTCTGGCCATTGTTTCCAGACCCTTTTTATGAATTCAGCCTCTGCTTTTTCAGAGTCGTATGAGGCGCTTACACCCTCATGAATCAATTTCCACATCATCTTGTAAAAATCAAACAAGGGATCCACATTGTATTTCTCGAAGAACTTGGTCTCTATGAAACTGTGGAGGGATTTTCCTGGGTCTAAAATAGGGTCCAGCAAGGCAATCAGAAAATCTATTTTGGACATCACATTCCTGCGGATTTCCTTTACAATATGAAGATCATGATCAATCTTGCGGATTTCAAATTCTTCGTCAAGCTCATCAAAGCCAGGCAGATTATATTTCTTCTTTACTTTTTCGTATTCTTCTTTCAGGCGTTCAAGATTTTCACAACATGCCATCCTGCGCTGAGCCATGCGGCAAACACACAAATTGGGCTTAAAAGTATTTCTTCAATGCAAACAGCAGGGCTGCTTTTGATTCTTTAAACGTCAGCAATTTTAAAGCGGTTTTTGAGGACACCCATTTGTAGCTGGAATGCTCTTTCCTATCAATCTTTATTCTTGAGTTGAGAATCTCAACAACATAAATCTGCTGCACTGCTCCTACCCATTTTTTGTTGTCTTTCTGAAATGCCTTTGGCCACTTGTAGGTTATTCGAAATGGCAGTTTTGCAATGACTTTTATTTTTTTGGCGCCAGTTTCCTCAAAAATTTCCCTCTTGAGACCTTTGATTGCAGATTCGCCAGGCAGCAGGCCGCCCTTGACATATTCCCAGCCCCGCCAGTTCTGCTTTCTGTGCAGCAGCAGGAACAAAGAAATCTGCTTTGTTCGCCTGAATATAATCGCAGCAACATATTTCCTGTAAGGCAGAGCCATGAACTAAAATAAAGAACGAGAAATATAAAGCCTTCTTATTCGCTCTGCACAACTGCTGGCATCTTGGAATAGCTTCGGTAATACTTTAGCATGAAATCTCTCAACACATCCAAGCGGGCCTTGTATTCGTTCGGCCAGTCTTTTGGCACGGCCCATGGCAAATGCATGGCAATTGTCAGCTCAGGGCCAACCAAGCTTTTGGATTCTTCCGGTGTCTCGATTATGTAAATAGAATGCTTTGGCTCGTCCTTTTTGAAGTACTGGAAATAGAATTGTTTAGGGTCATTAAATACACCTTCTGGCAGTTTTATGTGATGTTCAGCTGCGATGGAACATACTTTTCCATCCTGGTTGTACACAAGGCAGTTGAGCTTGCCCAGCTCTTCAAAAATAACCCGCTGGACTCTTGCTGCCTCATCACTCCAGCTCTCTTTTGCAGGAATAGGAACAATGACTGCGTGGTCTGGAGCATCAAGCCAGCCAAATTCCTTCAGCTGACCTTCCAGCCCATCCATCAAAGAATCTAAAGTTTTCATTATTCCTCCTATTTCTTTTCCAATTCGCTGTGTTTGGCGACATGATTTGCAATGTGGCGTATATTTTTTGCAAAGGCAGCTAATCTTTGGTCTAGCACATAATCAATCATGACAAAATCTTTTGGAGAAAGCTCTCCACAGCTATTACATAATGCTGCTCTATTAACTACCAAAAAATTAACGTCATCTAATGCATAAAAACATTTAGATTTTAATGACTTATCTTTGTCGGTTTTAGATTCTATGCCGGCATTCACTTTTTTAATATATTCGCAGGCTACATCAGATAACTCTTTCTGCGTTTGGCCACCTACGTGGTCTTCATAGGCATCAAGATACCAATATTCATTTTCCACTTTGTTATCGATGGTTTTGTTGGTCATTTTACACACAAATGTCATCCAGGGATGGGCCAACCTTTGGTGCCTTGTAATGTGGCATAGGCAGGTCGTATAGCTTGTCATTTTTTGTTTTGTAATTTGTTTTGTAGTTGTCTGTCATTTTATTCTCCTGTTAATTCTGGCGCATATTTTTCTGCAATACTTTGGACGTTTGCAAATTCTTGTCCTGCTGGAGTCCGCAGATTCTGGCGCAGATTTATTTGATTATTATCAGACTTAACACCATAGTACATTATGGTGGCAGTTAAAGCGGCCCCTGCAAGCGCTAAAGGAATTGCCTTTAAACCAGAGATACCATACCAAAGCCAAGATCCCAGCGCGGTACCCGCAGCTCCAGCAAAAGCGCCACAATAAACAGGCAGCTTCAGGTCTTCTGGCGTTAACTCGTTAATTTCACAATCCCAAAATTCTACCATATCTGAGAGAGACTGCTTGCTAAGACTTCGTGGACCGTCCCAATTAGGATCATTTGCTATGTACTTATCCTGTGCAGCCCGCAATTCATCCATTATCTTTTTTGGTACAGGTTTCATTTTTTCCTCCTAAGATTTCTTATAATTTACTTTTATGTCACCTGCGGTGGCCTTCAATATCAACTTACCTTTTGGTTTTGCATCCATTGGAACATAAGAATTGCCGATGCAGTGCATATTTTGAATTATTACATCGCCGCAAACAGTTGAAGCGATTACTTCTAAAGGCTTATACAATTCCACAACAATATCGCCAGAAGTGGTTTCGATATGTCCAGAGCTACCTATGGCACCGGTGACATCGCCGCTAACCGCAACAAAATCTATCAGTGTCTTAGGTGATACGCCTAGATCTCCTTTCAACTGGCTAAGTCTTAGTTGCTTGCCCTCCAAACGTCTTTCCAAGACGTCGCCGCACACCTGAATCCCATTATTGTATTTTCGAACTTGTATATCTTCACTTAGATTTTTTACATACACCGAACTCGCTTGGCGCGGTGTATAAGTTTCATTGAGAACTTCAGGCACTTTGTCAGCCACGTGGCCCTTTACGACTTTGCCGTCTATGATTACGATATTGCCTTCACCATTACCCGATATCTGAGAATTACGAATAACTGATTCAAACGGTTCTGATCTGTCTATTTGTATTTCTTCATTGCCATCTTTGATTGTTAGGATGTTACCATCTATGGTTATTTCCTCATCACCATCTTTTATGTGTAATTTTTTGAATTTCATTTTATTCTCCCAGTGCTGGCAGGGCCTTGTCTAGGGCCTGCGACAGCATCTTTTTAGCATCCATTCCTGAGATAGCCACTCCAATAAGGTCTATAGCAAAGGCCACCATTGTCAACATCGGTGTCGAAACTAACATATTCTTTAAGTTCATCATCTTTGCACCTCTTTTTGATACCATATAGACAATTTGAGGGTATATAAGCTTTACTATATAGCAGTCATATACTCTTTATAAAGACCTTGTTTAAAAGCCTCTTAAGCGATATCGTATGGCTTGGAAACCCCTTCTTTCTTTAACATAGCATTAACTTCTGCGCCAAGCCTTTGAACAGTATTGTAATCGTCATAGACACGAAGGAAATAACCTAACTTGTCCTTTTTGCTTAAGTCCGTACGGGCAAGTTGGTTAAGGCATTCCTGGGCATCCCAATACTTGAAATGCAACTCGTTAGCGATATCTGGCCTTGCATCCTTTATGCCGCTACAAACTGCGTCTATCGCATCTGGCATTGGGAAGTTAGAATATTCATTTAATATCATCACCCGCATAAGGCCTTCAAAGGAGAATTTTATTTTGGGATCATTACTCAGCAAGTTTTCAAGGTGTATTTTATGCTGCCGGAAAATCTTCCCGACTTCTTTTGCTTCGGGAGCTTTTATGCTGGTGATGTATTTCTTGATCAGGCCATCAGCCGTAGTTTTCAGTTTCATTTCACTATTTCCGCAAGAGAAGCTTTAGAAAGGTTTTGTACGCCGGAACGCAATAACTAATTTACATACCTAGGAACTTTAGCGCACCGTATACCAGATAAGCTGGCCAGACAAGGGATTTCAGGAATCCCGCAAACCCCATCCAGAGGCTTGTTGCAGTGGAAAGGTAATAGACTAGCGAACCAAGAAACCCAAGGCCGTAAAAAGCACCACCAGATTTGTGAACGTGCCAGCACATGAACTTATTTTTCATATTCCAACAAGCAATTTCTTTAGATTTTCGTTTTGGGGCCATGATAGAATAAACAAGTTGTTTCTTTTAAGCTTTGTTTAAAATGCCCCCGATGAGATTTGAACTCACGACCTCTCCCTTATTGTCGCAGACAATCCCACAAAGGGACTTTCGTGCGTACCAAGGAAGCGCTCTGCCGCTGAGCTACGGAGGCTTAGCTAACTGTGTAAGCTTTTGTAACGATATTAAAAACCCTTTCTAAATCCTTTCCTTCCACTAAAGAGCGCAATTCCATCCTTGCAGACGCCTTTGCAAGCCTTGTTATGCCGATGACAGTCCTTGGCGTGACTTCAAACAGCAATTCAGATTCCCTGCTTTTCAGATTTGTGGCAAACTCTGTTATCTTGTCTGCCATCTCGTGCGGAATTTCCGCATCTAACGTTGATGCAAATTTCAAATACCTGCGCAGGAACAAGACATCATTCAGCTTTACTTTTACCTTGTCATCTGAAACAATCTTCTCTGCAATCTGTGCGAATTCTGTCAGGGTAGCTTTCTTGACGATGAAAGTCAGGTGAAATCTTGTCAGCAATGCAGAGTCAAAAGGCATCTGCTCTTTCAGTCCCGCCAAATCATAAGTCTTGAACGAATCGCCCTGCGGATTCGCTGTTGACAGGACTTTGATTAAAGCTTCAAATCTGTAGTGATGGCCCCCTTTATCGTAGGTTATGAATCCTTTCTCCATCGCGTTATACATGGCTGCGTAATCTTCCTTCTTCATCAGGTTTAATTCGTCAATGCAGCACAGGCCTTTGTGCGCTTTTGGCAATAATCCTGGCAAGACTTTTTTGCCTTGCACTGTTACAGCCAGGCCTGCGCCAGAAGTTCCTGAGCCAAGGCCGAACGCAGATATTGGAGAAAGTTCCGCGGCAGACCTTAGAATGTCTGTCTTGCCCGTGCCGGGGTCCCCTAACAATAATATGTGTGCTGGCTCAGTACAGAATAATTGCAGGGCAGCTGCTTCCTTTGCGTGCTGCAACCCAATGATATTCGGGGCTATGAATTGCGGCACTGTTAGCCATGCCCTCTCGGCAAATTCCCTAAATCGCATCTCGAAAAATTTGCCTTTTATTTTTTTGTCAAGCTCTTCAACCCATAACTGCTGCTTTACTTCAACATCCATATCTGGGTTGAATTTCCTTTTTTCAGGCATCACAAAAAATAATCTTGGGAAAATATCCTTTCCAGAAATCAGGAATGACCATCCATATCTCATCAATTTGACTTGTGCCTTTCCCTGTTTCAGCAAGGGCATAAGTTTTGCTTTTTCCTCAGGTTTGATGTATTCTTCCAGCATGGCCAGCTTGCGCTGCTCCTTCCTGTCGAGCGGCCTTGTCAGCAGTACGGAATCACGGAATAATTTTGCAGTCTTTCTTGAAAGCCATTTTGTTCCCGCCCATGCTTTCTTACCAAGTTCGGATTTCTTTTTTTCAGGCTTGTGATTATTCATGCAATTTTGTTACTAATAATAATTAAAACTCTTTGCAGTCTCGAGTAAATGGAATGGCGAGGGCTGAACGCACTACTGAATTGGAATAGGCCTTAGAAGCCAAATAAGAATTGCGGTTAAAACCAACACAGATGCTATTATCACTAAAGATTTTCTTCGATTATATTGAGACAAAAACCAAGAATTGTATAACGCAAATAGAAAGGTAAAGATAAGGAATGGGATTATTGTAACCAAAAACCAAAAACCCATACCAAAGTCAGGGAACAATATAATAATCGGCGCGATTAGGCCAAGAAGAATTATATTCCTGCAAAATTTGCTATCTCTATTAAAGGCGATACCTAAAAGGAATGCGGAAAGCAACGGCAAAAATAATATCGGGCTTGTGGACAGCAGCATATTTTCTAAGGAGTTTATAGCACCCAATTGACCTGGAAATATAGATGGCAGGGCCACACCTGGGAACATTTCAAATGAAAGAGTTGTTACAAGAACTAATAGGGGTATCAAATACCACATTTTAGAAATATTTTTTGTTTTATCTTTCAATTCATCGCTATGAGCTTTGATGAGAAGAATTATGCCGGAAAACAACAAAATGGTTGGAAGGTACACGTTAAAAAACGATATCCAGAACGGCTCAGGTACCATCCCAATAGTCCCTGGCGAATTATAGACATGTGCAAAGATAATGTCCCATCCCCAGGCCTCAAATGTGAAATATAAGAAAAAGGCTGACATGAAAAGTAAAATTGCGGCTGTATCAGTTAATCGCAATTTTTTGAATCGAGAAATTGCCAGTATAATCAATACCATTATTATGAATGGGATAAAAAATATTGCAAGTCCTGGAGGTTGTGGCGACCCGGGCGGTTCAGAGCATGGTGTGTAAGAAAGGACATTCCCATTCGTTGCATCTATATCAACAAAACAATAGTAGGATGATACGACCCAGACTGCTTTTCCAGGAGAATTCCCATACCCTCCAAAGTTCAAAGAGACAGATATCCAATCCTTTGTGCCATTTCTGAACGTGTATTTCTGTAATCCTTGCGATTCTGCTATACTCATCGCTTCTGAACGGTTTATCACGATAGGTGTCTGATTAAGCCACATACTTATTCTTGTGATTTGACCGGTACAACCGTCAAATACTATGCCTTGAGCATCAAAGACCTCTCCAAAATCAGCAGTATAATTGAAATCTACAAAGACGCTGTTCCTGTTTATTGAGGATATGGAAATGCCGCTCAGGTTGTAGTGATTTTTGAAGAATTTTTCACCCACAACTGTTATCGCATACTGCTCGGCTTTTGATTCGAAATAACTATTGGAAAGATTAGTGGCGACCCTTACGTTTCCCTCGCATTCCAGGCCGCGCCCATAGTCCTTACAATCTGAAACGCATGTGCAGTAAGGTCCTAAACTAACGAACCGCTGGCTGCACATTGATTGGCAATCTGCTGATGTCTTACATGGAACAGGTGCGGGTAATACTGCATGAGACAAAGTCGGTGAGACAACAATAAAGAGTATTCCAAGTAGTAAAAGAGCTAACCAATACCTCTGGGCCATACCAAAACTAAGTAAATAGTTTCTTTTAAGCATTACTTCCAAGTTCTATTGAAAAATGGCGAGGGCCGGATTTGAACCGGCGACATCCGCCTGTCTCAGACAACTGCCTAACGGCAGTGCCGCGTTTATGAGAGCGGCGTTCAACCAGGCTAAACTACCTCGCCAATGGACCGGCCGGGAATCGAACCCGGAGCCTTACGCATGCCATGCGTACGTCATGCCGTTAGACCACCGGCCCATAATGATTAAAGAAAAAAGTTCTTTTAAAAACATGTCGCAGTTCGCGACTACTTCTTTTTGTATTCCGGGACTGCCTCAGGCCTGAAACGCGTCTTCCTTACCTCGTCTTCCAGCCTTACCAGCCTTTCAACAAGCTCATCTGTCTTCTTTGCCAAATCTGCCTGCAGCTCAAGTGTTTTTGTGACCCAGTTCGCAACTTCTCCAGGGGTCGTCCCTGCATTCCTGTTCGTTTTTATTGTCTTGTAAACTTCATCTTTCAAGCTCTTTGACTCATCAGCAATTTCATGCAAATCTTTTACCATAGTGGCCTCATGATAAAATAAGAACTCTGCTATTTTAAGGTTTCTATACCTTGATTTTTCCGCTTTTCAAATCATCAGAGAACCGCGCATGCTCTTCCTTCGTGTTAACAGGATACCATTTGTCAACGAAGAATGCATTGATCTGGCCTTGTTTAGCTAAATCTGGATATATGGTATATTCCGGCTGTGATGGTATAACTGCCTTCTCGAACAATTTCAGGTTTTTGAAAACAGACATTCCTGTATTTATGCCCTGGTTTGCCGAAACTGAAAAGCTGGCCTTTTCTGTAAAGCCAGTTATTTTATTTCCGGCAACTTCTGCAACACCGAACGGGTTGACAAAAGACCTCGACAGGACAACAGTTGCTGTGCAACCGGATTTTTCATGGCTCGCAACCAGCTGCCTGACATCAATTGGAATTATGTCGTCGCAGTGCGTTATGATTATCGGCTTGTTGGGGTCCAGAACGCCCTGTTCTATTCCCAACCTTATCGCGCCTGCTCTGCCAGATAATTCTTTCTCCTGAATGAACTTAACATCAATGTTTTGCTTCTTGAAAAATTCATACATCATCTCTGCCTTGTAAGAAGCAGACATTACAAATTTGTTGAAACCCTGTTTGAGAAAAGGCGACATCGCATAAAGAATTAGCTGCTTTCCAGCTACTTCAACCAAGGCTTTTGGCAAGTCTTTCGCCAGCGATTGAAGGCGCGTGCCAGCACCACCAGCATGAATTATAATTTGGTATTCCATATATGGAGCGGGCCCGAAGGGATTTGAACCCTCGACGTCCAACTTACTGACGCAGTCAGTTCCGCAAAGGAACTTTTGCGATAAGAGGTTGGCGCTCTAACCGGACTGAGCTACGGACCCATGCAATGCGCCATTGCATAACAGCGCATATTTAGACTGTTTTTAGGCTATTTAAAAAGGTAATCTTTATATAAAAAAAAGCATAGTCCTACAAGGAGGCCACAATGTTATCACAAATACCGCAAGATTTTAGCAAGGTAAAGAAAGAAGACTTGGAAAAGGAAATTCTCAGGGTTGGCATGATTGCCGAGCTTGATGCAGTTTCCCTATATGAGCAGATGGCTGCAATTACAAAAGATGCAAAAATCAGGGAAATTCTTCTGGATATCGCCAAGGAAGAGAAAACGCATATGGGTGAATTCCAGGCATTGTTGTTGAGGCATGACAAGCAGCAGGAAAAGGAATTGCAAGCTGGCAAGAAGGAAGTAAATAACTAAAAATAAAACCTGCTTATGCAAACATTGCCAGAGCTAGCAAGCCAATCATAATTACAAAGATTGTTATCGTATCCAGATCCGATGCCATTTTGCCTCTACATCAACTGCGTCGCAATCAGGAATCCGATTATAAAGCCGACAAGCAATCCCTGTAGGAATTCTTTCAGGCCGTATTCGATTTCTACTTCCCTTTCTGTAGCGACTTCGCGTCGGATATTTCTCAATAAGCTTTGAGTTCGTTTAGCCATGAGTTTTAGCTCCTCCTGACGTGCACATAGTGCGCAGGATGATTTTTTCCTGGCAAAGCTTCTGCTAATTCAATTCTGCCAAGAGTCATGAGAACTGCACCGAGTCCGTAGAAAAGCGGCATCATCATCATTTCCTTGCCCGCCAGCAACGGAACATTTGCCAGCAGCAATCTGTTTGCCGCCAAGAGCGTCCCGTACAGGCCGAAGCCCAACCAGGTCGCACCCATGAAAATCAGGACTAGACCTACAAATTCATGTTGTTTCAGATTAGTTTTAACCATAACCCTTCTTAGAAATGTGAGTTTAAATAATTCGTTAATTAGGCTTGAGTGACTACACTTTTGCCAGCTCTAAAACCGCCTTCAGGGCACTCGGCAACTCAAAACATTTGTCCATATCACCTGTAAAATGCCCTTTAGTTTCAACGATTATCTTTCTGCAAAATTTAGCATACCTTTTCTTGTTCTCTTCAAAAGGAACATGAGGGTCATTATCTGAAAAAATTGCTATCATATTTTTTGTCTTCTGTAAAATTTTTTTGAAATCAATGGGTTTTTCAACCCATGACTTTGCAATTGCTATCGACGCTTCGTCAGGAGTGGCTTCTGGCGTTAATGTAAACCAGCCCGCTACAAACAAAACCCCCCCAATTTTCGCATCTTCAGGCAGACTTTCAAGATAGTGAAGAATTGTCAAACAGCCAATGCTATGGCCAACAAGATATGTGTTTTCATCAGGTTTTCCTATTAAATTCTTTAATGCATTTAGCCAACTTTTAACTTCTGGAGCATCAGGATTTGGCATAGCAAGCACATAAGCTTCAAAACCTTTTTTTTCTAGTTCTTTTTTTAGCCACAGGTACCAGCCATGTTCAGGTCTTCCTTCCCATCCATGGATTATAAAAACTCTTTTCATTTTTTCACAATGGGGCAGCGCTCAAATGCCTTGCATTTGGCTGGTCCCATTTCTGCTGAAATGGGGCTGCCAGGATTTGAACCTGGATCGTCGGTGCCCAAGACCGAAGTCCTAACCAAGTTAGACTACAGCCCCATAAAAAGAAAAGAAAAATGGGGGTTTTTAAGGATGTCTGGCCCCCTTACTTCTTCTTGTAAGCTTTCTACGCGCTGGTAGTTTAGTGGCAGGACTTACGCTTGGCAATTCAAGCACTAGGTTGTCAAATATTTGCGGAAGTCAGAAATTATCTTTGCGTAATCATCTTTCTCAACAATTTGCCAAGCTCGGTAATAACTCTCCGATTTAAAAGTCTTAGACCGTTCGATTTCTTTCTTAAGGGTTTTTTCGTCAAAATATTTCAAAATAATGTGTTTGAGCAAAGCGTGCAACAATATGTGATTTTTAGCATATATTTTTTCATAAGGGTATTTTTTTGCAATCTCGTTAAATGCTGCCGCAAAGTTATTTTTGAAATCAGATTGCTGTGTAAATAATTGGTGAACTAACTCGTGAATAAGCGTTTGAATAAAAATACTAACGGATTTTGGGTATTGCGCCTGATTAAGAATACTTATTGTTAGAGGGTCTGCAAATGACGAATATAAACTCATAGTTGTTACGTAGCATTTTATTTTACGTTCAGACCACTTCAAACCTGAGACTATTGACAATTCAGATAAAACTTTCTTCTCTATTTTTCCCCATACTGGTTCAAGCACTTCTATATATTTAGAAACTCTTTCCGAACATTTTTCCTGGTCGTAATGCCTGATCCAAAATTTCTCCACTATTGTCTTATCATAAATAAATGAGTAAACAAATTTAACTTCAGGTATCATACTTTACTATCATCATTGGTATTGTTAGGCTTTTTGGTACAATCAAAAAGTAAAAAATAACAATTATGCGCAAGTATTTGTTGGCTTATGAAGTAATTCTATTAATTTTTCATAATACTCAGCTTCGTTAGAGTAATAGATGTATTCAACATTAGCTACTTTCTTTAAGCCTATTACTAGGTTACTGTAGCCGTTGCTTTTTTCCAACAACAATATAATCCTCTTGCCTAATGCGGAAGCCCAGCCCAACTCAATGTGAACTCCACCAGAAGGATATTTACCAGGAAATGCGATTAAAATATCCGCTTTGGAAATCTCATCATAGTCTATCTTGGTACAGACGTCTGGGTGCATCCACTCTTCGCCCCATTTCTCTCTCAGATGTGCGTTGTGCACCTCGCATCCGTTTTTTTCCAAAAACTGGATTAGTCTGCTTAGGCTAGTTACATCTTCATTGTTCATTTTCTTTTCAGCAGAGTTCATTACATTTTGAAACGGCGCTGCTAAGAAAACTTTAGTTTTTCTCATTTTTCACCACACCATAATTTTTAATGGAGTCTTCTAATCTTTGTTTAAATGACCACAAACAACCCTTGCAGTTGTCAGTAATTGTTTTGTTTTCTTCTATGAATTCCACATACTTTTTTGTTGTTAAATCGAAAATGCTTTTGTCAGATATTATTCCATTTGGACAAATAACCAACTTGCCATCATTATTAACTGACAAATCATACACGCCGCCATTACAATTATAATTAAATTCTCCTTTGAAATACTGACTTAATCTTGATAGCGTGAAATCTCCATCCATTAACAAAGCTCCTTCGTTTTTCATCATTAGCAACTTCTTCACGATAACTTCAATTTCTGCGCTGTTCTTTTCAAGCGAGAGTGCTTTTGTATTATTTTTATTAATATGATTTTGCATCATAATCATTAATTTTGTAGGAATTTTTAGTGAAGAAAAGTAACTTACTATTTCTGGCAGCTCCATCAAATTATGTCTTGTCACAACAGTAGAAACTGTGGTATCAAATCCGTAATTGGATTTGCTGATATGTTCTAATGTTTGAGCTAATTTATCAGTTAGCGGTTTTCCCCAAGCACTATTCTTATTAAGCGTGTCTACAGAAATGCAGAGAAAATCTAATTTCGCGTCGCTAAGGTCTGCAAGATATTTTTTATCGAGTAACAAACCATTTGTAGCGATAGAAACGAACGCGTCTCTTGATGATGCGTGGCGGACTATATCTACCAAATCGGATCTAAGTAGCGGTTCACCACCAGTAAACACTATATCGCGGTTCCCTAATTTATAAATAACATCGACCGCATTTTTCCAGTCATTCTGCTTTAAATCTTTACCAGTATTAACATATAATTCAGAACAATAAGCACATCTTAAGTTACATTTTCTAGTAAGCCTGACGCATGCAAGAACCGGGTGAATAATACCATTATTTGCATTTTTTAAGCTGTGATTATAAGCTTCTTGTTTAAAGGGCCTAACCATGCAATTCACCTTCTTTTGTAAATTGTGCGACGCTTCCCATTTTGTTTTGGAACGGAGCTGTAAGGAAAATTTTATCTGTTTTCATTCCTTCACCTGCCCTAGTCCCTTCACAATTAATGCATAGATTTGCACTGCTCTTCCAAGTTCTCGAATATCAACTTTTTCGAAAGGTGTATGTGCATATTCTACAGAACCGGGCCCCGCTATTATTGCGTCTATGCCTGCTGCTCTAAAAATCGCACCTTCAGTCCAGCCTGGGTGCTGCATAGGTCTAGAATTTGTCCCAGAAATCTTGTTATAAACTTCAATGCAGAGATTTGTAAAATTTTTGTTTTTGGGGGTTAGCATCGGACTTCTTTCCGGACCAAAATCAACAGTTTTTTTTATTTTTATATCTGCGTTGCTATTACATGATTTATAAAAATTCTCAAGCAACGCATTTATGGCATTTATATCGCGCTTTGCAGATTCGCCAGCGAGCACCCTTCTATTAATGAGCATTTCAGCATAGTCAGGTATACCTTCCGAACCACCTTTTATCGAGCACGTAACGAAAAGTGAATTTTGATTTGAACGTTTAGTGACATTGTCGATATAATTGTTCTTTATGTAATCGTAGGCTCCCAAAAGATTATCGATTGCGTTATTTCCAAATGATGGTGCAGATAAGTGTGCTGATTTTCCATATGATTCCAATTTCAAAAAGTAAATGCCTTTGCAAGAGTCATATATCTTAAGTTCCGTAGGTTCTGAAACAATACAGTAGTTAGCATCAAGTTTTTTTGCTAATTTAATTGCACCAGGCGAACCACCTCCTTCTTCACCATCAGTCACTGCAAACGCAAGATTTATGCCTGGATTTTGTCGTGTTTTTTTAATGTACTTGAATAAGTACATAACCGCAGCCAGACCTCCCTTCATGTCGGCGGCGCCTCTTCCGTAAAGAAAGTTGCCTTTAATTTCTCCAGAAAATGGGTTTTTCATAAAATCAACATTTGTCGTGTCAGAATGACCGTTAAACAACAGAGTTTTGTCTGCCCCATAATCTAAATAAGCCACAGGAAGCGGGATTTTTCCAGAGTACTCAACTTCACAAGGTATGTTATTTTGCTCGAACCAGTTCATTATAAATTCATTAACTACAGTTTCCTTAGTCTCGACTTTGGAATGGCTTGGTATCCTAACTAGCTTCGAAGCAAGGTCTGCAACTTGTCTATTGTTAGTTTTGTATACATCATTAAATAACATGTTCATCATTCCATAGTCCTGCTCCCAATACAGAAAGCATCCACAAACCCCACCAGAACGAATCAAATAAAACATAATAAATAATTCCCGGCAGCATCAAGCCCATTGCCATTTGCTGTTTGCCTGAAACTGTCGATCCGGCACAGCCTATTGAAAGGCAAGCACCTACTCTTACTAACTCATCGCTATCATTTATGTCTCTTTTTAAATCGGTTAAATTTGCCTTTTTTTGTCCAACCGATGCAAAACCTGCACCTAAGTTTGCACCCCATCGCACATAGCTACTTTTATCTCCCAATAGCGGACCGAAATGTTGTTCCGCACCTTCTTTTCCGGAAAAAGCAAGGCCCAAGCCCAAACTTGCGCCCCAACGAACAGAACTATCCACGTCTTTGAATAATCCACCTAAAGCACTAAGAGAATTTTCGCCTTTCCCCATAAAACAAAGACCCAAACTTAAACCCACGCCGCTTCTAACTATTGAAGATTCATCCTTCAACAAATCCAAAACTTGTGCAATCTTTTGACCACTGCTCAGACAAGATACTCCAACAGCGAATGAAGAACTTTCCCTAACATAAGGATGAGTATCTTTAAGGCAACCAAATAAGGCATCAAGCAATTCACTATCGCGCTTGCCCATATTTGCAAAACCAATACCGAGGCACGCCATATCTCGCAGGAGCGGGTTCTTGCTATGCATAATCCTTGCATATTCTTCCAGTGACTTCTTGCCCTGGAAGGCATATGCTGTGCTTATGAACCATCCAGTACAAAGGTTTACGTATGGATTTTTTTCTTCAGCTATTAGCGCTAGCACTTTGTCAAAGAGTTTTTCTCCGTGTCCCATGCATCCAAAGCTTAATGATAGCCCTGCCACTGCGCGAATTCTCCAATTAGGATCTTTCAACAGAGGGAATATTATCCGAATGAAATCTTCGCTTCCTGCACCGAGATTTACTAAGCCTAATCCCAAAATCGCACTTTTGCGCACATCAACGCTAATCTCTTCCTTAATAATGCAGCTCAAAATCTCTACAACAGTTTCGTTGCAAGTCCCTAAAAAACCAAATCCTAATGAAAGGCATGCGCTGCTTTTCACAAAATCATCGTCAAAAAAAAGCAAAGGTCTTAGCAAATTTATGCAATTAATGTCACCCTTACCAAAATATTTTATGCCAACAGCCAGGCAACCACCAATTCTAACATCAATCGGTTTATCGTCTCTCAAGAACTCTTCAACTATAATATTAACTTCTTTCTGGTTTCCTATATATTTCAGACTATCTCCAAAATATTTCCCGAACTGGACGTAAAAATTTGGATCGGATTTCATAGTTCGCCCCCATTGTACCCAAGCAATTTAAGGAATCTTTGATTTTCAACGTGCGTGCTAATTGAAACCCTCACGTAGCTTTCTGGCAAATATTTGAAAAACTCGCTGGAGACAACAACGCGCTTTTCAGCAAGATTCTTTAATTTTTCAGGAGGTAATTTCAGAAGATAGCAAATAGTCTCAGTCTTATTCACTGTTGAATCCTTAAGATACTTTGACAAATAATCTTTTTCTCGCTTAAAATGGTCTATAGATTTGTCTACAAAATCCGCATCCTTAAGAGATTCCAGCGCAGCTATCTGGGATAAAAATGCTGTTTTGAAAGGTGAGGAATATTCCTCTAATGCCTTGATTATTTTTTCACTCGACAAAACATACCCAACTCTCATACCAGCCAAGCCATATAATTTCGAAAATGACCTTGTTATAATCAAATTGTCGTAGTTTTTTAACAAATCTTCATTTCCATGTTTGTTGTATAGCAATGCTTCATCCAAAACAACCAGATTAAAATTACTGAGCGCATCTTTCAAGAAAGATTGTGAAACTGACAGACCAGTGGGATTACTTGGTGTGCTTAACAGCAACACATCACCTTTTTCCGAAAGAACTTTTGATTCATCGAGCTCGAAATCATTTATTGGTGGGACATATTTAATATTACCTCTGCCAATGTTACTATAATACTCATATCTTGGGAAGCAGGGTGCAGGCGTCACTATATTTTTCTTATCAAATAACGCCAAACTTGCCAAAGTCAATCCGCCATCCGCGCCATCAGACAGTAGAATATTTCCCAAGTTTGAATTCGTTAATATTGATATAAGTTCTACGAGCTCTTCATTAGAATGATAATACTTGTTAAGCAAACTTGAATTTTTAATCAATGCTTGCGTAGCCTGCTGGCTTGCGCCGAGAGGATTTTCTATCATAGACAAATCTAAATGGCCATTCCTCCTGTAGTCCGCATAATCCTTATACGACATTTTTATTGTGTCCTAATGCATTTGGCATTATGATTTCTGCACCGAGCTTGTCACTAACATACAGCGGGCATATTGGCACATAATCAGAATCGCATCTTGGGTCGTGGCCGTATTCTTTATTGTATACCGGGCAACCCCCACCACAACTTTTGCAGTTCTGAGGTGAAACCTTTACGGGTTTTATGCCATCACATCCCGGAAAAGAATTTACTGAAAGGCAGCAAGGGTAGCTTTTACCATCAGTGTCAACAAAGATATTTTTTCCAGACGGGCAGATCAGCTGCTCTATATTTGGGGTATTTTTTTCCGCGAAAGCTGGTTCAAAATATATTTTCTGAGGACAATTCTTGCTTTTTTCCATTAAAGTATCTAACATACCATACCATTCCTCAGCGCAAATTACCTTCAGGTTCGAATCGCCAAGCGAAGTCGGATACAGAAACAAATTTTTGTTCAAAATAGATAAGTCACTCAAAAACTTGTCAACTTTATTTTCGAGTGTTTCTTTTGTAAGAATAGTCTGTGTAGTGATGTTCAAACCTTCTCTTACAGCGGCACGTATATTGTCAAGAACTTTTGGATCACCATTATAGCTGACATAAACTGCCACATCGAATTTTTTCAATTGCTTAGCTACGTCTGTTGTTAGTAAATCCCCATTCGACAGCAGATTAACATCATACCCTAAATTTCTGGCAGTTTGAATTATGTCAAAAATATCTGCCCTGATCAGTGGCTCACCACCAGTTAACGTAAGTATGCCTGCATTCGTTAAATTTAAAATATCTATTACTTTCTCGTAGGGCAGCTCGCCATTTTTGTTTTCCAGATAGCAAAATCCGCAATCACGGTTGCATCTTCTTGTTATATTCATAGCTAAGTCAAAATCAGAATGCCGTTCAATGTTCTTAGTGACCATGTTACTTTTGTATCTTGTATACCTCATCTTCTTCGAATCGCCAGCAAGAGGGGTCTGGAGCACGCATATCTTTGAAAACAGCATAAGCTACGCCTCTGCAGCCGTAGCATTTAGAATTGGACTCGCATGTCCCGCAAGTGCCCTTAAGTTCTTTTATCGCCTGTCTGCAGTCCTTAGCATTATCAGACTCCCAAATATCTTTTAGGTTCTGCTCATTTAAGTTTCCAATTCTCAACTCGACACCAGAACAAGGTTGTACGTATCCTTCTACATTTACATGTACGCCGGTTTTAATTCGGTCGCATAGTTCAGAATCGCAAGATAATACTGGAGATTCTCCGCTGAGCTCTTTCAAGTCGACCATTATTTTTCTAAGTTCTTGCCCTAAAACAGCGTCATTTATTCCGCACTTTTGAGAAGGTATGGCGTGATTCAAAACAGGTTTTATGCCTTTTGACAGCGCCCATTTCCAAGTGTCTAGTATGGTATACTTATTCTTCTGCATTGCAGTTAAGATTATGTTCAAATCTTTGTCTTTGGTATAGCCAACATCTATTAGCATATCTATCGCATCTAATTTGCGCTTCAGTGTACCTGGAACGTCAGTTAGACTATCTTCTATATCTTCAACTATCGACTCTAGGCTTACTCCTATATTTACGTCAAGATCGTGCAGTTTTTTCGCAATCTCTGGCGTTATGTTTGTGCTATTTGTTACTAACAGAACTTCAACATCTTTATCACGCAAATATTTTATGACATCAAACAACTTCTCGTACAAAAGAGGCTCCCCGCCGGACAGCTGTATTCTCTTTAAGCCGTACGATATCGCATCATCCAAAATATGATATAATTTGGGCAATTCCATTGTCTTTGGCTTTGAACCGCCAACGTAACAAAAAGTGCACTTCAGATTACAAACCTGCGTAAGCGCCAAAGACATGTATGAAAATTTTTCTTCTTTCGCATCTAGGAAATTCCAGTTATCTTCAAGACACTTGGAATCAGGGTCTGCCATATACCCCTAACGCCACCCTTGTTTAAAAGTTTTATTTATTAGATTAAATTCAGTATTTATCTAATTTTTTGAACCAAACAAGGAGAAAGCTTTAAAAAATAAGATAACTTATGATATTTTATGGACATGGACAGTAAGTCGGAAGCTATTCTTAATAGGCTTAGCAAGGACAGCCGTGCGAGCCTTTCTAGCATAGCACGAGAGATAGGTGTTTCTCCTGTTACTGTAAAGAAAAAGCTAGATATGCTTGAAAAGAAATTAGACATAAAGTATTTGCTCAGGTTCAATGAGAAGAAACTGGGCTTTCTGTTCAATTACTTCATAACGATAAAATTCAAAAAAATACCATCAGAGCACATACTAAAAGAAATACTATTAAGACATCCAGCGCCTCAATTCGCAGCCATATGCAAAGGTGATTTTAATTTCATAGCGTATATTTCCTTCAAAAGTGCAGAAGAGTATTTTGCGTGGACGTCATGGTTCAGGCACAAATTACAGCAATACATTGAAAGTTGGAATACTTTCAGCCTAATAGATATGCATTTCGGATTTTTCCCCCTGCGCGAAGAATTGATTTCAGACATAGATTTAAAGCAATCACTGAAAGATATCTTGCACTACTTGCATGAAAACTCAAGGATAGCACTAAATGATCTTGCACGTCTTGTAAATTTGTCACCGCCAACGGTAAAATATCATCTAACGAGAATATTACACTCAAATTACATCACTATGAATGCTATGAGTGTAGAAAAAACTGATTTGCCAATTCAGTTTGTGGAGCTAAGCATTTTGAAATATCCCAAAGACTACATTCAAAAAAACAAAGAGGTTAGGTACAGAAAGATCAGAACACCAAAAAAGACACTCATAGCAGCTACAATCTCGGGTACGGCAGACTTTCTATCCATCTACTCTTTTAAAAATACAGAAGATTGCTATAAATTTCAAAATGAGTTTAAAAAAATAGTCAGTAGCATATCATCACCACATAGCTCTGCGCTAATTCTCAAAGTAATACTTGGAAAAATACCTTATAACTACCTAACTGTGGAAGAAGCTTATTCACCACCCAACTATTACTTATATCTTGGTCGATAATTTCCAGAATTTACCCTTCAAGTATGTTCGTACACTTAAGTTCTATGCCTTTTGCTGCGAAAAACCTGTCCAAATCTAAGTAAAGCGTATTGGTTATGTTTTCTGCAAAAACTTTCTCATCTGTGTAAACTACGCTAAACCTTTCATTTTCCCTAAACAAACAACAACCACGTATAGCAACTTCTGATATATTATGACTATCCACAGCCTCAAGTATGTTTTTAGCCACTTCGGCTACATCCCATTTCACGAACTTAAGTAAAGAGAATTTAGGTTTGACCACTATTTTTT
Source organism: uncultured Candidatus Woesearchaeota archaeon (assembly GCA_903864915.1). Taxonomy (GTDB): domain Archaea; phylum Nanobdellota; class Nanobdellia; order UBA10117; family UBA10117; genus CAIPHS01. The sequence continues at coordinate 21,038 of CAIPHS010000005.1, forward strand.
TGTCTGAAACCTCAACATCGGGATTTTTCTTTATTTTTTGTACATCATCTACACTCAATTTATTGTTAAGATTGAACGTAATCTCATTTATGACTGTCTTTCCTCTCAGTACATCTATCAGTGTTATGATGTTCTTTTGCGCCAAACTTTTTTGCTTTTCCATTTATTTACTCATCTAAACAGTAGAGTTATTAAGATTTTCTAACTTTTGGAATCTTGCTCAAACATAGTGTGGTGTTTGAATTTAGAGTAATTTCCTGGGAATGTTATGACATGCTTATCCGCCAGATACCACGTGCTCGAACAAAGCTGATCTATAAAATATCTATCGTGGCTTACTAACAAGACAGTACCTTTGTATTCCTTTAGCGTGTCTAGAAAGATATCAGTTGATACTATATCCAAATTATTTGTTGGCTCGTCAAATATTAAGAAGTTTGGATTTGATAACATTAGTTTTGTAAGAAGTAATCTTGCTTTTTCGCCATTGCTCAAACAGGCTATTTTCTTAAACACGTCATCTTTCCTGAACAATACGTTACCTAATGAACGTCTCAAAGCGCCTTCATTAATTGCAGGATAAGTAATTTGTAATTCTTCAAGCAAAGTCCTGCTCTCATCATCAAATTTTTGTTGTTGGTCGTAATAGCCCAAAACTACGCTTGGATTCAGATAAGAAATGCCACTCGTTGGTTCCACCTTTCGAGTTATAATATCTAGAAGTGTCGTCTTGCCATGGCCATTCGGTCCAATTAGAGCTATTTTATCACATCTCTCGATATTTAGATTAAGTCCATTAAACAATACTCGATGTTCGTACTCTTTTGTCAGATTTTCGCAAAAATATATAGACTTCTCACTTCTCTCCGATTCAAATTTTATTTTCATCTTTTCAGTTTTATCTTTCGGTTCTGCAATCGCAACCTTTTCCAATCTTTCAGCACGCTTCTCCATACTGTGACCGGTTCTTGCTAACTGGTGTGAGCCACCTCTCCTCGCCCATACCAACTTTATGTATGCTGACTCCTTCAGTCTCGCTATTTCTTTCTGCTCCTGCGAATGCCGAGCAACATCTAATTCGAATTGCTTAGTCTTAGCCTCTAAATAAGCAGTATAATTTCCATTGTATTTTGTCAGTGTTGCATCTTCAATCTCGAAAATCTTGTTAACAATTGTATCAAGGAAATATCTATCGTGCGACACTAAAAGCAAAGGCTTGTCAAGATCGCATAAGTAATCTTCAAGCCATTCTCTCGCATCTATATCTAAATGATTCGTTGGTTCATCAAGAATTAAAACATCAGATACAGTTGCTAGCACTTTTGCAATACCTACTTTTGTCATCTGGCCGCAGCTCAAATCCTTGAGGCGCAACTCCAAGTCTTCATCTTGAAAATTCAGATCCTTTAAGATTGTATAGAATTTACGCTCGTTAAATTTAAGTTTTGCAGCTTTCAGCAAGTTTTCATAATTTAACAACAGCTCATTAAATTTTTCTTGGTTATCGTAATACTCCGGCTGGCCCATTTTTTTCTCAATTTCGCTGATAGAAGGGCTAATGGAATTCAACAAGTCTGCAATCGTACACTCTTCATTATTTGTTCCAAAAACTTGCGGCAAATATAGCACTCTCAAGTTCTTTCTTTTGTCAACTACGCCCTCGTAAGTTTCTTCACCTACTAAAATTTTCAAGAGTGTAGATTTACCCTTACCATTTTGGCCAATTAGACCTATTTTATCTTCGCTATTTATTGAGAATGAAATATTATCTAAAATTGTCCTTCCATAACTTTTACTTAGCTGTTCCACATGTACTAATTCCATCACAAATAATAGCCATATAGTTATTTAAGCCTATACCTTACTTAGTAAGAATAATGCGCCAGCCGAGATTCGGACTCGGGTTTTAACCTTTTCGCAACCGCTGATTAACTTCGCGATGTGGCAAGGTTATGTCCTACCACTAGACTACTGGCGCGTAAAATAAAGGTTGGAATTTAGTTTAAAAACATATCTGAGATGCGATTTATGATTATCGGATTTGACCTTCCTTTACCTTGTCAACCTTTACCTTTTCCTTGTAAGTCTGCAGCATCTTGTCCTTGTAATAGACGCTGCCTGCCTTTGATGTCAGCGTGATTTTTATGAAATCTTCCAGGTCCAGATTCTCAACTGGCTTCTTGTCTATGCCCACTATGAAGACATCTGCACCAGCTTCTGTCTCATCTACCGTAAGAATGCCAACATTTTTTGATTTGTCTTCTGCTGCAAGGAGCATTCCTTGCGACATTACGCCCCGCAGTTTTGCGGGCTTCAGGTTTGCGACTATAATTATTTTCTTGCCTTTCAGCTCGCCGGGCTTGTAGTGCTGCTTTATTCCTGCAACGATTTCCCGGTACCCTAATTTACCCAGGCTTAATTTTAACTTGTACAATTTCTCAGCTTCTGGAATTTCCTCAACAGCTTTTATTTCTGCAACCCTCAAGTCAAGCTTTTCAAAAGGCTCCACTACGCCAATCTTTTCCGCATCTATCTTTTCAAAAAGAATATCGCCTTTCTTTATTTCCGTTCCTACTTTCAGCTGGCCCCAATTCCATTTCTTTAATTGTGGAACTTTTGCCAACCCTAATTGCTGGGAAATCTTTTCCGCAGTTTCTGGCATGAACGGCCAGATTAAGGTGGCGGTCAGGCGCAAAGCCTCCGCAAGATTGTACAAAACCGTATTCAGGTGTGGGGAATTCTGCTTGGCAAGCTCCCATGGCTTCTCGTCTGCAACATACTTATTTGCCAAATGGATGTAAGCGAAGATTTTCTCGAGAGCCTTGTGGAACTCCAGCTTCTCCATGTGCTCTCCAGCATGCCTTATGGTATCGTCAAACTGCGAAATTATCTCAATATCCTCATTGTCGCGCTTTCCCTTCTTTGCCTTGGGTATTTTCCCGTTTGAGAATTTTTCAATCAGTGTCAATACCCTTGCAACAAGATTACCAAGCTCATCAGCAAGTTCAGAGTTGTATCTCTGCACCAAGTCTAATTCCTTGAAATCCAAATCTTCGCCGTATGGGGCTGCGCGCAAGAAGTAATATCTGACTGCATCAGTTCCGTATTTTCCAACTAAGTCCTTTGGGTCTATGACATTTCCCAATGACTTTGATATCTTCTGGCCTTCAACAGTTATCCAGCCGTTTACGAAAACCAGTTTTGGCGGTTTTATGCCTGCAGACATCAACATCGCTGGCCATATCACTGTGTGGAACCAGAGGTTGTCTTTGCCTAAATGGTGCGTGTCACAAGGCCACCACTTGTTGAACTTCTTTTTTGGCCAACCCACTCCAGTCAGATAATTTAGCAGAGCATCAAACCAAACGTAAGTTATGTGTTTCTTATCAAGCGAAAATGGTATGCCCCACTTGAATTTTGTCCTTGTTATTGACAAATCCTTCAGGCCTTCTGTCAGAACCCTATTACGGACTTCTTCCAACCTTCCCGCAGGCTTAACGAAATCAGGATTTTTCTTGTAAAACTCCAATAATGGTGCGGCATACTTTGACATCTTGAAGAAATATGTTTCTTCCTCCACCAATTCAACCGGCTTCTGGTGTATTTTGCACTTGCCTTCCACTATGTCATCGTCCGACAAGAAGACTTCGCAACCGACACAATAGTGGCCTTTGTATACTCCCTTGTAAATATCATCCTTGATCTTTTTGGTAAACCGCTGCACGACTTTGGCGTGGTCTGCGTCTGTTGTCCTGATGAACCTGTCAAAACCTATGTTAAGCATCTCCCACGTTTTCTTAAACTGTTCAGAAAGCTCGTCAACGAATTCTTTCGGTGACTTACCTGCATTCTCCGCAGCTCTTTGTATCTTCAGGCCATGCTCATCAGTGCCAGTTAGGAAGAAAACCTTTTCACCAAGTGACTTGTGCCATCTTGCTTGCGTGTCTGCAGCAATCTTTTGGTATGCATGCCCGATATGCGGCACGCTATTGGTATAATCAATTGCTGTTGCAATGTAAAATTTGGATTTCTTGGCCACGGACTCACCTAGAGTTAGGCAAAACTGGGGCATAAAAGTCTTTCTTTGCGTAGGATTTAAATACAATTCAAACCTCTTACTGCCATGGACAAGAAACTGGTCTATCCAATCATTGGATTTGTTATAGTAATTGCTATAATTGCCATCTTATTTTTACAGGCAGGCTCAACAAATACGACGACACAGGGGGGCCTGCAAATTTCGAACTTCCAGTTCTCCGAAGTAACATCAGGGCCTGAGAAATTGCACATAATAACTGTTGAAAAAAGCATAACGTTTGAAGGGCCTGTAACCAAGCCAACGCCCTGCCACACCCTTGAAGCAGCATATAAGACAGAGGGCAGCAACGTCATAGTTAACATAACTGCAAAAGGCGGCTCTGGCTTCTGCATTCAAGTGATAAAAGACACATTTTACAAAGGCAGTTTTGATTATACTGGCAATCTTACAAGTGTTACCATAAACTACGGCAGCCAAGAGCTGGCATCGGCAAAACTGTAGTTTTTTATCTCTATTCTGCGTTAAAAATACATGGAGTCTGTTGAGGACATTGCTGCAAGGCTGAAAGATATTGAGCAGAAAAGGGAACTCCTTGCAAAATGCTTCAAAGAAACGGATTCTGCCAAAATAACTAAATTCAAGTTTCCAATCTCGCCGGTTAATCTTAACGGTATAAAAATCTGCGGGGTTGATGGTGGCTTCCTGAAAAAAGAATATCACGGTGCAGGCCTCATACTAAGAAGAGCTGTTGCTGTCTGCTTTGAATACATTGATGGCAGGCTGGCCAATGCCAAATACCATCCAAGCAAGAAACCTTTCCCGGAGCCAATCGTTACCGGTCCTGAATTTTCAGATTATGATTTCAACATACTTGCAAATTTATCAAGGGAAGAAGTTGAACTGAAGACATGCCTAGAAGCGATTGAGCAGTTCTCCCCAAATGTTCTTGTACGAGACGGTTCTATAGTTTTGCATCCTTCCAGCATGCCGGAACAATCTTCCAAAGCCTATGGGAAATACAAGGAAATTATTTCTCTTATGAAAGAACTTTACAGGAAATGTGAGGAAAAACACATACTTCTGGTTGGAGCTGTTGAGGACTCCAAAGGGAAAAGATACTGCAATATCCTGATGCAGGAAGCCATTCCTGCCTTGTTGAAAGCAAACATAACTGTTGAGACTTTGAAAAGAATCAATGATTGCAAGGATGTTCTGGAAAATACCACAGACACTTTGTTTTTGTATAATTTATTGAATGTTGGCGAGCGGACAGCAGTTTCAGATTATTCCAAGACTTCAGAACTACCAATCCTGAAAGACATGGAAGAATATTCGAGGAAACTTTTTGTCCTTTACATGAAAGCTGCAGAATTTGACAGGCCCCTCCGCATTGACTTCCTTGCAGACTTTGAGAAGCTCGATGAAACCGCGGAAAAAGCAGCCACAATAATTTTCGAAATTTCAAAACAAAACAGGATGTATTCCTATCCATCAGTCTTGATAGAAGCTGACGCCAGAGCCAAATTGATGGAGGATGATATCTTCCACTTTAAGGCAGCATTGGCAGAAAAATTAGGCAGAAATCCCATGTTGTTTGACTTGAGACGGGATTTGAGGCCGTTCTAATCCTTAAGGGCATTAACAACAACCAGCTTGTGGCCTATTTTATTTGGCAGGATTTTGTTTGCTTCATCTCTTAACTCTACAGCAAGCCTTCTGGCGAGCGAATAAGGCGTAGCGCCTCCATTAAATTTAACAACGATTTCATTAGTCAATCCGCGTTTTTGAATTATTACTTGCATATCCTTCTTCTCCAAAATTCCTTTGAGTGTGTTACAAAGGTAATTTGATATAACACCTTCTGCGTCCGAACCGCTTGGAACATATATTGAAAATTCATTTGCGTTTTTGGGCACAATTGCGCACGGAAGCACTTGTTCGCGTTCTTGTGTGCTCTTAATTAACTTAGAATACGCTTCCGCCAATACGTGAAGCCCTTTGAGCTTTTTCAAGTCTGATTTTTCTTCATCATTAACTAGCTTTGACGGGTCGATAAACGAATTACAGGCTTTAAGTGAGTACATTGCCACAGCAAGGTCTTTGCCACCCTCTTTCATAACGAATTTTTCAAAACCCATATCTGCAATTTCCAATAACTTATCAAGGTTTACTTCAGGATGTAATTTACTTATCGGTTTGAAGTTTTCATCTAACACTCCAAGGTTTTGGGAGTATGTAGATACTAGTTCAACTACTGCTTTGTATGAATTAACTATCAGACATTCATCTTTCCTTACTGCCTGAAAGGTTGGGGCTTTATCTTTAAGTTTGAGAAGTTTTAGCTCGCCCTTGTATTCATCAGATACTTTCCGTATTTCTGCAGCGTTGCGTTGTAGCTCATCGTACCCAGTTTTCAGATCATGCATTTCTGCATCTTTGCCCGATAAGAGCTGCTCTAAGTTCAGATTATCTTGTTCCAATACGCGAATTATTTCTTCCTCAGAAAGTTGCTTTTCTTCGATCACATATGTAAACGACTGGCCATGCTCTATAGAAGTCCTTTGAGATTTTTTTAGTACCAGTTCTAACTTATTGCGAGGTACGTTATAAAAAACAAGGCAGGTTCCATCAATAAGAATTTTAGGTGGTGCTGACTCCTTTCGCAATTCACCAGAAACATTATTTCTTATGTCCCTTACAGTGCTGATTCTATCGTAGCGCGTGCTAAGAACATCTATGTTGACTACCAGCGCCTTACGCTTGTAATTATTCACCATTTGTTTACTCAAGTAAACAAAATACTTAGCTTTTTAAAACTACTTAATAGTCTCCTCAAGCCAATACGCGAGAAAAATTTTATTTTTCTGCGCCAGGCTAAACTTGTTTAGTTTAGCCTCGGAATTCTTATAAATTCGCTTCATCGATTTTAGACATGGAGACTGCCAAGCTTGGAACGGTCATTACAACGCAGGATTCTCCTTCTGTCAGCTCTTTTGCCTTTGTAATAGATGAGAAGAATCCTGTCAAGAGAGGGCAATTCATCTCTGTCCTGACAGAAGAAGGCACACTAATTGCAAATGTCATGAATATCTTCAAGACAAACCGCTATTTCGAGTCAGCTGGCTCTGTAAAGGAATACTCAAAGGCTAATGATTTGCAGCATTCTTTTCCCATAAAGGAATGGGAATACACAATTGCAGAGGCGAAACTGCTGGGTGTTTATGCAGCGGATGGCTCATTGAACAGGCCATCATTTCCGCCAAGCCCTGGCAATTCCGTGCTTGAAGTAGAGCCTGATTTGCTGAACAAATTCCTTGGCTTTGACCAGGAAAACGGCTTGCATCTCGGAGATGTCCAGCAACACAATCTTAAAGCAAAATTCAATCTCACTAAACTTTTGCAGAAACATCTTGCAGTACTTGCAATGTCTGGCGCTGGAAAAAGTTATGCTGTATCTGTCTTGATTGAAGAGCTTCTCAGCAGGAAAAGCGGCAAAATTGCAGTATTAATAATTGACAATCACGGCGAATACGTCAGCCTGTCAAAAGAAAAGGAACTTGCAGACAAAATAAAAATTATTGACGCAACTGAAGTCAAGATTGCACTGCAGCATTTCTCCGCGCAGATGATTGCAAAGCTGTTCCCTTCAATGTCCGCAGTACAGACAAGGGAACTTGGAAAGACCCTGGATTCGCTAAGAAAAGCAGGCAAGCCGTTTGAAGTCTCTGATGTTATTTCCGCAGTAGAGCAGAGTGAAAGCCTGACTGAAGCGTCATCCGGGGCATTGCTGGCCTGGCTTTCAGAGCTTGATTCTCTTGGTATTTTCGGCAAGGCGGACTGGCCGAATTTCGATGCTGTGCTGGAACCTGGCAAAGCTGTTATCCTGAATTTCCGCGAGATGTTAGACTTACGAAGAAAACAGCTGATTGTAGACTATGTTTCAAAGAGAATTTTTGGATTAAGACGTAAGGAAATGGTTCCGCCATACCTTGAAATCATCGAGGAAGCACACAATTTCTGCCCTGAAAAAATGAAATCAGAAAATGCGCTAAGCAAGGGCATAATCGAAACGCTTGCAAGGGAAGGGCGAAAGTTCTATGCTAATCTATGCCTGATTTCCCAAAGGCCGGTACAGCTGTCAACAACAGCATTGTCACAGTGCAACACGCACATCATTCTTCGTGTAACAAACCCATATGACTTGGACCACATTAAGAAATCTGCAGAGTCAATCTCACAATCAACATTAGACGTAATCAGCAGCCTCAAGGTGGGCGAAGCCCTGGTTTTGGGAGAAGCTGTAAATTACCCGGTTTTCGTTAAAATAAGGCAAAGGAAATCAAAGGAAAGCCATGGCACCAAGCTGGAAGAATATGCAGTCCAATGGGAAGGCGCCAAAGGCAAGCTGGCAAAAGGTTCTGATTTCCTTTGAACGACTTTAAGTTCCATATGGCAAATATTTATAAACTATGTAACTCTTCCAATAATCATGACAAAATCGTACAAACTGGCAGAAAGCATAACTTCCTTCCGGCAAGACAAAACTCTAGCAGATATAGTCCAAAAAGTCGATGACGAAGCTTTCCAAGACTATCCTTTTCTGAAAGCATTAGTTGATAAAAGCAATTATCTTAATCAAAATAATTGGCAGCAAAACATGGAATTTATTACTGACATGCTTCCCCTTTTCGGAAAATTATCTACTCTAGAATGCTTTGTTGGATTGCCGCACTATTTCGCAGATACTTACCAAGCAATTAAGAATTGGCAAGCCAATAAACCAAAGCCGATTCGTGTGCCTTGGTTTAACCCTCCACAACAGCACGCTGACAAAGTACAAAAACTGTATAATGTTACGTTTGATTTAGAAACCTCTATTAAAAATTGCAGGATATTTGGCAATGCTATTTCTGAAGGCAGAGGGCTGTACGCTTTTATCGGACCTAAAATCGAAAAATGGAAAAGAGACGAATACGGAAAACTCATACTACAAAACAACGCTCCTGTTCTGAATCTAAATGATCAGATTAAAGTTCTCTCTGCTCTGTGCGCACCATGGTCAACTATCGAAGATGGCAAAACCATAACTTACGATTTGCGATTTATTTCCGATAGCGAAGCTCTGGTAAAGGAGGGCAAAACAGTTGTTTATGGTTTAAACCGGGCCGAATTAGAAAAAATAAGGACAAAATTAAAACCTGGGGATGACGAAGCAGTATTTTATATCACGGCAAGGCCTGAAAATGCCCAAGTAACCGCACAATTATTGGCTGGCCAGTATAATAACATATTAATTAATGGAAGCGGTTTTGTCAATCAAACCATAGATCTTTTGCAAGAAAATACAACTATAAACTACAAACAACTTGCCGGGATATTGCGCTATCTTTCTCAGCAAACGCATGACAAAATTCCCCACTCACTTATCGGTTCTTTTATCAAAAATTTTGGTACGGAATTACTTATCCAAGCCGTAGAACAAATAGAAGAGGCCCAAAGGGGAGCACTTAATGTGAAAGCGCTTCGTAGCTGGCCGGGCGGTAATCCTGACACCCTGAAAGAAGCCCTAGATTACAGCAAAGGCATTATTTCAGCTGCGCGTGAGTATGCCTCTAAGAATCCAGAAATAATGGCTAATGTAGCTGCTGCGAAACTTGAAGGCAAAAACCATTATTTAATTCAAGCTAGACTTGAAAATTAGCTGAATCTTTGAAACATTTAGTTGATATTATGCCCATACCCCGCACCTCAAAACACTTTGCAACTTCTTTTGCAACTTCGTAATATTCGTCTTTGTCCTTGACACGCACTTTGACAAAGTAATCCCACTCACCAGCTATGCTATAAACTTCCTGAACTTGAGGTAACTTCATCAGGCATTCTGCACCCTTCTCAAACTGCATTTCTTTTCCCAGTTTCGCCTGACCTAAAATAAAAGCTACAAAACCTTTTTCGAGCTTTTCTGCATCCAAATTAATAGTGTAGCCTCGAATAAAATTTTCTTTCTGTAAGGTCTTTAGTCTTTCATGCACTGTAGACGTTGGGAGCTTCATCAAATGTGCCAGTCTTGTAACTCTTGGCACGCAGAGGTCTCCTCTTTGCAACAAATTTAGCATTTGCTTATCTGTGTCTTTGATTTTAGCCATTTCCGTATAACTTACAGTAATTGTTAGCGTATTTAAATAGTTTACGGTTTTTAGATGATAAAATTTATCTAAACCGTATAATATACAGACAATACAAAAGGACAAATAAAATGGTAAACGATTTGGAAAGTGCTGTTCAAGAAACCAAACCTAAAAAAGAGAATCTTAAGCAAGCCATTTACGTATACTTACAGGCATACTGCCAGCCTCCTGGAGAAGCGCCAATAGCACGACTGGAAGTTACCCAGGAAGGAATTACTCAGGCACTATACGGCATAAGTGAGCAGAGAGCTATGGGGGGTGTATGTAGAGCCCTTAACAAATTAGTAAACAAAGGCTTAGTCAAAAGACGCAAAACTGGAATTCCTGGCAAAAAGGCCCTGGTTTTCATATATTGGCTCGTTCGAGACAATAAGGAAATTTTAGAAACGCAACAAAGCTTCAAAACCCAAGAACTTCCAATCACAGAAGCGCGAAATCTTGCGGATAAACTTCTAGACATGGGATATAGTTTAGAATTAAAAGAACAATACCGGAGCGCCATGTCATTTTACAAGGCCGCTTTAGAATTATTTCCTGCTTCCCTTAGTGATGCAGATATTGCAAAGCATTATAGAAATGTCCTTGAAAAGATTTTGAGAAGGTGATTAAAAATGAAAAAACAAAATACTAAAGATCTGGAAACTAAACTCAAAGAGTGGGTACCTGGAGAAAAGACCAAATTAATCCACACAATTTTTGGTGATGACTTACCCGATTATGCATGGTATGTATTTGAAGCTGGCGGCAAAGAAGAAGACTTTGATGCCAAAGACGCTGACGGCACAATCAAAAAAGAAATTAATGCGCAGGTTGAAACTCCTGGTGATTGCGGCAGCATAGAAATTTATGAAGATACATATGCATTGGATAAAAAAGAAGCTGAAAAATATCAAAACCCACACACATTAAGAATTCGTGATGCGAAGCAAATACCTGAAGAATTGAACTTTACTGGTTTTCATGCCAAACTATACTTAGTTAACTGCAGCGACCAGCAGCCTTACGGAACTTCTCTAAATTTCTTTAGAAATACTGCATACTTTTCAAATTGGCCTCGAAAACGGGCTAGAGAGGCTGGCATGAAGGTGAAAATTCGCTGACGGTAGGGAATTTCTATAATTTGCGGACTATTCCGTTTGTTGCATCAACTTCCACCAAATCGCCGTCTTTGAGAACTTTCGTTGCGTCTTTTGTCCTGACAATACAAGGCGTGCGGAACTCCCTGGCAATTATTGCGGCATGACATAGCATTCCACCCGTGTCAGTAACTATGGCTGCTGCTTTGGACATGGCGACAACAAAATCAGGCCGTGTTTGAGGCGAAACTAATATGTCTCCACAATCCATCTTTGAAATATCCTTATCTTCTTTTATTATTTTGACTTTTCCCCTAACTAAACCCGGAAAAGCTACCAAACCCCTTAACTCAATCATTTAGACCTCCAACGAACCTAAAGCCTTTTTCATCTCTCACACAAGTGTAACCTTTGTTCATTCTGAAATCTATAGCTTTGTTTAGTTTCGATAAACTCAACTCTCCACTAAAAACTGCTTCTATTTCTTCAGGAAGAAGCCAGTTTATCTTGTTTTGGACATAACTTAAGTCATCGTTTTTTAGTTTTATCTGCTTCGAAATGAATTTATACAGAGTAGTTAGATTAAATTCAGCTTGCATTGTGGTAGCATCATTCCAATTTATCCAATAAATTATTTTTCTCATCAAATCAACTTTTGATTTGCACTTGGTGTCTACCTTCTCCATAATTTTATGCTGTAATTTCCTATTTAACTCTGCAGCACTCTCCATCTTCGAACAAATGTTCTTTATGTGCTCCACAGGTTCGCTTAGCATTTGCTTAAGGCCTGGCAACCAGCCAAACTTTTCAAGAGCTTCCTGCTTTCTATTTTGGAGAATTAAATGTAGCGCTTCATGGAGGGATTCACCTGGCTCACTATCAACCGGCATTGTTAGCAAGTCAAAATCTGATTCGCCTATTTGCTTCAGATTTTCCTTCAAATAAGCCAATAAAGTGTCACTAATGTCAAACAAAATATAGCAATAACGGGTGTTTGAAATTGCTTTCCTGTATTTTTTTAAGAGTTTTATAAAATTTTTAGAGGTGGGCTTTGTTTTTTTGATTTCTTGGCTAACTTTAAGCAAGGAATCCCATGCAGAATAAGCATCGCCAACAATTTTCACTAAAAACTGTTCATCTTTAATAATCAGCTCTTTCAACCTTTTAGAGATTAATTTCGCGTGATCTGCAGACTCGAATATTTTGAACGTAGTGACTTTGATAAAATAATCTTTGCTGGCGGCTTTTATGGACCGTAGCGTATTTACCGCTCCTTGTACCCGATAATAACCAAAAACTAGCGGAAGGGTACCGCTCACTGCAAATTTCCACTTAACCATACAAAAAATAAGCTGCGACCAATATTAAATCTAACTAATTGTTTCTTATAGTTAGAAAAGACTTATAAAATACTGATTTTGTTTTGGGCTAGCGAAATGCACCTGGAACCTGAACCCGAATGAGTTCGCTGAGTTCTGGAAGTTCGCAACAAAGGAGAAATGAACAAAATGGCAAGAGTTGAATACGATACCCTAAAAGCGGAAGAAGTGAAATTTGGAAGGAACTCCTTCATAGAAATTGCCCGAAAGGTCGCAAAGACTGAGGAAGGCGAAAACGAGTTTGTTGCTATCTCAAAAGGCTTCTACATGCCTGAGGGGACCGGCAAGAGATTCAGGCAATCTATAGCATTGCCAAAAGAACCTGAAACATTAAAGCAAATTGCTAAGATACTTGAGGGCATTTAAGCCCTTTTTATTTTCTTTATATAACTATCATTATTTATGATACATACTATCACAGAACTATCTCAATTCGTAAGCCTTTTAAAACAACAATTTGAGTTGATTTTGAAATGGCAGACTTCAAAAGCAGACATCAGGAAATTGCTGGGCTACAAGAGAGCTCCGAAAGCTTCAACCTTGCTATTGCGGGTTCAGAACAAAGCATAATCGACGATGCAAAAGAACTCACTGATGTTCTCTTTTCAGAAGGTGAGCAATTCTGCTTCCCTGAGCTGGTCAGAACCACACAGGATGTTCACGAAGACCTAGACATTGGAAATTCCAAGGATGCATTGACAAAGCTAAAATCTTACTTCACAAAAGGCATGCTGGCTGGGGCACAAACCGAGGCCGACGTCTATGATTTGCTGGGTGACCAGCCCTCTGGCGCCTATGAAATCAACATGGAAGACGTTGCCGAAAAGCACGTCGCGCTCTTCAAAATCTTTCAGAGCTTAAACAAGCTGGATAAGAAGGGAAAAACTGCAACTGGCTACACCAGAATGTACGAGCGATAAAATGTGCACATTAAATGATTATGCGGCAATGAAAACAGCAATGAGCGCTGCAAAGGATGTCGACCAGTATGATGCAATGTTACAAAGATTGCAGGATGGCGAAAGCATAACATTACCTACTACAAAATACTTTGGAGTCCAGACGCCGAAAGGAAAGGAATCTGGCGCTTACATGACATCAGATGATCCAAACCCTCTACCAGACCAAACAGACAAGGTAGGCTTAATAGCAGACATGGCTAACGCTAATATGGATGTGTGTGAACCGAAAGTTGCACTAAAAGAAGCCCTGAAAATTCAAACCCTGGACGACAAATTCTGAAAACATGTTTTTCTATAATATTCTATTAATGTTTTGGCAAAGCTTCGACACTATCAAAGGTGCGATGGGCTTTAGAGTTGCCATTGTCGCTTAATTTAGTCTAATTATATTATTCCCGACTTCTGCCAGCTTTTCTTCATGCGTTACAATAAACAACTGCTCCAGGAATTCCGGCAGGTGTTCCTGCAGCGCCATCATAAAAGAACTAATGGCTGCATCATCAAGGTTATGGGTTGGCTCATCAAGGATCAAGATGTTGAATTCTGGCGCCAGCACTTTTGCAAACGCCAGTCTTAATACTAACGCGGCAAGCATCCTTTCCCCGCCTGAAGCAAAGCCTGCGACATTTACCCATATCCCTTCTGAAGTCCTTAATTGCAACGTATAATCTATATCAGAAGCCTCAAGATGTATTGAAGTCCACTTTTCGTAAGGATACAGCTTGCTCCAGAGTGAAGACATGACTTCATTGACAGCAGTTATCAGCTCTTTTCTCAATAATTCCTGCGCTACCAGCAAGGCACTCCTGAACTGCTGCAAAAACTCAACTTTTTTCTGCAGCTGCGCCATGTCAAGCAGCAATTGTTCGGACTGATTCTGCTTCTTTATCAGTTCAGACAAGTGCTTATGCTTTTCATCAAGCACATAATCAAGCGATTTCTGCCGTTCATTAAGTGCCATGAACTGCTCGAACTTCTTCCGGAAGTTTGAATCGGCGGTTTCCAAAACATTGTTGTCTGGTCTTGTGGATAATTTTGCCTGCACTTCTGTCAATTGCGATTCAAATTGCTGCAGCTGTTCCTTTAATTCAGCCAAGTGCAATTGTTCCCGCAGTTCAGAGTCTTCTTTCCTCAAGTCCCGCAGTGCGCGCTCAGCACTCTCCAATTCAGACTTGCTTTTCTCAATTTCCTGTGTTGAACTTTCAATCTTGCCTTTTGTAGATTCGAATATGGCTTGGTAAGTAGAATGCTGCTTCACCCAATCGGGCTCTTTTTTGAGTTCAGAAAGCAATTCATCTCGCTGTTCGATAAAATCATCTAATTTGTCTTTTCTGGCAGCAAGTTCTTTTCTCCGGATTGCTGCGCTTTCAATCTTGCCTGCCAATACTGATATTGACGATTCCCTTTCGGCAACCAATTTCTCCTTTGTACCTTCTTCCAGCGCCCGCGAGCAGATTGGGCAGGCATTTTTTGCAGATTTCAACTCTTCCAGATGCTTTTTCAAAAACCTGGTTTCACTTTCTGCAGAAGAGATATCCTTTTCCTGTTCCTTTATCTCCGATTCCACCATTTCCAGTTCGCTCTTTGCATCTTCTGCACCAAATCTCTGCGTCAACTGCTCAAGCTCCAGTTTATATGCTGAAATTTTTTCCAGTTGTATCTTTGCATCTGATAATTTGCTCTCGGCAACACTTGATTCCCTTCCAGAAATCATCAAGCTCTTGTTCAAGCTATCGAGGGCTTTGTTAAGCTCGAATCTTGTGGTTTCAAAAGAAGCTAATTTGCTCTTCAACCCATCTAGTTGGACAATTATCTCCGCCTGCGGCCTGATGGGCTCTTTCAACCTGAGCTTTATCTCGTTAATTTGTGCAATGTAAAACTTCTGTCTTTCCTCAATTCTTGTAAAAGCAGCAAATTTTACTTTCAATTCTTTTAATTCCGATTCTGCATCAAGCTTTTCCCTCTGCGCAGACGCAATCTTGTTAGATATTGCATCTTTCTCTTCAGATATCAGAGAAATCTCATTCTGAAGAGAATCAATCTGCGTTTTGAGTTTGTCAACCTCGAAATTTTTAAGCAAATTCTCTTTCTCGTCCTTTCTGGATGCAATTTTATTCGCTAATGATACGCAGCTTCTCCTTGCAGCCTCGAATTTATGCACGCCCATCAGTTCATCCAATCTTGTTTTTCTCTCCTGCGGGTTCAATTGCAGGAACAAATCAATCTCATTCTGCTTTGCGTACACTGTTCTGAGAAAAGTATCTTCATCCAGTTTCAAAATATTCTTCAGGAAAGCTGTCACCTGTGTTGAATTTGTGCCTGCAAGCATGACACCGTCAGCATCCCGGACTGTGGCTTCAGTGCCCTTGCTGTTGATGATGCGCTGAATCTGGAAAACCTTGTCTGCTGCATCCAGTTTAAGTTCTATGGATGCCTGCGTACCGGAGTTCCTCTTAACAAGCTCAGAGACCTTAACGTCCCTTCTTTTCACCTCTGGAACACTTCCAAATAACGCGAAACAGATGGCCTGCAGCACGGATGATTTGCCAGAGCCCATTGGCCCTACTAGGACATTAATGCCTGGCTTGAAGTCCAGCTCTGTCTCTGTGTGTGACTTCCAGTTCTGCAGCTTGATTTTACTAATCATAGTAATTCTTCCGCTTTCTCCAGCTCATTTTCTGCCAGGCAATTGAACAGCTGCTCAAGCTTTTGCATGTCGACAGGCACTGGCAGGTTATCTTTGATCAATTTCAGGCCCATCTGGTCTGCTGAAATCTTCTTTTCCTTCAAATCCTGCAGGAGAGTGGTCTTTGCTGCTGCCTCGACAGTTGTAAGGTCAGACTTGTCAATGTCCAGGATTGCTTTTCCTGCAAAATCCTTGTAAATCTGCGACAAATTAATATCTGCTGTGCTGAAACCAGGTGCAATCGTCCCCTTGACTTTGACTCTAATCATCGGCTTCTGGCTTTGCACTAATGAAACTGCTTTTGCAACAGCCTGATGGATTGTAAACTGGATTTCTGCAGGCTTCTTTTCCCTAACTTCAACCAGACAGTAATGTGCGGGCCTTATACGTATGGGTTTGAATGAAATGTCGCGCAGTTTTTTCTCAGGCGGCAAATCTATTATGAAAAATCCCTTCTCAGCTGTAGATTCTTTCTGGTTCAGCTGCGTTATGACTGTGGAGCCAGGTATGAGGATTGGTGCTTTTGTCTTTGGATGCTGTTCCTCAACGCGCCAATGATAATGGCCTGCGAGATAGAAGTCAAACTTTTCCGGCAAGTCTGCGAATTTTATCGCATTTGTATCAACAGGCATTAACTCTGCCAGATTCTGGTGCAGCATCAAGAAATTGTGCGCATTTTCAAACGGCTCGGGCTTCCAGCTTAACAATGCATCCCGCGCATAATCTTCCGGCACTCCTGATAAACCGTGAATGCCTATCTTCTCATATCCTATTTCGAGCAGAATAGATTCTGCATGCAGTAAAGTAATGAGGCCTGCCTTTTCTAAAATCTGTGCAGGATTAGTGCTGTTGGTGTGTCTTCGTTCGTGCGTGCCCCATATGCCAACAACTGCTGGAATAAGCTCCTTTTTTTCAATAACCTGCTTGTCTTTTGTGACTCTTTTAACGACGCTGACTTTTTTCAGCTTCTTGCTCAGGTAATCAAAAAGCTCGATTGCCCTTCCAAGTATCTCCTGCCTGGGCAGCTTTTCATGGAAGATATCACCCGCAAGCAAAAATAAATCTGGCTTTTCCTTCAGGGCCAGATCAAAGGCCTGCCTGGCATTTTCAAAGCTCTCCTCCTGTCTCTCAGTGCCATAAGCAAAGCCGAGATGTAAGTCTGAGAGGAAAGCTATTTTCATGTCACTTTATATGAGCAAAATAACTTATATGTATTTATTTGGAACAGCATACATCCGGATTTTTTTCCAAAATGTTTTTTAAGCTATAGATTCAAGGACTAATATGGAACACACATCTAATCTAGACATAAAATTTGATGTTCCGAACACCTATTTCGGAGTTTGTGTGATAAATGGCCCAAAGATTAAAAGTTCTGACCATTCTTTAAATGATCTTGAACAAGTGGTCTTTCAGGAAGTAAAACTTCGCTTTCCTCTAAACGAACTGGCGAACAACCCAGTAATAAGAAATTTCAGGGATCTTTATAGTTCATATGGGATGGATCCCACTAAAGACAGAATAGCTTCTGAAGCGTTGATACGCAGAATACATTCCGGGCAGAATTTATGGCGAGTTAACAACGTAATAGATGCCATGAATCTGGCTTCGGCACTCTACGGCTTGCCAATAGGCGTTATGGATTACCACAAGATTAACTTTCCGATAACGGTTCGAAAAGCCAATGTAGGAGAACCATTCGTTAAAATTGGAGGAAAGACTGTAAATTGCAGCGGAAAGGAAATAGTTGTTGCAGATAACGAAAAAATTCTGGATTTTGGTTTTGCCACGGCAGATACAGATCTTGCCAAAGTTACAGACAAAACAAAAGACTTGCTTATCGTAGTTTATGCCACTGATTCCATTGAAAAGACATATGTCAACAAAGCGTTAGATGATGTTATAAGTTTCATAACTCGTTTTGCAGGCGGAGAGGTTGCCTTGCGATATTTGACTAAAAAGTAAAAACAAAGCGGTTTTTAATCTCAAGCTCCCATGTCAGTTTCGTCTTTTTGACGAAAAAAAGCGATAAACTCTTTTAAAGTTTTTTTGCAATATACTGTATTAAGAATGGACATCCTTGAGAACAGAGTAATATTGAAGCCAGACTCAAATAGAAAGAAAATTAGCTGTGAAATTGAGCAAAATTCTCTAAACCCCTCAAAATACAGAGCAAACGACAAAAATGTGTTATTAGTGGTGCCTGCTTATACGCGAATCGAGAGACCTTTAGAACTTATCCGAGAAAATTTGCGAAAAGAAAGCGAAATCAGGCCAGCATACCGTACTTCCGGAAGTCTTGATGCTGACGAAAAACTAATAGATGTATTAGAAAAGAATGGAGTAACTCGCTTGAAAGAGATGAAAAGGGCTGGCCTTCCTATGGGTCTTTTAAGAGTTGGGACTGCCGCAAAAAGGGAAGGATATAATGTGCAAATCATTGATGCTGTTTTTGAGGGTTGGAACAATGATAAATTTTATTTCAAAGCTTCAAACGGCAGCGAAATATACCATTATGGTCTCGATGATGCTGATTTAGAACGTAAAATCCGTGAAGCTAATCCTGCAGTCATTGGAATTTCCATTGACTACACACATCAATGGGGAAATGCGCGAAGGGTTGCAGATATTGCCAAATCTGTTGATTCAGGCGTACCGGTTATAATGGGTGGAGCGCATGCAACAGGATTACCTGCAGACATATTGTTAGATTCGCCAACCGATTATGTAGTTTTAAGACAAGGCGACATCACATTCACCAAACTTTTAGATGTACTCACAGGCAAATCAACTAAAAAATTGGAAGATTTGGAAGGCATAGCTTTCAAAAAAGACGGCCAGGTAATCAAAACCAAAGATAGGAAGTTCATAAAAGATATCGAACTGATAGGCACCCCAGACTACTCTTTCCTGAATCTACCGACATACAGCGGACCTTATCATTCTGGTGGAGAAAGAAAGGTTAAGGATGGGAACATAGTCTATGGATTTACAACGCTCGGATGCAACACTCGATGCACTTTCTGCACAATTCCTCGCGTCCAAGGCCCATGGATACGCATGAATAATGACTTGTTAGAAAAACACCTTCAAAATATAACTTCACTAGGGGTTAAAGAATACATTGTAGAAGATGATCATCTACTTCACGATCCTGCATGGGCGATGGAAGTATTTGATTTACTCAAAAAATACAAATTGCCTTGGTTTGAAGAAGGTGGCATTGGCCTTTACAGTCTAATTGCTTTGTTAGAGAACGTTGATGAAAAAACGCTCTCAGACAATAGACACAATAAAATCATTTATGAGCACGTGCTTAAAGCAAAACAAAACGGTCTAACAACCAAACAACTAATTAGAAGCATGGCTCAAAGCGGATGCTATAGTGTTTATCTTGCCGTAGAAAGTGCCAACGCTGATTCGCTAAGTACCGCAAATAAACCAAAAGTAAACGCTATGCAATCCCACACTCAGGAAGTCGTGGGATTATTCGATAAAAACAACATAAACGCGACTGTTGGACTAATGCTGGGCTTTGTTAACCCTATCGGCGATGGCGAATTTATAGAAACACGAAGTCAAATAAACAATTCGATCAAATACGGCCAGTTTCTAAAAGGCTCTGGCGCAGCATTTGTGAATCCATTCATCTTCACACCTTTGCCAGGAGCGCCACATTTTAGCAGATTAGAAAAATACGCCACGAAAAATACTGATGAGGGCTATTCACACGAATTCTGTACAGTAAATATGAGAAATAACGAATGGTCTATGGACGAAATGAACTTATTGAGAGTAAGAGCACTAGTTGAAGGCAATGGTCTCTCAAACTACATGGAAACTTTAAGAACTGGAACATGGGCAGTTCGTAACAAAATTAACCAATAACACTTACCTAAAATTTTAAAAGGGGTTTTAGTATTATAATGAAGGAATTAATATGGCTCTTAAGAATAAGAAAGAGAAAAACTTCTCTGAGTGGTACACCGAGCTGGTTTCTGAAGCAGGTGCTAACCTCGCTGACATCAGATACGGCATACAGGGCGCCATTGTAGAAACACCTTGGGCAGTCAAGATAATGCGGGCCTATGAGGCCATGCTTGAGAAGGAAGTTGAAGCAGATGGGCATGAGCCAATGTTATTTCCAACTATTGTTCCTGAAGCCTACATAAAGAAAGAAAAAGAACACGTCAAGGGCTTTGCTCCCGAACTTTACTGGGTAACTGAAGGTGGCGGCAAAAAGCTAGATGAGAAGATGTACCTCAGGCCAACAGGCGAATCACAAATATTCCCAATGTATTCCATCTGGATAAGAAGTTGGAATCAGCTCCCGTTCAAGCGCTACCAATCAAGAATATCTGTATTCAGGTTTGAATCGACCACCAGGCCTTTCTTAAGAGGAAGAGAATTCAATTTCTTCGAATGTCATGACGTTTTCGCCACACACGAAGAGGCTCTAAAGCAAATTGAAAGAGACATGATTTACACTGAGAACGTTGCACACAAGAAACTCGGTTTGCCATTCATGTTCGTTAGGCGACCACAATGGGATAAATTTGCGGGCGGTGTTGATACTTATGGTGCTGAGACGATTGTTGATGGAAAGGTAAACACCATTGCGTCAACACATGATTTTGGACAGAATTTCGCAAAGGCATACGATATAATTTTTACAGACCAGCATGAAAAGAAGCAATTTGGCTGGCAAACTACACTTGGCCCGGGACTCATAAGAATCATGGCTGGCCTAATAGGCATACATGGCGACAACTATGGCCTTGTTTTGCCATTTGAAATCGCACCAGTTCAAATTGTCATAATTCCAATTATTTTTGAGAAAAAATCTGCTGACGTTGACAAAAAATGTAAGCAACTGGAAAAAGAACTGAAAGAACAGGGCTACAGAGTAAAATATGACGATTCAGACAACACTGCGGGCTGGAAATACAACGAATGGGAAATGAAAGGTGTCCCGATAAGGATTGAAGTCGGCCCGAGGGAAGTCAAAGAAAATAAACTGACGTTGGTAAGAAGGGATGTAAAACAAAAGGAAATAATTTCCGAAAAGGATTTGGACAAGAAGATTGAGGAACATGCTGACGCTTTGCTGAAAAACATAACCAAAAAAGCAGAGACTGAACTGAAAAATTCCATAAATGAAGCAAAAACTTTTGCTGATGCAAAGAAAATCCTTGAAACCAAGAGAGGAATAGTAAGGGCTCCTTGGTGTTCAATCGACTTTGACGGGCAAAAATGCGCCGACAAGCTGCAGGAAGAGGCTTCTGCAAAGGTCCGCGGCACCCTGTTTGGCAAGGAAGAGAAGGCATCCGGCAAGTGCATTATGTGCGGCAAGCCAGCCAAACATGTTGTTTACATAGCAAAATCATACTAGCTTCCAACAAAAAGGTTTAAGAATATGTTTAATCATCCAACTGATGTTTTGGTGCATGTAAATGGCAACTGTAGAATCTAAACACGGAACAACAACAGTAAGCATTGTTTGTAAAGATGCAATAATCATTGCTGCAGACAAAAGAGCCAGCATGGGCTATCTGATTGCAAACAAAGAAACTGACAAGATCTTCAAAATCTCAGACCAGATTGCTATGACCATTGCAGGCAGTGCCGGTGACGGCCAGATGCTTGCAAAATACCTGAAAGCAGAGGTGGACCTCTACAGGTTAAACATAAACATGGAGCCAAGCCTCGATGTGGCTTCAAACCTTATGCAGAATATTCTTTTCCAGCAGGGAAAAAGCTGGGCACCTTATTTAGTGCAGTTAATTATTGCAGGACTTGATGACAAGGGCAACTACGCAATCTACACCCTGGATCCTATGGGAAGCAGCATCAAAGAAACCAGATACTATACAACAGGCTCAGGAAGCCCAATGGTTTTCGGCCTCCTGGAAGACAGCTACAGAGAGAACATGTCTGAAGAAGAAGCCGTACAGCTGGCTGTAAGGGGAATAACCTCTGCGGTCAGGCGCGATATGGGCTCCGGCGAAGGAATCGACGTCATTATAATAAACAAGAAAGGCTTCAGACGATTGGACAAGATACCGATTGACACTGTGGTAAAAAAGAAGTAATCAAACTCATACTCTAAAACCACTTAGGGATTTAATATGAATGTATTAGCCCAAATCTTAGAAACAGAGCAAATCCTACGGATTTGCGAGTTTGGAGAATTACAATGAGTGTGCTAGATTCAATTCTCGAGAAATTACCGCGTGACGCAGGCATAACAAGCTCGTGCTATGAAGGCGCAAACATAGTCCTCTATACAAAAAACAAGACTTTTTTCCTGCACGGCGGGGACATCATAAGACAGATGGTTTCAGAAATAAAAAAAAGAATAGACTTGCGCGCAGATGATTCCCTAAGGAAAGACGAGGAAAAGGCAGAGAAGTTCATCCGCGATGCAGTCTCGAAAGATGCAGACATAACGCAGATACTCTTTGAGTCTGCACGTTCCATAATAACTATTGAGGCGAAGAAGCCCGGGCTTGCAATAGGCAAGGATGGCGAGCTCCTGAAGAAAATAAAAGAGGAGACATTTTGGACACCAATAGTAAGGCGAGAATCCGCAATTCCTTCAAAAATTACCACAAGCATCAGAAATGTCCTGTTTACAGAATCTGATTACAGAAGAAAATTCCTGCACAGTGTCGGCCAGCGCATATACGAAATCAAGAAATCCACGCTAGATGACATGTGGGCTAGAATTTCAATCCTTGGTGCTGGCAGGGAAGTTGGAAGGTCTTGTTTCTTGCTGCAGACTCCTGAATCCAAAGTCCTGTTGGATTGCGGGCTCAACATCGCGGCAACAGGCAAGTATGCATATCCCTACCTGAGTGTGCCTGAGTTCCACATTGACGATTTGGATGCAGTTATAATCTCGCACTCGCATCTGGACCATTGCGGCTTTTTGCCATACCTGTTCAAGATGGGCTACAAAGGCCCAGTCTATCTTACAGAGCCGACAAGGGATATTTTTGCACTTCTCGCTCTGGATTACATCGAGCTTTCGCATTCCGGAAAGCCACTGTACACATCAGCGGATGTCAAGGAAACGATAAAACACACAATCTCCCTCGAATACGGTGAAGTCACAGACATTACTCCTGATATAAGACTGACATTCTATAACGCAGGCCATATACTTGGAAGCGCCCTTGTGCATCTGCACATCGGAGAGGGCTGGCACAACCTGCTGTACACTGGTGACTTGAAAGCCAAACGCTCTTTGATGCTGAACCCAGCACAAATAACCTTTCCCCGTGTCGAGACATTGATGATTGAGAGCACATATGGTGCGCCAGAAGACATCATGCCTTCAAGGGAAGAATGCGAAGACTCGCAAATGAAGATAATCAAGGAAACGATTGCAAGGAAAGGCAAAATCCTCATACCATCGCTTGGAGTCGGCAGGTCCCAGGAGATAATGCTGACTCTGGAGAAAGCTGCAAGGGAAGAGGGCTTCAAAGTCCCAGTTTATGTTGATGGCATGATTTGGGATGTGACTGCAGTATATGCCTCATATCCAAGATTCATGGCAACTGATGTCCGAGAGAAAGTTTTCTACGAGGAGCAAAACCCATTGCTAAACCCTATGTTCAAGCGCGTCGGCTCCGGAAAGGAGAGGCAGGAAGTAATTGACGGCCCACCATGTGTCATAATTGCGACATCCGGCATGCTGACAGGCGGTCCTTCTGTTGAATACTTCAAGAAACTGGCTGACAACCCTAAAAATTCCATACTTTTTGTAAACTACCAGGCTGAAGGCTCACCAGGTTATTACGTGCAGAGAGGAGACACCGAAATGAAGTTCGATGCTGAAAGTATCAAAGTTAACCTGGAAAGACACGCTATCACGGGATTCTCAGGGCACGCCGACAAGCTGGAGCTTGAACAATATATTCAGAAGATAAAGCCGAGGCCGAAGAAAATAATAGTTGTGCACGGCGAGACTTCAAAAACGCTAAGCCTTGCAAGCAACATACATAAGATGTTCAGGGTTGAAACAATTGCACCAAAGAACCTGGAAGTAATAAGGCTTCGCTGATTTTTACGCAAGGAAGAACTTGTAAACAAATATCTTGTCGACAGGGTGCACTGGGTTAAGGTGCTTCTTCAAATCCATTGAAATCTTATCCAGCACAGAAGGGTCAAAAACTTTCACGCTGTCGTATTCTTTAATCGCTGACTCTGTGAACGTTTTGGTTTGTCTAAGCAATTCGCCTCTTACTGACCTGTGCAGCTTCTTGACATTGAAGAAAAACCATTTTATGCAGACCTGCTTGTCATCTTTTGTCTTGGCACGCATAACATAAATTGCCCTTTCCTTGTATTTTCTGGCTGACCTCTGCATGAAACTCTCTGTCAGGTAATATTCTGATGGTGCTGTGCCAACTTTCTCGCCTTTTGCTTCTACGATTTTAAGCAAGTATTTACGATTGCCATCTTTTGGCAGTCCTGTGAGCATCTGTCCGCTGACTTCGACTGATCTTCCCTGCAGCTCTTCAGGTGAATACGCTGTGATATCTGCAAGTTCCCTTGAATTGAAAAGCGCAGGTGCAACTACGGTGAACCATTTCTTCTTACCCCTGGGTTGTTTGCCTGCAGCCATTTTAACCAACTAGTTTGTATGTCCAGTTTTCTGGAAGCACACCTTCGGATTTGTAGTATTTAGACAGCCTGCGTATCTTTGATTCTATCAAGTGCAGGCCTCTTTTCGTGACCATATCTTTCTTGTTTTGGTCCAGGTGCTTCTTTGCCTGGATTGCCCTTCTTAACAGGGCTTGTATATCCTCAGGAGCCTGTGGTGCGAGCTTGTTTTTTACCAAAATCGCTGTTATTTTCTTGCCCGTGATTTTTCGAACATCTGGGATGCCATAAGAATCGCGCAAAACCATGCCTATCTTGGCTGCGTTATAATCCTGCTTTGCCAATTTGACAACAAGAGCCTCAATCTCTTCGGGCTTGTATTGTATCCATGCTGGAGCGGGGGCTAGCAACGGCTTCTTGGACGCCGAAGACCCTTTTCTTCCAGAATGTAGCCTTGACATGTTCAATCTGTTTTAAAGAGCCTTTAAAAGACTTTTCGTAAACAGTGTCGTATGCCTATCCACATAGGTATGGAATATACTTCTAGCGAAAAAAAGAAACTTACCATCGAATATAGCCGCCTCAGGATTTTAAATTATACATCTCCGGCAGATTTCGGCAAGTTCTTGGAAGCCATAAAGAGCGAGGCCATCGCGGTAACATATCTCGGCTATGGCGATCATAGCGTATCAACCGAAGAGAAATCACCCGAATACGGCAAACTCGAGTCTTTTTTTAGAAACAGAACAACCGAATTTTTTAAAGTACAAGGCATAATCAAAATCGGGGGAAATCCTGCAGATTTTTACATGGAATCAGAAGTTGCAAAAAACAATCGACACAACCTTAGGATTTATTCAGAGCGTGCTGTTGCAGATGCGCTTGAAGACCTTCTCAAATAGGCGCTTTCTCTTTGTATCGTCCTCTGCGTTCCACAACTTTCAATCTGTTGATAACTTCCTTAACACTATAATTTTTCTCGAAAACTTTCCAAGCCTGCTCCCAGATTTCAAAGTGTTTTGATTTTAGGCATTCCTTCAGCAAATGCAGGTCAACTGCCTTGTCTTCAACCCTGTCTGAATGGCCAGAAAGCCCAAAGTCTATCAAGAATATATTGTTTTTGAAAAGAATCATATTGCTTGTAGTCAAGTCGCCATGCACGATGCCTGCTGCGTGCATCAATTCAACTTGCTTTGCAATCTGCTTGAAAATTTTAGCATCTTTTGACTTCAGCAAATAGTCTCTTACTTTCTCGCCTTTAATCTCCTCAATTTCCAGAGTTGTCTTTGCTTCATCAACCTTCAGGACCCTAGGAACATTAACCCTGACCCTTGCGAGCTTCTCCAAAATCCTCGCTTCCATCTTCGTCCTTTCCTTCCTTAATTTAGTATCAATTTCCTTAATCCGATAAGACTTTGAGATTCGCTCCTTGATGATTTTATCTCCGTCTTTGTACAAAATAGCCTCTGCACCCTGCGCAATCTTTTGTTTCATCCGTTTTCTCCAGCAAACAGTGTTCAAAACATTTATATACTCTCATATTTTAATACTTTTATGGCAACCGAGTTGGTGCGCCGGAATTGTTAGGACCCTGTTTATAGATAGATTTATAGAGCATTCTTCTGGAATTTATCATGATGCCCGATTAGCTCAGCGGTTAGAGCGATCGCCTGTTATCTATAAGATAGAGAGCGATAGGCCCGAGGTTCGAATCCTCGATCGGGCGCTCAGATTTATGGAGGTACAACATGGCTGCTGAATTCAGTTCGATAGAATCAGTTTTAGATGACAAGCAAGCTGGCAAGCTAGTCCATATCAGAGGCTGGGTTCATAGAAAGAGGGACCAGAAGGAGCTGATTTTCCTAGTAATAAGAGATTCCACAGACCTTATTCAGGCAGTTATCAAAAAAGACTCGAAGGCCTGGAAAGACGCTGAAAAAATCACAATAGAAAGCTCTTGCGAATTAAGCGGCAAGATAAAGAAAGAAGAAAGGGCGCCAACCGGCTATGAACTTCAAGTGGATGATTTGAAGATAATCGGCTTGGCTGAAAGGTTCCCAATAACAAAAGACTTGTCTGAAGAATTTTTAAGAGATGTTAGGCACTTATGGCTTAGAAGCAGGAAATTAACGCAAGTTCTAAGAGTAAGAAGTGAGGTTTTCAGGGCAATCCACGATTTCTACCACAAGGAAGGCTTTACCGAATACCAATCTCCAATATTCACAACGCAGGCATGTGAAGGTGGTTCAACTTTATTTGAAGTCAAGGGCTTTGACAGAAAAGTTTACCTGTCACAGAGCTGGCAGCTGCATGCAGAAGCTGGAATATTTGCTCTTGAAAAAATTTACACTGTTGCACCAATGTTCAGGGCTGAAAAATCCAGAACAACAAGACATCTTGCTGAGGCGTGGCTGGCTGAATCTGAAGCTGCATGGCTGGACTTTGATGGCTTGTTGAAGCAGGAAGAAGAATTGATAATTTATGTCGTACAGCATGTTCTCAAAACTTGCAAAAAAGAATTTAAAGAACTTAGCAGGGATACGAAAGATTTGGAATCACTAAAAGCGCCGTTTGCAAGATTAAAATACGCTGATGCACTAAAGAAATTAGGCAAAAAATGGGGTTATGATTTAACAGACAAGGATGAACGAGAGCTTGTCGCACAGCTTGGAAAACCCATATTCCTGACTCACTTCCCAAGAGACATGAAAGCATTCTACATGAAGCCAGACCCAAAAGAACCCAAGACAGTTTTAGGTGCGGATTTGCTTGCACCAGGCATAGGCGAGATAAGCGGTGGAAGCGAAAGAATTGTTGATGAAAAAGAGCTTCAGAAATCTTTGAAAATATTCAAGCTGAAAGAGGAAGATTATGGCTGGTACATGGATTTAAGAAAATTCGGCAGTGTGCCGCATTCGGGCATGGGCTTGGGCATAGAAAGGCTCGTGATGTGGCTGACAGGCATGCCACATATAATGGATGTGGTATCATTCCCAAGAACGCTGTACAGACTTTCACCTTAGAATTTTTCTATTATTCTTTTCATTGCTAGTGCATCTTGCTCCAGCAATGGTGTTTCGCAGATTAAGGTTATGTCTGACTTTCTTTTTACAAGCTCTTTTGCCAGCTCTGCGAAATCTGGTGTCTTTTGTGCAATCGGAACATGGATATCTACAAAACTCTTTGAAGTTGTGCTGTATTTCACGCAATTGAAGTGTGAATTGATGTGTTTGATTCCCAAATCTTTCAACTCATCAAGGATTTTTGCAAAGTCTTCCTTTCCATCTGGGCAATAAAGATGCCCCCAGTCCAGATAGGGCACAAAATGCTTCTTGAATTTCTTGTAAATGTCGATAATTTCGCTGAGTCTGCCCCATTGCGAAGCCTTTCCCATAGTTTCATAGCCAAGCTTCGTATTCTTGATGCCAAGCTTTTCCATTTTTTCCACAATTTGTGTGGTGACGTCAATCATTTGCTTCTGGGCTTCTTCTTTGGAAAGTTTGCCATAATAGGACGCATGGGCAGCAATTGCGTCTGCACCCATTCTTTCAGCCCGGTCTAGAGAATCAATAATTCTTTGTATTGATGCTTGAACTATGGCTTTCTTGTCTGAAAGCAGGTTTATGTAGTAAGGCGCATGCACGCTCAGCCTCACGCCAAGCTCTTTTGCAACTTTTCCGACTTCTGTGGCCAATTCCGGAGACATATTAACGCCACGAACAAACTCAACTTCTAAGGCATTAAGGCCGAGGCGGGCACATTCCTTTATCCCGCCTATCGTAGAACGTTCCTTAGAACTAGTCGGCACGCCCCCAGAGCCGATGAAAATAGCCATAACAAGTCTTTAAAATTCACAAATTAAAGCTTTTGTGTGGGCCTGTAGCATAGCCTGGACAGTGCGCCCGGCTTCGGACCGGGGGACGGGTGTTCAAATCATCCCAGGCCCGCTTAAACTTAAAAACCTTCTATTTTCTAGCAACACATGTTAGAAGTCCGAATCGAGAGAGCAGCGCTTGCAACAATGTTAGCAAGCACAAGAGAAGTTTTCTCCAACGAGACTTATGGCCTGCTTTTGGGCAAAAAGAGCCAAAAAGTTGCAGAAGTGCTGCACGCAGTTCCATGTCAAGTTGCAGACCGGAAACGCTATGAAGTCAGTTGCAATGGCAAAACCAGAAAATTGGAAGAGGTTTTGAGAAGTTTTGAAGGCAGAGATTTCCAAGTTCTGGGAGATTTTCATTCTCATCCTGTTTTGAGGAATCAGTCTTTCTCAGAATATTCCGAAATTAGTGATTCCGATCACGACGATATAGAAAAAGATGAAATCTATGCACTAATCACCGCAAGATTAGTAGATTCCAAAAAGTATGATATTCGATATGCACAAATAACACCAGGAATCGCTGGCCGGTGGAGCGACCTTTATTTCAATCTGAAGGTTTACGCCTGGCGTAATGAATGTGAATGTTTCTCGCCAGCCCCAGTAAAGTGCAGAGGAATAAAAATTAAAAGGAAGTAATCGAATAATCCTCGCAGGCCACTTCAAAGGATAGCTTCTATCTTTTTCAGCACAACTATCATGCGTTCAATTGCATATTTTGTTGGGTTTTCTTGAGGGTTATAGGGATCAAGTAAAAAGAAATAGCCAGAAGAAGCCCGCAAACCAGGCCAATATTTTTCTTGCGAAAACCAGCCAAGCAAGTCCATAAGCGACACAAGTTCATTAACCTCTTTTATTACTTGCTCAGCTTCTTTTTTGAGCGCGTCAGGCAGTTTATTTAATATTTTTTTAAGAGGGTTTGTTAGGCGTTCACGTATTTGCTTGATATAAAGTTGTGAGTTTCTACTCCAAGCAAAAATATGGGGTGCAGGATAGCCGTGATCGCCTAGTTTGCCCTTGCCCTTCTGAAGTTTATCCTCGAAATCGGCAATAGAAGTTTTAGATATGTTTTTCCAAAGCTCTGGATCTTTATCTAAAAGAAAACGTTCTTCTTGAGATAACAACTCTTTTGGAATTTTTTCCCGTAAGTCTTTAACCCTGTCGTATAAACCTCGCCTGAGTAAAGCCATAGATTAAGTTTAACTTGCCGTAATATTTAAGATTTTATACGTGGTTGTAGGCCCGCTAATCTTTTAAAAGACGAAAATCGCACTTAATCTACGCTCCCGTAGTCTAGCCCGGTTAAGGATAAGGGATTCTCGCAGCGCGAAGGCCTAGCTTTGCTGGGTTTCCGCCGGAAACATCCCTGGACACGAGTTCAAATCTCGTCGGGAGCACTTATACATCTGCATAGAATGTTTCTGGCTGTAAAACAATTTTTCCTATGTATTTTTCGTATTCCGGATTCATTCGTGCAACAAAAGGTGTAATGGTACAAGCTGCGGTATTTCTCAGCATAACTGGCAGCTCAGAATCCCAGTCAATATTGTTCCAAAGGTATTCTATGCATTCTGCATACTTATCATTAAATTTAAGGTCCTCTGGTGCATAATTAGGAAGATTTACTCGCCAGGGCTCAGATGCAAGTGGCTTCCAGAAAGTGACTTCGCGCTCTTCCACTAACTGCAATATTTCTGAGAGGACCTTTTGTGGAACAACAGCAAGCCCTCGTGCACAAAGTTCGCCCTTTTTATAAATCTCTATACTTTTATCAGGATTAAGGAAAATTGGCACAACGTTATTTCTGTGAATCTCATAATATTTTTGTTTAACTTTATTTTCAGCCGGGCCCGCGGGTGATATAATCGCGATATCTTTTCTTGAAATGTATATTTGCCCTATCTCCTTTGGATGTAAGCATAATAAGCAAGATTCTAAAGTGGCATGCATGTATTTGCCTTAAATAAGGCAAGCCAATTTAAATTTTTGTTTAAATTACTATACAATCATTTTGCTTTTGTTGGATTTAGATTATAGTTTTCGGGCAAGCAGGCGTAGTGCTGAAATAGCTCTGCTGGTGTTATGTTTATTTGCCGCAAAAGTTTGCAGAAGCGCCAGCAGTTATAATCTGCGAAGCAGTCACTGCACCCGTCCTTTTTAAGAGGCTCATTTACTTTACGGGTTTCTAGCCAACTTGCAGGATTTTGCAAAAGAAGTTTCTGCCTTTCTATGGACTGATCGATGCGATTTTCCAGATCTATTATGTGAGGATTCTCTAGTGAGTATTCGAACTCGCAGATATCAAACACTGTTTCGCGATAGCTTGGGAGTATTGCTTTGTAATCCGGCGGGGTATAAGGCGGGCGTTCGATTATTGTCAGTATGCTTTCGGGCTTAATTTTAAGGGTTTGACAAACGCCCAAGCCATAAAATAAAAGCTGGTCTTTTTGCGTAGTCGACTGAGTTCGCTTTCTGTCCAAAACTGCAATATGCTTTGTGCTTCCCCACTCTTTTATACAGGCCAGCCCGTCAAATTTGCCCTGAAGTCGCCACCCGTCTCTAGTCTGATAATAAACGCGCTTTTCAGCAAATTCCTCTCTTGACATGCCTGCTTGATTGTGCAAGAATGGTCTTTGCCTATCTTCTGGTTGCTGATTGTAAATTAGGTGTGCTAATGTGCCTAGCAGGCCTAAAGGATTGTCTTTCGGCCTGAAGCCATCATCTAACATTTGCGGCATAATTTCTAAATTGGCTAAAATACGGTAAACTTCACACCAATGATTAACGGGAGAGATGCGCATATCGTATTCGCGGAATGGCTGGCTTTCAAAAGGCAAGAATTCAAATTGGCCTTCGCCTCTAATTTCGCGCAAGAATTTTTTGCCATTTCCTTTTATACCAAAAAATTCGACCTCTTGGTTCATAGAATTCAATCTATCTTTAGATGACTCTATGCTATTACACATGTAATTGCGCTTATAGGTGTCCTCAACCAACAGCTTGACATGATCGCCAATAACTTCTTTTTTGTCAATTAAATCTTGCAGAAACGTTGCTGTGCAGGATTGTTTTTCTGAATTTAGGCTTGGGTTATCACAAAGCCTATTCTTACATCCGCACTTGAAGAAAGCCAGGCTAACTTCTTCGTTATTCAATAACCTTGCGACTTGGGGGCATGATTTTAACATAGCCGGTGTTGCACTATTTGTTTTCGCTTTGGAAACCAAGCACACTTGAAGTTATTTTTCAAAATCTTAATTGCGCTTGGGCTAATCTCTCGCTGCCTGCTTTTTTTTGCGTCGTCACGTCTCATTAGCTCAGATTCTGTGATTTTGAAATTAGATGCATAAGGAGATTTTATAACTGCTTGATAAATTTCAGAACCTTTTATTGCATAGATATTTATTTTATTTAATCCTAGCCTAGACCACAAACCTTTTTCTGGACTTGTATAAGCTGCGCTAAACAAAAATGCGCAAATGTATTTAGTTGCATCTATATCGCGAATTTGTTTGCGCCTGTCTTCACCTATAATTCCATCGTGTAACAGTAAACTTTTTGCCAGTTCTGAAGAAAGGACCGAAGTATGGAAATCTGAATTGGGCTGCTGTACAAGCGGCTCTTTTGTAATTTCCTTTTCTAGACTTCCAAATCCTTTTTTATTTCGTGCTCGCATTTCTTGGTTCACCTGTTCGAAAACATCCTTGAAATAATAGCACACAACAGATTTAGGGTAAAGATATGGAATTTTAACAAATTCCATAAAGTCTGTCATGAACATAAACAAATCAGCTTTGTACGCGTCTAAAGGTTTTGAAGTTTCTTTTTGGAAATCTTCGTCTAGCTCTTTAATTGCTGAAACCAAGATATTGCTCAGCTCGAAGTCTTGTGCAATGGGGTCGTGACCTACAAGTCTTTTCCTGCCTTCGCTCTGGTTTGGCGACTCCCCAGTAAACCACCATATTCTTTTGTCCTTTATACTGTCCAAATTTTTGGCTACAAGCGCATTGTGCCTGTATATAATTTCTTGTGCCGCAACATATTTCCACTTTTTAGAACCCACTTCCAGCGCGTCTTCAACCAAACATATCTCTTCTTCCAAAATATTCCGCAAATAGCCTTGCTCAAATCTGCTTCGCGGCAGGTCTTCCAAGAGCTCACTTTTAGACGGAAGAAAGGGCAGCAGCCGGTAATATAAATAATATATTGCTTTGCGGGGGTCTGAGCGAACACTTACTGGGGATGTCCAGCCTGGCATGGCATGAAACTTAAAGTTACTCTTAAAAGACTTCTGTAAAAATTGCTTCTATGCCTTCGATAGTTTGGGATATATTGCCTGCTGCTGGAAAGGGCGGCACAGAATGCTGGGTCTATTTGCGAAAAAACGACAAAACCGTTAAAATTCAAAAAGATTTGTGTCAAATATTCCTATCAAGATGGAATTCTAAGCAAAATATCGAAAAGCTTAGATCGAGTTATGAGCTAAACTCTCCAAATATTAAAACTGAAATACATGATGCGGGGGAAGGCCGTTGGTTTTTAGAGATACAAGGCCCCCGCAGCCTCGATGAGATATTGGATAAAAGTTCTTTTAGAAATTCTCCATCAATTTACGAATCATTCGCACTACAGACAAAGCCTTTTTCTTTAATTGACGACGCTGGCGATGCTAGTGAGCAAGCCTCTGTTGAGGACATTTGCAACCAGACGGTTGCCGTACTCGATATAGAAAAGCAAGATTGGGAGCCTAACTCCGGCAGGACGCCCAAGATTTGTGCAGCATCTATCGGAATTTCAAAGCCCGATGGTGCACAAAAGTATTACACAACTGCAATCTGGCCAATACACAAAGAAGGGATAGATTCTGAGCATCTCCCTGTTCGAAATCCTCTTGAGCTAGCACTTTTGACATCTTACATTCTACGAAAAGAAGACCCAGGATTCGTCGCTGGCCAAAACATACAGAAATATGATTTTGAAGAGCTAAAGATGAATTACAGAGGACTTTTCACAGCAGGTGGAAGGAAAGAATTTTTTGAGAGATTAAAGAATAGCAGGGAAGGAAAAGATAAGGATCTAAATCTTGAAGATATCAGCAAATCTCTTTCAGAGTTAGAACACGCAATTGAGCATTGGTACGAAACTGGCGAGATTAAATTTGAAAACAGACTTGGCTTTAGAGTGTTTGATGAATTTACTGCATTGCTTTCTTATATCAGCCAAATGACTCAAGAATGGGCTGCAACAGGTGTGCGGCCTTTTTATCTTCAAGATAGACCGGATAAGGAAAACATACACACAACGCTGCTAAAATTAATTAGGCAATTTGAGCTTCCAGAGCAGTTGAAAGATTGGCTTGCTGAAAAATACAGCAAAGGCACGAAGGCTAACCTGAAACGTGCTGTGGAAAGTGGAGAAGAATTGCCGGAATGGCTGCAAATGCGCCTTCGCACGGATTTTAGCAATGACTTGGAAAAAATTTGCCGCCATAATTTAGCAAAATTAGTCAAGGAGGGGGTTTTCCTTCTTGGTATTGACAAAGAAGAACCGGGCTTCAAGTCGGTCTCATATATGCGGAAGCAGCATTGCGCTGGCTTGCAAATAATAGACACTTACACCTTTTCGCATAACCATCTGGATTTGCCGAATGACAAGCTTCCAACAATAATAGCTCACTTTGATGACTGCTATGTCAAAGCTCTAAAACATGGAGAAATAACACCAACAGCTAGAGCTGCTGAGGCTGGCGATAAGATTTCTGGAACTAAATTAGTAAAGTATAATTTAGAGGACGTCAAAGCCACTTTAAAGCTCACACGCACGATAATGCCAACCGAAGCAGAGCTCGCCAGATTATACGAAACAGATTTTGCAACTGTTAGTACAACTTCAATTGGCACTGTACAAGATATACTTTTCAAGAAGCAAAACTATGGGAAAAAGAGATTCTGGCGCATATTTTATGATGCAGAAAAAGACATATTGGAAGAAAAGTTTAGACCTGCTCAACCCGGAAATAGGCGCGAGGAGCCAGGGCTAGGTTTTGACTTTAAGGCAGAGAAAGGTAATTTTGAGCAGCTAACTGCAATTTACCCCACACATATTTTCAGGGCTTTAGAAGCGCTGGTGCGAAGCAACCCTTGCGGCGAACATCTTTTGAAACTTTTTGGAGCTGAAACTCGCCCAACTTTCAAAATAATTTATGCCCAGCATCTTGACAAGCTCTGCACGAGGCTCCTTTATGATACGGAATCAATGCGGGATGTCTTTGCTTTAGAAGAGCAAACATCGCAAAACCTTAAGGAAAAAGTAATAACTGCTGCAGAAGAGCTAAAGGACTTTTTAAGCAAACACAGCTCAAATGTTGTAAATGCGTCTAAGAGGCTGGCTTTTCTTAAAGGCCCACCTAATTTGGAAAGTGAGCTGCGAGCAAATCCAAATCTGTATTTTGCAGGCATTGCTGAAAAAGTTTCGTCTAAAACAAAAGGCAGAATAGCTGCTGGCTTGAATGGTAAAATCTATAGCTCTGGAATTACTTTAGACAGACGGAGCAGAAAAGGTGACTTGTCTTACATTGATAAAATAATAAGAGAAGAGACCTTCAGTATACATTTTTCCAAGCTTAGCACAAGCGAGAAAGTCTCTGCGCTACAAAACTTGTTTTCAAGCTTAGAAGGTCAAATAATAGAGCATTATTTCTTTGAAGACAAGCCTAGCAGGCCCCTGTCCGATTATTCTATATCTTACACTAATACGAGGCGGTATCAAAGGATGGAATTAGCAGAAGCAAAAAGTGGTGAGCTTGTCCTTGGTGCGTACATTTTGAACAAAGGTTTTGTGCCACATTGGGCAATTGAAGAGAATGATAAGCCAGACTTAGAAGTTTATAGAACTAAGCTATTTGGGCCCCTTAAAAAAGACAAAAGCAAAGGCAGAAATCTCACAGGAGGTGTGGTTGGTGATTGGTTGTTGTCTATGTTCAATGCCAAAGGGAAATATGATGTTTATAGCGCTTTAAGCAGGCTTTGTGAATGCAGGGCACACGGAGCAGATTTGCAATTATTGGCAAAATCATACGATTTAAACGTACCTGTGCAGCAAGCAACCCTATCTTCATTTTAGTAAAGGTTTAAAAGTAAAAATTTTGGAATCTTATTGCGCGAGGGTACCCAAGCGGTCAAAGGGGATGGACTTAAGATCCATTGGCTCAGTGCCTTCAGAGGTTCAAATCCTCTCCCTCGCATTTAATTAAAAATTTATTTAAACCCTAACCATGCTAAAATTGGTATGCTTATTGAAATCAAGAGTCTGACTAAGAAATACAATTCTTTTGTTGCTGCAGACCATATTAATCTTTCAATAAAATCTGGAGAAATTTTTGGCCTGCTCGGCCCTAATGGTGCTGGGAAGACAACAACACTAATGATGCTTTCGACCTTGCTAAAGCCAACAACAGGCACTGCAATAGTCAACGGTTTTGACATAATAAAAGAACCTTCACAAGTAAGAAAATCAATAGGTATGGTTTTCCAGGAGCCAAGCTCGGACGAATTGCTAACCGGCTATGAGAATCTGAAGCTACATACAATGATGTTTGGCGTACCCGCAAATTTGCGCGAGCAGCGCATAAAGGAGGGTTTGGAGCTTGTTGGCCTGACTGCTGAGAAAAACCAGCTGGTCAAGAAATATTCTGGTGGAATGCGCAGGCGCCTTGAATTAGCCCGCGGTTTATCGCACCATCCAAAGATAATATTCCTCGATGAGCCAACCCTTGGTCTAGACCCCAACGCAAGGGAACAGATATGGGCATACATAAAGAAACTCGTGAAAAAAGAGAATGTCACAATCATAATAACCACACACTACATGGATGAAGCTGACAGGCTTTGCGATAGGATTGCAATAATCGACCGGGGCAAAATTGTTGCAATAGATTCACCGGAAAATCTAAAGAGAAAAATCGGCGGCGACATCATACAATTGAAATTCAAAGGAGAACGAAACTTAAATTCTCTTAAAAAATTAAAGTTTGTCAAGAAAATCGACAAGTTTGAGAATGGCGCGGCGCTGACGGTCTCTGATGCTTCAAAGCATCTTCAGGAAATCTTGAAAGTGATAGGTACTGTAGAGTCTGTTGAGATGCGCACGCCAACGCTCAATGATGTATTCTTGCATTACACTGGAAAAGAATACCACCAGAATGGCGAGTCACCCGAAGGTGGATTCTTCGAGAAGGCTATGACTTACAGGGCGAGGTCAAAATGAGCGAGCTTAGTGGCCTTCTTGCGATATGGGAACGCGAGTTCAGAGTATTCCTTAGAGAAAAGTCAAGGATTTTTGCATCATT
Organism: uncultured Candidatus Woesearchaeota archaeon; assembly: GCA_903864915.1. GTDB lineage: Archaea > Nanobdellota > Nanobdellia > UBA10117 > UBA10117 > CAIPHS01. The sequence continues at coordinate 58,202 of CAIPHS010000005.1, forward strand.
GCTTTCACCACTGATGTGGCTTTTTATTTTCGGCGGGGGTGTTGGCTCTGCCCTGTCAACAAGCAGCTTTAATTATCAAACATTCATATATCCAGGTATTATAGTAATGTCCTGTCTTTTCACATCGATTTTCTATGGTGCGTATGTCATATGGGACAAGCGTTTGGACTTCTTGAAGGAAGTTATCGTCAGCCCGCTAAGCAGAACAACAATCTTTTTTGGCAAGGCTCTTGGCGGCGTCACTGATGCAATAATACAGGCGTCAGTACTTGTATTATTGGGACCCATATTTGGAGTTCATTATGGTTGGTTCCTTATTCCGCTATACGCTGTACTGTTCATCATGATAACTGGGCTTGTCAGCATAGGCCTAATCATAGGCAGCCTAATGGAATCTCCAGAAGGCTTCGGCCTTATAACGAGCCTGATTAACTTTCCACTGTTTTTCCTTTCAGGCGCACTTTTCCCTCTCGATAATCTGCCTTCATGGCTCAAAGGAATAACCTTGATGAATCCTGTGACTTACGGCGTCGATGCTGTACGAAGCCTTATGCTAGGAACAAGCACATTTGGTCTGTTCAAAGACGTGCTAGTTTTAATTGCCTTTGCAGTTATCATAGTGGTTATTGGAGCTTGGACTTTTAGCAAGATGAAAGTCTGATTTGCCAAACCTTAAAAATACATTTTAAATCTCTTATTTGTGGGCCTTAGCGGTCTGCTAAAGCGGGAGTACCCAAGCGGTCTAAGGGGCTGGATTCAGAATCCAGTGGCTTAGTGCCTTCGGAGGTTCGAATCCTCCCTTCCGCATTAATTTTTAAAAAAAATTAGCCGGTCTGTTGCCAGACCGCGCTTTGGGATTCGCCAGTTGATGCTGTTCCAGCTGCAAATGCTTGTTCCATTGTTTCTTTAACATTGTCAGGAACAACTCCGACAGGATTCAGCGCATCATCCATAGCCGGAACGCCCTTATGTGCATTCAAGCAGTATGTCTTGAGCTCAAACACCCTAGACTGGCCTGCAGGGATATAAGCCGTTACGGGCTCGCCAGCCCCAAGATCCTGATTTGACCCGCCAACATTGGCGAATTTCGTTCCAAGCTGGATGTTTAAGGCCAAATTATGGGCACCGCTGTTAAACGCATCAATAGTCATGCTAGTGTACCCATGTGGCGTGTATCTAAGGCTCAACCTACTCTCGAATACAGTAGTACGGACGCCAGCTATGCATTTAGAAAATGGCTGTGTTTCGCACTTATCAATAAAAGGCAACTTCCCTTGTATTGCTACCCATTCAATTTCAGTTCTGCCGTATGCCTTTAACCACACTATATGCAGTGCTTCATAGTCAACGCCCAAATAAGCCCAGATCTTGAATTGCTTATCAATTAAATCCCTCTGGCTGTTACCTGGCGACTTGATGATGTGCATTATTAGGTCATCAACCTGGCCAACTACATGGTAATAGGCGCTAGGCGGATATTCAATCGGAGCACCAACATACGGATTAGAGTACGAATCAACTAAGGGTTCTTCGTTAACTTTCACTTGCCCAACAGGCTTTACGTTAAAGTCCAGATACAATGCCCATCGCGAGTCTATCGCAACATAAGCCACACCATAAATACTGTAAACGATATCGCCTGGTTGCGCATCATACACACCTAAAGTGTGCAAATCAATAGGCACGGGTTCAAAATTACCCCATACTGGTTGCACAGGATTATCCAGAGGAACTGCACTCACACTTATAATAAATATGAGCACGATTGCTGCCAAAACCGCAACTATCTCATTTTGTTTCATTTTTTGCCACTCTTTATTTTGGATACGATTAGATGGCTTGCTATGAAAGCAATCGCTAACACTGGCAAGAGAAATATCTTAGCAGCCTCGCTTGCCCGTTGTGCAACATCAGCAAGTGTATAACAAAAATCCACAAACATGCCTTCCGGTATAGGCCCGCAATGCGCAAACCTTAAATAATCCATAAATGTCAGGCAGTATATTACGCTCTCTGTAACCGCTGCTATTAGCAGGGTTAAACCTATTTTCTTTTTGATAGTATCTTTCATTTTTATCACCTGTATGCTATAGAAAACAAGTCGTATATATACCCAGAAGTAAGTTTCAATCTAAATTGAAGTTATTAAAAAATTACAAATTTTTAAATTCCTCAAGCTCGCATCGCGAGTTTGAGTTATGCTTATTTCCTAGATTTGTAAGCAAGATAAATTCCTGCCAAGATTCCAAAAACCAGTGCTGCTATTAAAATAACAACACCTAAATCAAAGCTTGCGGAAGGGCCTACTTCTAACAACGATAAAGTTTTTGCGCCCTCCATTGCTGGCGCGCCTGCAAATTCGGTAGCAGTTGTTTGTGTAATTTTTTGAAATCCGAATAGCAAACCTGTTGCTATTGAAATAATTGTGATTATTGGAAGTATAACTTTATCGCCAAGCATTTCGATTATACCTTGCTTTGCAGTTTCCGGAGCCAGTATGATAGCCTTTTTAGCAGGTTCGTAATATTTTATTTCCCTGCCTTTTTTACTATACCTTTTAGCTGTTGCTTTGATCAAGCCAGCAGCTCTCAACAAGTCTAAATTAAATTGAACAGTAGACATGGGAAAACTCAGTTCTTTTGATATTTCTGAAGGAGTTCTGCGGCCTTCAGCAAGCAAATCTAGTATGGCTTTTGCCTTTTTGCTTTGTATAACCCTTGCTATTTCCCTAGCCTTCTCTTCTTTCATTGAAAATACAACAAATTTCTCGTCAACCATTATAGTCTGGAGTAAACAATAGACTTTAAAAACCCTACTATAATTTCAATGCACATGGTATTGAGAAAACCTACTGCAAACGATAAGCTGGCATACTTCACACGCAGAGCTTTAGGCGAGAAAGGTAAGGTTATGCTATGGCGCTTTGCTGATGAAGACCTAACGAACGTAGAATACATTTGCCAGCATTGCGGCAAGCCTGGTGAGAAGCAAGTCATGTTTGAAAGGACAAAAACTTCTATTAAGAAACCCAATGGCAAGCGAAAATCTGTACAGGCATTCATACTGAAATGCGACTCCTGCAGCCAGGATATGGTTCTGGAGCAATGGGTAAAGAAAGGCAAAGGCAAGAAAAAGGCAGCATGATTCCTAAGGTAGAATTTGTGTACTCTATGATTTATGACAAGGTCATCATAGAAAGATACTACAAAAAAGAATACAATTTTGAAAAGTTTTCTAAACGTGTCCGAAAATTCATAAAGCTTATCGAACCTAAATGGAAAAAAGTTGAAAAGAAAATTTTATCAAAATTAGCTAACATTTCTGGCCTAAAATGGTCTGATCCCAAAATTAAATGCTATGTTACAACACATCATTTTTGGGTTCCATTCTCTGATCCTTTGACAATGGGCGTTTTTTACGGCAAAAAAGCAGAGCACCAAGTAAGATCTGAATATTTTATTCACATGCTTACTCACGAATTAATTCATCAATTGTTTATACAACAAGGCTGGAGCAAAAGATTTTCGAAAGCGTTTTCAAAAATCAGAGACAAGTATAAGAAAGAAATCTGGAACACAAAAAATCATGTTTTGCTCCTCGCATTGCACAAAGATATACTATTAAAATATTTCGGCCAAAAAGCTCTAAAGAAACAAATTGAAGAAACAAAATATTACAGAACCGCGGGTTATTATGAAGCGTGGCAAATAGTCGAAAAGGAAGGCTACCAAAACATTATTTCCGAGTTCCGAAGTCTTTTAAAAGCAAGATAATTCTGCTATTTCATGCCTCCGTGGCTCAGTCCGGTAGAGCGGCCGTTTTGTAAACGGCAGGCCACCGGTTCAAATCCGGTCGGAGGCATATAACCACATGGCAACTAAAATCAAATATGGATGGAATTCGTTTACATTTGCTGCAACGATTTTCCTTATTGCCGCAGCAGCTTGTATATATCTGAATTATTTTGATATCCTTGCTCCTGAATTTGTCAATGGCAGTTTCAGGCAGTCTGTTGGCAAGTATTTCATAGTCCCAGTAATCATGTTGATTACGGCGCAGCTTGCAATCGGAACAACTTTCGCGTACCTTGCCATTAATCTCCTAAAGCAATCAGCTAATGATGCTTTGAAGGCTGCAGCTGTATCAGCATTCGCAATGTTTTTGTTCTCGTTCACTTATTTTATCTTTCCATTTTATGGCCCATATTATTACATAGTCTCCTGGGCAGCACAAGGCCCGCACAATGCATTGCTTATTGAGGTGCTTTGGACGGCATTATCGATATTTTCTATAACTATGGCTTTCAGAAAGAGCTTCAAAATAGATTGGAAAGCATGCCTTGTTCTTGCAATATTTCTTCTAAGCATGTTTATGGGATTGGCGTCTTAACGTTAAAGTTATAAAGCTAAATTTTAGGTCTGAAATATGACAACCAAAGCATACGAAGTCCCCGCAGACAAGCTGAAATTTGTCAAGGGCGTACTTGAAGCATCTGACAAGAAAGACCCACAGACTGGCAAATGGATTGCCAATGAATGGGCTTTGAGGGGCTACAAGCTAAATGACGCCAAAGGCTTAGGCTTGGAAGGCACAAACTATTACATTTACGTCAAGGCAGATGATGATTTCTTCAAGAGGAACGAAAAATCAATTGTTGATGTAGGCGCAAAGCTGCTTAGCAGCGAGCATGCTTCCAAAGTCATAAAGAAGGTAGAGGAAGCTGAGGAATCAGCGGAAGCAGGCATAGGCGCTATTTTCGGCTAGGTCTTCTTGAGAACCCTTATTCCTGGCGCCACGATTATTTCGATATTTGCTTCACGGATTAGCCTTTCTGCAAGCTCGAAATTATAGGGCTGATTTCGCAGATAGGACGCCAATTCATGCGTATCTTTATTGGAATAAACCTGGTCGGGAGTCACAACTTTCGCTATCCCTGCAGCTATTATTGACTTCGCACAATCTGCGCAGGGAAACCATTCATTCAAGTGTATGACGCTATCAAGAGTTTTTATTCCATCTCTTGCAGCGTAAGATATTGCTCTTCTTTCAGCGTGAGTTGTAGGACAGAGTTCCATTCCCATCCCGGAAGCATAACCTTTCCTCAAGCATTCGTGATTCTCATCAGGAATCGGTGGCCCATTCCAGCCAAGAATGTATTCGCCCGAGCAGGTTTCTATTACCGCAGCCACTGGATGCTTTTTGCAGCAAGGTTTGGATAATGCTTCTAGGAGCAATTCACGTATCTTTGCCTCATCAAAAGCCATGTGCTATTTTACCACAACCCAAAATTTATTAAGCGTTTTTACAAGCTGATTATTGCGGGCCCTTGGTCTAGCGGTATGACGTCGCCCTTACATCAATCAGAAGAAAGGCGGAGGTCGCAGGTTCGAATCCTGCAGGGCCCATTTATTTGCTGGATTGAACAAAGGCTTTTATCACTAAATGTTATTATTGTCATATGACTTATGGTAGTTTCCAGGCTCCAGGAACACAATATCGCGATTTAGATTCATATATTTCTGAGGCTTTAGCTCCCGGTTTCGTAAATTCCCTTGACAGCAGAGGTATAACGCCAAAACCCCAAGATGTCAAAAGGTACAAAAATTTTCTTAAAAGCTGCGTAAGATGCCGGAATATCTCAAAGACCTTTAACGAAAAGGCTGTGCCTGCAAGCCTGGATCTTACACTGAAAATAAGCATTGATGGCGAAGATGTGCACGCGATAGATATAAAGAAGAAAGGCGATTTTATAGACATAGAGTATTTTAGCACAACATACAGGCTACATCCCGGTCAGGTCGGGGATTGCGATATTTTTGAGAAGCCAGACAAGGAAGTTCTGGAAAACGGCAAGTGGGAACAGTATATGATTTTCAGAACCAAAGCGCCAGACAGGCTTGACGACTTGCTACAAAGACTAAAAGAATAATCACTTCATCTCTTCTAAAGGCAAACTTCCGTGCTCTGACCAGAATACCATATCGAGCTCTGCCATAGAAATGTTTAGATTCTTGGCAAACTCTTTCATCAGCCTTTCAATGTGAAGATACTTGTTTTTGGGCAGCACGAGCGGAATTTCAGTAATTACTTTGTGCTTGTACAATTCGGTCATTATGTGCCTGTCTAAGATTGCCAAATCACTTCCATGACCAATGTTTCTCAAGAAGTGCGTTGCTTCTTTCATACCCAAGCCTTCGACATTATCGGCCAGCCAGTTTCTCAAGCCCCAAAGGTCCTCTGTGTTTAACATCGACTTTATTTTTACTTTTCCATCGCGTGAGAAGCGCTGTCGCGCAGCTACAACGTACTTTGCCTTGTTGTTATGGAACCTAACTCCATTCTTATCCAAAACAAGGGCAATCTCCTCTGGTTTTCCGGAAAATAACAAGTTAGCTGTCTGGAGCGCGTTTATGGCTTTGTTTGCGGCAGAGGCTTTTGTCTGTGGCGTGCATAGGCAGAAACACAGCTCTGCAAAAATCCTTTCGTCAGGCTCGTACTTTATCCTGTCAAGCTCTTCCAGCCTTTTCTTGATATCTGCCTTCTTGGAAGCGTAAAGCAAAAGCAAAGATGATTCCATTAGTTAAAGAAGAAAAGAAGCGAATTTAAACCTTGCTTAGAGCGATAGATTTATTTAAGGCCCATACTTTTTGTAAGCATGGTCACAATTGCTTACACAGGCAAGGGCGATACTGGCGAGACTAATCTTTTTGGTGGCCTTAAGGCCAATAAATCTTCTCTTCGAATAGAGGCTTATGGCGCAATTGACGAGTTAAACTCTTACATCGGAGTCTGCAGGGCTGTTTCAAGCAAGGAAACAACTAACATCCTTGAGAAAATCCAGAAGGATCTGTTCGTTCTGGGCGCGGATCTGGCAAATGTTCGTGAAACCAAGGCTGGCGCACTAAGAATTTCCCAGAAAGAAACCAAAGACATGGAAGACGTCATTGACAGCATCAATGGAAAGCTGCCTGACCTCAAAAAATTCATTCTCCCGGCAGGCACAATTTCTGCAAGCCACCTTCATGTTGCAAGGTCAATCTGCAGAAGGGCTGAAAGAAGGGCAATCTTGCTGAAAGAAAGTGAAAACATCAACATTGCAATAGTCCCTTACCTCAACAGGCTGTCTTCTTTGCTATTTGTGCTGGCAAGATATGAAAATGTCAAGAAGAAAGTAAAGGAAGAAGAGTGGAGTTCTTAGAATTTATAGACTTCATACTTTGACAATTCCGCAGTTATGGTCTCGTTCCAGTCTGCAATTATACTTGAAAATCTTTTCCTGATTTCGTTTTTCAGCGAGGCAAGCTCCGCTGCAGATTTCGCAAGTATAACGAAGAAAAGATCATAATTACCAATAACTGAAAAGACAATTATAATTCGATCGTGATTTTTCAAGTAAGTCAAAAATTGCTGCAGCTTTTCGTCAGTTATGTCCTTCAGCTTGACATAAACCTGGGCATCTACTGGCAACCCAAAGAATGCAGGATTAGGGATTGCGCAAAGCCTCATTATTGCCCCGCATTCAAGCATCTTTTCAAGCCGGCCCTTTACACCATCAATTGACATGCCCACTTCTTTCGCCATATCTTTGAGGGTTGTACGGCTGTTTTTATTGAGCAAATTGAATATTTTCTTATCTTTCTCGTCTATTTTTACGTCTTTTATGCTTATTTTCCCCGTTTTATTCTCAGCACTTTGCATACTATTACCTAATAAATAGCATTATTTATATACTTTTTCCTATTTTATCGGCTTTTTCTTCATAAAAGCTTATTAACACATACTTACTATATAGATATAAAATATGCTGTGAACAAAATGGTAAAATTCAAAGAATTGTCATGGTGCTTAGGAGAAACGCCAAGTCTAGGAGTTACTAGCGTTGGCCTTAATGAGTACTACTTATTTGCGTCTTTGGACGGTAGGGGTGCTTGCTGGGGCGTTAACCACCCTAAAAGAATGCACCTTAACGGATGGCGTTCTGCCTTTCAGGTTTATGACATTGACCTGGCCACGTTAATGGACGTCAATGTTACGCTAGAGGATATTAAGAAAAAGGACATCAAAGACATTGACGTATTCGAAACCGCAGAACTCGCAAATGAGGCTGGAAGTTGGGTAAAAGATCCAAAACTTAGAGAAATGATACCATTATTTGATCCTATGAGAAAAGGGATGTACTTGCACTACAGAAAAGAGCCTAAACAAAGTTTAGCATATAACCTAAACCACTGCTTCATAAATAAAATAGAACCTATTGGCGAAGACAAGGATGAAATTGAATGGCTAAAGAGCTACCTGAACGCGCAAAAAATACCATTCGAAATCAAAAAGCAAACTTTTGAGGGCGCATCACACCTAGATAGAATAAAGGTTGAATGAAAGGGCAAAGGGAAATAAAAAATGGGAATAGACAAATACATCCAAAAGGCTAAAAAAACGCTGAGCACGAAAAACCCTTTCGTCATAGTGTCTTATATTGTTGCACCGTACATTAGCAAAAATCAAATTACGTTGGTTTCTGATGCTGCCAAAAATGCACTTAAAGAAGGCGACGTTTATGCGAAAGGCTTAATTGGAAAATTAAAAGACGAACTCGAAGCAGAGCTTTGCATTGACTCAAACGATGAAATTAAAGTAAATTATGATGGTCACCTTCACGGTCTCCCATTTGAAGTAAGATCTAAATTTCCCCACGGAATTGCTTTTTTAGAAAAGGTATGCTTCAGGTACGAAAGGCTTGAAGGATTCCCAGAACTCAAACACATAATTCCCACGGAAAGTGGTTATGCGCAGCTTATGAAAATCGCTCTTCATCGTGAAACCTACCTTTACAATACCGACATAATTACATTGGATTTTTTGACAAAAACAGCAGGAATCAAGCTGAAAGACGCCAGTATTACAAAAGCTTGGGAAACCGAACTCGGGAAGAGATGGTTTGAAGCTGCAAAGAAATTAGGATTTGAACCCTCAGATAACTGGGCAGACTGTTGAATGGCACCAGCCTGATGTCTCTGGCTTTGCTATTACAAACGGCTCTGCCTTTGGCCTTGTCTCTTCCATCTCGCCAATGTACAGGACCTGCTCTGGCTTGCTTCCATATCGGTAAATTGTTATCCCCTTGCATTTGGATTTGTATGCGAGCTCGTAAGCCTTCTTTACTTCCTCAACTTTAGCTTCCCGCGGGAAGTTAATAGTCTTTGAAACAGCATTATCGGTATATTTCTGGAACGCTGCCTGCATCTTGACGTGCCATTCCGGCTTTATTTCGAGAGCTGTGATGAAAACCTTGCGTATTTCTTCAGGAATTTCCTTGAATTTTTGAATAGTGCCTGATTTTGCAATCTTTTTCATCAATTCTTCTGAGTAAAATCCTCTTTCATAGGCCATATGTTCGAAAACTGGGTTGACTTCTATCAAGCGCGTGCCTTCCAGCACATGCCTTACGAAAGATACTGCGAACAAAGGCTCGATGCCTGACGAGCAGCCAGCTATTATTGAAATAGTTCCTGTTGGGGCTATTGTTGTGCACGTTGCGTTGCGCATGTGCTTGTGACCTTTTTTCTGCCACGAGCTGCCTTTGAAGTTCAGGAAGTTTCCTCTAATCTTTCCCAGCTCCGAAGAGGCCCTGTGCGCCTCTTCGTTTATGAATCTCATCAGCTTTTCAGCAACTTCAATCGCTTTTTCTGAATCATAAACGATATTCATCATGCAAAGCATGTCTGCAAAGCCCATTATCCCAAGGCCAACTCTCCTGTTTGCTTTTGTCATATGCTCTGTCTCGGGCACGATGTAATTCTGCGCATCTATGACATTATCAAGGAAATGAATGCTCTTGCGTATGGTTTCCTGCAAAAGATTCCAGTTAATCTCGAAATTCTTGCCGACTTTCTTCAACATTTTTGGCAGGTTTATCGATCCAAGGTTGCATGATTCGTATGGATGCAGTGGCTGCTCGCCGCAGGGGTTTGTAGCTTCTATATCCCCAATGTGGCTTGTAGGATTTCTCCTGTTGATTTCATCCAAAAATATTACTCCAGGGTCACCAGTCTGCCACGCGCGGTTGATGATCATATTCCAAACGCCTCTTGCATTAAGACTGCTAACCACTCCATTTGTTCTCGGATTAATCAAATCATAATCCTGATTTTTTCGCACAGCTTGCATGAATTTATCCGTGACTGCAACTGACAGGTTAAAGTTCCTTAGCTCGCATGGCTCGGATTTTGCAGTTATGAACTCTATTACGTCTGGATGATCCACTCTGAGAACGCCCATGTTGGCACCCCTGCGTTTTCCGCCTGCTTTAATGACCTCTGTTGCCTTGTCAAACAAAGTTGCAAATGATACTGGGCCGGATGCCACACCTTTTGTGCTGAGAACCATATCACCTTTCGGCCTTAATCTTGAGAACGAGAAGCCTGTGCCACCAGCACCTTTCTGAATCATTGCTGCGTCATGCAGGGATTTGAAAATCTCATCCAAAGAATCTGGAACAGGGATGACAAAACAGGCAGACAACAGGCCCAATTTTGTACCTGCATTCATTAATGTTGGCGTATTAGGTATAAACTCCAAGTCAGCCATCAGCTCAAAAAATTCTTCCTCGGTTTTCCTGATTTCTGCAGAGCTGACGCCATAGTTCTTATCAACTACGGCAATTGCCTTGGCAACACGCCTGAAAAGCTGCACAGGAGTCTCTATTATGTTGCCATCCTTGTCTTTCAAGAGATATCTTCGCTGGAGAACTGTAAGAGCGTTAAGACCTAAGTTAAGCTCGTCACTGGCCATGCATAAGAAACGAAAAAGCGGAATTTAAAGCTTACTTACTGCTCAACGATGCAAGTAATTTTTTCTTGTCTCTGCCAGGGACATCTTGGCCCCAGCGGACGAAGATGTAATTGATATCTGCCCAGTATTTCTTTGGCACGAACTTTTTCAGCTCCCTTTCAGTCTGCTCGGGTGTTTTTGTTTTTACCAGGCCAAGAACATTTGACAGCCTGTGAACGTGCGTGTCAACCGCGATAGCTGGCTTTCTATGGACTTCAAGAATCACTATGTTTGCAGTCTTCCTGCCGACGCCAGGAATTTTTGTCAGTTGCTCCATTTTGCTAGGAAGCTTTCCTTTGAACTTGGAAATTATAAATTTTGCAGCTTCAATTACGTGCTTGGCCTTTGTTTTGTTATAGTTTAAACTTTTGAATATCTTAAGAACATCCAAGTATTTAGCGCCAGCCAGCTTGGATAGTGTTGGGTATTTTCTAAATAAGGATTCAGCAATCGGGATTGTTGTAGTATCGCGGCTTTGGGCAGACATTATAGTTGCAATCAACGTCTGCCAGTGCTCTTTCCAGTCTTCTGCTGCAAGCCTTCGCTCATCAAGCCCATATTTTGCCTTGGCTTTCCTGAAGATATTCAGAAAGTAAGCCTGCTTATCCATCAGACTCCGAAAAATTCACTAAGAGCAACCATGATTGCTATGCCTGCAATCATTATTATCGTCTGGACTATTATATCTTGGAGCTTTACAGCTTCGTGTTTGAGTTCAGGCATCAAGTCAGATGCTGCGATGTAGATGAAACCACCAGCTGCAAAGGCTATGAGGGGATAAAGTTTTGCCTGTACTAAATAACTTGAGAAAAAGACTACGAATGCGCCGACGAACGTTGCCGATGCAGATGCGAAATTATACCAGAATATCTTATTCTTTGGATATTTTGCGTGCAGCATAACGCTGAAATCGCCAATCTCCTGGGGCATTTCATGCAAAAATACTGCAAGTGTAGTTATCAGACCTAAAGGCGCGCTGAAAAGATAAGTTGCTGCGATAATAACTCCGTCTATGAAATTATGTACTGTATCGCCTATCATCAACAGAGGAACGTAATATGCTAGGGGCTTCTTCAAATGATGTTCTCGCTCGTGGTTATGGTGATGATGATGCCAAACTAACGCTCTTTCCGTTATGGAAAAAACAACTATGCCCACCAGAACATAAAGAAAAGCATACTTGCTCAACCCTGCTGCTTCAGGTATTAAATCAAATAGTGCTGAGCCTAACAAAGCACCAACTGCGAATGATATGAAAAAATGAGAAAGTTTTCGTGCCCACGCTTCTTTCCAAAGCAAAATGACGCCGCCAATCAGGCCGCAGAAGCTTCCTAAAAAGCATAATGCCAGCATGTACGGTATTTGTGCAAGACTAGTCATGATTGAACATCAAAAAGTGAATTAATAAATCTAACCCACTAGCCGCATCTTGAGAAACCACAGCCGTGGCATACCATGCAGCCTTCGCTCATTTCAAGTATTCCCTGGCATTCTGGGCATTCCGGCAATACGCCCGCGTCTGCTACGGAAATGCGGCCATTTTTTGGCTTTGCTTGCTGCTCCAGTTTCTGCTGGTTTGGGTTTTCCTCTGCAAATTCAGTTATCTGTGTCTGCCCCTTGTTGACGTGCATCGCAAGAACTTTTGAAATGGCATCAGGTATCGAATGGATTATTCCCATCTTGCTGACAGTTGGCATGGGCCCGCGTATGCCTTTGATCTGCTCCACAATCTCTTCAGGGTTTATGCCTGACCTCAGCGCAAGAGACACCAGCCTGCAGATTGCCTCGCACTTTGCAGACAGGACGCCACCACTCTTGCCAATTGTTGCAAAAAGTTCGAAGGGATTTCCCTTATCATCATTGTTAATTGTGATGTAAAGATTTCCATAACCAGTCTTGACCTTGTAGGTCTTCCCAGTCATGACTTCAGGCCTGTCTTTCGGCGTGGAAGTTATTACTTGAGGCTGCGGCACGGCAGTGGGCGCATCTTTCTTGACAGTTATTACCTGGACCTGTCTTGAGCCATCCCTGTAAACAGTGAGGCCTTTGCATCCGCCAGTCCACGCAAGCAAATATGTTTTCAAAATGTCTTCTTTTGTTGCTGAATTCTGGAAGTTAATAGTCTTTGAAACTGCATTGTCTGTATACTTCTGGAAGGCTGCCTGCATCCTTATGTGGTCTTCCGGCGTCAAATTGTGAGCTGTCACAAAAACCTTGCGCACATCCTCAGGAATTTCCTTCAGGTTCTGCACGCTGAACGTCTTTGTAAGCTCTTTCATCAATTCCTCAGAGTAGAATCCCCTTTCCTTAGCAATCCTTTCAAAATAAGGGTTGCACTCATATAATGTAAAAGTCGGAGTGTGCCTTTCATAAGCGATTGCAAACAACGGCTCCACACCTTGTGAAGCATTTGCTATTACAGCAATTGTCCCTGTCGGGGCTATGGTTGTACAGGTGGCATTTCGCTGGCCATGCTTGGCAATCTGCTCTCTGACAAAATTCCAGTCAAGCTGGGAATCAGACCTTCCATACATCCCTTTTAGGACTTCAGGATCCTTGAACACTGAATTTTCAAAGTTCGGGAAGGCTCCCCTATCCTTTGCCAGCTCCACAGAAGCCAAGTGAGCATGATAATTGATGAATTCCATAACCCTCTCGCCAAGCTTGAAAGCCTTGTCAGAGTTGTAAGGTATTCCCAGAAGAATCAGCATGTCTGCCCAGCCCATTATACCCATGCCTATTTTCCTATTACCATTTTTGGTTAATTGCCTGATGACGGTAAGAGGATAATTATTCATGTCCACAACATTATCCATTATCCTTACAGCCATGTACGCTGTGTCCTTCAGCTTGTCCCAGATTATTGTTCCATTCTCAACAAACTTTCCAAGATTAATTGAACCTAAATTACAGGACTCGTAGGGCAACAAGGGCTGTTCACCACAGGGGTTTGTGCTTTCAATAATGCCTATTGCAGGGGTTGGGTTTGTCTCTGGCATGTTGAGCTTGTCTATGAAAATAATTCCAGGCTCACCATTAAGCCAGGCATTCTCTGCAATCAACCTAAAAACCGCCCTTGCGCGCTTCCTGCCGACAACCTCTTTCTTATGCGGCGAGATAATTTCATATTCCTCATCTTTCTCAAAAGCATCCATGAATTTGTCAGTTATCGCGATTGAGATGTTGAAGTTTGAAATTTCCCCTTCAGTGTTCTTGCATGTCACGAATTTCTCAACATCGGGATGATCAACTCTCAAAATACCCATGTTGGCTCCCCTTCTTGTTCCACCTTGCTTGATTGCTTCTGTTGAAGCATTGAGAACTTTAAGCCAGGAAATCGGTCCGGAAGCCTCCCTTCCTGTTGACTTTACAATTGCGCCAGATTCCCTGCATCTTGAGAACGAGAATCCTGTGCCTCCTCCGGTCTTGTGGATTACCGCAGTGTTTTTTACGGTGTCAAAAATGGCATCTTTTGATTCCTCATCACCTATTGAATCTGCAATCGGCAGGACAAAGCAGCCTGATAACTGCTGCATCTTCCTTCCCGCATTCATCAATGTAGGGGAATTCGGAAGGAATTCCATAGACATCATCAGTTTGTGGAACTTGTCTGCCCATTCCTTCACAAGCTCCTTCTTTTTCGGGTCCTGGTCAATCAGCTTGTAAAGCTCTTCCTTGGGCATATCTGTATCAAGATTGTATTTATAGAAAACCTCTGCGCTTGCAAGGTTCCAGGCAACGCGCCAAAACATCTCTTCCGGCGTTTCAACAACTTCTCCGTCGTTATTTCTTCCCAAATACCTCTTTTCCAGAACTGTTAATGATGAAGGAGACAATCCTAACAAGTTTTCGTATTTTTCAAGGCTAAAGGCCAAACTACTAGCACCCCCAATTGACCTAACTTGAACATCTAAAATTGTTTATAAGCATTTATTCACTCAAGTACACAATTCGCAATTGTTTGTTCAAGCATACAAGTTTTAGCGTCTCTGCGGACCTGTTTTAAAACACAAATTGAAAATCGGACAACGTGACTTCAAAAAAATCCAATTGTTTACTCAAAACTACACTTACTCTATGATTTGAATCTCTATGTTGACATCCTGCGGTATGGGGACTCTCATAACCAGATGCAATGCCCTCTCATCTGCTGCCAAATCAATCATGCTCTTGTGGATTCGCATTTCCCACCTGTCGTAAGTCTCTGTTCCTTCACCGTTAGTGCTTTTTCTGGTAGATATGACTAGCTTTTTTGTAGGAAGATGAATAGGCCCGGAAAAGGCAACGCCGACTTTTTTTGCTATCTCGGTGATCTGATTAACTACACCGTTCAGTTTGTTTATGTCTGTGCTGTAAAGCTTTATTCTTGCTTTCGGCATATTTCCTTCAAACTACGCATATGTCTATGCGAAGCTGAATTAGCCTAAATTTGACGTTTTAAAAGGCTTTTGGAGATGGGTAAGATAAAGCTTAAAATAAACTATTAAGCTTCTCGTAATACTAGAAAGTGTGAGTAATGGCAAAAAAATCAACCAATACAAAATATAAAGGAATAATACTTGTAATAGCAGCCGCACTCCTGGTAATAATTGTGGACGTAAACTATTTTCGTGGGGCATCAATGTTTTACAGCCGTCTCGCATTCAATGTTGGTGTAGCTATATGTATGATAATTATCTATTATAAAATAATCTTAGGTAGCAAAAGAAAATAGGTTAAAATAAAATGAAAAATAAGTGAAGAACTTACTTCTTCACTAAGTCTATGACCATTCCTGCAGCTACAGTCCTGCCCATGTCTCTGATGGCGAACTTGGCCATCTGTGGGAAGTCACTGTGCTTTTCTATGCAAAATGGGGTCAATGGTTCCACTACAATCTCAGCCATGTCTCCATTCTTGATGAAGTCTGGCTTTTCCTGTGAGGTCTGTCCTGTCTTAGGGTCAAATTTTCTCTTGATTTCCTTTATTCTGCAGGAAACCTGCGCAGTGTGGCAGTGGAATACCGGTGCATAACCAGGAGTTATAACAGTTGGGTGGTTTAACACAGCGATCTTTGCTGTGAACTCTTTTGCAACTGTAGGTGGGTTGTCGGGGTGTCCCATAACGTCGCCACGCTTCATGTCTTCCTTGCCTATGCCCCTGATGTTAATTCCAACATTGTCACCAGGTTCTGCCTGAGGCATTTGTTCGTGGTGCATTTCTATGGATTTCACTTCGCCCTGCTTGCCAGAAGGCATTACAATAATCTTGTCATTTACCTTCAAGATGCCTGTTTCAACTCTTCCTACAGGAACTGTTCCTATACCGGTTATGGTATAAACATCCTGTATTGGCATTCTCAAAGCCAGGTTGAGTGGTTTTTCAGGAGGAGCCAATGCGTCAAAGGCACCTAATAGAGTAGGGCCCTTGTACCAAGGCATCTGTGCTGATGGCTTGTCGATGTTCTCTCCAAATTGCGCTGAAATTGGTATAACTGGCACTTTTGTTATGTCCCATCCAATTGTTTTCAGCAACTTCTGGACATCTGCCTTGACTTCATTGTAACGCTTCTCGTCGTATTTGGCCATGTCCATCTTGTTCAGAGCCACGATCATCTGAGCTACGCCCAATGTCTTTGCAAGGAATACGTGTTCCTTGGTCTGTTCCATTACACCTTCGCCTGCATTTGAAGAAATTACAAGCAAGGCTGCATCAGCTTGTGATGTGCCTGTAATCATGTTCTTGATGAAGTCCTTGTGCCCTGGTGCGTCTATAATTGTGAAGTAGTATTTTGGTGTCTCGAATTCCTGGTATGACAAGTCTATAGTTACACCACGTTCACGCTCTTCCTTGACTTTGTCCATTACGAACGCAAACTCGAAACCAACTTTGCCGTATTCTGCAGCCAGCTTCTTCAGGTCTGCCAGCTCTTTTTCTGTCAGCTTTCCGCTGTTGTATAAAATTCGGCCTACAGTGGTCGATTTTCCATGGTCTACATGACCTATAACTACCAAATTGACGTGTGGTTTTCCTTTTGCCATTTTCAGTTCCTCTTACAGTATGACTAAGTTAGAGTTGCTTTAAAAGGGTATTTTTTAAGCTTTGTGGATGGCCTATTAGTCGAAAATCGGCTTAGGCAGTTCCTTAGGTAGACCCTTTCTTTCCCTGATTCGCATGACTGTCTGCAGCTGAAGATCCATAGGCAGCTTCTTGTAATTGACATCTATCAACGACTGGAAGCCTCTTCCGCCTGTTGCACTCTTTAGCGCAGCTTCAAAGCCAAACGTTTCCGA
Source organism: uncultured Candidatus Woesearchaeota archaeon (assembly GCA_903864915.1). Taxonomy (GTDB): domain Archaea; phylum Nanobdellota; class Nanobdellia; order UBA10117; family UBA10117; genus CAIPHS01. The sequence continues at coordinate 75,304 of CAIPHS010000005.1, forward strand.
AATAGGAATGTCTGCAATTACGACATATCTTGTTCCTTGCTGTGTCGTGTCCATAACAAGGCCACGCCTTCCGCCAATCAGCTTTGTTGTTTCCGTCAGATATTCTGTGGGCGTATCTATCCTTGTTGTCTGTACAGGCTCATATAGAACAGTGCCAGCCAAAAGCATGGCGTTCATGATGGCTTGTCTCGAACAAGGAATCATCTGTCCCGGTCCCCGATGGATTGAATCCTCGTGCAATTTAGCATCTGTGATTATGATTTTCAAACCATAACATGGTTCTCTTGCCATAGGTCCCTGGTTTACGATTTCTTCGAAGCCTTCCATTACCATCTCTATGATTTCCCCGATGTGCACAATTCCCCTCGTGGCCTCAACGAGAACATTGCCGCCATAAATCTCAACAACTTGTTTTGCCTGGTCGCGGTCCATTCCGGCTGCAGACAAAGCATCTATTATGTCTTTCTTGGTTTTCTTTATCTTGCCTTCGGGAATCTTTCCTGACTTGATTGCTTTGTAAACACCTTCTTCCAGAGGCTCTGCCCTAACAAACAGTCTGTTATGCCTGTTTGGAGATTTGCCTTCCACTTCTTCAGATGGTTTTGCAACAGTCTCAGTGTAAACAACAACGGGCGGGGAAACAATTATGTCAAGCCCTTTCTCCCTGATCTTTCTTTCGACTTTCGCATCCAAATGCAATTCGCCCAGGCCTGAAACTAATGTTTCTCCGGTTTCAGGGCTGATTTTTATTCTTAGAGTCGGGTCTTCTGCACCCAAAATCTTCAAGTACTCAATCAATTTCGGCAAGTCCTGCGGATTCCTTGGCTCTATGGCCTTTGTAACTACAGGCTCGAAAATGTGCTTTATGGATTCGAATGGTTCTATGTTTCTGCCAGAATCGCAGATTGTTTCACCGACAGCGCCGCCCGATAATCCAACTATTCCCACGACATTACCGGCAACTGCTTTCTGTATTGCAATTCTTCTCAAAGCTATGAACGTGCTCAATTGCTGTATCTTGACATCCTTGTTAGCCTTCACGAGATGAACCTGCTGCCCCTCCAGGATTTGTCCTGAGAATATTCTTGCTGTTGCGATCATGCCTGCATGCGGGTCGTATGTGATTTTTGTCAGGCCTGCAGCCAGCTCTCCATTAGCATCTGCTTTCAGCAAACTTTTTCCTAATTCAGACTCATAATCGCCTTTCCACAATCTTGGAATCCTGTATTTCTGCGCTTCCAGAGGCGAAGGCAGGTGCTTGGCTACCATGTCCAGCACAACTACATGCGCAGGAGCCCTTTGTGCAAGCTCTTCATCCCTGTCCTGGGAGCAGAGTTCTATGATATCCTTGAATGTTATCTTGAATTGCTTCATAGCAGGCACTGATATTGCCCACTTTCTCAACGCGGAACCAAATGCAACAGTTCCCTCTTCAACAGAAAGCATCCACTTGTCCTTGAATTCGGGCTCTACATTTTTCAAAATGAACTGGTTAATTTCATTAACTAAATCAGTTAATCTTTTCTGAAGTTGTACTGGCGTTAATTTCAATTCTTTTATTGCCCTGTCAACTTTGTTTATGAAAAGTATTGGCTTTACCCTTTCTGACAGTGCCTGGTGCAACACGGTTTCAGTCTGTGGCATCATGCCTTCAACTGCGCATGCCAGAACCACTGCGCCATCAACAGCCCTTAGTGCCTGCGTGACATCCGCGCCGAAATCGACGTGCCCTGGCGTGTCCATCAAATTGACCAGAAAATCTTCACCTTTGTACTTGTGCGCCATCGTTACTGTGGCACCGTAGATTGTCATCAATCGCTCATGTTCCTGCTTGTCAACCCACGTAAGCATCCTTTCACCAACAAGCTCTTTGGACATCATGCCTGCTTCTGCAGCAAGGTTGTCTGTGAGGCATGTTTTGCCGTGGTGGATGTGCGCGACTATTCCGATATTCCTGATATTTTTCTGGTTAAGCATCAATTTCTGAACGTTTTCTGAGTGCTCAATTTCTTTTCCTGTTGCTGCCATAAGTGCGACTTTAAAGCATCATTTATAAAAGCTTTGACTCGCGGAAATATGTAAAACCAGCCTGCTTTGCCTCTACTTTGCAAACTTCTTGTAAAAGTAGCCGCACAAATCCTTGATTTTGACCCTTTCCTGCTTCATAGTGTCCCTGTTTCTCACAGTAACGTCTTTTTTCTTCAAGGAATCAAAGTCTATTGTTATGCAGAATGGTGTTCCGATTTCATCCATCCTTCTGTATCTTTTTCCAATCGAGCCCGATTCGTCATAGGAGCATTTGTAGCAGTTTTTCAACTCATCATAGACTTCTGTCGCAAGTTCGGGGATCTTTTCCTTGCTTACCAACGGGAAGATTGCAACTTGAATTGGTGCTATTTTTGGGCTTAATTTCAGCACAATTCTTGTTTCCTTGTCAACAATTTCTTCTGTGTAAGCGTTATCCAGGATTGCAAATACTGTCCTATCGACACCAAATGAGTCTTCCCAGACCCAGGGCAAGACTTTCTCATTCGCATCAATTACTGACAGGTCCTGGCTGCTTCCTTTGCTGTGTGATTTCAGATCATGGTCTGTTCTGTAGTGATTTGCAACAATCTCTGTCCAGCCAAATGATGTCAGAACTTCAAAATCCCATGCAGATTTTGCGTAGAATGGTTTCTCCTCAGATCCAATTTCCCGCAAGCGCATATTTTCTTTTTTAATTCCCAATGATTCGTAGAATTGCATCAGCAATGCAAGATAATATGCTTCGATTTTGCTCTTGAAGTATTTTTTCTTCAGCGCTTCTTCTATGGAAATTGTGATAATCTTTTCTTCCTTACCTAGAAGAGCCAATCTTACTTCATGCTTCTTGTATTGGTCATATTTTTCGAACGCGTCTTCATTCTTGGGGTTGAAGAAAACTTCAACTTCCATTTGTGTGAACTGTCTCATCCGGAATAATCCCTGTCTTGGCGAAATTTCGTTCCTGCAAATCAAACCGACCTGCGCCAACCCTATTGGAAGCTTTGCGCGCATCGAATTGTAAACTTTTTGGAAATCTACAAAAATAGACTGGCAGGTCTCTGGCCTGAAGTACATTAATTCAGAATCCTTGGGTCCAAAGAAAGTCTTGACCATCAGGTTAAACATCTTCACAGGCATCAATTCACCCTTGCATTTCGGGCAATGAATTTTGTTTGCCTTGATTAGCTTGTCAAACTCTTCCGGCTTCATGGCCTCCGGGACAATTTTCTTTGTGACTTCTTCAATCAATTTGTCCGCTCGGTATATGCCTTTGCACTTGTGGCATTCGGTCAAAGGATCCTGGAAGCTTGTAAGATGGCCTGATGCCTCGAAAACTTTAGGAGGCATTATTGGGCTTCCATCGATTTCAAGCATCCCGTCTTTTTCAACAAACTCCTTTCTCCAAAGTTCGATTACATTTCTCTTGAGAGCCGCGCCTATTGGGCCATAATCATAGAAGCCTGCAGGGCCTTTGTAAATCTCGGAAGCGGGAAAGAATATTGCCTTTCTTGTGGCAAGGTCTAATATCTTGTCATATTTGGTTTCGGCCATGGCTCTGTTAACTAAACAATACTTAAAAGATTTTGCTGTCCCTAAAAAGCATGCTAGAAGCTATTCTAAGGGCTTGGAAACACCCTTCAAAGGACGAACCCGATGCGGCTAAATTAGCGAGCGCAAGAGCCTGTGTCCTTAATGTGGCCAAATACCTGAGCAATCATACTGCATTTATCCTTGACCATTACCTGCTGAAAGAATTTGTTGATGCTGGTGGAAACAAAGAGACGCTTTATGCAATTTTATTGCCGGTTTACGAGCAGGCTTACAAAGATCAATTTAGACTTGCTGAAGAGTTCAAGAAAATATCTGGAGGCATTTATTTTGAAATGGTCATGAATTACGCCAGCGCCTATGCTTCAGAAGTAAAACGCATAAAAAGTAAATTAGAACAAAAAACTAAGGCATCCACATAGCTTTCTTGTAATTGAACACCTTAGGGACTATAAAACAAAATAAAGAATTTATTTCTTAAGCTTTTTTTCCAAATCAGAGCGCACCCCAACCATACAGGCATCAAAGTCGAGATTCTTGTTGAAGAGAAAGGATGACCTTGGGTAGAAGTAGCCTATGCTGAAGGTAAAAACCTGCTGTGTTGGCACATCTGACTCGTCTGCTAGACAAATACCCATTGCAGGTTCGGAATTATGTTTCTTGAATGCTGCATTAACATGTTGCTGCAATAATTTCTTATTGCCTGCAAGTGCCCGCCAGACAGGGTGTCTCAAAACCTTGTTTTTTGGCAGGTAGTTATTTCCACCAAATGAGGACATGCCTGTTTTTTCCAAATATTCTCGGGCAAATATCTTGCCTTGTAAATTATTAAATTGCTCTTCTGTCAAAATTAATGCGCCGTCCTTAAGTTCTGGATTTTTAGGCATGGAAAAACCTTCACCAATCTTTACTTGGCCTTTGTAACAAGCAATCCATGTGCTTGCATCATAACAATTGCTCCAAGCAAGCTCTATTGCCGGCGTATAGCCTGATTTTAAAGCATACAACCTAAATTGCATCAAATTTTTAACTGATGCTTTTTTCCTGTCGTCTTGATCTATGGCAACCTCAACATCGATTCTTCGCGGACCTTTAAACACCTTATATTTTGGTCCCTGAGGTGCGAAATAAACATCTTTGGTTTGAACTCCTTCTGCCATCTTAATTTTTAAATAAAGATGTAGCTTTTTAAAGCTTGTCAATATAGCAGTTATTGGCTGATCTTTCAACTAAAAATTATATCATACATATAAATTTAGGGCTTCTTCCAGCTGATTTGATAATAAGTTATTTCTCCTTCAGCATCCACAATACCCACCATCAGATTCTTTCTTGTGCTGTGTGCAACCCGATTCATTGCTGCAAACTGCCTCCAGGTATAGGAATCGCCTTCTGATGTTGCGAATAGCACCCACATTGCATGAGCCTGGCCTGGCTTTACGCCTCTTGGGTAAACCCGGTAATCAGCGCCAAACTTCAATGCAGTCTTTGTTATGTAACCTCTTGTCCTTATATCGCGATAAACCTGATAGCGAATCCAAAAATTCTTTTCTTTCTTGCTTGCAAAATTGACAAACTGCGGGAATTTCAATTGCTTCTTGCCATCAAAGATTTTTAATTTTCCGCGCTCCATCAAATAAAGGGCCTCATCCAAGGCGAATTCCAGCCTTTTTTCTTTTATTCCATGTATCTCGCCAAAAGAACTTCTGTCAAAGAACTGCTGGGCCAATTGGAAGTCCTCAGTCACGGCAACTTTGTTGCCAATCAGGTGGCCTTTTACAGCCCTTGTAAGCTTGACTTCATCCATAGCTGGAGCTTCGGGGCTATGTCGTTCTAAGTCAATCTTTTCTATGTCTGATTCTTCAGTCTTAGATACCTTAGGTACTTTCTTTTTTCCCATATTTCAGCTAGAACTACGCGCCTGACAGCTTCGCTGACAGACTGAGCGTGTCCCTTAAACAGAGAAAGCTTTTAGAGGTTTAAAAATCTACTGTACGCATGGTTGTGACTGGCGATATTATAGCATTAGCTGCTGTCATCGGACTTGTTTTGATTGAAATTATCCCTGAAAAACCTCAGCGAATAACGTGGGGAATTATGCTTCTTATCCTGGGGCTTGTGCCAGTTTTATTTATGATGAATTGGATAGCAATTGACATATTTTCATACCCATTAACAGGCTTTGTTGCAATGTTTATAGCCATTGTCGCTGGAGAAATGTTATTTACCGAAGGATTAAAAGAAGCGAATATCGCGCTTAAAATACTAAGTACTATTATGGGCTTAGTCATTATCATAGTAACGTCAATACCTTGGCTGGGAGATTTCAACGCCATAAGCTTTCAATTACCTTCTTATTCTCCAGTTATTGATTTTGCCATATATCTCGTTGCAGGCATACTAACGATAATTGGCGGGTTTAAAGCCAGCGCTTAGCTTCAAAACCTTTTTAGAGGCTTAACATATAATTTAGGCATGAGAGCTGTAATTTTGGGGACTGCATCGGCATTTCCTACACGGGAAAGGGCGCATTCAGCGACATTCCTAGATATAGGAACGGAGGCGCTGCTGTTCGATTGTGGCGAGTCTGTCCAGAGGCAGATGACATTTGCAAAGCTCAGCCCCATGAAGATTTCGAAGATATTCATAACGCACTGGCATGGCGACCATGTCCTTGGTCTTGGCGGTTTATTGCAGAGCATGCAGTTGAATCAGAGGAAAAAGCCAGTTGATATATGCGGGCCTGAAGAGACCAGGCAGCGGTTTAACTATATGATGAAGGCTTTTGAGTTCAGGACTCAATACCCAATTAATGTCTATGAAATAAAGGCTGGCCAGAAGCCGTTCAAGATTCTTGAGAAAGAAAATTATGAAATCTGGGCAATAAGGTGTAAGCATCCGCTTGCATGCATTGCATTTTCTTATGTCGAGAAGCCAAGGAGAAGGATTGACATCACGTGCCTAAAGAAATTTGGCCTTGTGAATGATCCTATTATAAAAAATCTGCAGGCTGGCAAAGACATAATGTGGAAGGGCAAGAAAATTGCCGCATCCAAAGCAACATACATGCAGAAAGGCAAGAAATTTGTTTACATAGTTGATGCGGGCTATTCAGAAAACCTGGTAGGATTTGCAAAAGACGCTGATGTCCTCATATGCGAAGCCACATTCACAAAGGATTTGAGTGTGGAGGCCAGAGAGTTTGGCCACATGACTTCAACAGATGCCGCTATGCTGGCAAAGAAAGCCAATGTAAAGCAGCTGGTAATAACACACTTCAGCCAGAGATATAGGGATGCGACAGAACTTTTGCAGGAAGCCAGAAAAGTTTTCAAGAACACTGTAGCTGCAAAAGATTTTATGGAAATTAAAATCTAAGGGCCCCAATTACTTAACTTATTTTTCATCATAATTATTTCGGGACGCATTGATTATTTATAGTGGCCATCTGCTCAGGGGTGCAATCAATGCCGGGGATGCAGTCCAGGTCGAACCCATCGTTGCATTTGTAGCCGTCTTTGCAGTTGAATCTATTGATACAGTCCATGCACTTACTGTTGGTTTGTTCGCATAACTGATGCCCCAATATACATCCATCGCAGGTCTTTGTGCACTGGGAATCATCTGAACATTCGCGAGGTGCGCTTTCCCCGGTCACGACCACCGTCTTGGACACCTGTTTCAGCGGCTGGATTCCTTCAAGCTCATCCAATGTTGCTTTATTGCAGTCTTTGTTCAGTTCGCTCTCGACAGTAAAGCAGTCATAGACCGCCATCGAATAGGAATATGTTCCTGGATTGGTAAAATGGTCGCCTCCTGGCACCTGCAGCGTCATGTCCATCATACCGCGCTTGTCTGGATTGTCAAAGTCTATGTCATTGAAGGTTCCGGAAAGTACCGCACGAAGATCCGGTGCATAGCTGACGCCCGGGCTGTACGCGCCTTGATTCGGATAGGTATACATTACGAGTCCTTTGAACGGTGAACCAGTGTACTTTATGTAATATTCGCCGTTCACCTTTTCATCAACAACATATGTGGGATTTATTCTAATGTCTAAATCCAATAGAGAACTGGAAGGTGCTTGCTGTTCTGGCTGTGTCTTGTTCTCAGAAGCTGCAGTAGGTTCTGTCAGATTTTCTGGGGTGTTCTCTGGCGTCTGCTCTTCTGTAGATGGTGCTGCCTGCGTTTTTTCCTTTGTAGGTGTGGTTACATTACCCGAAGATTTGCTAAATGGAAGTGTGCATCCGCTAACTAAGAATAAAGCAACAATCAATACAAATACTATTGGAATTAGTTTATCTTTTATCATTCCAGTCAGTGCTCCATATAAGCAAGTTCTTAGTATTTAAATCTTAGTTAAATGCAAATTAAATAAAAATTTAAAATAAAAAATCAATTACTTCTTCTTGCTGTTTTTCTTCTTCTCTTCAGCATCCAAAATGTCCTGGGCTGTTGGCTTCTTGCCGTTTCCGTTCTTCTTTTCGTCTTTTGGAGCTTCAGTATCTTCATCCAGGAACTTGTTGAACTTGTTGACCAAGTCCTTCCTTCTCAGCAAGTAATTTGCAAATGCAACTATCACTATTACAAGCACTATGAACAGCCAGTTAGGTATGAAGTAAGTTGTCGCTGTCAGGAAAGCTGTAATTGTGCTGAATGCACCGCTCAAACTGCCCAGGCTTGACATGAAGCGCTCTTTTGCTGACTCTGCCTGCACAGTCTCGTTCTTAGCTTCTGCCAGCTTTGCCTGTAAGGCTGCTGACAACAGGCCCGAGACATTCTCTGTAGGTGCAGTCTCATTGGTTTCATTTGAGACAGCTGTTGTCTGGTTTTCTTCCTGCACTATCGGTGCCGTTTCGTTAGTTTCATTAGTTACTGTAATATTTTCAACAGGTGCTGTCTCGTTTGTTATTGTAACGTTTTCCGGAATAGTTTCGTTTGTTATTGTGATATTCTCAGTTGGCGCAGTTTCATTCTCAGTTATTTCGGTTATATTTTCTGCAGGTGTAATATTTTCTTCACCCTCTATAACTGGTTCTGAAACATTTATCCCGCTTTCATTTACAACTGGCTGTCCTTCAGTCGTTGTGGCATTTTCAGCAGGAACTTGCTTGACGAAAAGAGATTTTACCTTTGCGACAAAGCTGTTCCACCAGCCAACTATCTTGTCCTTTATTGCCGAAAATCTTTCAGACACAGGTGCTGCAGAAGTTACTGTCTTCTCAGTCGCATTAGTCTCTTGAGACAAGACTATGTCAAAGCTTGTTGTTGACATTGTTGTAGCCTGGTCTTTCAACCTGGCCGCAACTGTGACTTTGTATGAATCCTTGGCTGTCCCTTCTGGCACTGCAACATAGGCATATACCGTCTTTGATGACTTGCCTTCCAATGTCAGGGAAGCTGGATTTAATTGTACAAATGCAGCGCCTGTTCCGCTGACTTCCAGATTATAAGTGGAGTTTTCCACGCCCTTGTTTTCTACAACAATAGGGACTAGTGCTGGCTCGCCAGCTGCAACATCGATGCTGGTCAATGCAGATGTTGTTACAACACCGAAGCAGCTCTCCAGTGATGCAACTTCCAAATTCAAGTCGGAAGAAGCTGATGCCTTGCTTGCATCCTGCGCTTCAGCTGTTACTGTTATGGTCTGCTTGCCAGTTATTGCTCCCCCTTTCGGGGCCACTATCAAATTAATAGATGTAGCTTCGCCAGCCTTCAAGTCTGCAAATGACTTGTCTGCAGAGGCGAAATCTGCGCCTTGTACGAGTATTGAGTATCGCGCGTCAAATTGCCCGGTATTGACTAATGAAACCGCATATGCCTTCTCAGTGTTAGGGCATATCACATCACTAGCTTCTGATATCTTGACGTCCGCGGAATTGCAAGTCTTCACATTTGCGATCACTGTCTGTTCTGTCTTTGTTCCCTTGTCTGGCGCAATCGTGACCTTTACGCTAAAGTCACCTGCTATGCCATAGCCAGGGAATAACACTAAGTTTGTGAAACGTGCCTGGTCTGCAGGGACTTCAACTTTTGTATTTTCAACGGTGGCCCATGCAGGCCCATCAACAGAAAGCGCGTAAACATTATTGACTGAACCTGCGTTCTCTATTGCTATTGGTATCTTGGCTTCTGATGCCTCGCAGAAACTCAGGTAATTAACGTCTGGCTTTGCGTTGAAGTCATAGCATTGCTTGCTTTTCAGCTGTAGTTGCTGCGACGCTATCGCTTTGGAGTTTTGCGAAGCTGCAGTCACTGTCAGTGCAAAGTCTCCGGTTTGGTCAGCAGGCGGCGTGCTGTATACACTAATGTCTTTGGTCTGCCCTGCTGTGAGCGTGACTAAATCTTCAGAAAGGATGCTGAATTTTCCAGGTACTCCATTGATTGACAGGGCAAAGTTCTCGGTGTATTTGCCTGTGTTCTTCAAATGTAACGAGTAATCTGCTCTTGTTGCCGCACAGATGTCCTGTGATGCGCTGTCTACAACAAGTTCTGCGGAATGGCAGCCAAGGACCTTCAAGTTAAGCGTTTGTTCCTCTGTTTTACCGACGCTTGAAACTGTGGCCTTGATGCTGTAGTTTCCTGCCAGGGCAACTATGCTCGGCGTAACATAAACGTAAATCTGTTCGGATTCTCCCTGATTAAGGGAAAAGCCTGCTGGTGCCGCAACTGCCCATTTGGCCGCATCTCCGCTAAGAGAAACGGTATAAGAATCCTGGAAGTTCCCGTCATTGGTCACAGAAGCCACAAAGACTGCTGTGTCGGTGGCACAAAGAGCCATCGAATTGGAGCTAAATTCCAGCGCACAGACTGGAGCTAAAACAAAAAGCAGTGATAGTACTGCCAGTAACAGTTTTTTCATGTTGCATGCACCTCCGAGTTATAACACTCGATTGTTATCACTCTGACTTAGCAACTCAATATAAGCATTTCTCTACTGGAGTGTATATATTATAAGAAACGAATGAAAAGAAAAAGAAAAAGGCTTTTTACTTCTTTATCATTGAACCTACTGCGCCGCCTATTGCACCCAATACAGCCCCTATTACGACCGCATATATCAGGCTGGCTACTAAGCCTCCCGAGAACATGCAACTGGTGCACAAAACTTGGAGTCGTTCTGTACCGGCAAGGTTTAGTGTTTTGATCAGCAATACTATTAAGGCTGCAACTACGCCTGCCGCTGCTCCTGTCTTTGCGCCTTCTTCATACTTCTTGTCCTTGGCGACGTAAGCAGCTACGGCTCCGCCGATGATAAATGCTACCGCCAGTAAATACATTTGGGGTATGAATCCTACAACAACCGCTCCTACGATAATAGCTGCTATCGCACCGATTATTGTCGCTTTTAGGTCCACTTCACAACATATTTTTTTTGCCATGCTAGCTATAAGTCCAAAAAGAACAATAAAAGCTAGTGCTGTTACGCAGAGATAGATAAAACAAAAGAAAAAGAAACAATTTACTTCTTGCTTGATATCGCAACGCCTATCAGGCCACCAATCGCGCCAAGTATGAATCCTAGTATTAACGCGACTACAACTGCAATCATGCCTATCACGCCGCCGAACATTGTTCCCAAGCTTCCAAAGATTGAGCCGAACAAAGTGGATCCCATTAAGGCTACGATTCCGACTATTAGGCCAGCTATCGCGCCAGTGATTCCACCTATAATAGCGCCGTCTTTGTAGTTCTTTGTTCGTGCAAGCACTGCAGCTATAAAGCCTGGCAATAGGAAGGGTATAAACATTCCTACTATGGCCATTACAATTGCAATTACTATTGCTTTCCAGTTTAATGCCATGTTTCCTCTAAGCAGGAAAGAGAAATGATATATTAAAAATTAGTATTGTAATACTAAATAAAGCAAATAAAAATTAAAGAGAATAAAAAAGGGAAATCTAGTAGTACAAGGTCTTTGCTGTCTTGCCGTTGTTGTTCTTGTTGTACTGCATGAATGCTACTATGGCTGCACCAATTATGGCCAGACCGACAAACAAGCCAGCGAATCCTGACAATCCCTGAGTCACATCTGCATTAACTGTCATCTGTGAGATTGCGTTTCCGCCCTCTGTAACAGTTATGGTTGCTGTCTGTGCGCCAGTTGCTTCAGGAGTCATTTCGATTGAAACTGTCCTTGATTGCGCTGGAGCCAGGCTAAACGTGGCTGGGGTTACAGTTGTCTTTATGTTGTCTGCTACAACTGCAACTGCGTATGTCTTGGTTTCTGTTCCCTTGTTTATAATGTTCAACTGCACAGAATCTGTCTGTGCGAACTTCAAGCCTTTTGTTATGGTTGAAGTTGGGGTCTTTGTTGCGTCCACTTTTGCAGGCACTTCAACAATCAGGTTTGCACTTGCTGTGTTCTTAGCCAGGTTGTTTGAAGCTGTTGCTGTCAAAGTGTAGATGCCTGATGCATCTTTTGGCAGGTTAAACGTGAAGTATACAGTCTGCTCAGTTCCTGAGTACAGGTCGCCGAACAGCTTGACTGACTTCAAGACGTCGAATTCTGGGACTGCTACTGCAATAGCAACATTTGACAAGTCGTCCTTGCCGTTGTTCCTTACAGTAACTGCTACATCAACTGTGTCGCCAGCTTTGTACTGTGTCTTTGACAACCTTACATCAGTTACGTAAACAGAGTCATCCTGACCTTCAACTTGAAGTGTTTTCCTTGCTTCAACAGTTACCTTTTCACCGGCAACTGCGAATGGTGCTTCGAATCTGCCGCTTGCCTGGATTACTATTGTGTAATCGCCGGCTTCAACATCGGCAGGCACATTCAATGTTAGTGCCAAGTCTCTGTCTGAGTTCTGCTGAACTACCAGACCAGATGCAATAGCTTTGTCTGAAACTCTCTCGCCGAACTTGTTCTCAAGCCAAGCCTTGACTTCGATGTTCTCTATGTTCAAGGTTGGGTCTGAGTTTGCAAGAGTCATCTCAACAGGTATGCTTGTACCCGGAGCTACGTTATCTTCATAATCTATATGATTGATTGCAAATTCTGAGGCTTTGCTGTCTGTTGCTGCAAAAGCGGCTATAGGGGCAATTAACAACAGAATTGCCAACGCTGTAAATATTTTAGTGGCTATCATTTTTTTTACTTTCCCCTCGCCTTAATAATTAAAGGCTTGGCTGCGCCTTTTGACATGGCGTCCTTGCCAACCCAAGCAATTATTCCAGCAAGTATCAAGACAATTGCGCCCAGTGCTATCTCAGTAGTTGGTAAAGGTGTGCTTGTCTGTTCAGCAGGTTGCACAACAGTCACTGTTGACTGTGGCTGTACGACAGTTACGCCGTCTATTGCCAATATGAACCTCTGTATTGTAGAGACACTTCCATATACAACTGATACTATAGTATAGTACTTGCCCGACTTTGTGTTTTCAGGGACAACAAAGTTCAGGTACTGGGTTGATGTGTCGCCTTGGTTTAATGTGAACGTAGCGCTTGTAGTCTGCACGCCGACATCGCTTACCAGAGTCACCTTAACAGTCTCGTCGTTTGAGCCTGTGTTTACCATTGAAACAGCTATCTGCACAGTGTCGCCAGCCTTGTAGCTGGTCAAGTCTTCCTGTGTGCCTGTTATCAATACCTGGTGCTTCAGCTTTGCAACTTCCAGTTCAACAGTGTTGCCTGTTGCCGGATATTTTGCAATTTGCTGTTTGCCGGATGCATCTTCCCACTTCAGGTCTACAGTCACTTTGTAAGTGTCTGCGTCTACCTGTGCAGGTATTTCGATTGCGAATGTTTCATCTTGTGAACCGCCAGCGCTTAAGCTGCCTATACTTATTGTAGAGGTAACATCTTCGCCGCTATTCAAGTTCTGAACTGTTAATTTTGCTTCAACATGTTTTGCTGTGTAGTTGTTTGCTTCCTTTGCGTCAACTTCAAGCTTGAATGTTACTGTGTCGCCAGGGTATACTGTGTCCTTGAAGTCTAAGTTTCCAACATACAAATCAGTACTTGTGCCTGTTGAAGTTCCACTTGATCCGCTACCGTTGTTTGTGCTTCCATTATCGTTAGAAGCTGGTATAGGGGTCAAGTCGTATGATAATACTCTTATAGGACCGAAGTCGTCATTTACTGAGACGCCCTTCATTGACCATGCATTGTAGCCTGTCTTTTCTATTGTGATGTCGTACTTGCCGTGTGGCAGGTAGAATGTCATGTCTGTCAGGCTGCCTGGGTTTGTCCAGGCATGGTTTTCGGTTCCAGTTATGGTTATTTTGTCAGGAGCAGGTGTTGATGCGCTATAAGGCTTCAATTCCAATGCGTGTATAGGTACAGCTGCAGCTCCAACTGCTGAACCTACTATTGAAAGCAGGAACAACAGTGCAATAAACAATCCGTTTATATTTTTCATTTTCCTTTTCACTCCTTTATATTAGCCGCAGCAGTCTTGTACTCTGCGTCTGTGGTTATACGGCCTTCAACATATTTGCCGTTCTTGAAAGCAGCTATTAATGTACCTTCTTTTCCATCCTTGTCGTCTTTAGCGTTTACAAGGTTGTAGAACTTTACAGTTGCGCCGTTGTCAAGGTATTCCCTTGTCCAGTTCTTTGTCGCATTTGAGATGCTCTCATTTCCGTAAAAGTTCATCATCTTTGTTACATTCGTACCGCTATCAATTGCAAAGAATGAGTACATATCAGGGTGTATGCCTGCATTGACTTCCCACTGGTTTAGTGTGCCGTTTGCAGCATCGCCAGCCAGGTAGTTTGCATGGCTTACGTTGAACAGGTCAGATGTTATGTTACCCATCCACTGGTACAGTCTTGTTTCCTGCAGTCCGTGTGTATAACCAGCATCCTCACCCTTGTCATAAATGCCCTTCAATATCTGGTCAAGTGTGGCATGGTCCTTTACGTCAACGCCGTCCCTGACTGCAATTGCTATTGCATCATTGACTGCATCCTGGAAGCCAGCATCGCTGCCCTTGCCCAGTGTCTTGTCATATAATATGTTTAGTATCTTAGTCCTGTTTGCATCGCTTTCTGTCATGTTCTTTATCAATGACAGGTTTGTCTTGTCCATGTTTGGTAATTTTGTAAGGACATAGTCTCTCAAGCCATTGAATGTCACAGACAGGCCATCAGTGTCAGCCATTGCGGCTAACTCTGCCAGCAATTGTGTGTTGTTCAGGCCATGCAAGTATGTTATATTGACTTGCGTGTTGTGACCGCTTGCCCAAGTTTGGACGTAGCTAATTAAGCCGTCCTTGGTTGTCAAGTTGTCCCAGTCTGAGCCTATGTTCAGGTTGTGTTCACCTGCAATCTTGCCCAGAGTGTAAGTTGTGTTCCAATCATCCCTCTGTGCCGATTGTGCAGCATTCCAAATTGGATGTGCTATCTGGTCGAGCGTGTCTACGACCTTGCCGAAGTGATCAACAGCTAAGTCGCCATCTTCGACGTAATTGAAAGCCTTTTCGACTTTTTCCTTGTCAACAGAAATTGCTTTTCCATCACTGCCGTAAACTGTGTAGGAAACAGTTCCCTTGCTTACCTTAACTTCTATGGCTTTTGCATCGGTTACGCCTGTGTATTTTGAGACTTGTGCGACATCTTCTTTCGCAATTGGCCTTAACCAACTCAATTCCTTGCCGTCAAAGACAGGAGTTGTGTAAACGTTAACGTCTCCGGCGTTGTTGCCATCAGAGTTGTGGTGGCCTTGTGAAAGCGCAAATGCGTTCCTTGCCTTTTCAGGTGAAAGAGTCTTGACATTTCCGTCATAGTATTTCACGACTCCGCCATCTTTCATGTCCAGGGTTATATTTACATTGCCTGTTCCGTCTTTAGCAAGTATATAATTTACATTAGAACCTACAACGTTTGACCAGTTTATGTTTAAGCCAAGGTAGTCTGTCAAATCCTTTGCAGTTGCAGTATCATCTACATGGTAAGTTTGACCAAGGTGAGCTTCCAAATCTGCTGGATGATCGTGGGTCACCGAAATAGTTGTCTTTTTTACTGGGTGAGTTAATCCATAAGCTGCTAGAAAACCTGCAACTGGACCAACAGCTGGTCTTGCAGCGCTTACTATAGCTACACCTAATCCAGCCGCAGCTCCAAGCAAAACGCCTTGTGGTCCTGGAACTGTTGAAACAACATACGTGAATGTGGCTCCACCACCAAGAACTGCGCTACCTGCTCTTGCAGCCTTTGTTGTTTTAGGGTGTGCTAAGAACCAATTATTATAACCATCTGTTAAATCTTGCAATTTGTGAGAATTATCATACCAGTTTGCAAAACTTCCAGGTGCTTGAGTGACTGTAATTATCGGAGCTGGAGCTGGTGCTCCTGGAGCTGGTGCGGGAGGGGCAGACATTGTTGAACTCCAACCTCGCTTGTTTGCCCAACTTCCGGGTGTTATAGAACCATCTGTATTGAATCCCAATTTGCGTTTTATCTTCTCTTTTATTTGAACCATTTTGTTTACCTCATGAGATGCTTAGCATCATTTTTTACTTTATAGTAGCTAATGCCTATTTAAACCTTTCGATTTGTTGCTACTTCTCAATTACTAAAGTATTGGCCTAAATCTGGCGCACCCTCGACGTGCTTGGCGCCCGAATAGTAGGGCAATATGTCTGCTATTGCTTTTGCAGTCTTGACGTCCTTTACTGGCAAGCTAACGTAATTCCTGCCATCCCCTACTATAATATTAGTATAGTCTTTTGATGTTGATATGGCAAAGATATCTGGCTTGTCCCCTGGATACTTATCCATGAACTTTTCTTTGGCCCTTTCGTAAAGTCTGGCAAATTTTGCCGCAGCCTTAGGGCTTGTTTCTGACACCTTCCTGAAGGTAAGGGCTGTTGACAGCTCGCTATATGGAAAATCGTTATGCGTTTCTTGCAGTCTCTTTGCATTTTTAGCACTATGCTTGTAATGAAGGGTTTCGTTGCCTTCCCCTGATTCTGCCTTTGCCTGGAAGAATTTAACTATGCCACTATCGCTTTCTGGATCGTAAGAATTCCAAAGTGATTTTGCTTGATCGACTTCAGACCTTTTGTGGTAAATATCCCGCAGGTACAAAATTGTGTTTGCCCATATCGCACGGGCTGCATCTTTTGCATCATCATTGTTGACTAAATCCACATCTTTTTCGTTTGCAATGCTTTCGTTATTGTTCTGCATTGAAACATTTGTTTGGTTGAGTACATTATCCAAATATAAGTCGCAATTAGTGTCTGCGCCTTTTGCGTTTGCAATACTTTCCAAGTCTTCCAGTGCAGCATGTGCTGCCAGCGCATATTCATTCTTTGGATCAAGGCAACTCAACCTGTCAATAGTATTGTGCAACGTTCTCAATCTCAACGCACCCATATTTTTCAGGAGTGTTGGGATGAGCACCATTTTCTTTTCTTTGGTGTTTGGCGTAACACTCTCGCCGATAGTATCATAATACCATTGCAGAATATTTCTCGCATCCTTTTCTTCAACACGGTCTTCGCCCGCATATACGCAGAACAATTCAACCATCTCATTTACGTTTTCGGGAATTGCAAAGCTCAATATGTCTTCAAGCTGCTTCTGCCTTGCAACCGTGTGCGCTAGTGTCTCATTTTGAGCGCCGCCGTTTGGTATTGCTGTATTTTCTATCTGGTTAATGGTATCACATCTTTTCAGATACAAAGGCACGACGTGCTTTAATTTGATTGACTCTAATTCTTTTCCAGCAGCATCGTAATCAATTTTTGTGTGCCTGCACGCGAAAGGGTCACAAGTGTCTGCAAACTCTGGGTGCTTTCCAAACAATTTCTTTTGTATACATTTGCTATTTTGGTCTGGATAAAATTCACAATCATATGCGGAGACTGGTAAATTTATGCCAAATTTTCTGACTGCTTCCTTTCCGGATATCCATGCATCCTGTGCCTGTTCCCATAAGAATTCCTGCAGCACGCCAGACTGCAATTTATCTAAAACATAATTCACATCTGATGTATCGATGGTGTAAAAAATATCTGAAGCATTGACTGTTGAAGGTGCATATTCAAAGCCTTTGACCTTGATTATGGCAATATTTTCATCAGGCGTTTCAACAGAATAGTTCAGCTGTCCGGGCCACTTTACAGCCACACCTTCAGGGCTTACGTGAAAATCTGCGCGATTTAACGCCCTCGGATTTGTAGGTTCCCAGTACTGATCTTCGTAAAGTTTTACATTTTCTAAGTACTTAATTAGATTATTAACACCATCAGATATTTTTTTCTCGGCAATAGTATTGACTGCGATTTTGCCTGGTTTTGAGCTTACGACCATTTTCACCACTATATGCTAGTAATATATACAATATGGTATATAAAGGTTATGGTGGCTTTGTTAAGTTAGTTTAAAATAATAAATAAAAAGAAAAGGGCTTACTTGCCCTTCATGCCCTTAAAGTATTCTTCCTTTATGCGTTCTAAAACTGGCTTAGCCAGCTTTTCAGCATTTGGTCCCGTGACTTTTCCGCCGAAAGCAGAGTATTCGCCTATTTTCTTTCCGCCATCGTAAACAGCCACATATGCTGACCAGAAACCATCCACGAATTTATATTCCATATCCTTGGCAGGTGCTGGAGCAGCAGTTTCCACTTTGGTTTCAAGATTGTCTTCCATCTGCAGATCTTCAGCATCTTCCTCTTTTGGAGTTTCGGTAGGAGGAACTGGCTTTGGTTCGGCTGATTTTTTTGCAGCTTCCCTTTCCGCAAGCAATTGGTTTAAGCTTGTTTGGTAAAGATTTGCCCTTTCGACAGCTTGCTTTTCATTCTTATAGGGACCTTCTTGGTCGCTTTTAACTACCCAGGGCCCCTTTTTTCGCATATACATTACACCATCTGTTGAAGGTGCTTTTGGATCTTTAGAAGGAAACCTTGCGGCATAAGCTACAATTTTATTAGTAACAGGGTCTGCATAAACTTTGGTGGGTTTGACTGTTCCATCTTTTCCAGTAACCCGTAATTCATATTCGACTAGGTCGCTAAGTTCAGGTAATTCATCTTCATCTGCATCGTCAGTTTCTGTTGGAGTTGGCTGTTCGTCTTCACTAGGCTCTCCGCCTAATCCAGCAAACGTCTCTTCTTCTTTTGATTTTTTATCTTCATCTGCCATTTTTATTTACCTCTTGTGCCTTTGACTTTAGCCGCTGCTTTGTTGGCCAAGTCCTTGAACTTTGACAGTCCCTTTGCCCAGTATGATTCCTTCTTAGGAGGTTCAGCTACCCGTATAGGTACAGGTGTGGCTGCAGTTACTGGTGCAAATACGATTGGTTTTGGCTTTCCGAAATCATAGAAGTTGCCTTCTGGCGTCCTCAATGACTCTCTATCATAAATTGCATTATACATGTAAGCAAACGTCTTCAGAACATTGTCACCAGCATACAGTCCTTTACCTCTTACAGCGTCTGATGTTGCTGCGATGACTTCCAGCTGGGCCTCTGAGTTCTCGACGTATGGCAACTCTTCCTCATCAAGGATTTGCCATGTCAAGTTCTTGTCGCCGTTAGCAAACACTTTACGGAACGTATCTTTGTTAAACGAATTGTAAACTGTCTTTGTATTTTCATACAAAACTATTAAATCTTCAGTCGTAACTGTTGAAGGCCCGCCTATCAACACAGATGTGGCTTCGTTCTTGCCTGTTCCTGTGTAGCTTATAGCTGTTGCATGACGCCAGATTACGCTTGCTTCGTCAACCAGATACTTTGCTTCATACTGATATGAGTCTGGCTTCTGCTGTCTTGACGTCAATGCAAACATGACTTGTGTTGGAGTCAGGTATTCAATAGGAACTTTTGCGTCAGGAATATCTTTCTTTATTTCTTCCTTCGTCTTGCCCATCTTCAAAGCGGCAATTACTGTATCAACGTACTCTGAAGGTGTCATTCTGTTGTCAAAGAATTCCTTGCCTTCAAATTGTTTCGTGAACAAGCCGTTGAATACATCCCTTTGTATAATGACATCTTTCTGTTCACCTTCTTTGCCAATCTTGTGCGCTTCCTTGTACACTGCATGCGAAACTGGCTTTGCTAATACGCGAAGTTCATCCAATACCGCATCTCTCGTACTAGGTCTCCTTAGCTCATTAGCATGCTCATAATAGCCTGCTATGGTTCTGCCAGACATAAAACGTATGAATTCCTTTACTTCAGAATCCTTTGTTCCTCTGGCACCCTGCAATGGCTTGTTCAAAGCACTTGCAAAGTTCATTATTATATCAACAAGAGATTTGTCTGTGACTGCAACGTTATTCACTTTAGGGGCTTGGCCTGTTGCTTTTACAGTTGCCTCGCCTGCAGCGTAAACTGCTGCTGTGCTTACTACAATATCTGTATTAATTGCTGGCATGAATTGTTCACCAGATACGCCTTTTGCGACTCTCCTGCTCTTGTTCATAATACCGAGCAGGTTAACTACCGCATTTGGAGCATCTGAGCCGACCAACGACTGCGGATATGTTCTGCCAGCCCATGTCAAAAAGGCAGGTTCTCTCCTAATAGGTATATTTTCCCAGCCATATTTCTTCATGTCATAAAGCAAATCTGCAATACCATCGGTGATTGCACCGCCTGTTCCGCCGCTCATAGAACTTAACAAAATGACAAGTCGAATATCTGCATCTGCCAAATTGTAATTGTCAGTGATGCATTTTTCGCTGTCCACTTCGCGACCAACCATCCTGTATCTTATTGGTATCTTGATTGCACTATTTACTAAATCAACATCAATCTTGCCTGGTATGTATATCCATCCGCCTTTCAAGTCGACAATCTGTTTATGTGCTATGGCATAGTCAAGGTCAATTTGCTTATATTCAGGACTCTTAGGATCCTTCTGATTGCTAAGTGCGAACTTCATGAATTCTGGCAATGAATATGCTATGGCTGCAATGTCTTCTTTTCTTACCTGCATGCCCCTCATGAATGCATGGCCTACTGCAAGGCTATTTCCAGTGTGCAATTCCTCGCCCTTGCCAGTTAAGCTTTCATCAGTATCGCTATAAGTTATGCAAGACCAGCATGGAAATTTGTCATCAAGGGTTGTTCCAAAAGATGGGTGTGGCACTGTCGTTCCTGACAAAGTAACGCAGGCATTTGGTGCTCTGTTTGTTAACCTTAAATCGCCTGACCAGTCAATCGTATATGGCTTGACATCCAAGCCCTGGAAGTTCAAAGAAACATCAACATATTCTTTATTTGCATCACCAGTCATGATTTCCCGGCGTATTTGGTCTCTGTTTTTTCCTACAATAGCTCCTCTTACATCCAAGTCTGCAATATTATTAACATCAACTGTTCGCGTAACTACTGGGCCAACAAATTCTTTCAAAACATCATTTACAATTATTTTAGCGCCGCTTCCACCACATCCAAAAATAGGAATAGTAGGTGTGCGTATGACACCTTTTGCACCGTTTTGTTTATCCATCTCACCTTTAATTTGATTACCATATAGTGGTGATAGTTTATTAAGAGTTGTGCCAGGTTTTTCGTCAACTTGAGGTGTCTCGCTATGACCTTGGCCTTCTGCGCTGGCAATTGCCACAGACGTCGTTTTAGCCCTGCCATCATCCTCTAATATTTCTGTCAGCACATCTTTTGGTTTTTCTTCCTCATCGAGTTTCTTGCGCTGCAATGGAACGGAGGGTATCAGTTGGTGTGGCATTACTCAAACTCCTCATCTATGACTTTCGAATCTCTACTCTTGTAAACTTTAGTTGCTGGCTTGTGTGGTGCTGGTGAATCCATTCGTACTACTGGAATTTCTTCTGGCTTGGCTTTAGGCGAAGGTGCTGGCTTTCTGGCCATCCAAGCCTCGTAGTCTGCATAAATTGCGCTCTCCTGCTCTGCCTTCGTCTCAACTGCCTTTTCCCCAGCCATCCAAATCTTGTAGGCTGCGTACATGCCTATCAGGCCGCCTATCAGGCCGCCAACAGCATTTGAATTATCTATCTGGTGCAGCTTGTCTGCATAATCTGCCAGCCAGCTCGCACTTGGCAAGTAATTGTTAATCACATTCTCTATCAAATGAGCTTTTTCAACGAGATAGCCAATAACCATAGAGACTGGAGCGCTGCTTGCTGCAGCAGCCAGCCATCTTCTGGCATGCCTGCTAGGTTCATTGCGCTTCTCTTCAATTAAATCATTACAATGCGTCTCTGACAGTTTCAGCTTTTCTTCCAAATCTTCGACATTTCCTTTTGCAAGTTTTTTCTCGAGAGACTTGATTTTTTTCTGCGAACCAATTACTTGTTCGGCAGCTACGAGATAATCTTTAATATCTTTAGCAGGCATCTTCTCTGGCGTGTAAATTACGTCTTTGCCTTCATCATTAAAATATGCAAAACGGCCATCTTTCCTTTGGTGTACCCAAAGCTTCTTGTCTTTCGCTTTAGAGTATACCATAATTTCAACTTTGTTATTGTGCTCTCGTATAGCCTTACCACTAGCTATAACGACGTGCTTGAGATGTATGGTTGTGATACGTCTATCGTAATTTCCCGATAAGCTTTCTTTCTGCTCGTCCAGGCGTGCATCCAAATCTGCCTGTGAAATGCCTGCTCCAGTTTTTTCATCTGCTTCCAGTTTGCTTTTCAAGTCTGCAATTTCTTCTGCTTTCTCTTCGAGCTCTGCTTCCAAACTCTCACACTCCGCCTGATAATTCACAGAAGGAGATACTGGTTTTGCAGGTGGGCCAACAGGTTTTGCAACTGGCTTCTGGTACTGCGGAGGCACATATGGCTTTGCTTGTGCTGTAGCTGGCTTTGGTGCTTCTGCAGGTTTTGGTGGTTGAGGAGGAGCTTGCGGCGATGACCCATATAATTCGGCAATCCTTTGCTTTACAGCAGCCACAGCCATGCCTGGCACTTCACGTATAAGATCTGAATTAGAGTCATAAACAAGCCCTGCATTAGTATTATAAAATCTAGTTGGGTTTGTCAAGCTGTCTGGATAAATCTTGCAAACAGACGTTTCCAGCCCATCGCCGGATTTGCGGAAGACTTCAAAAACTGGCTTCTTATCCATTACCTCAACTGTTTTCTCTGCACGGAAAGTTAGTTTGCCAGAACTCTGTCCCGTAACAGGTTTTTTCTTTTTTTGGACAACCATATTGTAAGCTACTAAAGTATGATAGTTTTTTAAAAGAAGCGCACAAAAAACTGAAAATTAAAAAATAAAAAGAAGAAGATTTAGTCTTCTTCGCTGTTTCGTTTGCCTTTATTGCCGTAGACTTTAACGTCACTTCTTCCGGCAACTCTCTTGCCGATGACAATCAGGGCGAATGCTGCCAATACTCCAATCAGCACGATGAACAGCAATCTCTGCTCGTCAGTCTTCAGTCCGGCCAATGGGTTTATCAGTACACTTGGTTTTGCGCCCATCTTTACATTTATTGTGCTTGAGCTTACAACCAGATTTCCTGACTTCACATTCAGGACTGCAGTTTGGTCACCAGTGGCAGTTGTTTTAGGTGTTATGTAAACCAAAACATCAGTTACTGCCCCTGAGGCTAATGTAACTGTAGCTGGCTCGACATAACCGCTTGCCCAGTCAGAAGTTCCAACCAGTTCCAAGGTGTAAGTTGCAGTTGTGCTGCCTGTATTCTTTATTGCAGCTGAAACTTTCAACTGCTGACCTTGTGTTCCTTCAACAGAATTTGTTGAAAGGGTCAGTATGCCTGTTCCGCCAGTTGTTGGAGTTTCTGTTGTAGTGGTTGTGCCTGTTCCTGTGCACAGCACTTCAAGCTCTGCGGATGCTGTCTTGGCATCGTTTCCATCGTTGTACTTGACAGTGACTTCCAAAGAATGGTTGCCAGCCTTTGCATCAGCAGGTATCAGGACTGTCATGGTCTTTGTAGCTTCTGCTCCTGAACCCTGGTAGTTAAGGTCGAACGAACCTGAACTTTGCGATATGCTTAGGTCGCTATCCCTAACTATAATCTCAACTGTGTCTTGATTTGAGCCGGTGTTCCAAAAGTGTGTTACAACATCAACGGAATTCCCACAAACTACTGTTGCGGGATTCATTGCAACGCCGTCTATGTATGTGTCGTAGTCGTTACGTTCAACATCCACTGAATAAGTGTAGAGGTCAGACTTTTCTGTGTCGTTCGCATCCTTTCCGACTGCTTCCAGCATCAAATAGGCTTTGCCAGCCTTAGTTTTCGGAGGGACTTGTAATTTTATGGTGAAATCATTGCTGTCCTGTCCATCAAGGCTGAATGAATCCAATGAAACCTTGTCAGTCAACCTCGTGCCTGCTGTATTCTGCAGCCATGCTCTCACATGGATGCTCTTCATATTAGTTGAGATTTTATTTTCAACGGTGAATGCAGTGTCAAGGAAATCGCCAGGCACTAATTGCGAATCATCGTCTGTTACATCGTCAACTGTAACATCGGTTATGGCAAGCTTGCCGTCATTCGATGCCCTTGCAACGATGAAATATGTTGTTCCGGTGACAGTCAATCCGCCAGAATCCGTAACAGTTATTGTAACTGCGCGTATGGTGTTTATGTCTGTATCTTGTGCATTAATTGTAATCAAGCCAGTGTTTGAATTTATAGAGAATGCACTCCAGCTGGCTGCATCTGCAGAATAGGTTGCAATGTTACCATCAACATCGGATGCAACTTTTGTCAAGTCATATGTAAACGCTGAGCCTGCATTCACTTCAATTTCTGAAGGCAAACTCAAAGTTGGGGCATCGTTCACAGGCACTACTGTGGCTTTGAATGTGCTAATCTTGCTTACGCCTGAGTTGTTTGTCGCATTTACAGTAATTGTTTCTGCGCCATTCCAGTTTGCTTTCGCGCTGAAAGACAACACGTTGTTTGCAACAGTAACGTAGACATTTGTATTTCCAGTAATATTATAGGATGCTATACTTTCGCCTGTGGAAAGCGTTAGCTGGCCTGTAGAGACCAAATCAACGGTTTTAGCGGAGTCTTCATTAAAACTGACAGCATTTACGCTGAGTTCGAATGCCAGCGCTCCAGGTATTAATAACAACAATGCCAGTATCGGCAATAACTTTTTCATTATTTTCATTATAGGTGCACCTCTTAAATGGTGTAACTACTGATTGGTTTAAATATATTTGTTCACTTTAGAATATCGTTTAAAGGTTGAAATCGGCGGGCACCAGCACATATCTTGCAAATGGATTAGTTTTAAGGAATGTCGCTATAGCTTTAGAATTATTGATAGCGACTTGTCTTGCAGCCTTGACTTTTAGGTGGTTATTGCCGCAAAGTATAACCTGATACGATTCTAAATCACCATCGTGGTTTGCAGTTAACATCCGGTCTGCAGGTATGTCAATGCCCAAGTTCTTATCAAACATCAAGAATGCCAGTGCGTAAGGGTGCGCAATTACTGATTTTTCAGCGTTAAGCCCTTTATAGAACAGCATTCCTTGGATGTAATCCGGATCTTTGACTGCGTTTTGGTAAAGTATTGGGACTTTATCTGTGGCAATTTTGGCATTTTGCAAAATACTTTTTGTATGCTTGTCTTTTTCAAAAGTTTCTTGTATTCGCTTCTCGAGAGACGGCTCTGCAGCACGCTTGCAACCTTCGCACTCTAGGCTTAGCACCAGCATACCGCATTTTTCGCAGAATCCCATACCTTGATTCAAACAAATAGGACTAAAAGGTTAGCGCCGAGGGAGTATTGACTAATGTTTCTATCGGCTTTGAATACGCCCCCGAAGGGATTCGAACCCTCGACCCCTAACTTAGAAGGTTAGTGCTCTATCCAGGCTGAGCTACAGGGGCATAACTTAGTTGTGCTATAATAATATATATAAATATAGCTGTAGGGTGTTTAAGCAGAAACATGGCACTTGATTTTGCTCACATTGAGGCTAAATGGCAAAAGGCCTGGGAAAAGGCTAAGGTTTTCGAAGTAAAGGAAGATTCGAAGAAAAAGAAATTCTATTGCCTTGAAATGTTTCCCTACCCAAGCGCAAGCTATCTGCACATGGGCCACGTCCGCAATTATACCATAGGCGATGTCTTTGCTCGTTTCAAGCGAATGCAAGGATTTAATGTTCTCTATCCAATGGGCTATGACTCATTCGGATTGCCTGCTGAAAATGCTGCCAAAAAGCAACATATCAACCCAAAAATTTACACAGAAACTGCGATAGCCAAAATAACTGAATACCTGAAAAAGCTAGGCAACAGCTATGACTGGAGCAGAAGGATTGCAACTCATGAACCTGAATATTATCGATGGAATCAGTATTTCTTCCTGAAATTCTACGAAAAAGGCCTTGTTTACAGGAGAAAGGCGCCGGTAAACTGGTGCCCAAAGTGCACTACGGTTCTTGCAAACGAGGAAGTTGAATCTGGAAAATGCTGGCGTTGCCATGCTGAAGTCATCCAACGAGAACTTGAGCAGTGGTTCATGAAAACTACAGCGTACACTGATGAACTACTAGCTGATTTGGACAAACTAAAATGGAGCGACAGGCTGAAGACACTGCAGAAAAACTGGATTGGAGAAAGCGCAGGTATTCTGATAGATTTCCAAATCAAAGGTTCAAAAGAAAAATTACAAGTATTTACAACCAGGCCAGATACCATTTATGGCGTAACTTTTGTAACTATCTCTCCAAAGCACAAACACATTGACATTCTTGCAACCAAAAACAAAAAAGAAATTGAAGCGCTTGCAAAGAAAGTTCAAAGCGAGGAAGAAAAAGACAAGGATGGATTTTTTACAGGCAGCTACGTGATAAATCCGCTGACGAAGGAAGAAGTTCCTGTTTACGCCGCTAATTTTGTTGTTGCTGAATACGGAACTGGTGCAGTCATGGCTGTGCCTGCTCACGACCAGAGGGATTTCGAGTTCGCAAAGAAGTACAAAATTCCAATAAAAGTAGTCATAGAACCAAAAAGCCAAAAACTTGACGCTAAGAAAATGAAAGGTGCATTCACGGAAAAAGGCTTCCTTGTGAATTCAAAACAATTTGACAAATTATACAGCATTGACGCTATACGAGAAATTTCAGATTTCATAGAAAAGAATAGATTGGGCAGAAAAACAACACAATACAAGCTAAGAGACTGGCTTATTTCGAGACAACGATATTGGGGCACACCAATCCCAATAGTTTACTGCAAAAGATGCGGAATAGTGCCTTTGAA
>CAIPHS010000006.1 GCA_903864915.1 uncultured Candidatus Woesearchaeota archaeon
AAGGGATTTGCAAGGCTGGCCCTCACTGCAAGGGATCGTGATAAGTTCCTGAAGGTGCTGGAGAATGTTGATGTTTCAAAGGAGAGCAAGAAGATTCTTGCAAACCTTCCTGAGGAGGTCTCTGCCATGCTGAAACAGAAGTACAACAAGACAGACATCAACGAGTTTGTTGACTCTGCCGTCAGCATTGCTGCTGTCATCAAAAAACGGACACTGCAGATACCTTTCATGAGTTATTGGGGCTTGGAGAAGCCGAAGTTCTTCCTGGGCTTGAAGACTGACGGGCTGGATGAGTTCGTGTATGCATGGGCAAGGGCTATGCTCCCTGAACCTGCGCTGAAGGCAAAGCCTAAGGTATAATTAAGTATACCATAAGGTTTAAATATGTATACTACTTGGTATAGTTAGTTATGCTATGGTGAAAAAACAAGAAGAAATCCTGTTTAACAAGAATCTTACCAGACTTTTGATGTTATTTGCGAACCAGCCAGACTACAAATTTACCCAGGCAGACATAAGAAAAGCCACTGGGCTTTCAAAGCTTACTGTGAGTAAATGGCTGCAGGGGCTCGAAAAGCTGGAATTTGTAAAAACTGAAGCCATAGGCAGAAATATTTTGTATTATGTTACTGGGGATAATCCGGTAATCAAGCAGGAGAAAATCCTGCTGAACGTATCCAATCTTTATGTTGCTGCAAAGCAGCTTGCAAAGATGCTGGAGTGTGAAGTATACCTGTTCGGCTCTGCGGCAAGGGGTGAGGATACTGAAAAAAGTGATATCGACTTACTGATCATAGGCGATAAGGTTCCTCAGAATGCGGTGATGGCAATAACAGGACCTGTAGAGAAAGACATGGGCAAAAAAATCACATTTCACATATTCACAAGGCTTGAGTGGTCCCAAACCGCTAGAAAAGACAAAGCATTTTATGAAAGGGTGGAAAAAGACAGGATAAGGCTGGCATGAAAACCAACGGCAAACCGGTTGATATGCGGGCGAAAATAAGCGCCGCCCTGGACAGGGCAATAAAGCTCGGGCACCTGAAGATTGAAGAGCCTGGTGGCGAAGAAGTAGTGAAACATTACGTTGAGCAGGCCCAGTTGGACCTGGACACAGCTGAACACTCTATGGAAGAGAAAGATTACAAATGGTCCATTGTGCAGAGCTATTATTCCATGTTCAATGCAGCCAGGGCAGTTTTGTTCAAACTGGGATTCAGGGACCAGAAACATTATGTCATAGCTGACGTCCTTGAAGAAATAAGCAAGGAAGGAAAGCTTGAGCCGAAATATGTTGATGATTTCAAGGCTTCGATGAGAAGCAGGGAGGACGCCAATTACAGATCAATATTCTCCCTGGAGACTGCCAATTTCACTCTTGAAATGGCAAAGGAATTCCTTAACAGGATGAAAGCGCTTGTCAAGGTGCTATGATTATGGTAAATAAATTGAAGCCGGAGTTTGCAAGGAAATTAAAGCAGATTGAAAAGCAGAGGAAAATACCCGTTTCGGATTTTGCAAGGCATGTGGGGTTGAAGTAGATGTATTCTTTGGAGATAGACGCTAAGCTCCTTGAGAAGTTCAGGAAATTAAGGCACAGGGACAGCAAGCAGCTTGCCGAGGTCAGCAAGAAAGTCAACAAGATACTTGAGGACCCTCATCACTTTGAGCATCTTGAGCTTGTCAAGGGCAAATTCCACAGGGTACATGTTGACCGGTCCTTTGTCCTTGTATATTCAATAGATGAGGCTAGAAACATTGTAATATTGCATGAATATGATCATCACGACAACGTATACGTGCACCCGCACGTAGATAACTGATTTAGCCCAAATCTTTGTATTTTACATTGGCTTTTTGAAGAATATAGGATGTGCCTGAGTGGACCCAATTTTCAGCTCCGGCAGAGTACTCAAAGACCGTGCAGGTGGCTAATTCATTTGTGCTAGGTTCTACATCAACAACCTCACCAATCTTATCAACAATTCCGCCACGAGCCACTTGCATGAAAAAGTTGTTCAGCAGCTTGGCCCTTATTACACCTTTGTTTTCAAGAGTGGACACTAAAGACTTAAGGTCTGGAGCTCCGGATTCAGCTATGCCGCGTATTTTCCTGCTGAACAGGGCATCGAAATACGGGCGCTTGATTGCATCAACATCAAGGTTTACATGAACCCTGTCGTATTCATTGAATGGCAGTTCGTCTTCCAGAATTCCGATTAGCGTGTGAGCAGATTTTATATCATAAACTTTGAAGTCATTCTCTCCCAGGGCTTTCAACAAGTTGACAATTTGGACCCTGTCTGAAGGCTCGCCCAAGACTATAGCAGAGTAATCAATCTCCAGGCTGGCTTTCAGCCAGTCAACCATTCGCGAGTCAAGTTTCTTCGTTTCCAAAAGAGATGTGATGATGCTCATATGTTTACTATACCGTAAACAAATTTAAACCTTTGCATGAAAACGAGAAACATTGTGTTTTAAGTTTAATGTTCAGCAGGCACCCGATAAATGAGATACTTCTGCAGAAAGGTTTATTAATACCGTGTTAATATGGTATTAACATGGTACAAGCTATTGTAACAATATCCGACCATGCAAATCGCGTGTTAAATATTGTAAAGGCCAAATATGGTCTAAAAGACAAATCACAAGCTATAGAGCTTGTTGCTGAAAAATATGAAGAGGAAATCATGGAACCTGAATTAAGGCCTGAATATGTTGAAAAGCTAAACACATTGGAAAAGCAGAAAGGCATACCTTTCAAAAGTATTGCCGAACTCAAAAAAATAGTTGAGGATTAAATGTATAATTGTGAAATCAATCCTGAACTAAGGCTTATTCTTAACAAGCTTTCAAAAAAGGACAAAGTCACATACGAACAGGTTTTTAAGAAAATCGATGAGATAGCAAACTGTTCTGATGTTGACCATTACAAAAATTTAACGCATGAAATGAAAGACCGGAAAAGGGTGCACATTGGAAACTTTGTTCTCGTTTTCAAATATATTAGCAGCGAGAATAAGATATACTTTGTAGATTTTGACCATCACGATAATATTTACGGGCGTTAACGAGTTCTTTTATGCCTGGGCTAACTGCTGCTTTGGACTTAGATTAAGCTTTTGACGGGTGCGCATGCCTTACCTTTGCTATTGTAACTTCTAGATCCTTTGGCGTTATTCCTGCTTTTTTGACTGCAGCCCTCGTAGCTTTAAGCATAGATTCAAACTTTTCTTTCGTTGCTGTAATATCTGATTTATTGGGCAACTCAGGCAGCTTCCCTGTCCGGTCATACTCTGCCAGAGCTTCAAAGGCATCTGCGTATTTGGTAAATATCTTCTCGTCATAGAGTTTCATGTGTATTTATACACATAATTTATTGATAAAGGCTATGCTGAAATAAAACTTACTTTACAAGCTCTAGAATCTTCGCCAGCTTTTCTTCATGGGTCTTCAGCTCGTCCATCTTGTTATAGAAAGCCAGGATGCTTTCTTCCTCTGGCGTGCGGTTTTCTTTTTCAGAGAGCGCGTCTGCATAATAATCTAAACAGACAAGCGCAACGAAATAGTTCTTGTCCAAGCCTTTGGCAGCCTCTGCATATTTCCGGACCATGGGCTTTGAGCCTTCAGCGAATTGCTTCTTTATGGAATCATACCAGATCTTCGCTTCTTTTTGGACTTCAGCGTCTTCTAAGTCCGGGCTATTAGTCTCATCTGTCAGCATTATGCGCATTAAGTCGGGATTTGAAATAATCTCTTTCAGCGCATACAGCATAAAAGAGCTGTTTCTTTTAACTAATTCCTGGACCCTGCTAGTCAGCTGCTTTCTTCTGTCGAGCAGGTCTGCAGGCATATCCGGGCCAAGCTTTTCCTCAAGATTGTCCAGCCTTCCGATATAGCCTTTAACATAACGCATTCTGCCAAAAAAATCATTATCAAAGTCCTTCTGGATGTTCTTCTCATAGTCATCCAGGCATCTTTTGTAGGATTCCAAGTCTTCTAACATAACAATATTGCCACAAATAGTTATAAAAATGTTGGCATGACAATTGGGTAGGAGGCCACATATGAAAACTAAAGGAACGGGCAAGTTAGTCTTAGCAGTAATAGTCTGCCAGCTTGCAGGTGTTTTCGGCTCGTTATTCACAATGCCAGCCATACCGACCTGGTATGCTTCTCTCAACAAACCAAGCTTCGCTCCTCCAGGATGGCTGATTGGAACAATCTGGCTTATTCTTTACACATTAATGGGAATTTCCCTTTATCTGGTTTGGATATCCAAGAAGAAGCACAAAACAAGAGCAACCAGGATGTTTGAATTCCAGTTAATCCTGAATGCGTTATGGTCATTCCTGTTCTTCGGATTAAGGTCCCCGTTATATGGCTTAATTGGTATAGCTATGGTGTGGGTTGCTATTTTAGCGACAATCATATTTTTTTACAAAATAGACAAGAAAGCAGCTTACCTGTTAGTCCCTTATCTGGCATGGGTTAGTATTGCAACATTACTAAATTATCTGATTTTTATGTTGAACTAGGTTTTTGATCGTATGCCAGGATAACGACATACTCGCCTTCTTTCAAAGGCAGCATTAAGTATCCGCCTGAAGGGCCTTTGAAAATCGGCAGGCCTGCATATTTTGCATCAGTCTTGACGATATTCATGTCTTGAAGCTTTGATTCAGAAACAGGAGTTCTTTGCCCTACTATATTCTCAATAGTTCCCTGGTATACCCGGAAAGGGACCGCACTGGCCATGTTTTTGAATACATCGTCGGATTTAAAAGCGTTTTCACTCACCTAAAGGAGTATGGCTGATTATGAGACCTTCGTGAAATATGTTAGGGTAAAGAGCATCATACACACCGGAAGCAGGATGTATTTCTACCTGAACAACCTGTGCCAGAAAAATGACGACCTGGCAGAAAGGATATTCAAAGAACTGGAACAAGGCATTTTTGACAAGCATTCGTCAGCTGGCTACGATTTCCGCAAAAAATACAGGATGTTTGGCAAAAGCACTGATTTTGAGAGCAGGCTGCGGGAAGAGTTCCCCACCATGAAAGAAAGGCTGGATGATATATTGAAGAAAAAGGACTACCTGCAGGAACAGCGGTAATGGCATGTTTTAAAAAACTAACACGGATGTTTATGTTTTATGAACAAACCAGTTGAACTTACAGAAGACGAGAAGGACGCTAATAAGCTGCAGCAATTCGAAGCGAAACTACGGGCTGCAGAAATAGATGCGGACAATAATTCTGCATGTTTGGAGGACCTGGTCAAGCTGGCTGAAGACGCCATTAGCCTGACAACCATAGAAGAACAAAGCCTTTTCACATACTTTGACGGGGACAAGCGCTACGAATACTTCTCCACCACGAAAACTACCAATAAGGAATTTACCGAAAACACATTTTATTGCGAAGACAAGAATGGCAAGAAAACGAGAATGCAGCCAAAAACCTTTGTGGACCGGAATTTAAGCATGTTCAGTGCATACGCGTTGCTGAAAACCCTCCATACTGTTGTATTTGGCGGAGAAGATGGCCCGCGCCGTTATCGTAAAAATACCTACCCTCTGCAAGAGGTTGCTAACAGGCCAACAGATGAAAACGGGACATACTTTTGATTATCGCCAGCTGAAAACAAATCTATAAAAAAGACCAATAAAGTTAGAATCCATGGTTAAAACCCTGTTCAGTTCTGAATCAGTCACTGAAGGACATCCAGACAAATTATGCGACCAGATTGCAGATTCTATTTTAGATGAGCTGATCAAACAGGACCCGCACTCAAGGGTCGCAGTTGAGGCCCTGACTACAACTGGTTTGCTGGTTGTGGCTGGCGAAGTCACCACTGAAGGCTGGCTTGATGTTCAGAAGATTGCAAGGGATACTATTAGAGGCATAGGCTATGACAAGCCGGAATACGGGTTTGATGCCGAAAGCTGTTCAGTTCTTGTAAGCCTGCATGAACAAAGCCCGGACATCGCGCTTGGTGTTAACAAGGCTGAAAACAAGGACCAGGGGGCTGGCGACCAGGGCATAATGTTTGGCTTCGCCTGCAACGAAACTCCTGAGCTGATGCCACTGCCAATTTCTTTGGCACATAAATTGACCATGAAACTTGCCCATTGCAGGAAGATGGGGGAAATAAAGTGGCTAAGGCCTGATGGAAAATCACAAGTCACGGTTGAATACGAAGACGGCAAGCCAAAAAGGGTGACAAATGTTGTTGTTTCAACACAGCACGCGCCGGATGTAACTCACGAGCAGATAAGGAAAGAAGTAATTGAGAAAATAATAAAACCGATTTGCGGGAAATGGGTGGATGACAAGACTGAATTTTTAGTCAATCCTACTGGAAGGTTTGTAATAGGCGGCCCGCCTGGCGATAGTGGTGTTACCGGAAGAAAGATTGTTGTTGACACTTACGGGGGCATGGGAAGGACTGGAGGCGGCGCATTTTCGGGAAAAGATCCCTCAAAAGTTGACAGGTCTGCTGCGTACATGGCAAGGCACATTGCCAAGAATGTTGTTGCTGCCGGATTGGCTGACAAATGCGAGCTGCAGATAGGTTATGCAATAGGTGTTGCGAAGCCTGTTTCGTTCATGATAGACACTTTCGGAACTGGAAAAGTTCCTAATGTGAAAATTGAGGAAGCCTGCCTGAAGGTTTTTGACTTGAGGCCTGCTGCAATAATATCTTACCTTGACTTATTGAGGCCAATCTACATGAAAACAGCCTGTTATGGACACTTCGGCAGGGAAGAGCCCGAATTCACTTGGGAACGAATAAACATGGTCGAAGAGCTGAAGAAGGCTGTGGCTTAACACCGTTACATTTTTAAACCAAACTTCACAGTGTTAAGAGATGTTGCCTTGTGAGAAAGCCGCGAAATACAAAGTTCCTGCTATCAAAGCCAGGCTAGCCAAAGAACTAAAAAACAAAGGCTATCCGCAAAGGCGGATTGCAGATTTTCTTGATGTAACTGAAGCTGCTGTTTCGCAATATCTTTCCGGAAAGAGGGCTGGTAAAAGGGAAAGAAACATGAAAACAAAACATGTGCCTGAAGTTTGTAAACATTGCGGTTTGTGCAAACTAAAATGAAATCAATTTACTTCGATAATGCTGCAACAACACCTGTGAGGAAGGAAGTATTCACGGCTATGAAGCCTTATTTCTCAACATATTTTGGCAATCCTTCATCTTTGCATGCTAAAGGGCTGGAAGCGAGGGATGCTGTTGAGGAAGCCAGAAAACTTATTGCAGAAATACTGAACTGCGCAACTGATGAATTGATTTTCACAAGCGGCGGAACAGA
Organism: uncultured Candidatus Woesearchaeota archaeon; assembly: GCA_903864915.1. GTDB lineage: Archaea > Nanobdellota > Nanobdellia > UBA10117 > UBA10117 > CAIPHS01. Next base: position 7,328 of record CAIPHS010000006.1, read on the forward strand.
ATCTGTTAATCTTGCAATCAAAGGAATCGCTTTTGCAAGGAAGAAAGGGCACATCATAACACAAAAGACCGAGCATGATGCTGTTCTGGAGACTTGCAAGTGGCTCGAGAAGCAGGGTTTTGAATTGACTTACTTGAATGTTGACGAATTTGGTCTGGTAAAACCAGAACAAGTTGAAAAACACATCAGGAAAGACACTATTCTTGTTTCAATCATGTATGCTAACAATGAAATCGGAACAATTCAGCCGATAAAAGAAATCGCTGAAGTCTGCAGGAAACATGAAGTACTGTTCCACACTGATGCCTGCCAGGCAGCCGGCTATCTTGACATGGATGTGAAAAATCTTGGAATCGATCTTATGACAATCAATGGTTCAAAGATATACGGGCCAAAAGGAGTCGGACTGCTTTTCATAAAAAAGGGAATTGAGATTGAACCGTTGCTTCACGGCGGCGGACAGGAATACGGATTAAGGTCGGGGACTGAAAATGTGCCTGCCATAGTCGGTTTTGCAAAGGCCCTGGAGCTCGCGCAGAAGGAAAAAGTTACGGAAGTCCAGAGATTGACAGCCCTGCAGGATAGATTAGTTTCAGGTTTGCAAAGAATAGCTGACTCAAAACTGAACGGTCATCCGCAGAAAAGGCTGCCTAACAATGTCAATGTTTCAATTTACGGAGTTGAAGGCGAGGCAGTTTTGCTGATGCTGAATGAAAAAGGAATTTGCGCATCAACAGGCTCTGCATGTTCAACAAAAAGTTTGGAGGCAAGCCATGTCTTGCTTGCAATGGGAATGTCACACGAAATGGCGCACGGAAGCCTGAGATTCAGCCTTGGCAAGCATACCAAAGAGAAAGATATCAGCAGGCTGATGAAAGTCCTGCCTGGAATCGTCAAGAAATTAAGGGATATGTCTCCGATAAAAGCGGAGGTTAGGAATGGCTGAAAAAAAATGGTTTTACACGGACATTGTAAAGGAGCATTTCTTCAACCCAAGAAATATTCTGAAAACAGACAAGGAAGCGGAAGAATTTGCCAAGCACGCAGATGGTGTTGGCGAAGTTGGCAGTCCTATTTGTGGCGATGTCATGAAATTATGGATAAAAATCAAAGACAATAAAATAGTGGACTGCAGGTGGCAAACTTTTGGATGTGCGAGCGCAATTGCCTCTGCATCAATGATGTCTGAAATGGTCAAGGAAAACGGCGGCATGAACATAGAGGATGCGTTGAACATAACTGCGCAAGACATCGTGAAAAAGCTTGAAGGCCTGCCAGCCAGGAAGATCCACTGTTCAGTTCTGGGACACAAGGCATTGAGAGCTGCTCTTAATGATTACTTCTGCAAAACTGGGCAGAAAGACAGGATGGTAAAAGATGAAAAACACACGTGCTGAAGTCGAAAAAGTCCTGAAAGAGATAAGGCCAATGTTACAAATGGACGGAGGTGATGTAAGATTAGTAAAAATAACGAAGGATGTAGCTGTGGTGAAGCTTGCGGGTGCATGCGCAGGATGCCCGTTTGCAAATGCAACGCTAAAAGACCTAGTGGAAGCAAGAATAAAGGAAAAAGTAAAGGGAATTAAGGAAGTCAGATCTGCTTAATCCTAAGCTCCTTCAACTTCTGCCTTGCTATCTTCATAATTAGATTCTCATCCAGAGGCTTTGCACTTTCCCATAGCCTGTCAAACATGTTCTTGTATGCATCGCATACATCCTTGCTCTCTATCCACACGAAGCCGGCAATCCCATGGGCTGACGAGCGTATGGGTAGCGCAACAACATCTGAAGTGTCGCTCAAATACAACGTCACAGAGTCTATATTTGCATCAAGATAACGGAATTCAACATTTTGCATTTTTGACAGCTTTGCCAGGTTGTCATAGCAGGTTTTAACTTCATTATAGGCAAGCTCCTTGTTTTTCAAAGCATCATGCGCCTTAAGGAAAACCCTCCTGGGATTGAGGGATAAAATATACTGAACCTTCAGGTTGCCTTTCAAACAATTTTCTTTCATGGCTGCCTTATGTTCTGTAGTACCTAGCAACTTGCCCAAGACTTCAGAGTAGGCCAACGACGGGATATTTCCGGGCCTCTTGTAGAACTTCACCTCATTCAGTTTTTCACAAGATAGCTTTTCAGACGCCTCAAAGTCAAAATAGTGTACAACGATTTTCGTTTTGTCTGCTTTGAAAATCTGGTCTATGCCCTTGCTTGCGGAATCGCATTCGCCAATGTCTGCTTTCAAGTCCTCCTTCTTTTTCTGAAGGCTTTGTTTTAGCTTTGCATTATTGACCTGGTAGATGCCATTAGATTTCAAAACAAAGCCCAGTTTCTGCAAATCTTTCAGCTGCGCAAACAAATTTGGCTTCTGGATGAACTTGTTTGTCAGTTTCCTGTAGGCTATTTCGATACTTTTCGGCTTTGCGCCGCCTTCAGCGGAAGCAGCATCAATAGCCCGCAAGAGTTCGAATTGCTGCTCAGTCACGCCCATCAAATCCCCAATATTACTATGCATGGTAATATAGTATACTATTATCCATACTTATATACCTTTCCATCATTGTAAACAATAAGGTGCTCAAAATGCCATACGGACCAAAAGACTGGAAAATGAAATATGATCCTATCGAAGAAAGACACGTATTAGTGCCATCTGACTGGGAGTATCACATTGACTATGACAAATGTTTAGAAATAGAGAAACAAAAAGATGAAGAATTTTGGGAAAGGGTGCATAGAAAAACAAGTGGTGAGATATCGTGCCCGCCAAATCTCCAGCGCATACTTAAATCTAACCAAAATAAAATTAATGTTAGTGGACATTGGGTTGATAGAGATGACTATAACAGCCTATCTCCTGACGGTAAACAAGCAATAATCTTAATTTTGGATGTGCTAGACGAAGTTTTTGATAGGTATGAATAATGCCAATAGTGCCAAAAGACTGGAAATGGGTGTATGACCCACAAACGGGTGAAGGAGATTGGGCACCGCCAGGCTTCACTTACAAATGCGATTACAATAGATTTTTCAGAGAAGAAAAGCAAAAATTAGCTGACAGAGTCAGACTCACTCCATTAACAACACCTTATGAAAGTTTTGTGGAGATGACGGAAAGAAACTATAGAACGGAAAGCCACGAAGAACCCAATGAGATATCTAAAGAAATAGCATGGAGCTTAGCATCTCTTCTATGGCCCATATACCAAAGCTTACCGGAAGCAGAAAAAAGAAAATTCGAATTGGCGCTTGAACGACTATGATAAAAAAATCAGAGGTGGGGAATTTGTGAAATGCCAATCGTACCAAAAGACTGGGAATGGCAGTATGACTGGAGTACAGGTAAAGGCAAATATTGCCCGCCTGACTTTGAATATAAACCAGATTATAATGAAATCTTTCCACCAATAAGCCAAACTTCTAGCTATTTGGAAACCAAACTTATACCATCAGCGCTCGATAAAGACATAGCATGCATAGACTTCTGGGAAAGGCTGAGACGAGACGCTCAATTAAAAGAAAGGTATGAAAATAATAAAATATTTAGAGATTTTTGCGATAAATATTACAAAAAAGAGCTCTGGTATTAAAAATGGAACTAAAAGAAATGGCTAAAAAAATCTTGGATGATGTGAAGGCTAAGGTATGGCCAGTCTACCAGCCGTATTTGCCTAAAGGCGATGATGAATTTTCTGTAATGGTGCGGGATTATCCTGAAAGGCAGGGGAAATATGGCAGAGCCGCCCTGATTTGCCTGAGCAATGAGCTTTTCGGCGGCAAGCCTGAACGAGCATACCTGACGGCTGCAGCATACCAGGCTGGCGAGGATTGGATACTAATTCATGATGATTTCCATGACGAATCTGAGGAAAGAAGACACTTACCTTGCCTGCATCAAATCTATGGCGAAAAGCATGCGGTAAACGCCGGCGATGCCCTGCACATGATTATGTGGAGCATGCTACGAAATAATCACCAGCTCTTGGGTGAAACTTTAGCGCGGACGCTTGAAGACAAGATTCACGAAACACTCCTTACAACCACAAAAGGCCAGCACGTTGAATTAAATTGGATAAAGAATAACTGTATAGGTGTTACGGATGATGATTATTTCTACAAAGTTGACATTATTTCCGGTCTGTACACCATAATTACGCCTTTGCAATTGGGTGCTATAATCGCAGGAGCAAGCGAAAGCGACCTTCAGAAGATTGTAAAGTTTGCAAAACCGCTTGGAAGAGCTTTCCAAATCAGAGATGACGTTCTCAACCTGCTCGAAAAGAAGGAGTACGGAAAGGAAGCTTACGGGGATATTTACGAAGGCAAGAGAACATTGATGCTAACCCACGCGTTCATCAATTGCACACCTTCCGAACAAGAAAGAGTAGCTGAAATTTATGCAAAGAAACGAAAGGAAAAGACTGCTGGAGAAGTAGCTTATGTTGTTGAATTAATGAAGAAATATGACAGCATAAAATACGCGCAAAAGTTTGCTGAAGATTATGCAAAAGATGCTTTGAATATTTTTGACAAGGAATTTTCACATCTGCCAGCCACGCAAGCCAAGCAGGACCTTAGAACCCTGATCGAATATATGGCTATGAGGACTGAATGATGGAAAAGAAAGCAACGCCCGCATGGCACAAAGATCCAAAGTATGTAAAATATTCCTACTTAGCAGTATTAGCTACAATAGGAATATTTTTACTATCACTTTTCATTGGCTTTGCAACAAACATAATTGATTTCATATGGTTAGCTATGGCTGCACGCTTTGCACTTACCGGAGTATATTTTGCAAGTATTTATTGCACTTACCAATTTGCAAGAGTGCATGGCAAGCCAAGATGGTGGTTAGTACCTGTCTTCTTATTTCCGCTAATAACCATACCAGTCGTTTATTTCAGTGTAAAAAAACAGATTGCTGCTTGATCACTTCTTCTTTTTCATTTCTTTCTTTTCCGAATCTACCTGAGGCCTCATCATCGGGAAGAGAATAACTTCTTTTATCGACTGCTGGTCGGTTAATATCGCAGTCAGCCTGTCTATTCCCACACCCCATCCGGATGTTGGCGGCATGCCGTATTCAAGCGCCCGGACGAAATCCTCATCCATAGGGTTTGCTTCTTCAGAACCTTTCTTGCCCAGCTCAACCTGCTCCTCCAATCTTTTTTTCTGGTCAATAGGGTCATTCAGTTCATTGTATGCCTTCAATATTTCAAACCCGTTTGCGAGCAGCTGAACGGTTGCAATTTTTGTAGGATCATCATCTTTTCTTTTCGCTAAAGGTATCATTTCAGTCGGGTAATCTATCAGGAACGTCGGCGATATCAGCTTTGGCCTCACATATTCCTTGTACAATTTATCAGCGATGGCGCCATAGCCGATGACACCTTTCAAATCGAGCTTCAATTTCTTCGCTTTGATGGCTTTCTTGAGCTTCGCTTCGGTATCCTGCTTGTTGATGTCGATGCCTGTCTCTTTCAAAACAATATCCCTGAATTTCACTCTTGGCAATGGTGCTGTGAAGTCCAGCGTTACGCCGCCAAACTTGACTTTCAGGCTGCCATTAACTTTCCTGACAACTCTGGAAAGCATCTCTTCAGTCATTTCCATTAATTTCTCATAATCTGCGTATGCTTCATAGAATTCTATCTGTGTGAATTCAGGATTGTGCGAAGTGTCGATGGATTCGTTCCTGAAATCCTTTGAAATCTCATAGACCTTTTCAAACCCGCCGGCTATCAGCCTTTTCAGGTGCAGTTCGTCAGAAATCCTGAGGTATGCATCAGTTTTCAAATCATTGATATAAGTCTTGAATGGCTTTGCAGCCGCACCGCCGTATAATTCCTGCAAGACCGGAGTTTCGACCTCAATAAATCCCCGTTCGTCCAGAAACTTCCTGATTTCGCGGATAATCTCTGCTCTTTTCAGGAAAATATCGCGAACACCTTTGTTGACTATCAGGTCCACGTATCTTTGCCTGTATCTTTCCTCAACATCCTTCAGGCCAAACCATTCCGTTGGCAAATGCCGCAGGGCTTTTGCCAGCAATTCCGCCTTTTCAACTTTTATTGAAACTTCGCCGCGTTTTGTCTTGGTAACTGTGCCGTGAATCCCCATGAAATCCCCGCGCTCTATGAATTTCAGCAAATCATAATTTTTCCCCATAGAATCTTCAGCCAGCCACAGCTGTATCTTGCCTGAAGAATCTTCCAAGTCTGCAAACGTAAGCTTGCCATGTTCACGCATGGACATGATTCTGCCAGCCATGGAAACTTTCTTGTTTTCAAGTTTTGCAAAACCATCCTGGACTTCCTTTGCCAGGTTTGTTCTGGTGAAGGCTTTGCCTGGGTAAGGATTGATTCCAAGCTTCTGCAGCTGCTTTAGCTTCTCTAACCTGTCAGCATCAACCATACTAAGTATTCACAATATCTTGTTTAAAAATCTACTCTAAGCAAAAGTTAGGGTGTTGTAAGCAGAGTTCTTTGCGGTTTTCCAGTCCTTTCAATATCCCTCTGTTCTTCAAATTTAAGCAGGTCTTCTCTTGTAATGTTCTCAGGATATTTATTATTAAGGCAGGCCAGACACAAGTTTTCCCCGAGCTCAATGGCTTTTGTAATGCCTGATATATCAAGATATGTCAGCGAGTCTGCACCCAGATACTGCCTTATTTCCTCAACTGTTTTTTCTGATGCAATAAGCTCCTTCCTTGTCGGAATGTCAATCCCCAAAATACACGGATGTTTTATCGGCGGGCAGGCTACTATAAAATGAACTTCTTTTGCTCCATGGTCTTTCAAAACCCGCACAACTTTTCTTGATGTCGCGCCCCTGACGATGGAATCGTCAACAATCCCTAGTGATTTGCCCCTGATCTGGTATACAATCGGCGTGAGCTTGAATTCAATCTCATTCACTCTTGACTTCTCATCCGGCATGATGAAACTTCTTCCAGTGTAGCGGTTTTTATCAAAGACCTCAACATGGGCTTTTCCCAACTCTGCAGCAATTCCCTGTGCGGTTGCCCTGCCAGAATCCGGAACACACGCGATGACATCAATCTTGTCTGCAATTCCGTTTTCTTTCAGCTGCCTTGCAAGAATATGCCCCATTCTTTCCCTGACAGTATAGATATTCTTGTTCTCGATTGATGAAGACGGCCTTGCGAAATAAATCCACTCAAACATACAATGCATTTTCTTGTTTTGCTGGATTATTTTCGTGGTAATGTTCATGTCCTTGTCAATCCAGATCGCCTCTCCGGGCATTACGTCCCTGATTATCTTGTATCCCAGAATATCAAGCGCGCAGGTTTCGGATGCGAATGCGTAGCTCACCTTTCCGTTCTCCTGCCTGGAGCCAAAAACCAGTGGCCTGATTGCATAGGGGTCGCGGAAAGCTACAAAACCTCCATCCATCAACACTGCCAAAACTGAATAGCTGCCTTTGAGCTGCATCATTAAAGTTTCGAGCGCTTGAAACACACGCTCCTTTGTTATTTTCTTGTCAACTGCTATCTGCGATAATAGTTCTATAAACAAATGATTTATCGCGACAACATCGCAAGTGGATTGTGAATACCTTCTTACAGAGGCCATCTTTTCTCTTATTTGCTCTGCATTTACAATGTTGCCGTTATGCACCATTGCAACACCCGAAATGTTTTCATAAGTCGGCTGTGCATCCCTTTTCCTGTTTGATTTGTTCTGATCCCCTATTGTCGGGTATCTTACCTGACCGATGCCGATGTCGCCCTTCATTGACTCCAAAACATCTTGTGAAAAAATATCAGCCACAAGGCCAGCGTCCTTGTACAAATAAGGAGTATTCCAGTTTTCCAGCGTAAAAATTCCCGCAGAATCCTGGCCCCTGTGCTGCAGCGCCCTCAGGGCATTGAAAATTTTGAATGAAACATTCTTCGAGCCAGTTATACCTATTATTCCGCAAATATCAGCACTCTCCAATTCTATGATTCTAAAATTATTAATAAGGATTTGTATTCAGCAGAAGCTCACAAGCTTTCGCTTGCGGGGAGAACTATTATGCGGCAGCGCAAAGGCCTAGCTTTGCTGGCTGCGTTTTATTCTAAAACGCGGGCCCGACGAGATTTGAACTCGCGACTCCCAGCTTACTAACGCAGTTAGTTCCGCAAAACGGAACTTTTTGCGATAAAAGGCTGGTGCTCTAACCTGGCTGAGCTACGGGCCCACAAAACTGAAAGAAAAAGTTTGTTTTTAAGCTTATTTACTTCTTGGAAGACCGTTTGCCGTATTTCTTGTTCTGCCAGTTGTAGCTTCGCATCTTCTTATCAGGGTAGCCGCAATGGCTGCATCGCTTGTTTTGAAAGTGATAACTATGCCTGCCACACCTTCTACATCGGATGTGGGATTTCTTTCCAGTTCGTCTTCCTTTTGCTGGTGTTCCTTTAGACATAGTTAGCCTCTAGAAATCTTATTTTTAAATCTATGGGCTTGGTGCTACAAGGACAATCATGTCTCCGCGTATGAAAACGTCGCCAATTTTCCTCTGAACCTGGCCTTCCTCATTGCGTTCTTCAGCATCTGACAGAACCATGTTTATGTGGATGTCGAATGCTCGCAAGATGCCCATTATCTGCTTCTTGGCTTTCGTTTCTACAAGTACGCGCTTTCCCTTTGCTGAATTCAGCAAATCCAAGGGTCGTTCTATATTTTCCATGATTGGCAAGGTATTTTAACACTTTAAAAGGTTTTGTAACAAACAAAAGCTATTTAAAATCAATAAAGAACCCTCAAAACAGAAATGATGCGCTGAAAGCCCTGATGGCTTTCGCTGATCATTTTGGACAAGCAAAAATGACAATTTGGAAAGCTAGAAGGCAAGGAAAAAAGGTAACCGGCGGTAAATACTGGCCGGACAAGAAGAAAAGGCTGGCCGAAATGGGCTCAGACCCGCTTCTGACAAGAGTAGGCAAACTTGCCACGAGGGAAAAGAGAACCAGGGGTGGAAGCCAGATAACCCAGCTAATCACTGTTGACGTTGCTAATATTCTCATAAATGGCAAGTACAAGAAGACTAAAATAAAGCTGGTACAGGAAAACCCTGCGAACAGAAACTTTGCAAGAATGAATGCCATTACAAAAGGTGCAATTATAGAAACCGATGACGGAACAGCAAAGGTCACTTCAAGACCTTCAAGAGACGGGATTGTCAACGCTGTGCTGATTAAGAAGTAGGCTTAAAAGATTTCAATGCCTTTCTATTGCATGGGTGCTACTGCATCCTTGCAGAAGATTTGCCTGCTAGGACTTCCAGAAGTTGGGAAAACCCAAATTGCCAAGCGTTATACTAGTGACGAATTTGAACGTGGTTATTTCAGCAGCCTTGCTGTAAAAATCTACAAGCGCGGCACAAACGTAGAATACGAAGGCAAGACTTACACAATTGTCAACTTTATCTGGGACGTGCCTGGGAGCTATTTGCATGGAGGCGCGAAGCAGCACGTGTTAAGTTACCTAGACAAGGCATCAGGCATCATAGCGGTTTACGACTGCACTAAACCAAATACTGTTGGCGAACTTGAACAGATCCTTAAGGAATCCAAAATCATCGGCAAGAAACCGATTATTTTTGCGGCGAACAAGGCAGACCTGCTCCCTGCAGACAAAAGACATACACTTGCGCCGAACCGCATATACACAAGTGCCAAGACTGGCGAGAACATACAGGAATTATTCATCATGCTGAACAGGCTGCTGCTTGACAAAATCTGAAAGCCACCCTAAAGTAAGCTTAAAAGATTTAGTTCTGACATTTTATGATGAATGCTACGAAAAGCGCGCAGAAAATCTGCGTTTTGGGGTTTTCGGAAAGCGGTAAGACCCAGATTATTAGAAAGCATGTTCTTAACGAGTTTAAGGAAAAGTATGATGAAACTCTTGGCGCGCATGTTTACAAGCACACAAAAAACATCAACTACGAAGGCACAATTTATACCATTGCAAATTTCCTTTGGGACGTACCTGGGAGGTATCAGCATAAACCATCAAAAGTGCCATTAACGTATATCTACAAGGCAGATGGTGTGATAGGCGTTTATGACTGCACTAATCCATCCACCCTCAATGAACTTGAGCGGATTCTACAGGAAAATTCCGATTCAATCGGCAAATCCGCTGTTGTTTTTGCAGCAAACAAGGCGGATTTGATAGCAAAATCCAAGCGGCCACGGCTGCCTGAAAATCACATGTATGTCAGCGCAAAGACTGGCGAGAACATTGAGAGGCTTTTGAAGCTGCTTGACAAGAAAATACTTGCAAATGGCAAATTGTAGTCCGGACATCATAAAGTCTTTTAAAACAAACTAACAAACATTAACTTTACATGCCTGAATTATTAGAATCACTTTTGAGTGAGTCAGACGAGCCGGATGACATTCTAGAAAAAATAAAGCTGTTTTTCATAAGCAACGACAACAGGCCGGAAACCATCAAAACTCTGGCAAAAAAATTAAGGATTTCCCAAAAAGAACTGCACAACTCCATAAGCAATGATACTGAGCATGCAATTCACAGAAGCAACTTGTTTTATTTTGATGAACATTGCCTGAGGGATGAAGCAAAAGCCAAACGCCTGATACGGACAAATTCTGCATTGGAGCAAATAAGATTGTTTTTTGTTAAAACTGACAACAAGCGATGTTCTGTTGAGGAGATGGCCAATGGCTTAGGTGCCAGGTTATGCGATATTAGAACTGTTCTTAATGCCAGCAGCCTGATTAGCAAAGAATCTGCTTTTTGCCTGGATAAAAAATACTTCACTGAGGACACAAGAATCATAGCCCTTGCCAACACCGACCTGCAGGAGCTGGTTAAAAATGACAAGTTCATGCTTGCCGCAGACATATTCACCAACGCTGTAGCGAATGCCAACTCCATGTCTTATGCTGATGTACGAAGCTCTGGCCTAAACCTTGCTTATCTGTATTACATCACCCAGAAACACGAGCACGAGGCATGGAACACAGACAGGCCAAAAACATCCGTTGAAAAAAGGCTGGAAATTTGCGGAGTGTCGCACAAGACGCCGTACGAAAGCTTGCAGGAAGCAGTTTTGAAAAATTTGCTAATGAGAAAAAAGGAAGGCAGGGAAAAGGACGTTGAGATTTTAGACATCATGCTGACTGCTGATGAAAGGAAGCTGATGTGTGACAATCTGGTTGACGCCGGGCTTGCTGACGAAACACGTGCAGAATTCACCCTGCTATTCAACGGTAAACAATGGCGCCATCATGCCTACCGGCTTAACATTGGCAAGATACAGAAATGTGCAAACAAGAACGAGCTTATCATTAATGAGCTCAACAAACAGGAGACATTGCGCTTGCTTCATGATGTGATGGATGGCAGCATCGCATATGCGCAACAGGCAACTGATATCAGCAACAACCTCATGGAGAGGCTGGAAAAGCTCGATCTCATAAAAATAGAGAGTGTTCCCGTAGGATGTTCGCAGGCAGACCCTCAGAATGTGCAGGAGTACAAGGTCATCAGGCTGTCTACAAAACTCCTGAAGTACAACACGCCCATAATCACAAAAATACTTGAGGCCGACAAAAGCATCTCCTTGGAATCCACGCTAAGCATGCTAAACTTCGACTGCAACGAGAAAGACCTTGCTGAACTGAACAAGCTCGGTGTTAAAACAAAAGATGACTTGCAGAAATTAGCAACAGCCAGCCAAAGCCAGATTGTTGAGCTGCCAAGATTTTTCGAGCCAACATGCTCAAACTACAAAAACACAGTGGAAGCTAACGAAAACATCAGGCGAGTAGTAATCAGGGACTACGAAGGGAAATGGAGGTTTTCTGATGCTGTTGCCTATATGATGAAACAATCAGATGTTACAGAAGAAAACCTGCGGCTCAAGCTGGAGGTCCTTCTTGTACGGCTGGGCAAGGATGCTAAGAATACACACAACAACCTGCTTTACAATAAGAACATTGAGGGTATGAAAGCCCAGGCGAAATTCGGCAATGCCAGTATCATAGAGCAGGCGCTTGAAGAAATAAGAACAGCTGAAAATCTGGAAAAAGCTGAAAAACGGAAGCTAAAACCCTGGAAGCCAGCGCCAGCTGTCAGGCAGCCAAAACCAAAGCCTGCCAGAGTCGAAAGCGTTAATAAATTTAGCACCCCGAAAAGGAGAATAATTGTGGAGGATAAAACTATGGGAGAATCAGATAAAGTAAACGAGGCTTACGTAATAAATTATGCAGATATTGCAGCTGCGTTAAAGCACGGTAAAATAGATATCACAAGCAAAGAAGGCCTTACTTATGTTGCTGAAATATGCGAAAATGCAGGCATGCCTGCAAAACCAGCCATGCAAAGAGCATATGCCACAAGGTACAAAATAAAAGAACTTGGCGGCGTTACAAAGGCAGCAAAGAAAGGAAACCTTGTTGCAATAATGATATATTTGCCAAAATCAGAAGACTTGGAAGGAAAAACTGGAGAGGCAAAGCCTGCAGAAGAAGTGCACACCGAAGATGCTGCTGCTCCTAAGACAAAAGGCAGAAAGGCAAAAACAGCAGATCCGATGAAATATGGAATAGAACCAAATTGCCAAACCTACTTGACTTCAATTGGCAAAACTTTGAATGTTTTGATGGAAAATAGCTTATCGGTGATGACTTCTGAAGAGCTTGGCAAGGTAGAAGCTGGATTAGCAGAAGTTGATAGTATGCTGAAGGGCTATCTTTCAACCTACGTCATCCATAAACGGGAAGAATTGGCAGACGCAACTGCAAAGCTGAAAAAGGCGCAGGATGAGATAAACAGCCTTGAAGACCTTGCAAAGTAAGCTTTTCTTTTTCTCTTTTTTATTTTATGTAAAATAATCCAAGCAGCAGCTAGAAATGACCTGCTGCTGGTCTAAATACTTCCTTACAATTTCTTTCTCTTTTGAGCCGAGCAACCTTACGCCTTTGAAATATTTGGCATGAAGACCTTCGGGGCAAAAAACGCGTATGCCATCGTCGTCAGGATCCGGGCTTAGCTTGCGCTCAAGAATGCATTCGTCCGCTTCAAGTATGACGCCCTTGCACTTTTGAGCTTCAGCACAAACCTTATCCCACCAAGCGTCACCAAAACTCTTTGCTTTCTCTTTCTCCTCTTTAGGCACTCTAAACCTATAGCCATCAAGAAAATTACGCCTTATCTTTTCCACCCATTCTTGATCTATACCCGCAGATATCAGCTCCGAATTGATATAAAACTGTTCAGCAATAGTATTCGCATAGCCCTCTGCAGTCATTAGCGCATCGGAATTGCTGAATCCTTTCATGTATGAATATTTACTGGCAAGATTTTTTTCGACATTTGCAAAATATAGAAAGTTTTTAGTTCCGGGTCTCGCGCGTCCGGGCGGCAAGGTCCCAGTATTGAACAGCACAAGCAGGCTTTCTAGGCTGGTGCCATGAAGCATCAAAGGCTTCTTTGACAAGCCATTATCCAATAGCTTGGCTATTCTCTCTTTGGGCAGCATTTTTTTACTAAAAGCAAGAGGGTTTTAAACCTAACCAAAAGACTTATATATCAATTATATCAATATTGTAATTATAAGAGGTTAAAATGGTTAAAGAAGATATTGAAAACTTAAAAATGAGTTCAAGTCAGATCCAACTGGATTTATTGAACATATTGAGAAATACATAGAAAACAGCTGCCCGAACATGGGTGGGAATTACACCCAGCGTGCCTGCCATGACCGTGCAACCCGGTTATACATGGCATACAAGATGTTAAGGGATACTAATGATAATAGCGTAATATACAACACCGTCACAACCAAAATTAGGAAAATTATGTCAGACTGTGGAAACAGCAAGTGTGGTGATGTAGCAATTGGCTTAGACGAGCTGGTTGGTTACCTAAGGAAAGAGGACAAGGCAACCAAAGCGGTTCAACCAGCGGAGGTTAAACCCGATGGCAGATAGTCCCGCAAGTATAAGTGGCTGTTACAAGTGGCTTACAGGCAGCTACAACACAGGTTATGGTCCCATAGACACTAGCAACAAATCTGAGGAAAACCAGCCTGCAGCGCCAGATAAGCCCGCACAAAAAGACCCAAAAAGGCCCACTTTAGACGATTTTTTCCCGAAAAGGTAGGCCTACCGAAAGCTTTTTAAAGTAACTTGCTTTTTCTATTTAAACAAAACGCAACTCTTAAAAAGAAGAGTGTGAGAACTGCGCTTTAGTGCTTGAAAAGGGAGAAAAATGGGTACTGTACCAAAAACATTGACGGATATGTTAAAAGAGAGCAGCAATTTACCTTTGGAACCTACTAAACAAGTTAAAACCGAGTTTAATCTTCCTCTTGAGATCTATGCTTTGTATGCTGATGCTTTCAAGGACACTTCTAATTTCAAACCTTTCTCTGAAATCAAAAACAATCCATTAGCATTAATTATACCATATCATAATTCTGGAGTAAAAAATGGGTAAAAAAAGTAAAGAACAGTCACCAAATCCCCAAACATGCCCAATATTTTTAGATCTTGTCACAAAAACAGACGGTGAAAGCCCAAAATGCGGCGATGCCCTCCTTGTCTTAAGTGATATGAGAATGTGCGTCAAAGTAGGTAGCCAAAAGCTTGCAGGCAATAAAAAGCTTGCTGAGGATTTGGGCTGCATAATCAATAACTGCGCAAAGGCACATTACGATTGTCAATCAGGACAGTATAATTGCCAAAAAAACGCGCAAATTTACAATAGAATAAAAGAAGCATTAAAACCATACACAACCGAGAATGAAGCAAAAAGTTTTGTCGGTCTAACATCTGAGGTAGGAGATTAAAATGGCTGAATTTGTAAAAAGATGTCCGGAATGCAATTCAATCAACCTATCCGTGGACGAAAAGCACGGTGAAGTTGTCTGCAAAAGCTGTGGAACTGTCATTGACGAGAACATGGTAGACACAACGCCTGAATGGCGTGAGTTCTCTGAAGACGGCGAAGACAGGAGAAGGGCCGGTGCTCCAGCTACGTTCACCAAAGCAGACATGGGAACAGGTACAACTATTGGTACAGGTTCTGAAATCTACAATCTTCCTGGCGCCCAAAGAAGGCGTTTCTTAAGATTAAGGGAATGGCATAACCGTTCCTCAACAAGTTTGGAACGAAACCTAAGATATGCGCTTGTTGAACTGAAGAGAGTTGCATCAATATTGAATGTTCCTCCGGCAATTGAAGAGGAATCTGCAAGAATCTACAACATGGCCGTAAGAAAGGCTTTGGTAAGAGGCAGGTCAATGGAATCTGTCGTTGTCGGTGCAATTTACATTGCTGCAAGACGTTTCAATTTACCAAGAAGCCTGAACGAGATCTGCAAGATTACAAGAGCCAACAAAAGGGATGTCGGCAAGACATACAGATTCATAGCAAGAAGCTTGAACATCAAGCTGTTGCCTTCAGGCCCTGTTGACTACATACCTAAATTCGCAAACAGGCTAAACTTTTCAGCCGCAACACAGACAAAGGCTGTTGAAATCCTGAAGAAAGCGCAAGAACTCGAATTAACCAGCGGCAGGGGCCCAATTGGATTGAGTGCAGCTGCCTTGTATGTCGCATCATTGCTAACTGGAGAGAAACGAACTCAAAGGGAAATAGCAGATGCTGTTGGTGTAACCGAAGTCACCATCCGAAACAGGTACAAGGAAATCATAGAAAAGCTCGGCCTCAAGGAATTAATGGAAAAAGCCATGGAAGCAGAAGCTGAGGTAGAGCGCCAGAAAGAGAAGAGAAAACGCTAAATGGCTAAATTAGAATACTTTATCTCAAGGGAATACATTTGGAACGAAACTGAAAAAGAAGTACAGCCATTAGGCAAATTAGAGTCTACTACACTGCAATTGGTGCCTGGCATAACTATTGAAGTTGAACATAGTGGAGATGAGCGTGAAGATTTTGGCCTTTTTTCAGGCAAAATTCAAAATGTCACAATACCTTTAACGAGGTGGGATCAAACCAATGCTTTTAGTGCCTATCATCAGGCAGACGTTCGTTTAGAGCCTTATGACGCAGTAGAAGCCGCCAAAAAGTTCGGCGTATCTGTAAAAGACATCAAAGAGCGATTATTCCATTATACTACAATATTTGTTAACGGCGACATGCGAAGAGAAAAAAGAGCTACCAAACACATAGAAGATTTGCATTCAGCAACAAATCTACGTGAAGGCTTAGACACAGTTCTTGGCTGCGTTCAATAAAATTTTTTAATAATTTTTTCAAATTCTTTCTCGGTTGCATCTGTCTTGATGCCTGTCCTGCTGAAATGCGTCCTTGCTGCCTTGAAGCCAGTTGACCATAGGTTTTCAATCACTGACTGCAGCCTTGGGACCTGCTTCAGGTGCATCGCTGCCAGGTCATAGAAGCCAACTATTGGTATTTTGGACTCCAAAAGAATAGTATGCAGCAAACTCTTGGTTTCTGCAGAAATATGTTTCATTTTAAACGTTAATCTAAACATTTTTTCAACAAGCTGTTCATCCCAAAGTTTTCCTAACCACATTGGACCTGCACCCTGGAAGCAGCCAATCTGCTGCAGAATCTTATCGGCCTTGTCTGCACCCCTTTCTGCCCGCAAATAACAGCGCATGTAATGCCTTGTTGTGTGTGCAAACAAAGGTGTAAGGGCAATATCGTATTGCGCGCCAACTTCCTGCACTTTCTTAATCAGAATTCGCAGGCCAGCTTCGTTCATCAGGTAATTGTACAAAGGCTTGGCTCCATATTTCCTAAGACAAGCATCAGGATAAGTCCCGCACAAAGCTGAAGTGTCTGTTGCGGTGACTGCAATGATGCCGCCACGGTTTTCAACAATTGCTTTCACGCCAGCGTCAAGAAATGGAACTGGAGTTCCGAACGGGTCAATGTCAACGTAACCAAACTTCTTGTCTTTGCGTTTGTGCCTGCCGGCGAGGAGCTCGTGAGCGCGGAGATTTGAAATAATTACTTTGAGTTTGTTCAATTTTGCATTTTGTTTCATCAATGCAAACGCTGTGGAGCTTGCGTCATTGATGTAAACCCTTTCCACGCCTGCTTCCTTCTTGATCCGCAGACCACGGACACCTGTTGCAGCCAGCAAGTCAACAGCAGACTCAACATTGCCGACAGCTTTCAGCAACAAAACTGACAAATCCCTGTTAAGTGTCATGGCGGGATTGTAAAACACTGGAGCTTTTGAGTCAAGCTTGTACAATTTTGGGTCTGGAACTTTTAGTTTGACTGCTCCTTCAGTTATGTCTATAAACTTTACCCTTGTCATGTTATTTGAATAGTAACAAGCCCTTATTAATACATTTTCCAACTTCATAATGTGAAAAAATGGGAATGATTGAACCAAAAACATGGGGATGGATAAAAGTGTTAGGCGGCTTGGTCGCCTTTTGGTTTGCTTGGAAAACAGGCATAACAATGTATAGCTTAGGCGGCGCAGTAGCCATCTTAGCAACATTAGTTATCGTGGGCGGATTGAACCTAGCCATGAGCAAGAAGTAAACCTTAGCGCTTTTTTTCTTTTATTTTTGTTTTATTAATTTGTCACAGAGCCAAGTTTCTTAAATTTGCATGTCCTGGTTAAACTATGCAACGTCTCTGGCAAGTTGATGCTAGCCGCGGCCTGGCCCTAACTTTCATGCTAGTGTCAAACTTTGTCACAGACCTGCAATACTTCAAGGGCTATTCCAGTTTTGGAAATCTTTGGTTCGCCTTTGCCCAGCTTACGGCATTTATGTTCATCTTCATTGTTGGTTTCTCTTTGGTTTTAAGCTATAACTGGGCTGTAAAGGAAAACAAGGCCACACTTGGCAAATACCTGAAGCGGGGCCTTTGGATATTTGGCCTTGGCCTACTCATAACCTTCATCTCGTATTGGTTCATCGGCGCGGATTACATTAGGTGGGGTGTGCTAAGTCTGATAGGCAGTTCGATAATCCTTGCTTATCCTTTCCTTAAAGCGAAGCCTGTCTGGTCTGCGGTCATGGGGTTGCTGTTCGTTATTGCTGGCTGGATAGCCTGGCATGTAACATTGACAACCAATTTACTTTTGCCAGTTGGTTTTACGACAGCAAGCTTTTCCTCTGTTGATTATTTCCCGCTTCTGCCCTGGTTTGGTGTTGCCCTGCTGGGAATATTTTTCGCCAAGACATATTATTCCAAAATCAGCAATCTCCAAAGCTCAAAACCGAAATTCAAGCCGCTTTGCTGGCTAGGCAGGCATTCCCTAGTCATTTACCTGATCCACCAGCCCATTTTCCTGGCGCTTTTGCTGTTTTTTTGAGAAATCTTATAAAACTATACTCATCTCATAATAATCATGCAAATCGTAACCAATGAAAAGACGTTGAATGAAATCCTAGGTTGCAAAGGCCCATTGCGAGATTTAAAATTCAAAAAAGAGCCTCTCGGATTTTTTAGCTTCAAGCACTTTAATGAGCAAGAAAGGGATAAAATCATCACAGACGAAGCAAAAAAAGAAGGCTACGTCGTTGTTTACAAGGAATACAGACCCGCGTTGGGTGGGTTTAAATATACTGGCTTTAAAAGATAATAGTATTTTAGCGAAGTTTTATATTGCAAATTTGCATTACTACAAAAATGACTAAGTTTGTAGTGGAGCATCTTGAGCCCTCGATGTACAAGTGGTGTATCATCGAGTATACGCACATGTCCAAAAGGGTTGGCAAGGCAAACCTGATGTTCACTAACGTAACCGCTGGCGCGGCTAAGTTAAAGTCCTTGGGCGATGTAAGGAAGGACAGCATCAAGGATATTCCCCTGAAGAAGGCTTGTGTGCTGGATCCTTCTGCAAAGAAGCTTCTGACGCCAAAAGAGGCAAAGAAGTTTGATTATTTCATCTTTGGCGGGATACTTGGAGACAACCCGCAGAGATTCAGAACAAAGAAACTTATCACGTCAAAGCTAAAACTGCCTGCTTACAACCTAGGCGACAAGCAGATGTCAACTGACACTGCAGTGATTGTCTGCAAGAAAATCGTTGACGGCACGCCGTTGGGCAAGTTAAAGTTTGCCGAGGAATACGAAATTGAAGAAGAGCCTGGCTTCTACAGAATTCTGCCTTACAGGTACCTTGTTGAGAAAGGAAAGATTGTGTTCGCACCCAACCTGAAGGACTTTCTAAGTAAATTAAAACCGTCAGTTTAACTATCATACTTACGAAAAGATTATATCTTTGCACGTGATAACAATATTAAGGTGCTATATGGGGAAAGATGTAAGGAGCTTAGAGCATATCATAGTATCTCCTCAGAAAGCTAAACAAATATCGTATCCTTTGCGAGTAGAAAAATTTAATCAATTGATAGAGTTTATCAAAACGTATCGCACTGGTGATGCAATCAAAACCGAATATGCCAAATGGATTACTAAGAACATAGTAAATAACCCAAGAGCCTTTTCCGCTGCAACAAAAGAAGCCAGTGAGCTACTCAGAATCCTATGTGATGAAGGTTACATTTCGAAACAAGAAATTGTGGGTGGTGGCATGAGCATACACACAATAACAAGCTACGCCTTACTGCCTGATAAGGTGCCCGAATTAAAAGCATACCTAAGTCGGCTGCGGAAAAATAATTGAACCTAGAGTTTCTTCCAAGTAATCTTGTTTTTTTCCAATATATCTATTATTTTCTTCTTCTGAGGGCTTGAAAGGCCTTTCCACTCGACTAAAGCGTAGTCTGGCTTTGGAGTTGTTTTGTTGAAAGCTTCCAAGATTAAGTTTTCATCCAAATTATCCGCATGATGTTTTGGACAGATATGGCCAAGTGCAATCTCTGCCAGTTTTTTGTTGAAGCGCGGGCAGTAATGCCCTCCGCCGAAGCCAATTGCAACGTCTACTTTTTCCGGCTCCTCGGTTACCAACTTGTAAATAACATCTGCGGCAGCCTCGCAGGCGTTTTTGTCATTCCATTCCTTCTCGGTGCTGCCAACTTCCACAAACATGACTGGAAAATCAATGGTTGGGCTGTGGTGCGTGACTTCCATACCAACTTCGTATTTCGCCAACACTTTCCTTTCTGCTTTAAGGTTCTGAAATTCCAAAATACCTTGCCTTATGCAAAGGGCGGGCGCAATGGATAACGTCTTTGGTTTTCCGCCAAGGTCTGCCGAAGCCCAGTTGCCAGTTGTGTGGCAGGTGAGCAAAGGCACACCGGCTTCTGACTTGTGTGAAGAAGCGACAATAATCAATTCGGGCTTGATTTTCTGGAATTCTTTCTCATGCTTGTCCAAATCGAGCACATTCCCACCAATCTCAAAGATGTTGATATCCTGATATTTTTCTAGGAGAACTTTCCCTATGTTCGCAGAAGCAATGTTCGACTTGGCGACTACTATTAATTTCATAGATAGTACCTGTTAAAAGTTATATAAAAGATATAACAAAAGGTATTAATTTATAAATTCAGGACAATATAGTAAATAACTAATATGACATACCTCCAAACATATTCTGAGTTGTACGAAAGATGCCTGAAGACCTCTAAGGAAATGCAGGACTTGGCCGAAAAACTCAATAAAATTACAGATTCTAACGAGAAATTTAACGCCAGGAGAGAATTAGAAGGCCTGTTGGGCAAGAATGACGAACAACTTGACAAGCTGGAATATCTAAGCAACGTGATAATTGCTAACAAAAGCCTGCGATGGAAAATTTCAAAGCACTACAAATTTTCTTTGGATACTGCACCAGCCATAATATTAGACAGATTGCAGAATTTGACAGATTCATACGTGCATATTAGCCTGTTGACTGTAAAGGATGATTTGGATGCGTACGTTAAGCAAAAAACTGAACAAACTGGTTTGAGTTTTTAGTTAAACTTTTATAGTTGGGGGTCCCTAGATTTTGATATGGCAGATGCGCGAGGACTTGTAAACTGGATTCGGGGTAATATTTCGAAATTAAGAGATGAAAGTTTTTCTCTAAGTCAAGAAATTGGTCTGATAAAGCAAACGGAAGGTTTGGCTAAGGATCTTATGGGTATGTCGGTAGGTGCGGACAAAGGGCACGCTAAACAATTGTTTACTGATTTGGAGAACTATCGGCGATTTTACTTAGAAGAATACCAAGCGCTTAAGGGTAAGGGAACTTTGAATCCTAGCAAGCTGGATGCGGAGAGACACCGCGTGCTTATATTGGCTCTTGAACATCTGGCCGAAATTGCTGTCTAAGTTTTTACTGTAACTTTGGCTTTTGCCACTTCAGCCCTAATCTGATCCTGCCTTTGGATTGACATCAGGTTTTCGAATGAACTCGCATGCCTTGCATCTGCGGCAGCCACAGATTCTACAACCAGATTGCACAAAGCTATGGATTTCTGCTCGGTATCATCGGGGTCTGTAATTATTGAGTGTGCAAGGTAGTGCAGGCCTTCCAGCTGGTGTGAAGCACCAAAAACAGTAAATGAAACTTTGTCTTTGTCAGCAACCCTTCTCGTTTCGGCATAAACTGGTGTTTTGTAATGAATATTATTATAAAATAGGGATGTGATGACATCCTCTGGCTTCAGGAATGCATGTTTTGCAAGGGCCTCAGCTTCTGTCCATGCAATCCTGTCAGCGATAAGACGTGTGCCAAAAATAACTGGCGCAACATATTCCATCACATTAGTTCCCAGATAATGTATCGCTATTCTTCTATGATCCATGCTTCCGGCAACAAACATCTTTTGGCCTAAAACTGGTATATGGTAATTTAAATCTTCTAATTTTGGATTGCCAACATAAGTTATCATTTTAGAATTATGCCTGCGCAGGCGCAGCTTCTGCTGGCTTGGCCGCTTCCTTTGGCTTCTCAACAACATTAAAGTGTTTCATCAAATCTGTTTCGCCCCACTTCGTTATCTTGCAATTAATTTGCGTAATATCCGGAGCAACAATATTGCCGTGTACCAGCTTTCTTACTCTCTTGCCCTTGAATTTCTTTTCAGCTTTGTAGCCTGGCTTGTCGCCAGTCATTATCAGCCTTGTTCTTCCCGGGCTTTCAAGATCAGGGTGCATCGGGAAACCTGCTTTGTCTGAGCCGCCAGTTATCTGCATTTCAAATCCTGGCAAGCCTATCAGCTCTCCCCTGAAAGTTTCGCCGATTTTCTTTCCGACCAATTGGTCTGCGTCAGGGCCTTTGACCTCTGACTTGAATGAGCGTTTGGTTTTTGAATCCCCTATTACGAGTTTGATTTCCATGATTAACGTGAAGCTCCTGCCTGTCTTTCAAGCTCTGATCTCTTGCCTACGCAGACTGACTTTGCATCGCCCGCGGCAGCTGCCATTATCTCATCTGCCAAAGCGTCAGCCATGCTTTTCTTGTGCTTTCTGGAAGCTATGAAAGCTCCCTGGACCATCCATCTCAAGGCAAGGTCTACTCTTCGCTGCGGAGCCATGTCTGCAGCTTTCGGATATCTTACACCACCGTATTCGATGGTTGCTACACCTTCTCGAGGAGTTCCCTGCTCAAGTGCTCTCACTAAAACCTCAACAGGGTTCTTCTTGGTCTTCCTCTCGATTGTTTCGAAGGTTGCAATAATAACCCGGTACTGGGTTGCAATCTTGCCGGTGTTAATATTAGAAGTCCAGTAATGCTTCTTGCCCTTGTGGCCTGCAACCATCAGCTTGGCAGTCAGTCTTTCCACAATGGATTTCTTTGATTTCCAGAACTGCTTCTTAATTGTCCTGCCCGCAGTATAAGGAACGAAAACAGGCGTCAGGTTGATGTAATTTTTCAACCCAAGGTCTTTCACTTCTATGTTTGTGTCCCACCTGTTGAACAGCTTGATATTTTTTCGGTAATCTGGGAAAGGTGCTGCCGCAGTCTTTGGTTCTTCAATGATTTTTTTCTTTGTAACCTTTTTCTTCGGCTTCACAGTTGCCTTGGGTTCAATAGTAACAATAATTTCTTTTGGGGCTTCTTTTGCAGGTGCTTGTGGTGTTGGTATTGATATTGGTGTTTCTTGAGTCTCCATTTTACTTACCAGCCGCCTTTTCTACCTTGCCCTTGCAAAGCCATTTTAGCGGCTTGTTGTTAACCGCAATAACTTTCCACTTGACTTCGGGGATATCGCCTTTTGACTTTCCCATCGCTCCGCCGATGCCCTCAACAAGAACTTCGTCGTGCTCGTTTATGAAAGTGATAGCGTGATTTCCCGGGCAGAATGCAGTTATCTGCTTGTTGTTCTTTGACAATTGTATCCTGACTGCCTTTCTCATGGCAGAGTTCGGCTGCTTTGCCTCCAATTGTCGCTTTTCTAGGACTATGCCCCGTGCCTGTGGCGCATTTTCAAGAGGGTCGACTTTCTTCTTCAGCTCAAGAACCCGCTTTACATACCACTTGTTATTCCAGCGGAGTTTGCTTCGCCTGTTTTTGACCTTCTTTCCGGCAAATAATCCTCTTCCTTTTTTACTCATAGTTTAGCCTCTAGAAATTGATTTATAAACATATCGAAAGCGTGGGCTTATTTAGAAGCGATAGCGGCAACCGTGATGTTGAATGGTTTTTTCAGTTGCGCAGACAAAGCTTCAGATGTGATAGGCAATTCTAAAATGCCTGCTTTTGACAAGTCAGCAGCCTCTTTCAGCTGCCTTTTCATGACTTCCGAACAAGATTTTGTCATAAATACTTCTTTTGTATTTCCGAGTTTTACAGCCTTCAAAGTTTCATTGAAGCCAACAATCAGCTTGCTTTCCTTGTCTGCTTTCAGCAGTTTGTCTGTTTCATTTGCCATTATTTCTTCTCCTTGAGGAAACGAACAACCAGGCCCGGCAGGCCCGTGCCTACAGGAACTGGCTGATTTATCATTACATTCTCCACCACAGAAGTTAATTTATCCGTTTCGCCGACAATTGAAGCATCTATCAGGTGCTTCAAAGGAATTTCAAATGAGGCCCTTGCCAGCACCGAAGTCTTCTGTGATGTTATTCCATGCCTTGTTATTCCCTTTACTTCGCCGGACATGCACATCAAGTCCGCGACAAGCATTATGTGCCTGATGTCAACATCGACACCCTGTTCCTGCAAAACAAAATTGACTTCATTTATTACGGCCTGCCTTGCAGCTTCTATACCAAGCACCTTGTTAATTTCAATCAGGTTGTTTGAAGTTGTCCTGACACCATCAACACCTTCTATCGGCAGGACATCCTTGAGATTGGTGCCGAAAGTCTGGATTGCGAATTCCTCAGTGTCTTTCCTGAATATCGGCAGGACATCTGTAACGTTCTTTATACCTGCAACATTAATTTCCTTCAGCTTTTCCTTGAACCTGTAAATCTTCTTGATGTCCTGATCCTTGCTTGTGACTTTCAATGTCATGCCAGACCTGTCAACCTTGGCTTTCGTCTGTTTTTCAATAGCAAGTGCGACCTGTTCAGGCGTCGTTTCGTGCAAGGTCATCTCGTCCTTGTCTAGATTTATTGTGACGCTCAGTTCTGCAAGGTTCGATATGATTTCCTTTGCCAGCTCTTTCAAAGTTACTTCCTTTATCTTTGCTGCAACCTTCTCTGCTGCCTGTCTTGTCTTGTTATGTGGCTCTTTGAGATAAATTGTCATTGATGGTGTCTTCGGGTCTTTTCGAGCATCAAATATTTCAATGATTCTTGGCAAACCCAGCGTAACGTTAAGTTCTGCAACACCAACAAAGTGGTGGGTTCTCATTGTCATCTGGGTGCCTGGCTCGCCAATCGATTGTGCTGCAACTATGCCCACAGCTTCACCAGGGTCTACCTGTGCCTGCAGGTAATTCTGCATCGTGGTCTCGAACAGCTTCTGCTTTTCTTTTTCAGATAATTTCTCGGCTTTCGCTTTCGCCTCGAGCTTTGCAATCACTCTTTCAGGCAAAATCCTGGTCAGCCATTCCATCAACATCTCATCATCTGCCATTACGCGATATCTCCCTGCTTTGATTTTGAAACATCAATATTATCCTCGCCGTAAGTGAACTGGATTATCTTTTCTCCGGAATCACGGACAGTGCCATCGTAGTTAGTCTTCAAGTCCTGCAAGGCATTAATCAAACGTCTTTGCATGTAACCTGACTTTGGTGTTCTTACTGCAGTGTCTATGTATGAATCACGGCCTACAACCGCGTTGAACCATGCTTCGACAGGGTCCAGGCCTTCACTGTAGCTATGCCTTACGAAGCCCCTCGCCTTTGAACCTAAGTCTCCCTTTCTGAAGTGTGGCAATGCCCTCTGGTTGTACCCAATGTGGATTCGCTTGCCTCTCAGGGCCTGCTGGCCTACAAAGCCAGACATCTGTGCAAGGTTCAGCAGGCTTGCCTTTCCTGCCTTTGCCATCAGGACAAGCATGTTTCCTTCCACTGCTTCTTTCTCCACGATCTCGCCTACGGGCGACCTCAGCTTGTTTAGAGCATAAAGTATCTTTGCTTCCACAGTCTCTTTGATAGACTTGCCCGGCACAGGTATTATCTTCTTGGCTTTTTTGTCGCGCAAGACCTGCCTGACTTCTTTCTCACCTTCAATAATATAATCCTTAATTCGTCTTACTGCTTTTGCTGATAAATCAAGATCTGAGAATGACAACGTGTATGGCATGAGACGCACAACTTCCAAACCCAGCTTGTTGAACGAATCAATTATTCCTTTGGTCTTCTGCGGCCCGTATTCTATGAAAATATCATGCAGCAGCTGGCCTTCTTCAGGTCCGAGATGCTTTTCAGACGCGATGCCTTCTTTCAACTTGCCTTTCTCAATTACCATGCCTGCATTGTTGTAGCTGAAATCTCCAGGCAGGACTGCAGAGAATATTTCCCTTCCCGTCCAGGTGTCTTTCTTTGCAGATTCTGGCATAGTCTCTACGCCGGCCGCATACAGCAGGTCTGCTGCCTGCTCCCTTGTGAATTGCATATTTTCTTTCGTCAATAAGTATAATCCTACAAGTGAATCCTCAACAAGGCCAATTATGCTTGAACCATATCTTGGAGTTACTATGTTCTTCTCCAGAGACAGCAGGTACTTCGCTTCAGCGCGTGCTTCTTCAGTCTGTGGAACATGGACATTCATCTCGTCGCCATCGAAGTCTGCGTTGTATGGCAATGTAACACCGGGGTGTATCCTGAATGTCTTTGATGGCACGACCTTGACGTAATGGCCCATCATGGATAATCTATGGAGAGATGGCTGCCTGTTGAACAGGACAACATCGCCATTCAACAAATGACGCTCTACAATCCAGCCAGGCTGCAGTTCAGTCATTATCTGTTCTTTAGTATCATCAGTGATTTTCTTTCTCTTGCCTTCGTCAGATATTACGTAAATGGCGCCAGGATATTCCGGTGTCCTCTTGATTGCTTCCTTCAGCCAGTCTATGTTCCACTCGGTCACAAATTCCGGCACAGTCAATTCGTGCGCGATATGTGCTGGGACACCAATCTCATTGATGCTGATGTAAGGATCTGGAGTTATGACTGAACGTGCGCAGAAGTTTACACGCTTGCCTGCAAGATTATGCCTGAATCGGCCTTCCTTGCCCTTGAGCCTTTGCGCTATGGTCTTCAATGGCCTGCCCGATTTATGCCTGGCAACCGGCACCTGTGCAACTGAGTTGTCAAAATAAGTTGTGATGTGGTATTGCAGCAAGTCCCACAAGTCTTCGATAATGATTTCTGGTGCGCCAGCATTGATATTTTCTATCAATCTCTGGTTTACCCTTACTATGTCTGAGAGCTTGTGCGTCAAATCGTCCTCTGAACGCTCCCCGGTTATCAGCGTGATTGATGGCCTCACAGTTATAGGTGGCACGAGCAAAGTAGTCATGACCATCCATTCAGGCCTTGCTTCCAAAGAGTTAACACCGACTACTGCAAGGTCTTCATCCGGTATTTTCTCCACTCTTTCCCGAATTTCAGTAGGCCAAAGCCTCTTTCCGTCCTCGTAAAAGCTTGATGGTTTCTCTATCTTGATTTCTGGTGATTTTTCCTTGCAGTACGGGCATTTCTTTGTCCTTCTTATCTGGTTGAAAGCATTCTTAATCACTGAGTGCAGCATGTCGATGTTGTTCTGCTTCTTTGCTTCCTGTATCCTTTCTTTCCATACTTCAATTTTTTCAGGTGGCAACAGGACTCGTCCGCATGACTTGCAGAATGAGCGCAGGATGTTGTATAATTGTGGTGTGTAATGAATGTGAACAACAGGTTTTGCAAGCTGAATGTAGCCGAAGTGGCCCGGGCAGGTCCTCATTCTTCCGCCGCAGACCTTGCA
>CAIPHS010000007.1 GCA_903864915.1 uncultured Candidatus Woesearchaeota archaeon
CAATCGCCGGTATCGTTGAAGCAGAATGAGCAGTTGCCACTGCTTATAGCCTCGCCGGATGTCGTGTTAGTGTAATTGGCATAGAACGCCACCGGTTCGCCCGCCCATGCATCATCGTTTCCATAAGGCTTGTTGTCAGTCTGGTCCCATACATCAAGTGTGGAATTAGGAGCGGGTTCGCCAAGAGGTGCAAATATGCTGAAGTTAGTTACATTGGCATAAACAACATTATTGGTTGTATCAATACCATAATCAATAGTACCGAATGTATCATTTGACCAGCCACTGCCATCGTAACGCCACATGGCAAGCGTGTTTTCTGTAACTCCGTAATAATGGAGCTCATTATCGGTATAGGAAATATTAAGCCAGAGCGTGGCAGCGGTGGCGTTTGTTATGTTCAGGAACTTGCCCATGTTGCTATAGCCTAATGGGATTCCGCCCGGATTAGCTGCCGATTTCAGGCGAATGTTGCCGGAGTAAGTGAATGATGATTTTGTTGTATTGGTTGTAAGATTGGTGACAACTACATTGCTTGAATCATCCGAATAGAAATCCCATACCGCATTGAATGATGCGATGTTGTTTGTTAAAATATTATTGGGGCTGGACTGGAGATTGATACCTCTTTTGCTGTTGCTTGCTGTGTTATTAACAAGGATGTTGTTGTCGGCGCCCCTGAGATAGATGGCATAACTGTTATTAGAACTTGCAGTATTGTTCGTGAGATTATTGTAAGAGCAGACATCGCCTCCGCTGGCCAGTCTTATGCCATAACCCTTTGTCGACATGCCTGTATTGTTGGTGAGCGTATTGTAGGAACTGGAACCTATGAAAATTCCTGCGCATTCAGAGTGGTAGCAGCTTACTGTGTTGTCCGAGATTCCCGTATTATTAATGAGGTTGTTGTGATTCGAATCGTAATGCACGAGTATCCCCATGTCATAATAGGAATACGCAGTATTGTTTGTTAGGTTATTGTAATTAGAACTGTATAATCTTATTCCAGCATAATAGGTGTTATTGAATATATTATTTATGATGCTGTTGCTTGAGCTGCCTTCGAGGTTAATGCCATATACGCCATTGTTGTTAGCGGTATTATTCGCGATAGTATTGTTGGAACCAGAACTGAGATAAATGCCGTACTCATTGGTATTATAGTCGACCGTGTTTTCAGTTACATCGTTGTGGGAACTGGAAGAAAGGGAAATGCCATTATTAACATTGTAGCTGACATTGTTATATGTCAGCAAGTTATAGTTTGAATATACACTATTGATTCCATTTGCAAAGTTGGTTATGGTGCAGTTTCTTACTACGGCATTGTTGGAGTTCAGGGAAACGCCGTTTCCGGTGCCATCTCCTGTTACCGAGTAACCGCTGCAATCCAATGTGACGGATGGTGCGTTTATTACGAAACATGTGCCGCTTGTAATTATTGATTGGTTTAGCGTGTAGATGCCAGGCACTGTTATTGTGTCACAGTTGCTGACGTTAAAGTATCCAGATATAGCAATCTCATCGCTACTGCTTTGCGTCATAAAGCCACTAGCATTGCATGTTGCATTCCACGAATAGATACCAGCATTAGTGAAGTTGTGGCTTGTCTCGAACAGGTTTTTTGTGGCGTTAAAGTTGCCCAGCTGGCAACTGCCAATATCATTGAAGCAGAAGGAGCAGTCGCCTGTGCTTATTGGTGCGCCTGAAGAAAAGTTAGTGTAGTTGGCATAAAAATAAGAGTCATTGCCTGCAGATGCCAGTATATTTCCATAAAGCTTGTTGTCGGTCTGGTCCCATATGCCGAGCGTGGAATTGGGACTAATAATAGTAAGTGAACGCTGTTCGGTGCAATTCTCCTCGCCAGAAATATCGCTTACACAGCCAAAATATGTGTAATCGCCGTTTGTAACGTTCTGGTTGCTCTCAAAGAGCCAATCGGTATTGTTGCTTCCGTGCGTATAAAGAGTGGAAGTGTAATGCTGCTTTATTTCACTAGCTGAAAGGCTTCTGTTATAAATACCAACTTCGTCTATTGTTCCATCGAGCGGCATCCACCACGGACTTCCGGGCTGGGCGCCTATACCAAGATAATTAGTTGTATCTTCTGTGACACTCACGCCACCGATGCTGTTCGCAAGCTCGCCGTCGTAATATATGCTAAAGCCGCTGGCGTTGTTCGTGAAGCCATAATGGTGCCAGGCCGTGTCCATTACCTCATTCTGCTGCACACAAACCCAACCGCCTGAGCGTACGCATGCGCCGAACACCTGGGTTTGAGGCTTTATCCAAAACAGGAAGTCGCCTTCCCGGTCCACGTAAGCGTAGCCCTTTGTCATTATGTAACTGTCCGGTATTGTAACCGACGACAACTTCACCCAGGTCATCGCAGTTACAGACGAGTTTTGGCCCATGGCTTTGGTAAGGCTACTGACAGTCACGTGACTGCTACTATTTCCGTAAAATCGCAATGCCTTCCCGTTTTTCCCTGTCACATAGGTGGCATCATTTATGACACCATTATTGTTATGTCCCGATATGTCTCGCACATTCGTGTTGTTTTCACCAAGCGCAGAATCATTGTCAAAATTGAACATGGCGACCGAGCCGTTATACATGCTGTTGTTTGTCCCGTTCCAGTTCCATTTGAAATCTCCCAATGAACTGACCTCCGCAGAAATGTTGATTAGCACTGGGGCTGTTGCATTACTATCATTCAGCGGCGTGGGGGGTACAAAAAATATATGCGGGGCTGTTGAATATACCTCTAGCGTCCTTGTTTCTGTGCAATTCTCGCCCGATGCATTACGTGCGCATGCTTCATACGTGTAGATGCCCGTCGAAAGGTTCGTATGGTTGGATTGGAACAGCCATTTATCAGTATCATACTTATAGAGGTTTGAATTGTAATGCTCGAGCACTTCCGCTTCGCTCAGGCTCCTGTTGTATATGAGAACTTCATCTATGGTGCCGTTGAACCTGTTTATCCATCCGCTCCCGCTGCCTCCCTGCATACCTACCCTAACGCTGTGGCTTGTAGCCTCGTTTATCGTCAGTCCGGAGGAATAGCCCAGCAGCTGGCCGTTGAGGTATACGCGGAGGCCTGCGCTCTGGTTGGTGTGGGTCACTACCACATGGCTCCATTTGTTGTAATCAACGTAAGTTGTTGTGGACGGATTCCATATGAAGCCAGGATTCCAGCCGCCGTTGTAGATTGCAAACGCTATCCTGTCGGCCGGCTCCAAGTAAAGAATGAAGTCTCCGGTATTATCCTGGTTGGCTACGGACTTTGTAACTATCGCCCCGCTGCCTCCTTGGACCGGGTTTATCCATGCCTCTATCGTGAACTCGCCATTCACACCCTGGACTTTTTTGAGACTTGTGACATTGATAACGGTGTTGTCTCCGTTGAAAACGTATCCTCCGCCATATTTCCCACTCTCATTCCAGACGGCATCATACACCGTCCCGTTGTTGCCGTACATTGAGGAATCGACTGCCTTTGTGTTGTCTTCGCCTAAAGCAGACAGGTTATTGAACCCTAGCAGCAATAGCAGATTGTTGTCGTAGAAACTGTAGTTAGCCCCGTTCCAGTCCCAGTTGAAGTTATAGATGCCCGTACCGTCTATGCTTGCGTTGAACACGAAACTTCTATTCGTGGTGCTCGTACCGTTGGGTGGCGTGGGTGGGATGAACTCTATCTGAGGTACGGGGATTTTCGCATCCATCGGGCCCCAGTCAGCGCCGGACCCTGACCATCTCGTCATGCTCCCGTTGTAGGGGTATTGCAGACCCGTATCTCCAAACCCGTCACCGTCCGTGTCATATATCTGCCAGTTCAGGATGTCCGCATAATAGTTGCCTTGTGCCACGCCGCCCACTGAAGTGTTGAACATGTTAGTCGCGTTGTTGTTCACGATGTAGTAGCCGGCCGAGGACAGCATTCTATTATGGTATATTAGATTGTAGCGCGAGCTCGCATCCAGAGTTATGCTATAGTTCCTGTTCGTATTGCCGAACACGCTTATGTTGTTGTAACTTATCGTGCTGTTGAAACAGCCGGAACCAATGATTATTCCGGTGCCCCATCCGCCGTTGTAAATGCGTATGTCATTCCCATAAACTGTGTTGTTGCCATCAAGCAGGCTGAACCCGTAGCCCGCTTTTGTGAGATTTATGCGGTTGTTCCTGAATGTATGATTTCCCTTGTTACTCCAGTCCGTATCGAACGCATAACCATAGCATGAAACGAATGTGACTGAATTGTTTTCGAACGTGTTCCTTTCGTTGTCGTGGAACATTTTGAATCCATAGACGTTGTCCATGTTGGCACTCGCGCCAACGGTATAAACTGTATTATTGATGAATGATGAGTTCGTGAACGTGTAAAGGTAGACAGCCTGCGAGAAGTTGTTCATGATGCAGTTCCTGAGGGTGAATCTGTCCTTGGTTTTTGAGATGCCCTGGTCATAGGTCACCGCTCTGGAGCTCGCAGGGAACGTCCCCGTATAAGTTATGGAATGCCCTTGGCAGTCTATTTCGACGTTCGAGGCATTTATTATGAAACAATTCCCGGACGTCGTAAGGTCGCTTCCGATTGCGTACGTGCCTGCGGAATTAAAAGTCGTACAATTATTTACGGGGCTCTTTTCCAATAATAAACTGTCAGTGGCGTTAAGAGCCTCATAGCCTGTTGCGTTGCAGCTGGCGTTCCATGAAACCGAGGTTGTTGCGAAGCTTCTGTTGTATTCCCAGAGTGCGGAGGTCGCGTTGAACGCCATCGCGGCCGGCCCCTGCGGCGTCTCGTTGAAACTGATGTTACACATGCCAGAGCTTATGGAAGCGCCGCTCGTGATGTTACTGTAGTTAGCGTAGAATGTCACGTTCTGCCCGGTCGTCCTGTTTTTGCTCCCACCCTCTGGGTCGTTCTCGTTCCATATGCTTAGCTGCGCGTTCGCGCCCGCCGTGTAGTTCGTGAAATGCGGCACCTGAAAAGTCAGGTTGTTTCCAGAATATGAAATAAATATGCAATCAGAACACAACCGGCCGTCACTGTATATAACTGGTGTAGCGGCATAAGAAAGATTGTATAGTGTTATGTTCGCTGTTGAGTTAAAGGTGCTATGCAAAGCTCCAGTATTAAGTCCGGCCAGCCCGCCGGAAATGAAAACGTTATGGTCCACGTCCGCGCCCGAGGCATTCACAGGACCTGGCCAATATATGCGACCCAAACCAGGGATTTCTATTATCAGGCTGTGTGCGTTTGCTATATTTATAAAATCGTTTATATTCGTGGCGCCGCCAAAGCTCGTGGCATTCGGCGCTGGCGGGCAATTCACCGTCGTTCCGGAGCCGGCTGTTTGGATTCCATCATAGGCATTGTAAGACCATTGATAATCATCCGGAAGCATGGCCTCGTTGCATGTCCAGTTCCCTATACTTGTGAGCGGGCTGAACCCAAGATCGCTGGCATTGCAGCTGTAATCGTCCGTATCGGCGTAATACGTTGCTTCGGCAGTCTGGAGGGAGCGAACATCTGATGCGTAATTCATGCAACCGACAGTCCCGCTGGGCACAGGCGGGCATGGCGGGGCGTCAACTGTTACTGTGCTTGATGATGTTATGTTGGCATAGCCCGTCATGTCAGTATAATTCCAGAAATAATCGTCCGGCAGCAAAGCGTCATTGCAGCTCCAGTCCTCGGCTGCAGTGTTTCCGAGGGAAAGGCCGTAACCTTGCAGGTCCGTTATGTCGCAGGCATACTCACCATAATCTGCATAATAGGCCGCTTCCGCGCTCGCAATAGTACTGCCATCGGCATATATGCTGGCATTGCACACGGAATTTGACGACTGCAACTTGACGGCCAAGCCTGGTTTGATAATCTCTACACCCGCGTCTTCTGCCACCATTGGGCAGGCAAAATCGCTGTCTTTCGTAACGCTTTGTATTGTTTCGGCCGAGTAGGTCCAAGAATAATCTAACGGAAGCGCGTTCTCGTCGCATACCCATGCGCTTTCGTCCGCAGCCTTAAATCCAAACTCATTAAGTACGGCCAGGTCGCACGTGTAATTACTATATTCGTTGAAGTATTGGTCCTCAGCCCCCTGAAGCATGCCAGCCTCAGAATTGAATTGCGTACAGGCGGGCGGGGTCAAATTATAACTTTCTAGACTTTGATTTGGGTCAGATAATTGTGTACCAGCGGGCTGGGTTAAATTATAACTTTCTGGACTTTGGTTTGTGTCAGATACTTCAAAATTTGCAGAAGGTGAGGATTCTTCGGTTGAGTTTACTTCGAGTAAATTACCAGTTATCGTTAAGCCACCCCACCATAAAAAAGGTATTAGCAAAATGATGATGAGAATTACCACTAGGAGCGAATCTGATAAATGATACGAATTAGTCATGGCCTCCGAAAACCTGTCTGTTTCTCCGTATATAAGTCTTATTAAATAATAAGATGGGAAATAGGTATTTTCTTACTGCTGAAACTACATTATCACTGAATGCAATCTGCATGGTCCTTCTTGGCTGGCAAAAACTTGAAAGCCAAAATCCTTTTAAGACTTTTAATCATGGTTTTTGCATGGGTAAATTCTTCGAGTGGCTCAGGGAATTGGTTGACAAAGTGGAGTTCAAAATCACTGGCGAAGAGCCTTACCATTCGATGGGTGCAAGAATATACTTTCCATCAATAACAAGAGCATATTTCGACATGGCAAAAAGAAATCCCGTGTTTGCAAAATATTTAGACTGTATAGGTAAGATGGACAGCCATGAACTCGGGGCGCTTGAGCAAAAGGTTATGCCATCAGGCCTTATTGGTCGCTTAGAGCACGCATTTGACCAGGACAAGAGATACACTTGGTATGCTATAGATTGCGCTCTATGGTCTCGCGGCGGAATGGGTTAACTATTTAATACTCTGATTTATTTTACTTACTATGTTTGAAAACATGAGTGGTTTCATCGGTATGCTGCCTTGGATAATAGGCATAATTATAATTGTAACTATTTTTGACCTTGTTCTGAAAGGCATGGCCCTGTGGAGAGCTGGCAACAACAAGCAGCTCGGCTGGTTTATCATTCTCTTCGTTCTAAACACAGCAGGAATCCTGCCACTAATCTACTTGTTATTCGTTGGGAAAAAAGAATCCAAGAAAAAAAGCAAGAAGTAATCTTAAAAGCCTGATTTTTTCTCTTTGTTCATGAAAAAGCAAGAGCTTGTAGAAAAACTGCTGGCTGAAGGGATTGCCGGACACAGAGGCGCAGATAGGTGCTTTATAGACTTTGAAGAACTGGCCAACGTGCAGTATTACGACATATTAGCGAAGGACTTGGCTGAAACCTTCGTTTATCTCAAAGAGCAGCACCCGCAGAAATTGAAGCTTATGTTCAATATGCGCTGGGCTAGCGGCCTTGCCAGGCTAATCAAAAGCCAGTTGGGGATTTCTGATTGCGCGGAATATGTCGGAAAAGAAATAAAGAATTTTCATCCAGGCACAGATTACGCTTTCTGCAGCCACTGCCTGCATAAGGGCTCGAGCCTGCTGGATGCAAACTACCAGCTGCAGGAGTTTGGCTCGCAAGTAGTATATGGTCTTTTCTTTTTCGACACGCAGGAGCTGCAGGCTCGTGGGATAAAACTGCCGGTTGAGGTTTATGCAACTTTGAGGAATGCAGATTTCTCCAAGCTCCAGAAAACTTTACTTTGAGCCGTGGCTTCTCTTGCTAGGCCTGAATTGTATTGAGCCTAATCCCTTATGTCTTAATCCGCGGGACTTCTGGCCTGCTGATGTCTTGCCTCTGAAGACTCTGCCTTTTGTTGAATGCGTTGCAAGCCATTCGTAACCTGAATATTTTGAAACCTGCTCCCTGTCTGCAAGGATTACTTCGTACCACTTGTACCTGCCGTCCTCGCCAACCCAGTATGAATTAAGGACTTCGCAGTTAGGGTATTTTCTTTGAACACGTTCTTCTGAAATCAACTGGTCGGATTTCCTTACTTCAATGAAACGTCCGTATCTTTTAGGCCTTCTACCATGGCCAGGTTTCGGTCGTTTTCTTCCGCCTTTTGTTGACCTGCTTCTGACGATGAGGAAGCCTTCCTTTGCCTTGAATCCAAGGGCGTGTGCTCGGTCAGGCCTTGTAGGATGTTCAACTCTGATTATCATTGGCTCTTTTCTTAATTGAATAAGCCAGGAACGCCATTTCTCAGTGCCAAAATTCTTCTTTGGCTGCTTCCACAACTCAGACATATATGAATGATAGCCCATGTTATCGTTTCCTCATTACCGAGACATTACGATATATTTGGCTCCAGATTTTGGTTTTTAAAGGTTGCTATATCTAGGCCCAATCGTAACTCTTAATAAATTATCATTCGTGTCTGGGGTATGGCACGAAAAAAGAAAGCTGTTCAGGACGTTAAAGAAGATAAGCCAGAACCTATCCTAGAACAACCAGAAGAGAAAAAGCCTATAGGAAAGAGTATTGCAAAGTTTGCCAAGATATTCTGCGGCATACTGATAATTCTCGGCGGGCTTTTCCTGATATGGATGTTTTTACCTGAATTTATCAAGGTACTCGAAGGTCTGGTTGGAGTTATACTGATTCTGATTGGCTTGCTGGTTGCAGCATTAGGCTGGCTTGACTAATTAGAAAAATCCAAGATCCGGTGGCGGTTTTCGCCCGGTTTTTCCTTCTTCAAATTTTACTTGTTTTATCGGCATCTGTCTCGGAGCCATTTGCAATTGTGATGGTGGAATCTGTGGTGGCGGTCTCCATTGCACGGGTGGCTGCGGTCTGGAAAACTGCTTTTGCATTTTTGGCGGATATGTCCTGTAGCCAATTATGAAAACTAGCAGGCATACGACTGCAATTATTGCAATGATTGTTGATACGTTTGCAAAATTATTGCTGGAAAATATTGCATAAGCCGTAGGAGTGCTGGAAACAGCTGCCGGTGTTTGTGCCGGAGGTGTGCCTGTTGATGTGGTCTCAAATGTCCTGTTGCTTGGGGTTGTTGCTGATGTTGTATTTGTGCTGGTTGTAGTGATCGCTTTCGTGATTGCAAGGCTGAAAACCTGTGAATCGCTGCCGTTATACAAGTCCTTCACAGTAATGTTGATTGAATAATTGCCGATTTGCGAAGAAGCTGGCGTGAATTCTATCTTTGCAGTTGTGTTGGCTGTCTTGTTTATTGCAAACAGGGTTGTGTTGTCTGTGAACGTCAGGCTATCGTTGTATGTGCTTAAGTCCTCATCTGATGCGGTGATATTAAGGCTGAATTTTATGCCAACCGTTGCAGTCTGCGAATCTATGTCAGATAAAATCGGCAGGTGGTTTGTGAAGTCGCTCGTGTTTGTGCTGCTTGTTCCGTTTACATGCACAAAAATGTCCAAATCAATTACAGCTGTGCCATCTGAAACTGTGAATATCAAATCATTATTGCCCACATAGGATGTAGATGGTATCCATGTGAAAACGCCTGTTGTGCTGTTTATGCTAGCATTAGGCGGCGTGTTTGTAACGCCATAAGTCAACTGATCATTATCAATGTCTGTAGCAGATATGTTGATTGTGATTGAAGAATTGGCATTTACATAATAATCAACAACAGGCACGTTCCAAACTGGCAGGCTGTTCGCAACCGTCACGGTTGTGGTCGCTGCAGTGCCGTTTGCCTGCCCGTCATTCGGTATCGCGCTGCAAGTCAGCACCAAGCCCTTGACGCAGTTAACTGAATTGCAATTCAGGGCCTGTGAATTTGCCAAAACAGAAGTTCCGTTAAGCCAGCGATAAAATATTGCTATAGTATCAGATTCTGCATCGCTTGCGACCACATTGCACGTAACTATTTCATTCTTCTTAGGAATTTTATCTGTAGATATTGATGTGATAACTGGAGCAGTATTATTTTTTATGAACCAGCTGTAACCCTGTGAAACAATATTTCCCAAAGTGTCATTTGCAAACACGATTATGTTATACTGACCTCTGTTTATGCTTGTAGTGTTGATTTCATACGGTGCGTTTAATGAAATGTTTGTGCTGTTGTAGGAATACCAGGCATTTGCAACACCAACATCATCGGTGATGTTTAACTTTATCACTTCGCCTGCAGAAATATTTGAATTGTTAGATGGAGATATCAAAGATATTGCCGGTGGGGCTAAATCAACGCTGAACCGCACATTATTCCTGTGCGTGTCGCCAAGATTGTCTTTAACATTGAACGTGGCAAGATGCCTTCCTGCAGAAACATTTGCAGCATTGCTGTACCAATGTATTGTGGAATCATTCTGCAAAACACTTTCATTTCCACTGTCTAAGGAAAGAGTTGCCTCAGTTGCATAAATTTCATTGCTGTTTTCAGTTGTAAGATTAAATTGCAAGCTGGTGTAATTATAAGTCTGATTTAATGGACTTTCAACTTGCACTATCGGCAACAGCGCCGAATAAACATCGATTCTTGGCCTCGTTATTCCATTTCTTGAATCTGTAACATTCACTCCGCTTTTTTCCAGTCTGTTTTGAATTTCATCAGGCGTAGGGGTTCGCCCTTCGCTTAATTTTATGTATTGTATCAGCAAAGCTGCTGCACCCGAGACGTGCGGTGCTGACATTGATGTGCCAGACATTGCACCAAAGTTATTGCCTATTATAGTTGAAGTTATGCTTACACCTGGTGCCAGCAAATCAAGCAAGTCGCCTGAGTTCGAAAAGCTGGCTATGTTATCATTATCGCGGCCTGTCGCACCGACAGCAACCACATTCTGGGCACAGGCAGGATACGCAACACCTGTCGTGCTGTATGAATTTCCAGATGACGCCACGAGCAATATGCCTGCAGAATGCGCTGCCTGCAGTTCAGGATCTATCAATGTGTCGGGCGGGCAATCTGCTGAAGAATAGCTTCCGCCATCGCCGAAACTCATGCTGATTACAGAAATATCGAATGTGGTTTTGTTGTCAGTGCACCACCTGATTCCATTTGCAATTGTCTCTGATGATGCGGAGCCTGTTGAAGTGAAAGATTTTATCGCAACTAGGTTCGCATCTGGCGCCACTCCCCTGTAAGTGTCATTCGTGCTTGCAATTATGCCTGCAACATGCGTCCCGTGATTGTTATCGTCCATCGGGTCAGAATCATCGTTTGCAAAATCATATCCGCCAAGGACCTTGCAGGTCGTGCCTATGCAATTGCCCAGAGCAACGTGAGTGTAATCAACACCTGTGTCTATGATACAGACTGTGATGCCCTTGCCAGTTATATTTGCATTTGAAACTTGTACTGGCCAGACTTTTGTCGCATTTATGTAAGGAACTGATGCCGACAATCCAATCATGAATTGTTTTTGAACCTCGACCTTTATGCCGCTGATGTTCTGCAGCTGATCAACCTGTTCCTTGCTGACCTCCGCTGCAAAGGCTTTTGCCTTCGGGAAATATTCTGATTCCGTATTGGCCAACGTGTCTGAGACTGCATCCTTTGCTTCTGCTGCAACATCTGCCCTAGCAGGCTCTATGACGATTGCAACAGGCACGGTATTGTTTGTTTCCAATGCCTGCACGACTTCAGATTGTATGTTTGCAGGAGGAACAGCTTCTGTAACAACTTGTTTCTCTATTTTTCCCCAATAAACTGTGTAAATTATGAATTCATCGCTGGTGTTGTAAATGAAATTATTAAACAACACATCTGTTTCCGCGCAGAAACCCACGCCATCATAAGTCTCGTTCAAAGTTGTAAAAGAAATCTGCTGCTTGTCTGGCATTTCAATCAGGATGCCAGCAGAACAGTTTGAAGGCCTGTTCTCACCAAAAACCAGATGTGTCTTGACAAACTCAAATGAATTGTTGACTGTGATTTGTGTTGAATTTTCCCAGCTCGTGCCTGCAAAAAATCCAGTTATTCTGCCTGAGCCGAGCACAGCTATGGCTGTAAAAACAGTCAGCAGGATGATAAAACCTGCTAGCGCAATATTGAACCGCGGCCTCCCCTGATACATATTATTCAAACCTTAAAAGAACTTAATAAAGATTGCTAATATTCATCGCTTGCGTCCTTTTTTCTGCCCGCGATACATCACAATCGCAAACATGACAATTATAACGACCATGACAATCAGGCCTGCATTTCCGCCAAATGCGCCCAAAGGCCCAGCCGACGCAGCACCTGTCAGCACAGGCGCGGTTACTGGTGCTATTGGAATTTGCTTGGTCGCTGCTATCGCGAAAGTTGAGAAACCTGGCGTTGTTGCGCGGTAAGTGTAATCTGACGCGGTTTCGCCTGTTCGCTCTGTTTGCAAGTTCGTCCAAACCCCGCTGTTGAATCTGTATAAAACAACATCATCAGGAGAGAACCCGTTCTGTTCGAGCCAGCTTTTATCAACCTTGAAGATGATGCGCGCAGACCTCATTGCAGCTTCAGGAATACCTGAAGTTATTTCGAAATATGTGAATGCCTGGGCATTAGGGATTGGCTGGCCAGAGGATAAGACGCTCAGTCTCAAATCCGAATTTCTGATTGCCAAAGCCGTATCTATCTCTATACTTGAGACTGGCCCTTGGAAATTAGTTAAGGTTACTGTTTGTTCTGCTGGCACTTGTTCCGATATTGCAGTTTCTGTTGATGGGGTACCCGATATTCCGCCACCTGCCGCAGCTTCGACACCACTGGACTGAGTCGTGGTAAAGCTATTGAGTCCTGTAGTGTTGCAATTACTGCTATAATCGCAGCTGGTTACAGTGTAATAGTACGTTACTTCTGGCGAAAGCCCATACAACCCAATTGTGTGTGATGTGGAGTATGTTGGGTCACTCTGCGCGGTTCCTAGGCTTGTTGTAGTACCATAGTTAACCGTTGAATTTGCTAGCTCATCAGTTGTCCACAGAATATTGCTGGAGTCTGCAGATGTCCCCGTTGCATAAACTGCAGTTATTGTTGGTTTAACTGTATCTGGAATAATAGTAATATTTCTTGTCGAGGATGCGCCAACGTTATTGACGCTGTCCGTGCAGTTTACGCGCCAGCTGTAAGTGTTATTGCTTAACGAGGCGTTAGAAGTAATAACCGTAGCAGTATTATTTTTTGTTGAACTGTTGGTGCCCCTTGCGGTATTGTTAATAAACAAAGTGCATGTGGCGGTAGCTGCTCGTGCATCCGTATATGTGAAATTAAAGTCTGGTGTGCTATCAGAAGTGTTTGCACCGTTTGCCGGACTATTTGCTGTTACGGCTGGGGCAACTGTATCCACGTTTATTGTGCGTGTTGCAGATTGTCCGGTATTGCTGGAGCTATCCGTACAATTTACATACCAGCTTCTGGCTCCATCACTCAAGGAAGCGTTAGCAGTCATAACGGTAGCGGTGTTATTCAGCACGGAAGAATTCGTGCCTTTGGCGGTTCCGTCTACAAAAAGGGTACACGATAAGACTGATACTGCATTCGTGACTGTAAAATTAATATCTGGCGTATTGTCAGAAGTATTAGTATTATTGGCTGGACTGTTTAATGAGACTACTGGCAATACTGTATCTATATTTATTGTTCGTGCCGTGGATTGTCCTACATTTCCAGCCGAATCGGTACAATTTACATACCAGCTTCTGGCTCCATCTGTCAAAGTGGCATTCGATGTGATTATGGTAGCAGTGCTGTTACGGGTTGAAGAATTAGTTCCTTTAGCAACACTATCTACGAATAAAGTACAACTAGCTGTAGAAGCTTGAGCATCGGTATATGTAAAATTAAAACCAGGAGTACTGTTTGAAGTATTAGTGTTATTTGCCGTATTTGGTGTAACTGTTGGTGCGACTGTATCTATAGTTATTGTTATGGAAGTAGAGTTAACTCTGGTCACTAAATCGATACAGCTAACATACCAGGTCTTAGCACCGTTTGACAATACAGAACTCGTAATTATAGTTGCTGTATTATTGGCAGTCGTTGCATTAGAGCCGACATTTGTGCCACCAACATAAAGAGTGCAACTATGATTACCGCTGGAGTCGCTGGTCATGGTAAAATTAAAGTCTGGTGTCGTGTCGGAAGTAACAGTGCCGTTTGCAGGAGAATTTGACACTACTGTCTGCACCACTGCATACGCTATTGGTATCGCTAAGGCTATCATTGAAATGACCAAAAGCGCGGCAAATATTGTTCTAAATTTGTTTGTTACCATGCTAATTTGCAAATTCATATTCTTTTTATAGAGTTTTTTTATTCTCCAGTAGAAGATGTCGCCATAATCTGCACTGGGATAAGCAAACTCTAACAGCAAGTTTGTGATAAGTATTGCTAAATATTACCGCTTGCGTCCTTTTTTCTTCCAGTGCCATATTTTTTCTGCCGGTGACTTATTATTACCACTTACACCCTTTTTGCTGCCTGCAATGTGCTTTTTCCGCCCGCGATACATCACAATCGCAAACATGACAATTATAATAACCATGACAATCAGGCCCGCATACCCGCCAAATGCGCTCAAAGGAACGGCTGTCGCAGCACTCGTTATCGCAGTCGTATTTACTGGAGCCGGTGGAATTTGCTTGGTCGCTGCTATCGCGAAAGTTGAGAAGCCTGACGTTGTTGCGCTGTAAGTGTAATCTGACCCTGTTTCGCCCGTTTGCTCTGTTTGCAAATTAGTCCAAACCCCGCCGTTAAGTGTGTACAAAACAACATCACCAGGAGAGAACCCATTCTGTTCGAGCCAGCTTTTATCAACCTTGAAGTTAATACGCACAAACGTTATTGCGCCTTCAGGGACGTTTGAATTTATGTCAAAGTAAGTGAAAACTTTTGCGTCTGGCACAGACTCTGCAGAAGGGAGTATGCTAAATTGAAGATCTGAGCTGGTTATAGTCTGGGCAGCTTCTATGTCTATACTCACAATAGGGTATGGGAAATCTGTAAGGCGAATAGTTTGCCCCGCAGGCAACTGCTCTAAAATCGCTGTTTCATTTATTGCGCCACCAGCGCCTCCGCCTCCTCCGCCACCGCCAGCGGAAACAACTGTATAAACAACTGCTGCGGTTTTTGTGTTGCCTGCCAAATCTGTTGCTGTGCAAGTGGCAGTTTTTGTTCCTTCAGCTGCCGTACTCAGTCCTGTAATTATAATGGCCACAGAACCGCCAAAGCTTTCGGAATTGTCTGTAGCGCTGCAACTGAAATCTGCAGACGTCAATGTGTCTCCAACATAAATTGTGCTGGTTCTTGTGCTTACAAATGAAACTATTACTGGAGCAGTATTATCTATATGAAAAGCTACTGTGTTGTTACCACGCATGCCAAACCGGTTTGAAGCATTAACCAGCAGCGTATAATTTCCATCAGCTAGTGAGGATATATCAAAACTTTTGGACCAAATACCGTTGCTGGCATGGGTCATGTTCACGTAAGAACCATTTGCACTTGAATTTCTCCATTGATAGGTGGCTGTGTGTGCTGTGCCGCTAATGTTTGCAGTTACAGTAAGGGCTGAACTGTACCAGCCATTTAGAATTGGAATATTTATGGCAACTATTGGTGGCGAGGCTATGGAAACCCTGCCTGCTATGGTATCTCCTGTCGCATATGCTGCTGTAAAAAGCAACAGGCATGCCGCAATTAAAACTAGAACTTTCATCCTTCCGCCGCCGAAAATGTAATAGCATTTGAACAGAAACCGCCAACTCCGCTGTCTGGGAGCTTTATTTTCCAATAAACATATTTGCTGGAAACTTCGCCATCTGATTTTGCAACATTTAGATCCAGAGTTGTTTCATCTGCGGTAAGCTCGGTCATGCTGCTGTAAGACTGACCTGAACTTGAACTATAACGTGCCGCTTCAGGGGATATAACGCCTGAAGAGCAGGTAAAAGCAGTTCCAGACAGGTTTGCATCAATCTTCACATTTCCCACATTTCGTACTGTTGTATTGACGTCATCCGAAGATGTATTACCTAATGCCAATGTCCCAAAATCCACTTCACTCTCCACCACATCCAATGCGATAAGCGACTTTACGTTTGCATTATCCGAGTTGCTGGCTGCGTCATTTGTTGCATTATAACTATAAATTTTGCAAGTCCACTGGCTAGGATTTGCATAATACTGCAGGGGAAAACTACATGTTACTGGACGTTCTGTCGAAGAGGTATTATCACCTAAACTGCAGGATGTATTCGTATAATGGTTGGAACCATTGTTTTCCGAAGATTCATTATAATCCAATGCATCCCAAAACACAGCACTAACATTGCTTATGTTTTCCCAACTATTAGAATCTGATATTGTCGCTGAGCATTCAACTGTTTTGGTGCTATCTAGCTTCAAATCAATCGGGCTTGGG
The DNA here is from genome assembly GCA_903864915.1 of uncultured Candidatus Woesearchaeota archaeon. Classification (GTDB taxonomy): domain Archaea; phylum Nanobdellota; class Nanobdellia; order UBA10117; family UBA10117; genus CAIPHS01. Next base: position 16,341 of record CAIPHS010000007.1, read on the forward strand.
TTTATTGTTACGCTGCCAACAGTCTGGCTGCCTGCATGCGCAATAGGTATCACTAGCAGCAGCAAGATTGCCAAAAGCAATCTCACTTTTTCCTTCTTAAGAAAACCCATGCCACACCAATTAATGCAATAATAGCAATTACAATGATAACTCCAACGCTGCTAATTCCGCTGGAGATTGCAGGTAAAACAGTAATAGCCACCTTAACCGAAACACCTGTTGAAATTACGCTGCCAGAACCTCCGCTTACACTTCCAGTTCCAGTCGTTTTTACAGAAATCGTGCCGCTGTAGTTTCCTAATGCTGTTTTTCTGGGCACAGACACCTTTATGGTAAGATCATAAGGCTCGCCAGATTTCATTTGACCAGTGTCAGATGATAATGTAACATAATTCGCTATGCTTGATGATGCCTGAAGCGTAAATCCTACAGAAGTTCCGGAATTCGTGCTTATTTGCAATGTTTTTTCAACAGTGCTTCCTTTGGGAACTTCAAAGCTCAGGGTCGCAGGGCTTGCGCCTATCGCAACTGCCTGCACTGCTGGAATAAGCAATAGGATTAATGCTGCAATTATCAGTAAAACAGGTAGTTTTTTTATCATTTCAAGCACCTAAATATGCACATATTCAATTATTTATAGAATTTTTTTATTCTCTAACAGATAATAAAACGATAAACGCCACAAGCTAAATAATTAAAAATGAAAAGAAAAAGAAAAAAGTTTCTTCACTATGCCGTTGCGGCAATGGTTACGGTATTATTACAGGCTCCAACAGCTCCACTACTTGGTGTCAAGATAGTGAAGAATTCTTGATCTGTAATATTCGTACCACTACTTACAGCTAAGCTAAAGCCTGTATCTTTCGTTGCGGTTGCGTTCAGCACATTACTAGACATCGAGTCATAGTTTCCAGTATTAGCGCTGTATCTTGTGTTGTTAACATCTATGCTTCCGACGTCACAGGTATAATCATCGCCTTTGTACGTTGTTCCTAGCACTAAATTACCTAAGTTTTGTATGGTTACATTTGCCGGATCAGTGCTATTTGTACCGGGTGCCATGTCGCCAAACTCTATGGTGCTATCCAGTACATCAAAAGCCAACAATATGCTCACATCCCGATTAGCTGTTGCGTCCGAAGCGCTATGTGTACCATCTGTTGCAGTTATGTTTGCTGTCCATGTTCCTGGCATAGCCATGTATCCAATTGTAAATGAACAAGTAACAGTTTTATTGTAGTCACCCGTACCATTTGTTATAACACAATCACTGTCGGATGTGTGGTTGTTCGCATTATCGGATTCGCTATCAGAGCCGGTAAGATATAATGTTGCACTTGCGCCAGTGATATCTGCACCGCCGTCATAGTCTGTTACAGTTGCATTTGCCGTCACTACTGCGCCGGTTTGGCCTGTTTCCATAGTTATATTCGCATCTGCACCATGCTCGTTCCATACCATCACGTCAGCAATTGTAGGCGCGAAACCGCTTATTGTAACCTTGCCCGCAGGTGTTGTTGTTGCATATGCTCCAGCCGTAAAAATTGCTATAGCTAAAGCTAAAATCACAAAACTTATTGCTATTTTTTTCATGTTATTTTTTGCCTCCTTTGAAATTTAAAATAATAAAATAAATATAGAGTTTTTTTATTATCTGCTAGAAGATGTAACTATACTCTGTGGCAAGGATAATCAGGCCTTGAACTCGCCCCAATCTTCAAAGCCGTCGAGTCCTTTTGCTTTGACGAAAAGTTTCCCATTCTCGCGCTTGACGAAGACAATGTAATCCATCATGTGCTCCATCATGACTATGACATCAGGGGTATGCATACCTTCTTCCAATGTAAAGAAGGCGGAGCCGCCAGCCTTCTTGATCTTGGCTATGACCACCTGTACAAAACGACCTATGGCTTGCGGGTTTGAATACATCAGCATGGTGGAAAGGGAGTTGAAAACTATGCAGTGTTTCGGGCTTTTCCTGAAAAACTCCTTCTCTATGTCTGAAAGCGCCACTGAAATCTCATTTAATGCCAAAGGACCAGGCACCCGCTTGATAGAAGAAGTGTTCTTCACAGCCTCGCCAACATGCATGGAATAGCAGTCTATAAACGCCAGCAAGCCCTTTGATTCTGCGTCACCGAAGAAAATCTTTTCCTTTACCAGTTCGTTCTTGAAATCTTCTGCGGACTTGTCGGTGGAAATTATCAGCACAGGCACTTTTTCTTTCAAATCATCCTTTATGCTGCTACTTACGAGAACTTCTTTGCCCTCCAGCGGCGGGCTTATCACAACCACTGCCGAGTTTTGCGGTATTTTTTCAAGTATCATCGTCACCTTTTTGTTTTTTCAGCTGTGATGTCACGGACTGTTGCCTGAAGGAGTTTTTTGCCGCCGATTTCCAGCCGAGTCAGCAGAACTGTGGCTAGGAAATCTTCGCCACCAAGTCTCTTGTGCATCCATTCAAAGAAATTCCTGCCAGTCTTCATCGCCTTGAGTATCATCTTCTTTGCCTTGACAGAAGAAAGCTGCCCATCAAGCTGGTATTTTGGGGAGAATTCCCAGGGCGCTCTTGAAGCAAAATCTTTTTCGTTTTTTGCCCCGAACATGTTTATTGCAGCAGGATTTCCCTCAGTAAATTTCCAAGTTGGAGGAGCCAGCGTCATGATTGCATCGCTTGACGACTCAAACAAGGCGCGGTATTTTTCCTCGCCTTCATGGATATACCTCTCAGCCATCTTTTCTTTGGTAATGTCCCTTACTATCCCCATAACTGCTACAACTTTTCCTTCACTATTTTTGACTGGGTTCAAGCTGGTGCTGTTATAGAACATCTTTCCACCAACAGCCATTTCTTCTTTTAGGAACTTGCTCTTGCCAGTTTTGATAACTGCATTAATGTTTTTTGCGAACCTAGTAAAAGTCTCTTTTGGGAATGTGCTCGCTATAGGTTTACCAATTACTTCATTAGGCGATACGTGCGACATTTTTGCTGCAGCCATGTTCAGAGAAATATATCTCAATTTTGTATCCAGCAAAAATATCTGATCTGATGCGCTTTCTACAATAGTTCTGTATTTTTCCGCGCTTTCTTTCAAAGCTTCTTCAGCTTTCTTTAGTTCAGTCACGTCCCTGAAGACGCCCGCAAGATACTTTTTCCCATTTAGCATAAGAGGGAAAGAATTTACATCTGCGTAAAAAACGGAACCATCCTTTCTTTTGACGGGTAATCCAGGTGCAATTCCTATCTCTTTTCTGGCCTGCTTCTCAAACTGGCGTATAACATACGGCAAATCTTTCTTAGGATGTATGTCAGTCACACCAAGTTTCTTCAGTTCATCTAGGGTATAGCCCAACATACGTAATATTGCCTCATTGCCGATGCTAAATTTCATAGTGCTTGTATCTGCCAAAATAACACCATCTGGAATACTTTCAAAAATTGTCTCGAATTTTTCCTCGCTTTCCTTAAGCGCTTCGATTTTCTTTTTTAAAGTATGCACTAATGTTACGTTCAAACCAAGGTATCCTTCCTTTGCTCTGTCTTCTTCGTGTTTTTCCATGTTCATCATCCAAGCAAGTGCTCAGCCTGCTTAGCTGCCTTGTTCAGCTCTAATCTCATCAAACCAAGATTGACACTGCGTTTTGCCAGACATACGAGAATTGCAAGCTCGCCAGCCCCGATAGAAACTATTTTACCTCTTTCAGCATCAAGTGTTATTTCATTTAATTTGCCACAACCAAGCTCAGATACAGCAGTCTCTGCTGCGCCCTGCATGGCTGCAGACATGGCGGCAAATGTCTCTTCATCCACTTCTTTCGATATGTCTGCTGCAATTATTAGGCCGTCCCGGCTGACTACCGCAGAACTTTGAATGTCGCTGACTTTTCTCAGCCCTTTTAGAATCTCAACCAGCTTGTCTTGTTTTGTTTCTGCCATCACACAACAACCTCTAACAATGCGCTGAACACTTTTTGCACGTCTTCGCTTTTCAATTGGCAAGGCTTGCCTTCCTTTACATCTGCCATATTTTCTGCAACAACAGGAATTACTGGAACATTTGCAGGCAACTTCATTTGCTTCCGGATTGCATCAACAGTCAATGCACCTTTCATGTTGGCTTTATTCGCCACCACAACAACAGGCAAGTCTACGGTATTTGACAACTTCACCATCTCCTTAGCCCTGCCAAAATCTTTGGGCATGGTGCTGTCAATTACAACAACGACACCAAGGGATTCCCCACCCAGAAGTTCAAGTATCGGATCAAATCTTTCCTGCCCCGGCGTGCCAAACAGGTCCACTTCATAGCCTTTGTACTCCACATGGCCGTGGTCCAAGGCAACAGTAGTGCCGAGCCTGTTGACTGATACTGCTTTAGTGGATGCAGAATGCACAAAAGAAGTCTTGCCTGCGTGATATGGCCCAGTTACCAGAATTTTAGGAATAAAGACCCTGACGCCGCCAGGTTTTATGATTTTGAAAGGTATGTCCTTCCGCTCAAAAGCCTGTGGGGCCTTGACGACGCTGAAATATTTCTGCAAAATCACGCTTCTTTCAAGCGCCTTTATCTCGATAACACATTCGAAAAGAGATTTTATCTTGTTTGTCAGCGACTTTGGATAAAGCCATTCGGTAAACAGGAAAAAGGATATGGTGTTGTATTTGCGCACCTCGCTTAGGAATTTCTTTATTCCAGCCAGAACTTCATCTTCGTTTTTTGTGCTGTCAATAAGTGTGGATAGGGCATCAAAAATCAGGATTATATTATCATTCTCCAGTTTTGCAAGCACTTCAGGCATAACCTCGCTCAGCTGCTGCATATTCTGCGGCTCGCTGGAGTAATATTCTGTGCCAGACTTCAAGGAAAGCATGGCTGAATAAGCATCAAAGAACGCGAACGTGCCCTGCCGCTGGTAATCTCCCAAATCCCAGCCATATTCTTCAGCAAGCAACTTTACAGAATTAGGCAATTTATTATTCACTAAATAAACACCATGGTCGCCTGCTTTCAGCCTGTTGAAAAGCGTCTGTAAAGCGAATTCCACATTCTCCACCCCTGGTTGAGAACAGAGCAGCACTGTGCTTTGCGGCTTTAACCCACCACAAAGAACATCATCCAGTTTTGGGACGCCAGTAGCAACCATATTATACTTTTTCCCTTCCGTAAAATCTAATTTATGCTTTCTTGCTATTTTTTCTTTGGAGAATGCCATCTTCCCCCACGAGTGGATAGCTTGCGCTTAGGTCGCTTTGCAACGAAAAACAAAACCAGACCGATAACAGCAAAAAGCAGCAGGGATATTGCGCTTAATGAAAGCGGCACTGCTTTCTGCGCTTCTACATTGATTTGCTGCTCCGCTGTTGCTGATTTGTCAAATATGACATAACCCCTAATCTCATAATTTCCAGATGCAGATGTTGTAAAGTATGTTGTCAGATTTGCAGTCTGGCCTGAAGCCACAATAACCTTATCACTTTCCACTTGTTCAGTTTGCAAATCATTTTTTACATTGGCTTTAAGTTGTGCTAGCACAGCATTTGCGCCCGTATTTTCAAAAACTGCGGTAATTATTGCTGGCTTGCCAACTTCCAAGCTTGAAATTTGAAGATTTTGCAGTTTGCCATCAGAAGATTTTCCTAGGCTTACAGGTATGCTTTCCTGCCTCAAAAGCTCGTTTCCAACATAAACTGAAGCTTTTACAGTGTAAACGTTACTAGATAATGAGTTTGCTGGAAGTTTGGTCTCTATCGTTGCAGTTCTGCTAGGTAAGATTTCAACATCAGTCGTATCGGCGCTTAGTTGCGCATCTTGCAATTCGAGAGATAACTTTGGAGTTATGTTTAAATTGCCAGTATTCTCAACATCTGCCAGGCCAACAATCTTGCCATCTTGCTCAAAAACTTCTATGCTATTGACTTGTGCCTGAATAATCTGCTTTTGAGTAACTTCGATTAGAACTTTTGTTGTCTGCGCAGGCCCGATATAGCCTGTTGCGCTATCAGAATTTGGCTGGTCTGTAATTACGTACGCGATGTAAGTTCCGGGCAAGGCTTCTGCAGGAGGCTTCACCATGACTCTGGCCTTTAGCGGGAAGTTGGCATTTGCATAACCTTGCGACGGACTTACAACAATCCATTTTGCTGCGGGACCTGCGGTTGACAGAATAATAGCGGTAGACTCGTTAGAAGTTATTGGAAGTGTGATTTCTGAAAATCCACCAGGCAAAACATTCTCAAATCTCAAGTCCACCGGAGCTGTTAAGGCGTAACTGCTGCCAAAAATAAAAAGGAGAGCTAGCAATGCCCAGTACTTTTGCATACAACTAATTTTTTCTAAAATATTATATGGGTTTTTTGCGAACTATGTTAGGATTAAGCCATTATTCTCCTTAAACAGAGAGAAAAAAGCGTTTAATAAAAACAGAAAAAAACTCTTCTTGATGGCTACAATAGTACCTTTGACGGATATTGCGAGTGTCGTCATTGGCGTGATTTTGCTTCTTTACGTCTGGAAAACCAGATCGAAATTGAAAAAATGGATATTGAGAGGTTCTGCCAAATGGACAAAGTAAAGAAGTATGCAATCATGGGATTCGTAGGGGCCCTGATTTTGATTTATGTAATGGTTTTTAATTTTCCGGACCAGATGGCAAGATTTGCGCTGTTTCCTGAAAAGCTTGCATCCGGCGAATACTGGCGCATCCTGACGTTCCAATTTTCACATCTCAACAGCACACACCTGCTCGAGAACATTGCAGGTGCAGGGCTTGCAGCTGGGATTGCCACGCAACTGAAAATGCGGGTAAAAGTCTTCTCATGGACATATCTTCTTGCTGGAGTTCTTGCAGTGATACCTGTTTACCTTGTTGCGCCATTTGTAGCGTTGGGCGCATCCGGTGCAATTTACGGCGTATTTGGCGCAGTATCTATGGATGCAAAAAAATTTGGCATGGACAGCAGAATCCTGATTGGCCTGCTTGCTGCAGCAATACTTACTCCAATCCTATTCGTCAAAGACATAGCAAACATACAGCAAGGTGCTGCACACTTTGCCGGCCTGGTCATAGGCATTGTGCTATTTTTGTCTTATGATAAAGTAATGGGAGCATTCACGAAAAAAAGGAGGCGCGTATTGCGAGGTTAACATGGAACGTGTAAAAACAGGTATAATTGGTTTGGACAAGATGTTAAACGGCGGATTTTTGCAGGGCAGGAATATTTTGCTTTCAGGGCCTGCCGGCACCGGCAAGACAACATTCGCTGCACAATTTCTGTATAATGGTGTCATGAAATTCAAGGAGCCCAGCCTTTACGTAACTCTTGAAGAATCCGGCGACAAGATCTTCGAGGACATGGCCAAGTTTGGTTTCAACCTGAAAAAGGCGGAGAAAAAAGGATTTTATGTGATAGGTGGGCCAATCGCCAACCTCACATCATACATGGAGAAAGTTGACGCCAAGGTTTCTGACATAATTGCAGAGATAAAAGAAGTCATAGAGCAGAAGAAAATAAAGCGTGTTGTAATAGATTCGATAAACTTGTTTACAATGCTGCTTGAAAAAGAATCTAACAGAAGGCGTGCGCTTGCCGCTCTGGGAAACATGCTTTCTTCATCGGGCTGCACATCAATCATGACTTCAGAAACCAAGGAAGGCAGCATGGCGCTTTCCAGATACGGAATAGAGGAGTTTGTTGTTGACGGCGTCATAGTATTATATCTGGCAAGGCAAGGCCCACAATTTGTGCCTGGCGTCGCCATCAGGAAGATGCGTGGCACCGCGCATGAAAAAGACATCAAGCTGTACAGAATCACAGATAAGGGCATAGTTGTATATCCAGATGAAACCCTGTTCACAGGAATCTAATGCATACCTAAATTATAAAGAGCCTCAAGTGACTTCACAAAACTCTTGTTAGCTATCCAGATTCCCAAGTCTCTGCCATAATGCATGCTGTCATCATCAGGCACAGGCTCAATAAACAATGCATTCTTGTCATCTGCCACAATCAAAGTGCTGTGTGCCTTGTCCACATGCTTGCAAGTGCAGCCATTCAGATGCGGGAAAGACTTGTCAACTCCGAACGGAGCCATGATATTTACTTTTACACCACGGGATTTGGCAGCCTGGATGTGCTGTGCCATGAGCTGCAATCTGTCAAGCCCTGCGGCAGTCGTGACTATGCAAACTTTTTTCTGGGCATTCTCTATAATTTCCTGAGCTTTCTGATTTACCGCAGACCTGCCGTTCAGTATCCAAAAATTATTTTGCGGCTCGTTGAATTTCTTGTGCTTGCTGAACAAAGGCTCCAGCTGGTCAATCAGCAATGATTCTATTTTTGAAAGCTTGTCCTGCGTAGTTTTCTTGATTCGCACCAGGCTCTCCTTCGGAGAAATTGCAGAATATTTTGCAGGCTTGGTGGGCAAGATTTGAACAAAACCTTTTCTCGCCAAGCTGTCGATAACCTCATACACCTTGCCGTAAGGTATGCTCGTTATACTACTGATGGTTTTTGCAGTTGTCACACCTTCAGAAATCAATGATAAGTAAACCCTGGCCTCATAGCGATTCAATCCCAATTCTAATAATGTGGATTCTACCGCCTGCTGGCCAGATTTGACGCCAATCTCAGATAAGTTCTGGGCCATTTTACCTCCAAGGATTAGCTGCGAGTGGATAAACTTTTTTTCAAGACTGAGGAGTGTTGTAGGTATTACCTCCTATTAGAAGGTAATACGCGATTTTATAGTGATAGTGTCATGCAACGACAAAATTTGTCATTAAGAAAAAGAAAATAAGCTGCCCAATGGCAGCTTCACAAGCACTTACTCAGCGTCAGCTGCTACAACCGGTAATAACATATTGCAAACCGGCACGGCAAAGGCTGTGCATGATTGAGCTGTTACAACATTTACTCTCGCAACATCGCCGAATTGCAGGTCACAGGAATAACTTGCTGCGCCAGTAACCGTCAATTCCGCGCCACTTATGTCCATATATTTGGTACCTTGGTAACTAGATATAGTTTGTACTCTCATTCTCAGCTGGTTTACGTAAATTGTGTCTGTCGCGCTATTTATTTGGCTTGGATTCACGTATGGCTTATCAACGTTAACGAGGCCGTTATAGCTTACTGTGGTGAAACCGTCTGTTAAATAAAATGTGCCAACTACTACATTTCCATTAAATAACACTTCGCCTCCGCCACCGTCACAAGCAAGCACTGGCGCTGCACTAAATGCAAAAACAAGCGCCATGACTAAACTTCCCAATAAAATTTTTCTCTTTTCCATAGCAAAGAAAGTATTCATAAGAACAAAATAAGCTTGCTTTATAAAACAAAAAAAGAGAAAACTATTCTCTACTTTTCACAGATAATCTATCTAATTCTTGTAAATATTTTCTAGAATCATATTTCCAGGAAGTTGTTTTTGGGTCAAAAAGCTTGTGGTAATGTTGTTTAAGCCAGCCTTTAGTTTTGCCTTCCCAAAAATTCGAAGAATCTGCGTAGTCAAATAATATTGCCCTATTTACCCTCGTTTTTAACATGGCTTTGCTTATGTCCATAAATACATCTGCAACTAGTTTGCCGTTAGTAACTAATTCTATCGTAAAAAGATTACGAGGGTCTAAGCAATAAACTACAACGTGCAGAGATTTTTTTGAAATGGTTCTAATCAACTCTAATAAAGTCTGCTCATCTTTAAGTTTCAATATAAACTGCAAATTGATATTTTCGCGGTATAATGGCCCATAAGCAATACGTATCTGCTGAAGAAAATCTTCAGAGTTTTCGTGTAAATACTTCAAAACTTGCTGAATACAACTTACACCTACACCTATCGTGTTTTTCCGTATTTTCAAGCCCTTAACAGATGGGCATTTTTTTGGCAAATAACATACATCTTCTCCGAATTTCTCGTTCAATCTTTCCCAAATCTTACGCGGAGATGCAAAGTCTTTCAAGTATTCTGCAGCTGTTAAAACTACGAAAGGTGCGCTAAACTTTGTTTTGCGCTCATTGTGCAAATTATCTTTTAGTAAATTTATGAAGCGATCATCGCATGTTTTGATAGCTTTAATGGTGCCGTTTGACGAAATCATTTCATGAAAAGGTGAATATAAAGCAGTTACGTGCTTAACTTTAAACACTGTGAAATCTTCTATGAGTTTTCTGCTTTTGGCGTCTCTCCAAAAATTACAGAACTCTTGAAACATTTCATTAGGTATCTTATAATTAACAAAAAAGCATTCTTGGTGTGTTCTAAAATCAACACCTTTCATCAAGTATATTTTGTACGGGATCACATCTAAAAGGGCAGGATTACGTAAGCCGTATACTGTTAAAGCCACACTACTCAAACCTAGCCGCTCAAATTTGATGCTTAGATGATATGTAAAATAATGGTTTTCCCTTAGATGTTTGAGCCAACGTTTAATCGTTCTTTCAGAAACTTTTTTGCCCCGTATTGTTATGTTCTGGGCCATCTCCCGCGAATTCATCAGCTTTTTGTGTAAAGTCAGCCGGTAGATAAATTCGAGAAGTCGCTTATCAAATGCGTGAAGCACCATCCCTCCATTACTAGCATGTACGGCGATTTAAGCCTTTAGTTTAGTCTTGCAAATAAATTCTTATATATGTGTTCTAGGAGAGTAGCAGCATGATGTTTGATTCATTCAGAGCGAGAGTAGGCATAATTCTGATACAAGGCAGGGATATTCTCCTGCTTAGGGATACAAAAGGAACGCCTCCGACGTTTTTCCTGCCTGGCGGAGTTGTAAAGCTTGGGGAAACTCTGGAAGCTGCTGCCAAGAGAGAAACCAAAACGCAAACGGGCGTGGACATAGAACTGTCAAAACTTCTGTATATTTATGACAACATCAAGGAAGACGGCAAGCACAGGCTAGATATTTTCTTTTTGGGAAAAGTTGCTGAAGAACAGCTGGTCGTGCCGGGCATCCAGAACACAAAACTGGACTGGGTGCGCATAGATTTGCTGCCATCAATGAATCTGAACCCGCTGATTTTGCGCGAGCAGATCCTGAAAGACTGGAAAAACAAGTTCAAAACCGAATCGGTTTACTTAAAATAACTCAAACTTAATCGTAAGTTTGAGGGATAGAAAAATACGAATTATCGGCTTATAATTTTTCCATAATCAGATTTTACATCCGTAATTTCAAGACGTAAAAGTTTATATACTTCTATTTGTAGAAACACTTATGGAGGTCTTGTAAATGGCAACAAAAAGAAAACCCTTTGGTGGAATGTTAATCAAGCCAGACAGCAAGCTAGCTGCGGTGATTGGTAGCGGAGCAGTCGCCCCGTCCCAGATGACAAAGAAGATTTGGATATACATCAAGAAGAACAAATTACTGAAGAAGTAAGCAGACAGAATTTTTACTTTTCTTTTTATTTTAATTTTCAACTCTTAGAATAAGAAACTTTAAATACAACTTGTCATAGATGTAAATGGAGGTCTTAATAATGGCAACAAAGAAAAAAAGATTACCATTCGGTGGAATGGTTATGTGGTGTGATTGCGACTGCCCAATGTGTGATGTTTTCGGAAAGAAATTACCACCATCGGCACAGACAAAAGCAATGTGGGTACACTTCAAGAAACACGGACACATTAAGAAGTAAATTAGTTTTTTAGTTTATTCTTCTTTTTATTATATTTTTAAAATCAATATAAAAAAGAAATCAGTATTTTCTTACTGCTGAAACTACATTATCACTGAAGGCAATCTGCCAAGTGCCATCTTTTTGATAGTACCAGTATTCTACGATGTTGCCCTTTGGTGTAGTTATGGTCTGCTTGTCAACAGGCTCACCAGCAAGTTCTTTGACCTTGTCCGCAGTCATGCCTTCCAAAATCTGGTCCGGGTAACCGTTGGTTTCAGCTTGTGGTTCTGCAACCTGTTGTGCTGTTTCATTTGGATTTATAACAGTCAGGTTGACTTCCGCACCTTTGGTGTCCAGAACTGCGCCTGTTGCCAGGTCCTTCTCGGCTGGCAAAAACTTGAAAGCCAAAAATGTTGCAGATAACCCTATTGTAACGACAATAATTCCTAGCAAAAGCAATTTGTTCATATTTCCTCCTTCATACGCTCATATAGCTGTACCGCACGCTCGCTCTTGTTAATTATAAATTTTGTGCCACTTGGCAATACAAATGCAAGTTCGGAAAATGTGGGGCAGGAATTCAGGAATTTTTTCAAATCTACTGCCAATTGCAATGTAATTTCCGGCACGTCCCATTCCAGATAAAATTTGTATGGGTCAATCTCATGCATCAGCCCTTCAACCCATTGCGGCTTTATCCTTTTGCCGCCCCTGTAGCCATATTTCTGGAAAAATTCTTTCAGGACCATCATATTCAGCTGGAATTTTTGACTGTCTGGAATGTCAAAACGAAGTAACATATACTATTATAGGGTAGAAAAAGAATTTAACTCTGTCGCTATTACCATATTGCTAACAGCAGTTAGCAATCGCCAAACATGGTTTGGCATATAGTATATTTAATAAACAGGGTTGCTAACTGCCCCAGGGTATAACAAAGCTATTATAGTTTAGCGTCCTTCCAAAACGCAATGGCAATCAGGCTAAAGCAGGTGCCAGGCCCAAAATCTTCTAAGTTGTCTGAGTTCTACAGACGGTATAATGCCCTCTCGACACACGAATATCCTCTTGCAATAAAAGACGGCCAGGGCGCATACCTGCAAGATGTTGATGGCAACTGGTTCCTCGATTTCAACTCACAAATAGCATCTGCAGCCCTTGGCTACAAGCATCCGGAAATCATGCGCACCATAAAAGAACATTCCGAAAATGGCGCAATGAAGATTGCTGGGCAGTTCTTCTATTGCGAGGAAGCTGCAGAGCTCACAAGAAACATCTTATCTATTGCGCCGAAAAAATTGCGGCGTGTTTTCCTGGCAAATTCCGGCACAGAGGCTATTGAAAACTGCCTGAAACTTATTTGGAGAAAAGTGGGCCCGTTGCCTGGCGTCTCCTGCAGCGGCGCATTTCATGGTTCAACCATCGGCGCATTATCAATCACACATGCAAAAGCCGCGTACAAGAAAAATTATCCGGAAATCAACCACCATAGCATAAAGTTCTGCACAAGGGATGATGACGCTGAGATTGATGAACTAGAAAAATTCATCTTGACCGGCGGCAAGCCATCATTCGTGATTGTTGAACCTGTGCAGGGGAACAGCGGCTATTACCCCGCGAGCAAGAAATTCATGCAAGTTCTAAGCAAAATTACAAAGATAAACAAAGTTCCCCTGATTTGCGATGAAGTGCAGTCCGGAATGGGCAGGACTGGCAAATGGTGGGCATTCCAGAATTACAATATCGAGCCAGACTTCATAGCGGCAGGAAAGCATTTGCAGGTCGGAGCGGTGATTTTCCCCAGCGAATTTAATCCTACTGAAAAAGGTGCTGTGCTTGGCACATGGAATGGCGGACACAGGCTTGACATGGCGATTGCATCAACTGTGATAAGAACTATAAGAAAACAGAAATTACTGGATAATGCTGTAAATATCGGCGAGCACATAAGGAAAAGATTGCGGGACTTGGCGAAAGAAATGCCAAAATTCATCATAGACACGAGAGGTATCGGCCTGATGCAGGCCATCGAATTTCCAAGTGCTGAGATCCGCGACAGGATAATACAACAGGCTTTCAGGAACGGATTGTGCCTGCTGCCTGCGGGCGAGCGAACCATCCGCATAGCACCCCCTCTGATAATAAAAAAAGAGGAAGCTGAGGAAGGACTTAATGTCTTAGAGAAAGTTATAAAAAATTCAAAATAAGCAAAAAAATCTGAATTTTCTAAAACTGACGTTATTAAAAATTCAAAGTAGAAAACAAAACTTTTTATACCCCTGATTTTTTTAATGAGTTGCATGGCCAAGAAGGTTAAAATATATTCAACGCCCTACTGCACATACTGCAAGCTTGCCAAAAATTTCTTTACCAAAAACAGCGTGGCTTTTACAGAAGTTGACGTCTCTGAAGACGAGAAAGAACTTAATAGCATGGTGAAGAAGAGCGGGCAGATGGGTGTCCCCGTAATTGAGATTGACGATAAGGTCATTGTAGGCTACAACGAGGCGAAGATAAAAAAACTTCTTGGGCTAAAATGATTTATGACATAATTATCATTGGTGCTGGCCCCGCAGGCCTCACTGCTGCAATCTATGCTTGCAGGCGCGAGCTCAAGACACTGATTATTAGCAAGGACCTGGGCGGGCAGATTGCAAAAGCCCCAGATGTCAGGAATTTTCCAGGCTTTGAAGAAATCTCAGGTGCAGAACTAACTCAGAAAATGATGGACCAGGCGCAGAAGCTTGGTGCCGAAGTTGTTTTTGAAGGAATAAAATCTGTCACAAAGGAAGGAAAAAACTTTGAAGTGCAGGCTTCTGCAGGAAAATACAAAGGCAAAGCCCTGATACTCGCATACGGCAAGACACCCCGAAGTCTGGGTGTGGATGGGGAGGAAAAATTTGCCGGCAAGGGCGTCAGCTATTGCGCGACTTGCGACATGCCTGTCTTCAGGAACAAAACGGTTGCAATCCTTGGTGGAGGAAACTCCGCATTGGATGCTGCAATCTATGGCTCAAAGATTGCAAAACAAATCTACATAATTCACAGACGGGATGAATTTAGGGCTGATGAAATTGAATTAAAAAATGCAAAGAAGGCAAAAAACATTGAGTTCGTACTGAATTCAATCCCAAAGGAAATCAAAGGAGACAAATTTGTAAAATCCCTAATTATAGAGGATGTAAACACCAAAAAAACAAGAGATATTCCTGTTGATGGAATATTTGTCGAAATAGGCTACGAAGTCAAGACAGACATTGTTGCGCATCTGGTGAAATTAGACGAATTGAAGCAAATTATAATTGACAACACCTGCTCGACATCCCAGCCAGGAATTTTTGCTGCCGGCGATATTACAAACACGCCGATGAAACAATCCATAGTTGCAGCTGGCGAAGGTGCAAAAGCTGCATTGTCCGCATACCATTATCTGCAAGGATCCAAGCCCACAGTTATGGTGGATTGGGGCAAGAAAACTTAATAGCTTAACTTCTCATTAAATCATATGCCTATTACGCAAGAGGGGGTAACCCCTGAATACGAGCTGGGTAATCTCGTAATAACCGCGTGGCCAGACAATACTTATTCTTTTGAGAACATAAACCTAACAATCGCGCGATGCGCTGACGGCGGGATAAAGGACATCTATGATGCTCAATGGAAGCGCTCCGACCTAATCGCAAAGCTGAAGGGCGGCAGCATAGAGGATGTCCTGAAGGGCCTGTCGAAGGAAGATATCGCTCTGCTAGAAACAGAAAAGACAGACATAATAAAGTACGTTGAAGACGTTAAGGATTTGTATGAATGTAGTAAAAAAACTGAGTCACCTGCGCCTTAGCAGCTTCTTTTCAGCCTTTTTTACTTCTCTTTCTGTTTTTGCAAACCTGCGTGGGATGTAAACCCAGTTAGTGACTGCCAGAACGGCTACGATTATGCCAAGAACAATGAATATCATCTCTCGGTTATGCAGGAATTGCAATATGCATAAAGTTACTGAGCCGAGCATGAACAGCAAAGTCGCTAACGGGTCTGTGGTGCTTTTGCCCTGGTAAATATCCTTTGCAACAATTACGCACCATGCGGCCAGGAAAAATATTGTGGCTAGCAAATCAAGATAATCTATGAACGCAGCCATGCCAGCTCTTTATTTTCCAGCTATTAAAATCTTTCCGGGCACAAGGCTTTAAAGAATAACGGATTTTACCAGAACATGTTCACGTTTACGCTCTGGGAAATTATCCAGATAATAATAACCATACTTGCTGTCGGCGTAATTTTTTCCGGGCTGGTAAAAAAGCCACAGACTTACGAAGACCTGCTTGAAGGCAAAAATAATGTTTTGCAGGACTTGAAATTTGCAATTGCCGTTGCAGCTCCTGCAGTAATCTTTCATGAGCTTGCTCATAAATTCCTTGCTTTGTATTACGGTTTCTCTGCAACCTATGTTGCAAGCTGGTGGGGCCTCGGCATAGGCCTAGTGCTGAGATTCCTTGCGCCAGGCTGGATATTCTTCATTCCCGGCTATGTTTCAATCTCAGGCGCAGGAACCGCTTTACAGTATGGCCTGACAGCCCTTGCAGGCCCGCTGACAAACCTGATTTTGTTCGGAATTTTCTGGCTCTTATTAAAGAAAGATATCGCGCCAAAGTATTCTGCAATCTGGCAAGTTGCAAAGCAAATCAACCTCTGGCTCTTTGTATTCAACATGCTGCCAATCCCTGGCCTGGATGGCTTCAAGTTCTACAGCTCATTTTTCTAAAGGTGCATGCTGAAAGAGCCAGAATATACTGGTCCAGAGTACATCGGCAATTTGCTTGGGCTTATTTCAGTTATCGTAAATACGACAAAGTTACCATTATCTTTTTTGGTGTATTTGATCGCGTCTTTAAGCAAACTGCTTTCGAGGGAGTTGACGCTCGTAAGATAATCGCCAACTTTCTCGACTGCAACTTCCGCATTTAAAACATATTCACTTTTTACTGTCACAGAAATAATATACGCGCCGCCATTTCCAGAAGTTGTGACATAATACATATCGCTAACCGGCACAGCGCCAGCATACGTGGAAAACTTGGTTTCAAATGTTCCTACGCCGCTTTTGTAAATAGATATGCTCTTTTTCAAATCCGTAACGCTGCCAATAAGTAAATATTTATCATCTATGATAGCATAGCCTGTCAAAGATTCATCCATTTCAGGTGTTGTTGGTGTTGGAGTTTTAATCATCTGAGCCTGGAATGCATCCACTTCAACAATATGAAATCCTTCATTTTTAGTGTTTCCTTCGCCTGCGTAGCGTATGTAACGAACATCTATCGGGGCAATCATATCAACTTGTCTCCCAGAAACATAAGTGTCTAGCTTATTGACCACTCTATTCCAATTAACACCATCTGTTGAAACATCTATCAAATATCCATAGTAATACCTAGCAGTATCATATTGCTGGTTATCGAAATCCCACAAGTATGTATCTATCTCATCTAAGTTCGTTCGTACCGTTCCCAAATCAATCGTTATCTGGCATGTACTGCTGCCTGCTGTGCATGCGGTAAACCCTGAAGAGCCGCTAGCATAATAAGAATCATCAACAGCGGCATTTGGTGTGCCGTAATCGCATGATTCGCCAGCGCTTTGTATATCGCCTGAATAGCACACTTTTTGTGCAAGGGTTCTGGCGCCTTGTGAAGTTGATGCAACGTCACCCGGCTTTGGCTCATTAACAATCGGAATAAATTTTTGCTGCCCATGAATTAAAACCCCTTGCGTGCTTGTTGTTAAGTTTGCGCTGTCGTAAGTATAACCTAAAGCTGCTTCCAAAACAGCAACGCCAGGTGCAGATTTCAACCTCAGAACTCTAACACTATTTGCTTCCGATATCCAATTAACTTCGCCAGAAAGCAAGGCGCTTGCCTGATCATTAACTAATAAGAATTTTCTGACATTTTCACTCATTTGCATATAATTCATGCTGGTCGTATCGAATGAATAGAATTTTGCTGCCTCTTTAGCCCCGCCTCCACCCACATTTACATTTACCCCGCCCATGAGGAATATTGCACTCAAGATGCTAATAACCACAGCCACCGCGATGATGATGCCAATCCACAGTAATTTTTTCTGCCCTCCGCCTGCAGGCGCAATTGGCGCAGCCACGGGATTTAATTTACCCAAAAGCATGATGGCAAATATTATTACCACACCCAAAACTAAAAAGTTTAAATCCAAACCTTGTGAACCTTGTGCAGCTCCGGCAAAACCAGTTATCTGCAATAAACCCAATGCAGGTATCGCGACTAAAATCAACAAAAGTATTAGCAATTGTTGAGAAATCAAATTCTTTTGACGTACCATGGTGGCCATTTTTAAATGGCCAGATATCATATATAAACCTTACCGAATGGAGATTACTCTCCACAATTTTCTGAACAAGTTTTAAGAAACTATCAGCCAAAACAAAAGCGGTGCTCAAACATGAAACAAGTTCCTCTAAAATTAAAAAAACTTCCAAGCATTCTAGCTTTGAACAAATTTAACAAATATGGACTAGTCAGCGAATGGCTACCCAATAATAAAGATGACAAAGGAGTGCACGTAGTCCATCTAAAAGAGGGACTTATATTTTCAAGCAATAAATATGATTCTTTTGTACCTGCTTACGTTGCAAGCCAGCTTGGATTCAACACGCCCGGAAAATACTTCCTGCAAGAATTTTTCTATCCTGCGCTGTTAGAACGCGGCGTTCTGCCATTGTGTCCTTTTGCGGCCTGCGAGGAATATCTTGATCAAAAGGTTTTCAACGAGAATTTATCTGTAAAGAAAAACAAGCAATTATGGACAGATTTTAACAAAAACATAGTTCCAGAAGTAAATTACAACACTTTAATGCCTAAAGCAAAATTCCTTATTGCAATCCTTGATGGCGGACATGCTGCAGATGATGGCGTTTGCGCGGAAATAGGATATTATGCAAGGGAATTTCCGATGAGACCAATTATCGGCATAAGGAGCGACTTCAGGCTTTCAGAAAATCCTGCAGCAACAGTTAATCCTGCTGTCAGCCATTTCGTAACACAATTATTCGAAGGTCCAGAAGCTTATCAACATGCACTGACTTCGACAAAAACTCTGTCTGAAAAAATCAGGGAGTATGCACGAGTAAGCAAATAAATCTTATTTTTTCCTTCCAACCATTAAAATATGGGCTGATTCTGCGACGGCATTTGGATTTGTGCAAAGTTTGTAATGTGCATCAAGCCAATTTTTCCAGGCTTTCTTGTCTTTTGCCAGCTTGTTTACTGTTCCCTTTGCGCTATAACTGCTAGAACTCTCTAATCCGACTAATTCCAAAACCTTGAAATTTGGTCGCAAGAATTTATTTCTAAATTCTTCTGGCTCAAAGTAATGAGAGTAGTATTTGCCATGCCACAAGTAATCATCGCCAGTCTCCACAAATCTCCTGAAATGCTTGGTGTTGCGCACCTCTTTGGGAAGTTCAGGAAATATAGGTAGTACGCCATATTTGCCCATGATAGAAACAAAAACTGGTGCACCTTTCTTTGCAACACGGATTAATTCGGAAACCGCTTTTGTCCTGTTTTTCTCGCCTTCGACATGAGATAACGGTCCACCAAGGCAAATCACAGCATCAAACATATTATCTGGAAACATAGGCATGTCTGTTATCGAACCGCAGATTATGTCCTTAACATGCTTTTGCACTTTTGCTTTCCGAATTTGCTTTTCTGCAAACTTCAGATTTTCTGGAGTTATGTCTAACAAAATAATATCATAACCTTGTTTCGCTAATTCAATTGTATATCTCCCAGGACCGCCGCCTGCATCAAGAATCAAACCTTTCTTTGGAAAATATTTTTTAAGATAACGCAGAGTGGTATTTAGCTCTATGGTATGAAATGGATCTTGAACTAACCGATTCCATTCTTTTTTTACAATCCCACTGTAGCATTTTGAGATGTGTTTCATTTCAGTAATTTTGCCTAGCTTTTGCCTCTTGCCCACGTATCATCTGACAAGTGGCTGTAAATGCCAAATTCATCTGCCTGCTCTTCTTGTTTGTCTTTCAGCGCTTCAAAAATGTTACGATAATCCCACACCCAGTAGTGGAGGCTCCAGTTTTTCTGGTACATTCCTCCATCTTTGCCAAATATAAGGAATGGACCATCTTCTCTTTCGACCCTCAGCAAGCCAATATCATTCAGACGGACAAAAATAGCCCTGGCATCCACATCACGCTTTAATCGGTTGTCTACAACGTGATTATTTGTTCCGAAATACTCAATGAGCAGTCCTGCATTCTTTTTTGCATCTTCGTCAGATATTGCTGCATCCATCTTTGGCATAATATGCGCAAGCAGGTTTTCAGATAGCACGAGAGAATACTTACTTCTGTAGCCACCTTCTACGAGTTTTACCTGCTCTTTGAACCCGGCAACTTCTTCTTCAATGATTTTTGCCAGGGATGTCTTTACCATAGCTAATATTAGAAAATTAAAGCTATTAAGGCTTTTAGCAGTGTTTCATTTTTTCAGCAATTCAATTATTTTCTGGGGGTTGGCCTTGCCCCTGAACTTGCCTATGGCAACGCCAATTAGCTTGTCTGGCGGGCCTTTGAATTCCTTCTGCAGCTTTGCAATCTCTTTTTTCAATTCTGCATCTGACATCAGCTTGTATTTTGAGATTATGGAATCTACATCTTTCTGCTTGCTTTTGGCAAGCTCTTCCATGATTGCAGAAACAGATTCCTTGACAATTGTTCCCTCGTCCAAAGCAGAAATTACCTTATCCATAATATCTTCATGTAGTTCAAATTCCTGCAACTGCAATTTCCTCTTGACCTCTTTCGGAGTTACAAGCATGGTTGTTGCAACAAGGTTTGCATTCAATTTAGGATATTTCTTTGTAAATGCCAAGAACATTGGCAGCTCTGCTGATGAGGCCAGCTGATTTACAAGGTCAGGACTCAGGCCAAGCTCCTGCAACTTACCCTTAACAGATTCTACAGATTCTGGCAATTTAATATTTGAAATGTAATTGCTGTCCAAAAATATCAGAGGCAAGTCAGTCTCTGGATACATCCTTGCAGCGCCAGCCATCGGGCGCAGGAATTTGCTTGTCAAATCTTCTTTGACATTACGAACTTGTGGCTCAATTTTCTCGCCTTTCTTTATTACATCCTGCTGTCTTTCAATTTCAATATCAACGATTTTTGGCATGTGTGGCAGTTCCTGCACACCTTTTAATTCAACCCGTGGGTGTCCTGTTATCGAAACATTGACGTCTTGTCTTATTGTTCCGATTCCGCGCCTTACTTTGCCTGTTGACCTTAACAGCATACCAAGTTTCTCTGCAAGTTCTTTCACTTGTTCCGGAGTCTTGCAGTCTGGTGCTGTTGCAATTTCAACTTCTGCAATTCCCAACCTGTCAAGTCTGAATGTAACAGATTCGGGAGTTTCAGCTGTTCGCCTGCCTGCATCTTCCTCGAGATAAATATTTTGTATTCCCACCTTGCCAAAACTTGTTTCAATAAAACCACCATAGCCAATCAAGGCAGTTCTTTGGAAGCCAGATGTATTGGAACCATTGACTACAGTTTTTCTCATGACCTGCACAATATCTGGAAATTTGCAGTGAAGCATTTTTGCAATGAGCAGGGCGATGTGAAGAGCTTCCGGATTTATCAAATGAGGCGGCTCTTCATCGAGTTCTACAAGGCATGTCGTGTCATCGTATGCTTCGTAAATGTAATATTTTCTCTGCTTCCTTTCAAAAATTGCGGCGGGATCAATCTCGCCAAGCTCGCCGGCAAGCGGCCTCAGCTCTCGTTTGACAGTAAAATCTGGCTTGTTTTGCCTAAGTTCAGAAGGGCAGGGGCAGAACAGTTTGTGTGTTGCAAGATGCTGATGGATTTCAATTCCGGATTTCAAGCCAATTTCCTGATAGTCAGTCATTTCTTAAGTTACATTTGTAGCTTTTTTCATTCCTTTTGCAAGCCACAGTGCGACAAGCGGGTTATCCTTGCTTGTACCTTCCGCTTTCATGATGTTTAACTCCTTAAATATCACATTTAATCTTTGATGAATATCAAGGGATGTTTTTGATGTCAGCACAGTAACGATATTAGCAATCTTTTGTATGTCTTCGCCTATCCTTTCCGCAGTAGCATCCTGCCGCGCTCCGTGCTCCAAAAGTGCTACAGATTCATTCAGGTTTTTAATATCTTCAAATAATCGTTTAGCCAATTTTTGCGGTTCACCCTCTGTCGACTTGATTATGGCTATAACTTCACTTTCTATTGTTGGAATTTGCTTTTTCATTTCAGATATGGACATTTTTGCCTCCTTAATCAGAGAACGCCTTAGGCAGTATCTGCTCTATCAGCTCGCCAGCCATGTTTGTAAGCATCAGCTTCTTTGTTTCTTCCAGGTTTTTGGAATGTGCAAGAACCCAGCCGAGCTTTGTATAAGCTGTTTCTGACAGCATGTTGCCAAGATAACAGACGCCTGCCTCGTTAA
The DNA here is from genome assembly GCA_903864915.1 of uncultured Candidatus Woesearchaeota archaeon. Taxonomy (GTDB): domain Archaea; phylum Nanobdellota; class Nanobdellia; order UBA10117; family UBA10117; genus CAIPHS01. The sequence goes on from CAIPHS010000007.1 coordinate 38,505, forward strand.
GTATGCGGCCGGCAGAATAAACAAACGGGTCTATTCTTCCATAGATTGTCTGCGGCGTAAAGCCGACAAAAACTCCTGCTTTTATGAGTTTCTTGAGAGTTGGTGTCCAGACTGTCTTTTGTTTCTCGTTTGTTGAAACCTGCCCCAGGCCCGCAGCCTCTATGATGAGGCCTTTGTACTTCTTTTCCATGAAATATTCCAGGATTGCAGGGTCTGCGCCGGGGAAATATTTTATCAGGGCTATTTTCGGCTCAAACTTGACATCAGCTTCAACTTTCCCTTTGTCACTCCTCAGATTGAGAATTTTATTCATGCGCTCAATCCTGCCGTCTGGCAGGATTTTTGCCAAAGGAAGTTCGTTGATTGGCCTGAAAGCATCTCTTCGGGAGGTATGCATCTTCCTTACATTCGTTCCTCGGATAGCATAGCAGAAATTATCCTGTGTGCTGCCATGCATTACGACAGCAACCTCTGCAATGTTTGATTTCAGATAGTGTGCCGCGCAGATTAAGTTCATTCCCCCATCGAAGCTTCCTCTGTCAGAACTTCGTTGTCCGCCAACGATTGCAACTGGCTTGTTAAGACCTTTCAGTATGAAAGAAAGTGCAGAAGCAGTGTAGTGCAGGAAGTCTGTGCCATGCGTCACCATAACGCCCGAAACTTCTGGATCGTTAAGCTCTTTGGCAACTTCTTTTGCAATAACTTGCCACTCTGCTGATGTCATGTCCTCAGACCAGATTGCAAAAGGCTGCACAATCTTCTTGATATTTACAATATCTAGCAGTTCGGGGGTTGCCAGGAAGACTTCTTCCGGCTTTATCAACGGAGAGACTCCGCCTGTTGAATAGTCCACTTTTGATGTTATGGTTCCGCCAGTCGTAATTATCGAGATTGACGGCAAATTCTTGCGGAAAGGCGGCTTTATCGAAGGTTGCTTGCCTTTCTCAGCTTTTCCGACATGTTTGACAGAAACCTCTTTGGTTAATTTGATGCCAAGGTTGTAACCTGAAGCTAATTTTATGATCAAAACGTCTTCCTGCCCCTCAAGCGTCGGCATGACTATGCCTTCATACTTCGAGCCTTTGGTTTCAACAAGAACTTTGTCATTAACAGAGAACTTCGCAGCCATTTCGTTTAAAGTGCACTATTGGTTTTAAAGCGTTTTGTGCTTTCACTTCAACAAAACTTTGAGGTTGCGCGCACCCATAGAATTCCTATGCTCCTCTGCAACTAAAGTCAGATCATGAACTATTTTATTGACATCCACTCTGAATTTTTCCATCGGTCCTTTGTAAATGATAAATACCGAATCATCCACGTATCGCGGTGGACCAGATGACTTTCTATCCAGTAAAACCACTTTAGGCTTGAAGAAACCAGTGTTTAGCGCTAAAATGTATTTAAGTCCCCACATTACCTGTTCAACTATTACTTTAACGCCGAGCTGCCTTTCAAGATAAGGTGCTAAAACTTTACGAACAAGTTCATCAATGTACTTTTTTTCTCGTTGCATTCCTTCTTGAATTTCATCCACGTTATTTCAATAATCGCATCAGTTTTAAAATATTGTGATTAAAAGTTTGGTTGCCATACTGCTTTGTCTGTTACTTCCAGTTGCGATTTGACTTTTGTTACGCTTTCAATGCGAAATGCTATGGACATAAATTTTTGGGGCTAAACTTCCAAGTGAAACAGTGGTTTCAGTTATGAAAACACTACTCAATCCATAGTTTGCAAAACCGACCTGCAGAAAAAATTAACATACTCTTCTTATGCAGAGCACATGGAGTTCATTTGCATTTCAACTGGAAAAATCGCACAGCATAGCATTTGTATTCTTGAGTATACGAAGCCTTTTATAAAAGGCGTTACATAATTGAAACACCAATCCAAAAAGGAAGGAAGGAGGTAAGTGGGTGCTTAAAGCATACTACTTAACTGGCCATGGAATTTATCGTACAAGACGCATTGAAAAGTGCAGCAACAAGAACTAGTGACGACTTTATCATTGGGAGTGCCAATATAAAAGTAATAGGATGCGGCGGAGCCGGCATTAATATGGCCGACTGGCTGTACAACAAAGGCATCAAGGGTGCCGAGATCATCGGCATAAACACAGACAAATTACACCTTGATAACAGAAACGCAGACAAAAAGATTCTAATCGGCCGCGATTTAACAAGAGGCTTAGGCTGTGGTGGAGACCCATCAAAGGGACACGAAGCAGCAAAAGAAAATGCTTCTGAGATAAAAGAAGTGCTGAAGAACGGAGACATGGTTTTCGTTTGCGCAGGAATGGGCGGAGGAACAGGAACAGGTGCCGCTGCAGTAGTTGCACAAATTGCAAAAGAACTGGGCGCAATAGTCATAGGCGTTACAACGATGCCTTGGAACATTGAAAAGGCAAGAATCGACAAAGCTGAATTCGGCCTTAAGCAGTTAAGGCAAGTGGCTGACACAGTAGTTGTAATAGACAACAACAGGCTGTCAGACATAGCAGGCAACCTGCCAATCCAGCAATCATTCGCTGTTGCCAACGAAATAGTTGCAACAATGATCAAATCGATTGTTGAAATTATAGCAGTTCCGAGCCTGATAAACCTGGACTATGCTGATGTAAAGGCAATAATGAGCAAAGGCGGAGTCTCGGTAATAGGATTCGGCGAATCCGACTCTGAAAACAGAGTTGAAGAATCTGTACATAGAGCATTAAGCAATCCATTGCTTGATGTGAAGTACGACGGAGCAACTGGTGCAATCATCCACATAACTGGTGGACCAGACATGACTCTAGACGAAGCTGAAAAGGTAGGCGAGCTGATAACAGCAAGCATGGATCCTGAAGCAAACGTCATTTGGGGCGCAAGAATCGACCCGAAGATGGCAGGCAAGATCCGAGTAATGACTATAATTGCTGGCGTCAAATCACCATATGTGATCGGCAAGCAAACGTACTCGGCAGCGAAGTCTTCAGAGTTCAACTCAGAACTCGGAATAGACATACTTAGGTAAGGAAGGAGGTAATATCCATACCTGGGGGCGTTGCCCCCATATTTTACACTCTCCCACAAGCACCTCCACGTTCCCTTCAGGGGACAAAGCGTGGGTTCTGCGGCCCACAATGGGCCGCTTTTCTATTTTTTTATTTCGTTAAGCAAACAAATCCTTATTAAATTGCCACTCTTTCGTAAAACATGAATGGTCTTAACGGCAATAAGTTTACTTCACCTCAAGAACTTCTAGACGACTTGATACAACGAGGAGGAGTAAAAGAAGATGAAACTATCACACAAGAAGAGCTTCTTGACAGGTTAAGAAAGGACCTAACTAATCCAACTACTCAGTATAAAGCTGAAGGCTGGTATGCCTTCCATGGAGAAGGGAACCCTTTCACCGGCTTGCTCGAAATAGATGGAAATGGAAAATTCACTGGCGAAATTAAAGACCCTGCTTCGGTAATTGCCAGGCACATTGTATGCGGCAGGCAAATTGCTATAAAAACCTACCAAACGCTGCGGTTTGTAAAGATTCCTACGGGCGGGTTAATGAATATCTATTACACTTACACAAAATCAGACGGCAAAAAAGAGATTGAAGGAAACTACATTGGTTGCTGGGCATTCGGCAACGAAGGCATTCCTTTCAAGATAGATAGGTGTGAATTTGAAACTGAAAAAACGAACAAGTCAGAAATAACCCTAAAATTAATTAAGTAATCGTTTTAAACAACCTTTTTCTTTTATTAACATGCGCAAATTCTCAATAGACAACTTGAAAGTCCCGAAAGGATTGAAGATAATCATAGCAATCGGCGCAATACTTCTGGTCGTTACCATGGCTGCATTCCTGCTTGTAAGGGTTATTACAACAACTGCAGACCTTACTGGCTTGAAACAACAAATCGTGACAAATTGCACAGATACTGATAATGGCAAAGTAGCTATGACGTTTGGAACATGCGCAGATTATACGAGGAAAACTTATTCGGACACTTGTGTACTAACTGGTGTAAGGGAACCGTTGAAGCTGCAGGAATGGTTCTGTGAAAACAATACCTGCAAATCAGAAATAATTTATTGCGAATCAGGCCAGGCTTGTGTTGCGGGTCAGTGCATTATAGCCTGAGTTCCTTGAAAGCTTCGCTGATTAATTCCTGTGGCCATCCTTTTTGCACCAAGGCCATCCAAATCTTTTCCTTGGGCTGTCCTGAAGAATATGAATTCAAGATGTATACCCTAACTTGTTCTTTGATAAAGCCGACAGGCCACATTGGCTGGGGCATCATCCTTGATTGTGAAAACTGCGGCCTGAAAACTGCCGCTGCAGTCCCTATGATAAAAACTCCGGCAATTACCGTTATTATGAGCCATTTTAGCTGCGATGCAAACAACGTCTGCACTCCTACTGCGAACTGAGTCATGCCAGTCAGGCCTGCTTGAGTTTCATTTGACTCATTTCCGCCGAATATCGCACCGCCTGTCAGAATATTCTGCGATTCAAGCGAAGTCATCGTGATAAAAGCTGTGACAATCATGAAGAAAATCGCACTTATGAATACGAACAGCAGGATGCTCTTGTTTTCCGCCATGGCCGTATTAATAACATAAAAGGCGTATAAAAAGCTTTCAAATCACTTCTTCTTTTTGGCCTTTGGAATCCGCTTTTTGACTTCCTTCTTCACTTTTTCAATAACTTTCTTTGTGGTTTCCTCTGCAAGCTCGCCAAACCTGATTTCTTCCTTTTCAGGGTAAACTAAAGCTGAAATCAATCTTCTTTCTTTTCTTATTTTCTTGTTCCATTCTTCTATATGTGTGCAATCTTCAATGCCTGCTCTCCCCAAAGGCCTGCTAATCTCTACAGGATAGCCCAGTGGGATTATTGCGTGGATCTTTATTGCTGCAGGTATCTTGAACTCCTTCCTTAATCTTGATTCTGTGAAACTGCCGACAAACGTGCTCCCTATGCCCAAATTCCATGCAGCAAGAATTAGGTTTTCAGCAGCCAGCATGGTATTTTGGTTATCATAAGTGTCCCCGACTTTGTCACCGAACTCTGCCTTAGTCATATTGGGATTTGACAGCAATAAAATAACTGTTGGCGCAGTTGCAATCCAATCCTGCTCCAGGGCGGCTTCTGCAATCACTTTCTTCTTGGCCTCATCCTCTACGATCAAAAACTGCCATGTCTGCAGATTTCCGGCACAAGGTGCAAGGTTTGCAGCATCAAGAACTGCATAAAGGGCTTCCTCAGGAATTTTGGTATGGTGGAATTTCCGGATAGACCTCCTGGTCCTTATGCAATCAAAAGTGTCCATTAACAACATTTATATTTGAGGATATAAAAACCTATTCATGCGTTACGAGCTGCTGGCGGACACTTATGGCGAGCTTGAGTCCACTACAAAGAAGCTTGCAAAGACAGAAATCGTTTCTAAGCTGATAAAGAAAACACCCATAGAAAATTTAGAGGAGGTTGTCATGCTGTTAACCGGCAAAGTATTCCCGCCATGGGCGGAGCATGAAATCGGTGTTGCAAACCAGATGATGATCAAAGCTATCGCAAAAGCGACTGGCGCTTCTGACAAGGAAGTCGTTGATAAGTTCAGAAAAAGCGGCGATTTGGGATTGACAGCTGAAGCCTTCACAGAAAAGAAAAGGCAAAGGACTCTTGGCAGCGAGGAACTGACAGTTAAGAAAGTCTTTGCCAATTTCAGGGAAATCGCGGAGCAGAGTGGCTCTGGTTCCCAAGACAGGAAGCTAGGACTTCTTGCAGAATTATTATCATCAGCAAAACCAAAGGAAGCACTTTACATCGCGAGGACTGTTCTGGAACAACTAAGGGTTGGCGTCGCTGAAGGCTTGATAAGAAACGCCATTGCACAGGCCTTCGAACTGAAACCTGAGGATGTTGAGAATGCCTGGAACTTTTTGCCCGATTATGGCGAGATTGCAAAGATTGCAAAGGAAAAAGGCGCGAAAGGCCTGCAAAAGATCGATTTGAAACTTGGCACGCCATGCAATGTGCTGCTTGCAGAGAAAGCACCTGACCTGAAGACTGCTATCGAGTCTTTTGAGCATGTCCTCCTGCAGTACAAATACGATGGCATGCGCTCATTGATTCACAAGAAAGGTGAAAAGATTTGGATATTTACGAGGAGGCTGGAAGATGTTACAAAAGCTTTCCCGGAAATCGCTGATTATGCAAAAAAGGCATTGAAAGCAAAAGAAATTATTATTGACGGGGAAACGCTGGCTCTCGACGCCAAGACCGGCAGGCCAATACCATTCCAAAAGCTTTCTACTAGAATAAAGAGAAAATACGACGTTGAAAAAGCGATGAAAGAAATTCCAGTCCAGATAAATGTATTTGATATTCTGTATTTGGATGGCAAGACTTTGTTTGACAAGACGCAAAGGGAAAGATTTGAAATTTTGAAGGAAGAAGTTAAGGAAATCAAGGACAAATTCAGGATTGCTGATTCCCTAATCACAAAAGATTTGGAGAAAGCAGAAAAATACTACAAGGAATCCCTGGCTGCAGGCCACGAAGGTCTGATTGTAAAGAATCTGGATTCGCTTTACATACCTGGCAGGTCTGTTGCCGGCGGCTGGCTGAAAATCAAACCAGTTATGGAGAACCTCGATTTAGTCATAGTTGGCGGCATGTGGGGGTCTGGAAAGAGGGCAGGCACAGTCGGCTCACTGATTCTGGGAATACGTGATGCGGATACAGGCAAATTCCTCGAATGCGGCATGCTGGGCACAGGCCTCAAGGAGAAAGAATCTGAGCAGGAAGGTTCAATTACGCTAAAAGAAATAACAAAGATGCTAAGACCTTTGATAATATCGGAAGATGGCAATAACCTGAAGATAAAGCCGAAAATCGTGATTGAGGTTGGCTATCAGGAGATCCAAAAATCACCCACATACGCTTCCAACTATGCCTTGAGATTCCCAAGATTTATCAGAATGAGGCCAGACAAGGCAGCTGAAGAAGCTGATGATACTGAGAGACTAAAGAAACTTTACGAAATGCAAAAAATAACAAAAAAGTAGTTAATATTCATCATTAGCATCCAATCTATTTTCTAAGTTCGGGTCTACTGGGCTTTCCATAAGACGGTTGATATAAAATTCATCCAGCCCGAGCACGTCCTCTCTTTCAAATTCGCTTAGCTGGTCAATCGTCAAGATTTGCCAGCCATATGTGCGCATTGCTGTTATCGCAGTTCTTTCTAGATGCTTATCAATTGCCGACAGAGACTTGTAACGGACAAATAAACCAATGATTTCATCAGCACGCTCCTCAGCGTAAAGTCTTCCGATGTCTTTGCTAAATTTATTTCTTTTGCCACAAATCGTCAAACCTTTGGCATAATAATGCTTGCTGATTCCATCATCATCCGTGACTGTTAGTTCTTTCAAACAAATAGTTTTTCTCGGCACGTTTGTCTCTAATTCGCCGATGCCTAAGTGCTTAACTTGCTTACATTTCTTATGCTCGTAATAGAAATTTTCTCTTGTGATTTTATAGTCTGCCATCATGCATCAAAAATAAGAAAGTAATATAAAGTGTTCTATTTCGCAACTAGTTTGGCTTTTTTAATGATAAAAATGCCCGAATCTTCCTTTGCTTTTATTTCTGATTCTAAAATCTCAATCTTTTTGTTGAAAAAGGGCGCATCTAACACAGTGGTTTCAATCTCCCCACCCTCTCCTGCAGGATTAATCTTGTATTTTTCTTTTAATGAAACTAGTTTGTCAATCATTTTCCTGTCAAGCTCTTTTCCAAGCAAACTTTTATCCAAACCGTACGCAAAAACCCCGGAAATTATGACTTTGAATTTATGTTCAATTAATTCGTTCAGCAATTCTTCCTGGTCTTTATGCCACAACGGATTAACACATTTCAATTTCAAGTCGTCACAGATTTTTTGTATCCTGTCTGCCTGATATTTTGATTCTATAGCGCCTGTGACGATACCAGCAAGCTTGAATTTTTCTTTCGCCTCTTTTATCACAGTTTTCAAATCTTCCAGCTCTTTCTCTTTCTCGCCTTCTGTGGTTTTTTGCAGCAATGGCAGGCCAATTGCCTCTGCTTGTAATTCAACCATGTGTATGTTTGGCGTGTGGAACATGAAGCTCTCTTTATTTTTTGAAATAATAGAAATCAGGCAAACCACATTATGCTTCTCTTTGAGTAAAGCATAGTTAGAATCTTTCCCGCCAGAATACAAAACACCAAGCCTCATTTCTGTTCTAAACTTACGTCTACTTCCTCATATTCCTTTCTAGTCTTTCTGAAAACCCTTGATGTGACTAGCAAATCCAGCTTTTCACCAACCATTGTGTCATACAATTGGTAAAGGAAAAAATTAAACTCGCTTTTTGGAAGTTGGATTTCATAAAAAACAGACCCTTTTGCAATATCACTTTGGATATTGTGCAGCTTGTCCGTAAGGTCTGCCATTGCCGGCAGCGGCTTGACCTGCTGCTTTCCTTTCTTCAGAAAAAATCTATCTGCATTTACTTGGCCATTGAACGTTCCGCCAAGCTCGACTACTATATCCTTTACCCTATTAACAAGAGAAGGGTCCTGTGACAGGTACTCGTTTACCAAGAGGTAAGTTTCTCCATTTTCCATTACCAAAGGATTCGCGAAAGCCATAAAAAGCTTATTCTGAAAGTCCAAACATGAAGCTGCTTGAAAAGCTTGGAATCGACAAACAAACCCTCATCGTGGGCATAATTTTCATAGTTTGCGTGATAGCCATGCTGGCATGGGCCATACATGCTGTTGATATATACAACGGAACTTTCCCATAATTATTTTCTATGACCGATACCGAGTATTGGGGCAAGATTAATCCGGAAAATGCCAAAGAGCTAGAAGGTATTCTTGATGATTTAGTTAAAGATGAGGGTCTTTGCTTGAAAATAAAGGGGAAAAGTTTTGTGCAAAAAGACGGCTCTGAACATGGGCTTTGCGAAGGTTATACGCTTGAATGGGAGCATAATGTCTGCTATTATTTAGGTAAAAAGAACCCAAAAATCAAGATATTGCTAAACTGGAGCACAATACCTCTTTGTAGTTTCGGTTCAATAGTCATGGATTACAAGGGTAATGTTAGTTATGAAAAGAAATGGTACCATTTCGGAGATGATTACCGTAAGAATGTCATAAGAACATCTCTTGAGGAGAAAGGCCTGTTGAAGACAAAGAAGCCAAATCTGGCAAAGTTTTAGCGCCAGCTGGCAAGATTTTTAAGACTATGTCGAGGGAAATCATTCATGTCAGGAAAAGAGATTGACCTGGAATCTTCATTCAGAGACAGGTATGATGTAGCCAGGCAAACATCGCTTGGAGGTTTCATGGTCGGCGTCCATTTTGTGCCCGACAAGTCATTTGATCTCGATTTAGACATACCACTGGCAAACCACATCGCAACCATGCTGGATGCGAAAAACGGCAAAACCATAACCAAGAATCTTTCACAGGAGATCTGCGTTTTCAACGGCATAGACTCAAAAGCCATCGAAAAAAAGCCGCTCGAAATGGTCATCCTGGAAAGCCAGGCTGAAGTCCATTATTTCAGGGAGTTCAAGGAAAACGAACTCACCAAGTACAATCTGTTGGGCTTATTTAATGCGGGCAAGGCCTTCACAGCCAGCCTCATGTATCCTGTTCAAAGAGCAAACAAAGACAAAGAGTCCTATCCTCTGGCTTTCAGATATGGCCTGCACAACAAAGAAATAGAAGTATACTTCATGGGCGGAACAAAAAAACTGAAAGAGCTGCAAGTTGAGGCGAGAAAGGAAATATTCAGCATGGCTCAGGAACTTTACAACAAGGTCAACAGCAACGTAGAGCTGGAAATCAAGGAAGACAAAAGGCTCTTCAGGCTGAACGAAAACGAGGTTTATCAAAGCGGCTCATTGAAAACAAGAGTTTACCCAAAACGCTGTGATTTGCCCCTTGATGCGCTGGATTAAGGAATAAGCACCATGTCAACCCTAGAAGATTTATTTCCCAAAAAATGTTCTGGCTATGAACATTTTGGATTTGCAAAGGGAGCGAAATTACGCAAGGATACTGAGAGCATCAAAGTAATTGGCTCGCTTAAGGATTTCAAGCTGCCAGACAAGCGAATCGAGATTATCATTACAGATACGAATAAGCTGGCAGATGCTGTTGAATATTTGCCCAAAGACATTCTGCTGGTATACGCAAAGCCTTTGCCCATCAAGATAAGGGAAGACAAAGCTATTCGCTCTATCATCCGCAAGCCCATAACATATTGTGATGAAGCGGTTTTTGCAGAACCGGAGCAGTTCAAGGATGGTAGAAGGAATTTTGATCCCGTAACTTACGTTGGCAAAGTATATGTTGCTGTCTGCGCACCCTTAATCATATTGGGTTGAATGAGTAAGGCGCAAAGCTTATTAGTTTTGATTTTGGGGTTTGCTTATGTTATTCAAGAAAAAGGATGAAAAGCAGGAACCGCAGGTCATGCAAATCAACCTAGTTGATGTTGTCAAGCAGGCAGCTGTGCAGATGAAGTATGAGGAAATAGGCAGCTGGCTTGCAACCCACAAGACACCGTTGTTCTGGTGCCATGAAAAGGGATTTACTATTGTTGACAAGGCCTTTATCGACAAGAGGCCCTGGGTAGGCAAGGCCATGAGCAAGCTGGTAAAGGAAATAGAGGATGCCAAGCTGCAGGCTGCGCAGCCACAGACACCAGAAAAAACACCTAAAGAAGAGAATTCAGACCACGCTTACATTGGCTGATTCTTAGCGCCATGAATCAACAAGCGACTTATTTTGCTGTATTGCATATTTGATTTCTTTTACAAAATACACTTTGCCTGTCTCTAAACCTAATGATTTTGCAACGTAGGTATCTGTTCTGCGCTTATCAATGCTTGTATCATCAAAGCATGCCGTTTTTCTAAACTCTTCTGTAAAACTAGTACAATTATCACAAATCTGGTCTGGAATATTCTTAACTAACATGATTTTCTGCTCCTCGTTTTTCAAAATGCTTTCTAAGAATTTTATGTGCTGGCTTTCTATCGTTAAAGCCAACCTTTCCTGCGTCACTTGAACGCCATCTGAACGTGTGTGGATATAATACTGTGGGAATACGAGATAACTTAGTAATTTGAGGTGGTGTCCTCTTAGTTTGATTGTTTTTGGTGTTTCCATATTACACCGGCTGAGCTGCTTCTTTAGTTCTGTACTCTTTCAGTTCTCCAAGTTTCTTGTGCATTTGGTACACGAGACTGATTGTTGCATGCACGCGATCTTTGCCCCATTTTTGCTCACTTCGAAGAAACTCATTTGTTGTCTCTATGAGCGCAGTAGTATAATGAATACAAACGTCTTCGAGCGCTTTTCCGTAATCCCAATTTATACATTGTGGATTGAATGATATAGTGTGCTCTTCTCCTTTAGCATACTTTTCCACATCATCTTTGAAAATTTTCCAGGCACCATCATTCGGGTCAAATAGATTGAATGACACATACTTGTTTCCCTCGTAGCAATTCCATCTGTTCATTTTCGATATGACTTTATCTGCAAACCATAAATACGGCTCAACAGTGGACAGAAACTGCGCTTCAAATTTCTCGTTGAGCAATTTTCCACTGATTCTTTCTTTCGTAGCGGAAAGCAACGCTGTCCTAGCTGCTTCCCCATATACCATCTGTGCGCTTGATAGCCAAGAGTCGTAGAGACTTTTAATCTCTGCTTGGAAATCAGTTCTATGCTCTCTTATATTGTTCTCAAGTTTTGTAAGCAATTCCCTCGGCTTACCGTTGTATGTTGCATCAAACAAAGACGTGATATTGGAAAGTAAATTTATTGTGCCAGTATCTTTCAGAAGTTTTGCTTTATCATTAGCCTCATTGAGTCTTTTCCTTTCCGCTTCAAATCCGTCTAAGCGCGTTATCGCAGTTTCCTGCGATAGTGCAAGCAATATTTCTTCAAGCAACCCAGAGACTTCAAGCTGAACTTTAGGTTTAGGCATGTATTCTAAATCTCCACCCGCAAGCCAAACGCCCAATTTATCGCAAGCTTTTGGGCTAAGTTTTTCTCCGGTCAGCTCTTCATAAACATCAATTATTTTTTTCTCTACCATTTTAGGCAGCCATTGGCACATAATAGGACTTGTTCTGTTCGTCAAAAGAGTACACGCCAAGTTGAATTAGCAAATCAAGCTTGCCTTGCAAGTCCTTTGCATCAACGCCATTCAAATCCTGCTCTTCTCTTATTCTCGTGATTAGATTTTCAATAGTAAGCTGCTCGCCAGGCTTGATTACGCCTTTCATGAGGTATGGAAGTTTGACTTTGGTCTGGTGACCTTTTGATTTCAAGCCATATTCCATGAAATAATGCATAATTGTTCTCTGGTCTACCCCTGCATACCTGGCAGCTTCCCTTACTGTCATGTTCTGCAGGCCAGCATCCTTGATTAGGCACTTCTTGGCTTCTGAAAGTTGTCGTGACATGGGTTTCTATTGCCAAAAGGGCAATATAAAGCTTGCTATATTGCAAATATAACTTTGGTAATCCGTTGGGATCTTAAGGGTGGAAAAAGGAAAAAATCTAACTGACGAGCGTCATTGTGGTAGTTGTGGGGTTGTTGGTTGTTGCTCTTGGGTTGGCTGAACTGGCTGTTGTTCAACTTTCTTTTTTCTTGGCATATCAAATCCACCTCCGGAATTTGGGCAAGTTTGGCAACTTAATAAAGATTTCTTTTGCCATAGTGAAAGTATCAGAAAGGCAAAGTTGGTGGCTTGCAGGTAGGGTCCAACTGCCAAATTGGGCACACTATGGCAACTTTTACACTATAGTAAATTGATTTTCGTTTCCAGGTTTGAAACACCACCCCTTTATTTCCTATGGAGGGCGGTTTTTGCATTTCTTGCCATATGATTGAAAAGATGTACAGATTTTGGAACAGCGTTTCAGGAACAGTGTTTCATTTACTAACGAGCGTTCGGTTTACGAAACATTTATATTCAAGTACATCGTATGAATAACTATTCCATGGTCAGCCCCGGCGAACGGATTGGTAAGTTTGCCGGGAACCTCTGACCTTTTGTCAGGGCATATGGAAGAAAAAACACAATTACTTGCTAGTCTTTTTGACAAGAAAACAGTCGAAGTTCTAAAACGATTAATGGTCAAGCCAGGGAATTTTTACATCAGGGACTTGTCCAAGGAATCTGGCGTTCCCCTGGCAACAACATTCAGGATCGTCCAGAAGCTTACGGCATTAAACCTAGTGCAGAAAAAGGAAATGGATAAGTTTGTTTTCTATAGCGTCAACAAAGAGGCATCAATCTACAATGAAGTTCATACGCTGGTCTTCGGGACAAGTTCTGACCCGATAGAACTGTTCAAGAAATCCCTGCACGAAAGATACTCCGGCGCATTCACAGCTTACCAGGACAAAGACAAAAAGATTTTTGTCGTGTCAGACCTATTGAAAGAAGCGGAAGTCGCCGAACTCGCGACCTTTGTTTACCAAAAGACAGAGGTAAAACCAAATTATATAATGATAACGCGAGAATTCTTCCAGAAGATGCAGGATATGGGCTTGATCCAGAAGGACAAGCTTCAAATAGGGTAATAATGCAATAAAGAGAAAATATGTCAACGTTCAATATGCTTTGGCAGACGGTCAGGCACTGGTTAGACCACCAGATGTTCTTCATAGTCAACAAAATCAGGAAGCCGAAGGAAGTTCTTGTCATCGTTGCAAGGGCTCCGCCGAGACGAATGATGATGAACAAGTCATCAAGGCTTTATTGATAATTTTTGCAATAATCCTAAAATCAGACTGCTGCGGCATAAATTGTGTAACTAACAAATTACATTCTAGAATTTGACACCCCATAGTCTAAAATCGCACAACGTCGCTATATAGGGGCAAAACAAACGTAACATATATTAAGTAGTAAACCCCTAATTTTTTTAATAAGGGGGAAGGCCACATGATTGTAAATGAAGAGTTCTTGAACAAGCTACGCAGAGCCTTCGGGCTAAATTTGTACGAAGTAAAACTTTGGGCCGCACTTCTTTCCCGTGGTGTCTCGACTGCAGGAGAATTGTCCGACATCGCAGATGTGCCGCGCTCCAGAACTTACGATGTTCTTGAATCCCTGGAAAGGAAAGGATTCATCATTGTAAAGCCTGAGAAGCCAATAAAATACCTGGCGATTCCGCCGTCCGAAGTCCTCGACAGGGTCAGGAAGAGACTGACAGAAACAACTGACGAAAGATTGAAGAGACTCGGTGACTTGAAAGAGTCTGATGTCTTGAAAGAGCTTGGACAATTATACAAGCAGGGCATTGAACCTTTGCAGCCAACTGATTTTTCTGGCGCACTAAAAGGCAGGCATAACTTGTACGACCACATGGCTTACCTGATCAAGGAAGCACAGAACCAGGTTTGCATCATGACCAGCGAGGAAGGACTAATCAGAAAAGTGCGTGCTCTGAAACCATTGCTCGAAAAAGCCAAAGGCAAGGGTGTGAAAATCAGGATTGCAGCACCTATTACTGAAAAGACAAAGGAATCCATTGACAAGCTTGATGGAATTGCTGAAGTCAAGAGCATAAAGGACATGGATGCAAGGTTTGCTATTGTAGATGGCAAGCATGTCTTGTTTATGCTGATGGACGACAAGGATGTACACCCGACATATGATTTGGGAATGTGGGTACATTCGCCATACTTCGCAACAGCAATGCAGGAAATGTTCGACACAAGCTGGAAGACAAAAGCCAACGGGAAGTAATTTCCCGTTTTTTAATTTTTTTATTTAATCCAGAAGATTTACTTTTATGCCCTTGTCATGCTTTGTTTTCATGCTTTTCAGAAGGCCCCTGTATTCTGCGCTGACTTCGCTAAGCCTGTAAACAACCCCTTCTTCAAGATATTCGGGGTCTACAAACCGCCACTTGTTTCTTGAATAAATCTGCGGGTTTTCCTCAACAAATTCATACTTTATTTTCCCCGACAACGTCTTCAGCAGGCCCAGAATCTCAGCATTCTTGCTTTTTTTCAATTTACTGATGACATAGCTGTCTGTCTCGTAAAAATCCTCTTTTGAAACGATTCTGTTATCAAGCGCAATCCTCAAAGCCTGCGCAAACAAGTTCCACCGGATTTTCGGCTCTGGCCCGCTCCAGTGCTCCATCTGGCATTTCATATAACCAAATCCGAATTTTTCCGCTGCTTTTTCTGAGGCAAAAATCAGTTTCCCGTCATAGGCAGTCAGATTATCAAGGCAAGGCCGGACCGCGCCCCTGTCAAACACAAAATCCCGTAGTGCATAATCTATCCTGTCCGCGCACAAGTCCGGGGCGTCCCTTTCCAGAAGCCCAAATTTATGCACATCAATAACACGTCCAGTATCAATGCCATTTTTAGACAAAATCCGGGGAATTTCAGAGTTTAGGATGAATTTTTCATGGTTGTTATCCTGGAAATCCTCTTTTTCCATGTTGCCCATAACCAAATCAATAAGATGTGAAAACGCGGTATGGGATGCGTCATGAGTGAGGCCTGCAATCTGCTCTTCAAGGCCAGCACCCATCTTTTTCAGCAAAAGCATCACACCTACCGAATGAACATATCTGCTGAAACCTTTCATTGCATACAGGTCATCAGGCAAGCCATATTGGGCAATTCCCTTAAGCCTCTGTATCGATTTTGAATTTATCAACTCAACGAGAACGGGCTCTTCAATAGAACAGCACCCATAAACCGCATCCTTAACCTTCATAAAATTGCAGACTTGCAAAGTTTAATAAGGCTTTATTTTCTGCAAGAATCAGCGCCAAATAAAATACCACGATAAAATAGCCACGGCTATGCAGAAAATATAACCCCAAGGAATTATCTTCTTGTTTCCGATTTTTAGCCAGGGGTAATAATCTGAAAACTTTGTCCAGAACTCTCTTAATTTAACCACAGGGCTCACGACAAACCAGCCAAAATCTTCTATCACCATTCCCGAGAAATATGCGCTCACTAAAATTCCAAATAGTTTTGTATCCCATCCGTAAATTACTAGTGGAAGTATGAGGAGAAGAGGCCACATTACACAAAAAACATAAAAATGATACGCAGTTAAAACAAAATTTTTCCCAAGTCTTATTTTCCAGCCAAGCGTTCTTCTGGCCCATGGATTTCTACCTTCGACATATGCTTCCCAAAAAGACATTGCGAGCATTGCCGCATAAATTACGCAGAATATTAATAACACATTCATTGTTTACTCACCACAAGCATTTGGGTTCTTCAATTAGGCTGTAACGTCTGGCAACTTTTGCTGGCTTGCTGTTGAAATAAGCTCTGAGCCTATGCCCTTGCCTGCCCAGTATGCTGCAGAATTGACTGCCGCACCCGTAGTAGCACCAAACAAGCTTTGCTGGCCCATGATAACTATGCGCGAATTTTCTATGCCTGCCAGCTGTTCTGCAAGCTTCTGTGCATCAGAGCCTCCGCCCAGGACATCAACCATGCCATAATCCTTAGCCTCTGTGCCCAGCCACACACCGCCGTCTGCTAACTTATCAACGTAATCAACAGAAAGGTTGCGGTTCTGGGCTATTGCGTACACAAACATGTTCTTCAGGATGGTTATCTTCTGTAGTAAATATTGCTTCTCGTTTGGCGTTAACTGCGTGTACGGTGATCCAATATCCTTGTATTGCCCGGTAACTAGTTGATTGTAGGTTATGCCATATTTCTGCATGAGATTTTCAAAACTCAAGTAAGATGCTGTAACGCCGATGCTTCCGGTTATAGATGCAGGGTCTGCAACAACCTTGTCTGCAGAAGTTGCAATCCAGAATGCGCCGGATGCTCCGACTTCCCGTATTATAGCAACTGTTGGTTTTTTTGCATTCTTGACAGCTGATGCGATAGTTTCAGATGCAACAACGCCGCCACCTGGCGAATTGATATCGAAAATGATTGCTTTTACTGTTGTTTCTTTTTCAGCATCCTCTATGAGCTTGCTGATTGTTTGAGGGTCAGCAGGCCCGCCAATTCCAATCTCACCTTTTATCGGTATGACAGCAATTGCTGGGTTGAATAACTTCTGGTTATTTGCGCTTACAAGCATCCAGCCAACTATTAAAATTAGGAAAATTACGCTCACGCCAATGACAATTCTCGCAGCAATATTCTTTTTAGGCTGCTCTGTTTTGATTTGTTTAATGGCCATAACGCATTATTTTGCCGTTGCATTATAAAGCTTGCCCACTATGAAAGCCTTTTAAATCAAATTTATGGTGCTGAAGTATGAAATTCATCTCTCAGGAAACAATGCCGCAGGAAGCTATCAGGAAGCTGGCATTATCGCTCCTGAAATTAAACAAGCAGACCAAAGATGAAATTGAAAAAGCAAAATTAAAATGGGCTGCAAAATACGGGGCAAAAATTCCTCTCAACTCTTCCCTCTTATCTGCCGTAAATGAAAAGGAAAGAGAAAAATTGCGGACTATTCTGAAGATAAAGCCAACGAGAACTTTGTCAGGCGTTTCAACGATTGCAATCATGACAAGGCCAATGGGCTGTCCCGGCAAGTGCACCTACTGCCCAACATCAAAAATTGCTGCAAAATCCTACACAGGATTTGAACCTTCTGCGATGAGGGCCAAGTTAAATGGCTGGGATTCTTACAAGATTGTAAAAAACAGGCTTGCTCAGCTGCAGGCAGTCGGCCATTCCACAGACAAAAATGAAGTTATTATACAGGGCGGAACATTCACATGGCTGCCTTGGAAATACCAATACAATTTCATCAAGAGGGCTTTTGACGCTTTTAACAACAAAGATGCAAAAGATTTGGTTGAAGCCCAGAAAATCAATGAAACTGCAGACAATAGAGTTGTATCTCTGATAATTGAAACGAGGCCAGATTTCTGCAGCGAAAAACACATTCAGCAGTTGCTTCAGCTTGGAGCAACGAGAGTTGAACTCGGATTGCAGTCAGTTTACGATGATGTCCTCCTTGCGATTAGAAGAGGGCACAGCGTGCAGGAATGCAAGAATGCTATCAAAGAACTGAAAGATGCAGGATTCAAAGTTGACCTGCACATCATGATTGGCCTTCCAAAATCTACAAAGAAAAAAGATATTCAAATGTTTGAAATTCTTTTTGAAGACGAAGCCTTTAGGCCAGATGGCTTGAAGATATACCCTGTTGCATTGCTAGAAGGCACAGAATTGTACAAGCAATGGAAACGCGGCGAGTACAAGCCAATAAATGAGAAATACATTATTGATGTTTTGTCTGAAGTGAAGGCAAAATACATCCCACCTTACTGTAGAATCAAAAGAATAATGCGGGATATACCTTCAACAAAGATTGCTGCTGGCTATGACCGGTTAAACCTCCGGGAATTCGTGCAGCAAAACATTCATGGAAAAGGATTAGCATGCAGATGTATTCGCTGCCGGGAAGTAGGCCAGAAATACAAAATCGAAGGCAAGCTGCCAAAAAAAGTCCAGTTAAAAACAATAGAATACGAGGCTTCCGGAGGAAAAGAATTCTTCATTTCCTTTGAGGATGCAGAACAGGACATTCTGCTTGGTTTTGCAAGGTTAAGACTAACTGGAGAAAAAGCATTCCTCAGGGAACTGCATGTCTATGGCGAGTCTGTTCCAATAGAAAGTGCAGAAACAACAAAAGCAGCAATGCAGCACAAGGGCCTGGGCAAGAAACTGCTTGCCGAAGCAGAGAAAATAGCAAAAAAGCACAAGTACAAAGAGCTCCTTGTCCTGTCAGGTGCAGGTGTAAAGGAATACTACAGACACTTAGGGTATAAAGACAAAGATTTTTATGTGGCTAAAGAACTTAGCTGATTGATGATTAAAATTGAAAAGCTCAAGCGGGCAGATATAACAAACGCCTACAAGTTTATTCAAAAAAACCTGATGGATTTTCCACTCTCGCCAAAGCACTCGCGAGTTCACTGGGCTGAGCGTTTTAATCCCAAATATGTTGCTGATGATTTGTTTTGGAGCGAGGATTATGCCTGCGTTGTTGCCAAAAGCGACGGCAAAATAGTGGGGCTTGTTAATGGCTATCTTGACAGCGGAATTGTCTGGTTTAGCTGGCTTCTAATTGATAAGAAATTCCGGCGCAAGGGCCTGGGCTCGCAGCTTACGCTTGCCACGGAGCAGATTTACAAGAAAAAGGGCTACCACAAGGCTGTTGCCGAAACTCTGCCAAACAACACAAGGTCAAACAAGCTTTTGAAAAAAATAGGCTATGTCATTGAAGCAAAACTAAGGAAACATTACGCCAAGCAAGACTATTTCCAGTGGGCTAAGTGGCTCTAAGTTAGACTTTTAAACACACAAATTTTGATGGGCTTATAGCCCCATCGTCCAGCGGTCAAGGATACGAGGCTTTGGACCTCGGGACATCGGTTCGAATCCGGTTGGGGCTATTATTTACAAAAGCATACTTTTTGGTAAAGAGGCTCTTCTGCAATTAAGCCCATCACCCTTATCCAATCTTCACATATCGCTTTGTAAGCTTCAGCGACCCTCTTATCAACTTTCAAATACGCTGAGTAAATCCTATGGCCTTTTTCCAAAGCCTTTTCACAATTTGGCTTACATGGCGTGAAGCCCCAAGTAAAATACACCAGCGGGTCTATCTTTCTTCCCGTTTCACGATACAATTTAACATGATCTGTGCCACGAACGTCAAAATCGATGCCAGCAAGTGAGTCTTCTGTTGCCGACTTGGCACAGCAAACAGGATAGTCAAGCACTCTAGGGAGCTCCATCATGCCCTGCAAATCTATGTCAATGTTCTTGATTTTTTCAATTAACGGTTTATTGCTTTTCTCTGTTATAAAATACCAATCAATCTCCGGCCTTCTAAGGTCTTCATTCATTGCAGTCCACGGTATCAAAACAAGACCAATTTCTCCAGCAATGCTCTTTTCTTCATTTGATAAACCACAAACATTCTTGCTAAACTCATCAAGCCTGTATAAAGCAGCTGGCCTTAATTTTAGTGCAACGGGGAAATAAGCAGTAAGAAGCACATTCATAGTATTATTTGCGTTGTTTTCCCTGCACTCTGTCTCTTTTATTATTTTAATAATAAGTTTTGATTCTAGCATAAATTAAATCCAAAAAGAAGTCTTAAAAGTCTACTTCTTGGCCAGCTTTGCTTCTTCCTTTACCAGCTCTTTTTCCATCTCTTCAATCTCAGCCCTTAATTTCTTCGCAGTCACAGTTGCCTTCGCTTCTACCAGCGAAGATCCGCAGGTTGGGCACGTGAATTGGGTTTCAAGAGCATCCTCGTACGAGTATTTGGCATTGCAGGCCTTGCACTCGAAGGCGTAGCGCATCTCTGCCTCTAGTTCCTGCTTCTTCCTCTCTACCTGCTTGCGCCGGTATTCCAGGAATAGTTCCTGTATCCTTCCCCTGTCAAGGCTCCAGTTGTAAATATACCACCATTTCTTCTTGGGATCTGCTTTCTTCTCATATGTGGCTAGCCTCTTCTCATACAATTTGTACAATAATTTCCTGGTGTCATTAATTTTGAATTTCAAAGCCTTGGCAATGCTTTCTTCCATTGCGCTTTTCTTCTTCTGTAAAATTGTAAGAATCTTTAGTGTTGGCTCATCGAGCTCGAGGCCAATTTCCCCCAGCATTACTTCAAGTTTCGTGGCTGCCATCTAGAATGCCATCCTTATGTATGGTCCTATCAAATTTGCCAGTAACAGCAACAGTGATAGGGCTGAGATTATTCCAAAGACCTTTTTAGCCCTTTTCCTGTTTTTAATAGCCTGTTCCAGGCCGATTTTAGCCATCCTTCCACCATCAATAGGGCCCAAAGGAAGCACATTCATCAAACCTATTCCAAGGTTTAGCGTGAAAATCCAGTAAAGAAGCGTCAGGAAGTACCACGTGCACCAAGGCAGGTTGCCATATTTCGCTTTTACTTCTGGCTTGATTTGCATATCCTGCTTTACATTGACACCCATATACGCCAAAGAAGCATTCTTCGGATTCGCTATTGTTGTCACAGGATAAATCGTGCTATTCGCCTTTATGTTAACCACGTTGCCTGGCGTAATCGTCTGCATGTATTTCAGAAAACTTGTTGAGTCATTTATGTTTTGATTATCAATCGCAGTTATAGTGATATCTTTTGACAAGCCAGCAAGCTCTGCAGGCTGGCCTTTTGTCACGGAATCTATGGTCAGGCCCGATGGTACTATCACCGCACCGACAATAGGGGTTATCAGGAATACTGCAAGTGCCAGAGTAATCGCTGCAGAAACGAAATTTGACATTGCTCCTGCACCGAAAATTGCCATCTGGGTCTTCCAGTTCTGCTTTTTCAGTTGCTTCTCATCCGGCTCAACAAAAGCCAGAGGCAATAACAGCAGAAGACCAACTCCTGAAGATTTGACTTTGTTCTTGAAAGCTTCAGATACTATTCCGTGCGCACCCTCGTGCACAACTATGACAAAAAAGAGAGCGATGATCCCATACCAGAACGGAACAAAGATTGAGGAACCGGGCACATGTACACCAGGCAATACTAAAGAAATCGTTGCAACTTCAGGCCTAACAAGAATCAGCTTGATTAAAGCATAAGTAAGATAGCTAAAAATGAAAACCATGGCGCCAAAGCCAACTGGAATAGAAGCGTAACCAAACCACTTCCAGAAACGCGGAGTTTTGTTGGCGATGCGCTTCATCCAACTATTGAACCTCTTGGTTTTGTACAAAAAGAATATCTTGCTTTGAACCTCAACCCTTTTCCTTCTGATGAAAAGAAACAATGCAATAAGGCTGTAAAACACTACTATTGAGATTAGATTCCAATCTAAGTTCATAGACATCCTAGTCCTTCTTGTATCGAGCCACGATGTCTATTAAGTCTATGTGACCCAAAAACAGTGCTCGGCAGCAGTATCTCTTAATACCTAATTTGTCAAGCACTTCTTTTGCAGGCTCTCCTTTAGCAACTCTTTCCTTAAATTGCTCCCACAAATGCGCTACTGGTTTTCCGCAACTAAAACAACGAATCGGAATTATCATAATATTGTTGGTAAATTGCTGGCTTTTAAAAGCTTTGGTTTTAGGGGCTTTATAAAGCCCTTTTTAAGAGCCAAACCACCGAAACCCTTTTAAACACAATATAGCAATTAATGTATAACTAATACATACAATATAGACAACACATCCATATTGAAACTAAAATGGCAAACCCAAAAGACGCTGTAAAAGAAACGCTAAGTGCATTCTTAGCTGGTGCTATGCCTGCCCCACAGGCTGTTGCAACCATAGACAAAATGATTGGCGGGATTACAGGATTTATCTACAAAGATGGTCTTAAGTTCACTATTCAGAACCTAATGCAGCGTTTTTCTTGCCCACTCCCTCAAAGCAAATACGAACAGAAACTCTTTGTCGAAGAGCTAGTCCCTGAACTGCAAAGCTACTGCAACGGCATGGGACAGGCCCACATCTCAAAGTACCAATCAACAAAGCATCATTGCGCTTAGGAGAAAAAATGGCAACCTCACAACTTCGAACACTGGAAAATTTGAAAACGCAGGTAGAACGTCCTATAAACAGCCCGACTACGGAAGAGACAAAGTATTCTAGCAAGCAGCCTTTTGATCCTGTAAGCGCTGCTGCTTCATTCCACCGCGCTTTGCCTGAAGGTAAATATAAAGATGCTACTTACTGCATACTAAAGACCCTTGCCAAAGGCGAGTATGATCTAGAATCTGTCGCAGGTAACTTAATGACGGATTTAGATTCAGCAGATCCTGGCAAATCTAGACCTGCACTCAACACCTTGCAGCACATTCTATCTTTGTACGATGTGAGCATACCCCCAACCGACCCGGATGGTCCGGTCATTGAGAAAATGCGTGAGGCTGTAGACATATACCAAATGATAAACGGAGACTAAAATGTTAACTATCAAAAAAATCCAGCCAAGGAAAGCAAATAAAGGTGTTTTGCTAGATGCAAATGTCTTCATCGATGCTGAGCAAGATAAACCTTTAGCCATACAAATATTAAAAGCTGCAGAAGACAATTACTTTTCAGAAAATCCAAAATTCGCATTTTACACAACAAATCAAGCCATACAAGAGCTTTATAGGCTAGAACCAAAAATCGAAAGCTTTGGAATTTTTATAACTCCAATAAATATTACTAATACCGATGCTGTTATTGATAGTATACGTAATGGCGCCAGCTCTACAGATAAGGGCTTGCTTCAAGCCTTAGCAACAAACAAAGACGTTGATACTTTAGTAACTGAGGATAGACATCTATGGAATCCAGATATTCTAAATTTTGTTAGAACTCATTATCAAAAACCAGTCCAAATTTTTAATCAAAACCGTTTTGTAGAAAAGTTTCTGCAACCCCAAGAAGTGAATCATCAGGGTTTTGAAAAGATTGAGGCCTATTTGCAGGCCAAAGGCAAATTTGTAGGAGGTTAAAATGACAACTGAAATGAAAACTGAAAATAAACAATGGGATGAAACGAGGGACCTTGTCGACAAGGTAACTCGAAATATAAAAGACGGCAAGAAAGACGAAGCCAAAACTTTGATTGGCGATTTTGCGAAATCTGGCAGTCTTGGCTATTTTACGGCGCACTTATTGAAGCGCGTTGGGGAACATAGATCTGCTGCTGTAAAAGGATTCGAAGCTGGCACGCCGCGCGACATAGCAAGAGAGATGTACGAAATGCTAGCACAAGAATTAGAACAGGCTGGCAGAACAGAAGACGCCCAGATTTATCGCAACGGTTCAACTTACTTGTGAGTTTGCAATGACTGATTGGAGAGATATCGGGCACGAGTGCATGAAGCACAACGACTACCAGCACGCCATCATAGCCTATGCGAAAGCTGGTGAAACTAAACTACTCTACAATCTTGGAGATTATCTCATAAAAGAGAGTAATATTGATTTAGCTAAGGTTGCTTATCACTCTGCTCTAAAGTCAGAACCAGACGAAGTTCTTGAAAAAAAGTTAGAGTTGCTGTTGGATGAGGATGACAAGGTCAAAAACAACGGCCGCGACCCAATAACTCTCACACGCCTTGACACTTCGATAAATGTTATTCTCAAAATTCTTGACGAGCGCGATGGAATAAAGGAGGCCAGCTAAAATGGTACTCGAAGATTTAATGCCTGTCTCTCGTGATGCTGAAAAATTAGCTCTGGCCAAGCAAGTGCAATCTCAAATAGATAGTATGTCTTATATCCCACATATTCTTAACCCAAAAGCAAAAGATACGATGTATCGGTATCTAAGAAACGCTTTAGAAATTAAAAATGACCTGAGAGATGGAAAAAAGTACTCTAACTGTCTTGAAGGTGCTATTTATGCGGCATACCGCATGTGGACTGAAGAGGGCATACAGCCAAGACTGTTAGTAATATACAACGATTTGGACCTTAAAGAATCTGCACATGCAGTTTGCATTTTTGAATGCGGTGGAAAATTTTACAGCGTTGGCCAGTCAAGACATCCAGAATTAAAGGGTAAATTAAAACCGTATGATTCTGTTGAAGAACTAGCTGATGTTTACAAGCAAGAATTAACACTAAAAGGTTATCACCCTGTTGGGCACACCATCCGCAATCTCGATGTTAGCAAAAAAGAGATTGGACAGAAAGATACTGAATGCTGGCTAACCGGCAATGCAGAGAACCTGGTAACTGAAATATTGGAGGCCAGCTAAAATGACAGTCAGCGGCCTTGAAGACAAGATAAATACTGCTAAGGATTTCCTTGTCAAGCTCGGCAAAGTCAGGAACCGTAAGTCTCTGACAGACCTAATTAATGATTATTTCAGCAACAGCACTTCGCAAAAAGCCATGCAGTCTGACATCCCTTATGCAATTGCAAGGGTGATTGAAGCTTATGCAGATCTTAAGCCCGAAGAAAGAACAGTAAAACTAATAGTCATAGATGACCTAAACAAGCTTTACCTTGATGTTATAAAGACAAAAAAATTCCTAGGAGTCAGCGCAGAAGATGTTGCCACGCAGGCAAGTGACGCCTACATTGTTTCGCGCAAGGAAGCCTTAACAGCCCTTGCAACTGAGGACTTGATGAGAGGCAATGCCCTTTCTGCAATAGAAAAATTCTGTGATGCTTACAAATCATCTAACCCTAAGCGCGAACAGTCAGCAAATGACCTGAAAGCCGCTGTAATAGACTTCGAGAAAGACGGAGAAATAGGGATATTTATAAAAAAATACTGCCTTGCGGGCGGTAATGTTATCGATTATTTCAGCCAGGAGAAAAACAAGGAAATTCTCCAAAAGCTGCGCAAAGAAAGCGGCGATAATGTTGTTGAGGCTTGCCTGCACGACAATCAATTGGTGAATGGCAAAGCAACGCAATACTGGACAATCCAGCATGGGCTGGCCGACCAGCTTTACGAGCATCTGGAGGCTGCAAAATGATGTCTTCCGAAGATGATTGCAAGGAAAGTTTTGTAATGCCTTCAAAGAAAGAAGGCATCAGCGTATGTGCCAACAGAGCGATGTGCATATACCAAAGCAAGGACTATGCCGATGCTGAAAAGCCGCTGGAAGTCAAATACTGGAATGGCCCGATATCATACTCTTCATTGCCAATCTGCAAGATCTACAGCCCAGCCATCCAAAATAGCAACGGGAACGGTGCAAAATGAAACATACAAATGGCTTAGAGAACATAGCATCCTGCGCCATAATTGTGCCTGCTTACAACAAAGCACCATACATAGACAGGACATTTGAAAATTTATCTGCTCTTGCTAAGCAAGGCTACAAGACAATCATAGTTGATGATGCTTCTACTGATGGTACAAGATCAAAGATACAGCAATATGCTGCAGCTCATCCAGAAATTCAGGCACTATACATGCAATCCAACGGCAAGAAAGTTGGAGCGCAGAAATATGCCCTTGAAAACTTGCCTGAAGGAATAGACACTGTAATAATGCTTGACTCAGATTCTTTTATCAAAAACCCAGAAGCCATACCAAGAGTCATCAATGGACTAAATGCAGACAGGAAACTAGCTGGCGGCGTTTTCAAGCTTGAACCTGAGGGAAAGGGCTTTTGGAAACAGTTCCAGGACGTAGAATACGCTATGGCTTCCGGCTTCAAGCGCTGGACTTCGCAAATTGGCAAGTTGAGATGCGCTGCTGGAGCTGGTGCAATTTACAAGAGAAAACCACTGGAAGCTGCCCTGAGAAGCCACACTGGCGAATTCATAGGTGATGATTTCGAATTAACAACTATCGTGCAAGACAAAGGTCACAGCATGAGGTATATCCCAAAAGTGAAAGTTGGAACATATGTTCCTGAAACTTACAAGGAAAAAGTCCTGCAACTTGAAAAATGGCTCCGTGGCGGTTGGCGCGTATGGGCTGACAAGACCAACGAGCTAACAAAGCAGCTTGCGAGCACAGACAGGCTTTCGCTTACACTGGGCCTGGAACTTTTGGCTCCGGCTACATTAAGCTCAACAATATACGGAATTGCTAATGCTGCCCATAACCTGGGCTTCAGCAAGACATACTTAGCATCAATGGCTGGATGGTCAGCACTTAACGCAGGCATAGCAAAATACGGCGGAGCAGACAACAAGACAATCGCAAAAACTGTTGCATTCACGCCAGTCTGGCCAGTATATGCAATAACCACATACCTGCCAGCGGCAATAATGGCTGCAGGCAAGCTGGCAAAAGACAGGCTGTTCAAGCGCAAGAAGGTGGCAACATGAAACCTACTTACTTCTGCGGCGTTATTGAAGATGAAAATGGCTGGAAATACATCTGCCCCATGTACAGAAAACTTGGCCCTGTTGCGATATGGATTGGGGAAGAAAAATCCCGCGAAGTAATCGATGACTTCGAAGACAATTTTACTAATTACAACGTAGAAACACTTCATGTTGACAAATCAAGGGTAAACAAATTCGGAATCATAGGATTTTCCAGAAACCCTAAAGCAAAACTTGAATTGCCAAAGAGAAATCTGGAAGAACTGATTAGCATGTTCGATGAAAGTGTTGCCCAGCAGGCAACAGGCCCAGACATGCCGAGAAAATGGAAGATGCATTTCGAGGGCAGCGCAATAATCCAGGAGCCGAGGTACAAGACATGATACTTTTTGCAGAACAAAAGCCAACTGTGCGGAAGCAAAAGAAGCTTGCTAAGTCTGAACTAGAAAAAATCTGCGCGGAAGGCTATGCCGTTCCAAGCTTTAACACCTGGACTAACAAGCCAGGAACATTTTGCAGAAAAGAAATAGGAACATGCATGGGCCAGTCAACGGAAAATGACAAAATAGTATCCTATGGCGTTGTCATAGACGGCGAACACTACTGCCTACCTCTTTGCATGTTTGCACCAGATTATCACCAAAGCAAGGGAGCCAAAAAATGACACCTTCTGAAGTAACAAGGCAGGATTTGGAAGCTCTAGTTAGCAAGGCTAATGAGCTTGCCAAAGAAATGGGCTTGACTTTACACTTAGACCCATCAAAGATAAATCTTCAACCCGGCGATAATGTACATGGCAATTATAACGAAGATGACAATAATATCACTCTAAATTACGACCAAAAAGGCATTTTTGACCAGGACTTAATCAAGATATTAGTACATGAAGGTACTCATGAAAAGTTCGATAAAGAAATTGTCCCAAATTGTAAAAATTACATTACTAAATGCTATATTAGCGCGCTTTTTGATGAAAATCTGGCTTACGCAGTACAATTCTTTTTTGATGCTGAAATCTATACTCAGGGATTAGGCTCAAAAAATCCCGAAGTATTCAGACAAACTAACTGCCATTACCCACAATTAGGATATGCAATAGCAAAAGCCTGCAAAAATGGCATGAAGATGGATGAAATTTTTGACAAAGTAAAGACCATACAGCTTTCTGATGATCCAAAATATCCATCAGCTATTGTAGCCAAATTTATCAGAGATGATTTAGGCATAAAGCTGACTGATGTTTTTGAAAAAGAAAATGCAAACAAATATGAGCGCTGTATTGCGGCGGAGGCTGCACAATGACAACCTTCAGGATTACCAAGAGGATAGCCAAGCATGGCAAGCAGGCCATCATAGTTATTCCAAAGGTCCTGCAGCAGATGCTCAAGCCAAATACAATTGTCGAGCTGCAGATAAAGGTCCTGGAGGCCTGCTGAAATGACAAAGAAAAAACAAAATAAGGATTTGGAAGAAATGATTGCTGAGCAAAGACCTTTAGATAAATTAGACCTGACAATCAAATTACCCAATGATGTTTACCTAAATGTAAAAGACATATTAGAAAATAAAGCTGGATTTTTGTTATCAACAAGGTTGGGACAGCTTGAATATCGTCAATTTAGATATGGATTAGGTAATGATGAGATAACATTCCCAGGTCAAACTTACTTAATGATGCCTCACCTGTTTAAAAACCCAAATAATCTGGAAGGCCATAACTATAAAAAAATTCCGCCCTTTGACAACGGCGATTTAGCAAAAAAGATTGCACATAGTGATATTGTATTACTTATGAAATTGCCAGAAACAAAAGGCAACAAACCATTCGTAGCTGCGTATTATTATCTAGGTCACGATTACAAATCAAGGCAGGCAATGGCAGCAAACATAATGTTTTTGAATGAGAAAGAATTTGGAGTTATTAGCAAGATTCTGAAAGACAATCCGGAATACGCACATGATATTTTCTATAAGATGCCAATACTGGCTGCCAAAAAATCTTTAGCAACTATGGATGAGCAAACATTAAACCAAGTCTATAATGGTTATGGACATAGTGGAGCTAGCTTAGATGACAGAGCTGCACAGCTAGCCGCAATTTATTACGCAGATTACAAGGAATATGTATCCAAACTAAATCATGACTCAACTGCCGTAAATAAAATTCTTGACGACCCTAAGACGCCTGAATGGATGAAAGAAAGTTTAATGAAAAGTTATGGCGGCGTCAGGCCATCTATAGACAAAGGTTCACCAAGCCATAATAGAAAAATTACAGTAGTTGAATGGAAAGACGGCAAGCTGAATGTTTATGAGCAGAAGAAAGAGGGCAGCTGAAATGGCACTTGAAGATCATATTCAAAAGGTGGGTACTAACCGAATAGAAATTACCAATATGACTGCTTTTGGTGCAGAGCTTACAAAAGCTCTATCTGAGTTATTTAACATAAAAGGGAATTACAAAATACCAATTTTAACAGAAGAGGAATATGCCGAACTTGAACCAGATCGTTGTATGTACTGTTTAATTCGTTTCACCAGCTGTTTTGATGAGGATTTAAAATCCGTAATGCTTGTAAACACAGACAAACATAATCCGTGCGTATATGGTGAAGAATTAACACACGGACTGGTATGTAATGCTAGACCAGGTACAGATTTGAGCGTAGATGAATTTTTTGGTTTTCTTGGACAGAAAGCAACATATAAAATACTAAGAAATTACCAGCCACAGTTGCACCTGCCATCATTAAACGATATCATAGACTGGTTCAATCGCAGCAAATGCAAATATGAACGTGATGAAATATATAAAATTGATTTAGACCGCACAACAGGTGGTTTAGTGGCAGGCATAGCAGCCCCTGTTGCACTAGAAGATAAAAAACTGTTTAGCAGGTCTGACGAGGAAATAAAGCATATCTACTTTGAGCCGGTACTTAATTGTGATTGGCCAAAATATTGGGAAGGCAAGCCTGACTGGTGGCGTCTCGGAGAAAAGTGCGCAGAAATTAACAGAGAGATAAAGAAGAGAATGCAAGAGGCCAGCTGAAATGGCACGAAGGATGACGCCTGTTGAAGAGAAAGAAATCAAGGACTTGAGGCGGCAAAATCTGTCATACGCTGAAATAGCAAAGCTGACTGGATTTGGCAAAGAAGTAATCCGCTATCATACTGACGAGAAAACGCAATCAAATGCAAAGCATTACGCAAGCAAATATTTTAGCCAAGAAAAAATCAGATCCAAGGAAAACGCCAGGCAAAAAGCAATTCGTCATCTCGATTCCCACGTAGTAAATCTGCTTGCTTCATGCAGAAGCGACATGAATATCCCTGAAATGAGGAAAAGCCTCGAGGAAAGGCTGGGCATAAAATTCTCTGAATATTTTGAGAACAAGATTGACGTCATAGTCAAAGATTTCATCAAATTGGGCAAAAACTCCCCAGTAGTCTGCACTGAAAATTACCGTTATAGGATAAACAGGAATTCCCCATACTACAAGGCATATTTGGAAGGGAAAAACTAATATGGCAAAGCTAATTGATGATACTTTGATGGAAAGGATACTAGAACTAAGGAAAGAAGGACTATCTGGCATAAAAATAGGTCGCACATTGAACGTCAATGAAAAGAGAGTATACTATTACATGAATGCTGGAATGAGGCAGCACATAAGAGAAAGGATGGGCAATTACAATCACAAGTCAGAAGTCGAAAGGAAAAGAAAAGTCATAAACGATCTTCAGAACAGAATTATCGAAGCATTTGACGACGATTACATGTCAGCGTATCAGATTAGAACAAACATAGAAAACAAATATAACCTAAGTCTTTCTGCTGACTTCGAAGATAAAATTGAAGAAGCGATAGTGGATTTCGCGAATGAACTTGGCAGAAACACACCAATAAAAATGTTAAGACCTTTTGGATATCGCATTAATACGAAATCAACTCATGCGCTCCTTTGTGGTGAGCCTGTTGAGGGCTAAATGGTGATTGAAAACTTCCTTGGTAATGCAAAAGTCATTGACGTACGTGATTTTCCGGGTTGGCTAGATGAATTCAGAGCATATGTTGCGAACTTGCCTGATGAAATCAGCAAGCTGAGACAAAGGGAAAGGGATGCCAGATACGCCCTTGAAATGAACGGCCTTTATGATGCTGTCGAGAACGTAACAGACCGTCAAAAGCGAGAAAGGCTTCAGGGCCTAGCCTTAATTCTTGGAGATTTGCACTTCAAGAGATGTGATGATAATAAAGCCTGGCAAAAATACGAAACATTCTTGGCAAAATACAAAGAACAGGTAGAAAAAGCAAAAGTTTATCTGTAAGACTTCTGCCTCTTGGCCCTTGCTCTTGAGTGTGTGCCTGCCTTCTTTGGTTCTTTCCTTCTTGTGTCTGCAACCATCAAGAACCTGTCATAATCAATGAATGTCTTCTTCAGCTGGTCAGAGCCTGTGTAAACAACAAGTGCCTTTGCTATTGCAAGCCGGGCAGCTTCTGCCTGTGAGCTCCAGCCGCCGCCAACAACATTGATGTCTATGTTAACATCTGCAGCCATCGGGCCTGCTATCAGCAATGGTTCCCTTAATCGCAAGCGCGCAAACTCAGGCTCGTACAAATCAAGAGGTATTGAATTTATCTTAATTATACCGTTTCCAGGCCTTGCGGTAGCCCTTGCTACTGCTTCCTTCCTCTTGCCTGAAACGTGTACTATTTTAGTAGCTGCCATGTTGTTTCAATAACTGAGATATTTCTCCGACTGTGACATAAAAGTGGGATTTAAGCTTATCTGCAGTAATCTCTGCAAAAGTTTCAATCTTCTGCGTCTTGTATTCATCAGGCACCCCGAGGAAACATTTCACTCTTCCGAAAGCCTGCCTGCCCCTGCTATCCTCAGTCCATTTGGCGTGAGGCAGCATGCCCTTGATTACCGAACGAACTATCCTATCAGGCATTCTTTTCTTGAAAGGCCCCTTGAAAGGCTGTACTCTTTTTTCCCTCACCTGGAACTTCAACAATACAATGTGCTTCTTTCCAGATATGATAGCATTTTCACAATTAAGTATGACAATTTCTTCGCCCATCAAGGCCATCTTTGCAACTCTAGCTGCAAGCCTTCCGAGCACCAAATCCGTCGCATCTATTATCTTAACCATTATCCAATCAACCTTATGCCAGTACCTTTCGGCTGTGCTTTTAATAATTCCTCGATTGTCATTGTTTTTCCGCCGGCAGCCTTTATTTTTTCCTTGGCTGCTGCTGAAAAGTTCCAAGCAGCGACTGTGACCTTCTTGCTAAGCATGCCAGTTGACAAAACTTTTCCTGGAACAAGCAAAACTTCATTGTTGTTTGCAACTCTTTGAATCCTTGACAGATTGACTTCGCGCCTTTTCCTTGTAACTCTTTCTAGTTCGTAAGCGACGCGCTTCCAAAGCTTTGCCTTCTGTGCTTTCAGCTGGGCAATCGTCTTCTGCATCACCATATTTGTTGGTCCTGTTCGTTTCATCTTCGACTTTCACCTTTGAAACCAGCGAAATCCGCGAGGATTTCAGCGCGTTTCATCTTCGATTCCTATGAGCTTGAGTGCGGGAGACAGGGTTCGAACCTGTGTACCCACTAAGGGACACGACCCTCGATCGTGCGAGTTTGACCGCTCCTCCACTCCCGCATTAGCGGACCAGCAAAGCTCGCCTTTGCGCTGCCCGCGTGAGTTTTAAGAGCAGTTACTTGAGTTTCACTTCTTTGAGCTTCTGCTGTAAGATGCTTACAGCTTCATTCAGTATCTTCTCTGGAGCTACCTGGCCCCAGCTCTCTATCGTGAGTATGAAATTCTCTTCGCTGTTTGTAATTTTGACTCCGTTCTTCTCGAGGGTTTCCTCGTAAGCAGGCAGCCATTTCGGGTAATCAGTAATTTCTATTGTCTTGCCAGTCTTCTTTGCAACATTTGCAGGTATTTTCTCGAAAGCCTTGTCCAAATCTGCATTCTTCGTGTCGAATCCAGGTATTCCTCTGTAATACACATGACAGCCAGACCATTTCGTGTGCTCCATGCCTTTGCCCAAAACTGCAACGAAATCCAGTTCGATTTCCTGGCCTTCCAGAAGCTTCGTAATCATCATCTTAGGGTAAATTGCCTTTACAGTTGGGTCCTTGAACTTCATGTCTTCAGCGTAAACTGTTGCAGGCCCTTTTGCCTTCAATGAGCCTTTGACAGAACACTTTGCGCAAAGCTTGCCTTTGCAGCTGCACTCGGAAGGCAAGTTGTAAGATTTCAAGTCAGTCTTCAATGGTATCAAACCAAGCCTGTGTGCAATAATTTCATCATAAAGTACTGAGGAGTTTTTCGTGTAGTAAACATCTTCGATTGCAAGTGCAGGCACTTCGTACATGGCTGTTCGTCTCAATGCGTTCAGGAAACCTGGGTGTGCACCCTCTATCTCGAATGTAACTTCATTATCTTCCTGTTTCAGTACGGATATTTTCATTTTAAACTCGCCTACCTCGCTTGCCGCCCTTCTTTCGGCAACCACCGTGAGGAATAGGAGTTACATCTTCTATGCCTATTACCTGCAGGCCAGACCTTGTCAAGGCTCTGATTGCTGGCTGTGCGCCTGGGCCTGGGAATCTCATTCCATTCTGTCCGCCCTTCGCCCTGACTTTAACATAAATCTTCCTTACGCCCTGTTCCAGGGCGGTTGCTGCAGCTTTTTTTGCAGCAAGCATCGCGGCAGTCGGGCTTCCTTCCAGCCTGTCAGCCTTGACTACTTGGCCACCTGATGCCAGAGCAATTGTCTCTGTGCCTGTCAGGTCAGTGATGTGTATGATTGTGTTGTTGTAAGTTGCCTGTATGTGTGCTATTCCTATTCGGTCAGCCATTTGTCTTTACCTCTGCCGCAGGTTTTGCTTCTGCTGGCTTTTCCTTGACTTCTGTTACTGGCTCTTCAGGCTTTAATTTTGGCGTGAAGCCAGGCACGTAAGAAGCATCTTCGCCAACTTTCATCAGATAAGATGGTGAGTTCAATTTCTTTCCATTAACCATGATCTTGCCATGAACTATGAACTGTCTGGCCTGCAACGCTGTAAGCGCAAGGCCTTTCTTGAAAACAGCAGTCTCCAACCTCTTATCCATGACATCTTTCAATGTTATAGATAGAATATCATCAGCGTCTGCTTCTGCACCGGCAACTCCGTATCTCTGCAGCCTTTCTAATAAGATCTTGAGTACTTCATCTTGCTTTGGCCCGGCACGCATGCTTGTGATTTCCTTGGCCTGCCTGTGCCAGTTTCTGAGTATGGCCTTCATTCTCCAGATTTCCCTCATCCTTCTGATGCCATACGCCTTGCCCAAGCCGTGCTCTTCCTCGATTCTCTCAGCACGCCATGGATGCTTTGGACCACTACGTTTCTTCTTTTGTCGCCACATGGTTACTTCTTACCCTCTTTCTTCCCTTCAGTCTTTGGAGCTGCTTTTGGCATCTCCTTCTGTCGGGTTACACCAACAGTAGTACCCTTTCTACCAGTTGTCCTTGACCTCTGGCCTCGGACTCTCTTACCCTTAATGTGTCTGATGCCTCTGAAACTTCGGATTTTCTTCAGGAACTTTATATCCAGACTTTGCTGGAAGGTGAGATTAGAACCAACCAAATGCTTGTCAACGCCCGTTTCCAGGTCCTTTCTCCTGTTCAGCATCCAAATAGGAATGCCATATTTTTCAGGGTGCTGCATGCAATCTTCAATCTTGGCTATTTCAGGTTCTGACAAATTTCCAACCTTCTCATTCCTAACAAGGCCAAGAACATGGCAGATTGCATTAGAAAGCATGAAATCGATGCCTTTGACTTTAGTCAAGGCAAGATAAATAGACTCTTCACCATCTACGTCCTTGTCCACGATTCTTAACAGTGACCTGAATTCCTTTCCCGGAACCGAAGCTTTGCTTTGGTGAGGCGCAGCTGAACTCTGTTCAGGTTGTGCTTCTTTTGGTTTGACTTCTTCAGCCATTTTGTAAGATAAAACTGCAAACAGAACACAAAGATTTTGTGCTGCGTTTACAGCAACCTACTGACGTAGGACTTCTAAAGTCAGCTCAAATGGTGGCTTTTTAAAGGTTTTTACTGCAATCCCACCATACTCAAAATTTTGTGGTTGATGTGTGGTATTCGTATTAATGCTGGCATAAGAAGATAACAGAGTTTTGTAAGATACGGTCGTGTCGCAATTATTTTGCGGGTTTTTTCCTGCGCGGCTTTAATTTTTAATAGCTCTTCGATTTGGGTGAAATCGTATTTAGAACTTAGAATTCCTCGTGCAACTTCTTCCCCGCTGATGATTGCAGGGCCTATGCCTTTGCCCGTAAGGTCCATTATAAAACCTGCTGCATCTCCAACCAAAAACACGTTCTTGAACTTAAAACCCTCATATGACATATTTAATGGTGCTGCAATCAGTTTCTTTCCTTTGATTTTATATCCTTTTTCAGCGCACCACTCATCTAAATTCGTTCTAATTTCTGCTGCCGAAATCTCATTTGAATAGCAACCAGCTCCTATCATTGCTGAATTTTTGTAAGGAAAAATCCATGCGAAAAGAGAACCGAAAAGCTTTCTGTTGAATATAAATTCCAAGTCTTTAAAGCGACCTTTGACTTCGTACTCCATGCAGATAGCCCATTTATTGGATTTTAGGCCAAGGTATTCGCGAACAATTGACGCACTTCCATCTGCGCCTATCAAGAATTTGAAAGGGATTTTTTCTTTTCCAACTTTCACAAAATTTTTGCTAATTTCTGTGACTTTTGCGTTGTATCTGATTTCAGCGCCTGCTTTTTGTGCTTGTTTCGCTTGAAATTTTCCCAAGTTTGTTCTGCGAACCGTGCACATTATTTTTCCAGAATCTTTTAGCGAGACTTCTGTGCCCTCAAGATTTAGTAATACTCGATTGAATTGCCGCTCTAGAATGGATTTGGGAATTCCGTAGCTGAGTTCCAAATTAGTTAGACCACCAGCACAAACTTTCAAGCCTGGAATCTCGTTTTTCTCTAGAACCAAAACGTCTTTTCCTGCTTCTGCCAGCATTTTTGCTGCAGCCAGCCCTCCAGGGCCTGCTCCCACTATAACAATTTCTGGCATACAACCACAAATTGCAGGACTTTAATAAAAGTTGTGAACGCCGAGGCTGGGATTTGAACCCAGACACCCTTGCGGGAACAAGCTCTCGAGACCTTATTCCAGGCGTACGCTCGTTTTAATTTCTTAAAAACGATTTGCGCGCTACCAGGTTACGCGACCTCGGCATGCCTAACGGGTATTTTAGCCAGTTAAAAGACTTTCTTTCAGTCTTAAATATTTAACTTTGTGATTCAAACCTATTTCATTCAGAAATTTCTGTCTGCTCTTTTTCATAGATATTATCAAGATATGATTAACCGACCATTTTGGATTTTTGGGCGAATAACTATATATTTTAGATTCGATATGAAATAAAGACAAAAGTTTCTGTACATCTCGAATGCCTTTTTCATTTACGGTTTGCACCCTAATAACTTTACTAGTTATGTACCCTTCGGCATCAAAAAAAGCTCTTAGCCATTCCTTCAGCAATTGCTTACTATTCATAATAAAACTCGGTATAGACCAGGTTTTAACACCAAAAGCAGCGTGTTTGAGTAAATCTTCGACCACTATTTTTGAATTAAAACGAACACTATAGAAATTATTATGTTCTCTAATTGTTGGGGCTATATTATAAACTGTTTTAAGTGCGGCTATGAACGGCGATAACAATGATGAATGATCTGGATAAAACCCCACCTCATTATGAAAACCGCGACCTTTCTCTTCGCGAATACCAACGTGACCATCACCTGCTAAATATCCAAATACTAGAGCTTTAAGACGTAATTTATTTTTAGAATTATTATTTATCCGCGCTCGCTCTTTGGCTTGGCGTTTTTGCCAGTATGCAAGAACATTAGCTCTATTCCTCTCTCTAAATCGCATCTGATTATTAGGAAGGCGCAGTATTTTAATATAGCGCATTACCAGCGAGTTAAGAAATTAATACTCAACAAAGTCGAGATACCAGGTTATGCGACCTCGGCACAACATTACGTTCTAAAATCTGTTTAAAAGTCTTATTTACAAAATTTCTGCCTTGGTTATTGTGACATTCGTTGCTGGCCTGTCATTTGCATCTGTCCTGACCTTGCCAATTTTATCGACAACATCCATGCCTTCTATGACTTTTCCGAAAGCTGGATGTTTTGAGTCGAGGAAATTATTATTCACCAAGTTTATGAAAAACTGGCTTCCACCAGTGTTTGGGCCTGCATTCGCCATTGCAATCGTGCCTCTGTCATTCCTATTGTGGTTTGTAAACTCATCTTTGATCGTATAACCTGGGCCGCCCATGCCAGTTCCTTCAGGGTCTCCGCCCTGTATCATAAAGCCATCAATGACCCTATGGAAAATCACGCCATCATAGAATCCTTCACCTACTAGCTTCTCAAAATTGCCAGTAGTTATTGGCATGTCGCTATTCAGCTGAATTTTGATGTCGCCCATGTTTGTATGTAATACAACTACTTTTCCAGTAACAGATGTTTCCTTTTTTCCCATGATCATCCAGGCTCCAAACGCTAATATGATAATTATAATTGCTGCCGCAGCCCAAATAAGCTTGCTCTTGGGCTTGTAGTTTATTTTCCGGTCTTCTCCGCCTTTATCATTTCCGGCGGGAGCAGGATTGGAATCCCCTCCCGAATCGGGTACGGATACTTGCATGTCTTGCATGTGAGTGTTTGTTTATCTTTGTTATAAATTAAATCAGACTTGTCAACAGGGCAGCATATGATTTCCAGCAGCTCCTTTGAAATCTCTTTTGTCATACTTGTCTTGGAAAAATACAATCTTTTAAGTCTTACTTAGTGCCTTTCACGACCCAAAAGCCGCCACTTTTTGCAAGCACTCTTACTTCTGAAAAGAGCTTTTTCATTTCCTCAAACAGGACCTCTCCGCCTTTGGATTTTCTTGCAACTATCTGCAGGCTTCCGCCTTTATTCAGATGCTCTGGGGCGCCCTTAATCATGCACATCACTATTTCTCTGCCAGCAGTCATTGGCGGGTTCAGCAAAATCAGGTCAAATTTCTCATCCTTTATTGGTTCATAGGCATTGCCTTGCCTGGCTTTAGCATTCTTTAGCTTGTTAATCTTCAGGTTTTCAGCTGCAATCATCACAGCTCGCCTGTTGATATCTGTAAGAATCACTGAACAATTCGGGCAGGCTTTCGCGGCAACAACCCCGATCATACCATAGCCGCAACCCAAATCAAGAATCTTGCCTTTTTCTGGCAATTCTGCGTTTTCTATCAGAAGTTTTGAAGCTGTGTCCACATCACGTGATGCAAAAATTCCAGAAGCGGACTTGAGTGTTAAATCAAAATCGCGAATGTGTGCCTTAATGGTACGTTCCCGATATGTAGATTTCGGCTCTTCAGTATAATAATATTCATTTTCGAATTCTTCATCTTTTGCCATAACGCCCATACAGCTGCTCAAGTATTTGCCTTTCGTATTCCGGCTTAAAAAATTTAAGGGGAAGTCCGATGTAGCCATAGCTTCCATCATAACCTGTTGCTATTATTCCACTCTCTAGATTCCTCATGTTTTCGCAGTTGAAAAAAAGCGTTTTATCGTCGACAAGAATGTTAACCAGACTAATAGCGCCGCCGCCCTCTGTCCTGACAAAATCTCTCTTGTCAAGCTTGCTGGTCAGCAGCTTCCTTATTTTGCTAAACTCTGTTACAATCTGCAGTTTTGCACTTGGATTTGGTTCGTATTTTCGCATATTAAATCAGCACCACGTCTGTCTTGACGGCCATACCTTTTTGAGCTTTTTCCATTTCTCTGGCATCAAGCTGTGCAATCCCTATTGCAAGCAGGTTGCTATTTGTATCAAAGACCGCGACCTCTTTATCCTTGTGTAAATCAGAAGTGTAAGCCAGAACTCCTGGTGTAAAGACTGGCGAGCCGTGCTTTATTCGTTCTGCAACCCCTACATCCACATAAACTTTTGGCAAGTGTTCAGCACCTCTTTCCAAAGGCAGAATTATTTTCCTGATGTATGCATCTTTCTTGGTTTGCAGGTATTTACTATAATTTTTCTGCACTTGTTCTAACGTCACGGAACCTTTTATCTTAAATGGGCCTGCCTGTAGTCTTCGCAGCTCAGCCATATGCCCTCCTGTTTTGAGATATTCGCCCATGTCGTGGCATAATTTCCGAATGTAAGTGCCAGCCTCGCAGCCGACTTCAAATTCTACATCCTTGCCTTTGAATTTCTTTAAAGTCAGCCAGTAGATTTCCCTAGTGCGCAGCTTTCTGGCAACTGCCGAGATGCGGGGAGGCAATTGTTCTATCTTTCCGGTAAACTTGGCAAAAGCATCGAGAACTTGCGCTTTTGTAACGGCCTTGTGAATATGCATTCTTCCCTCATAGACCTTGCCTGCTTTTGACATTAAAGATAAAACTTTCACACCCTTGCCAACGCCAATTGGCAACACACCTGTGACCATTGGATCAAGAGTGCCTGCATGGCCGACCTTTGGCTGCTCCAGCAAAGACCGTATCCTGTTGCCAACCTGTATCGATTTAGGTCCGCTTGGCTTGTCAATAATTATCAACCCGGCATTAAGCAACTCAGCTGCAGTTTTTGCCTTTAGTTTCTTGATTTTTGCCTTCTGCTTGAAAATCAACTTTCGTTCAACCAGCTCAAAAGGCAGTTTATTCATAAAACCAAAACCAAAATTCCAAATTAAAGCTTTGCCTATTGTAACCCAGCAAAAATAAATCATATTTATATGCAAAAAAACTGAGTTTATGCTATGGCTAAGAGAAAAGAGAGAATCGGAGTATTTGAGGCGAATCCCGAGAAGGCTTCTGCGAAAGTTAGCATCAATACATTCATGATTGGAAGCTTATTCATGATATTAACTATTGTTTGGACTTTGAACCCTGAGAAATTCAGCATATTAATAATGGCTCAGCTTGTTTTGGCAATTCCTCTTTTGTTTGTTTCCAGCCTTGCTTATGCAAAGATTGGCTATTGGAAAGAACACAAACTCTGGGACACATATGGATGGTTTACTAACAACTTTGGCAATCTTCTTGTTTTAAACGTGGTTGGGCTGATGACTGCAACAATTTTTAGGAGCATAGCGCTTGCGTATTTCGCACTGATAATAATGTTAATGTTCACCTACTCCATGATTAACATCAAATATAACCCGCACAAAATGACTGAAAAAATATTAAAATTCCTCTTTTTGTTGGCAATAATATTTTTGGGCGGAGTTCTGCCAATATCAATTTGAGAATTTAGGCCTTGGCTTTCTTTGGCTTCTCTGCCTTGTGCTTGGCTTTTTTCTCTTCCTTCTTTGCAACAGGCTTTGCCGTGGCTTTTGGCTTTGGTGCTTTTGGCGGAGATTTCTTCTCCAGTTTAATGCCAAAGTTTTCAAGAGCTTTCAAAACTTCTTCGTGAGTCACACCTTTCTTGATGTCTGCCTTGTGCGGCAGGAGTTCAAGATGGGTGATGTTGCACTTCCTTCGCCTTGTGTTTCCATCAATCATAACAAAGTTCTTGTCTTGGATGTCAACAATTATACACTCTTTTCCGGCATCTCTGCCAGCAATTTTAACACATAATCTTCCAACTTCAATAGCTGCCATTTTACACCTTCACAAATTGTCTGTAATGTATCGGAACATCATCTGCTTTTGCAATCTTGTACTTCACCCGTGCTTTCCAGACCAATACTTCCCTCGTACAAGGGCTGCATAAGTTTGCGCCAAAAGGCCTTTGCACTGTTTTCCCAGTGCGGTTCATATGGCTGATTTTTATTGGCTTGTTCCTTGGAATACCATGAAGATAATTCTTGCAAATGGCACAAAGTGGCTTTCCAGGCATCTTCTTTTCGTAGTGGACAACAGTAATGTTGCCAGGTGTCCTTCTTTGAGTCCTGCGAAGTCCCCGTCTAGACTTAAAGCGAGGTTCTCCCCTCATTACAATTTTTGGTGCTCCGCGCGTGCGGTGCTTTATGTGTACCATTTTTTGTTTTCTTTCCTTTAATCTGCCTCTAAACGACTTTTAAAGCCTTTCTAAATACGGTCGTAAACACCATTGACAATATGACGTAAGTCCCTACCCAACCAAGCCCTGTCGCCAACTTGCTTAGCGGAAAATGGAATGACAAAGGAATAACAGTCAGGCCATTGTAAACCTTGCCAAGCAATGCAAATATAACCAAGAAAGGAACGATCGTGAGTATCATTGGCTTGAAGCTCTGTGACATCATCTTTGTGTTCAAAGGCATCAGCTTTCCCTGCAGCTCCGCAATTTTCTGCGGGTTAGTCCTATTAGCCTTCATTTCATCCTGCAGCTTCTTCATCTCTTCCTTTATGGCCTTCATCAGGGCCTGGTCTGTTGCATATTTGTAAACAAGTGTGCTGAACAAAGCCAGCGCTGCAGAAATGCCAAGTATGGACAGAAACGCATGCTGTTGTAATAATGCAATTATCGCCATAGTATCACTCGATTATCTTCCTCAAAGCAGGATGCATTTCAAAAGCGTGCTGCTTTGCAATATCTTCATACATCTTGTACATTATCATGACGGACAGCAATATACCCGTACCTCTGCTCAGCGCGCCGCCCAAGTCTGCAAGCGCAGCCA
Organism: uncultured Candidatus Woesearchaeota archaeon; assembly: GCA_903864915.1. GTDB lineage: Archaea > Nanobdellota > Nanobdellia > UBA10117 > UBA10117 > CAIPHS01. The sequence continues at coordinate 80,063 of CAIPHS010000007.1, forward strand.
GCAGGCCGACAACTGCCGCACCCATAACAGTCAGGGCAGGTATGTACCTGTTTAGTATGGATTCCAAAACACGAGGGTCTCGTCTGAATCCAGGTATCTGCAGGCCCGATGAAAGTATCTGCTTTGCCTGGGATGCTGCATCCATGTTCGCAGTCTTTACCCACAGGATTGAGAATATGATTGAACCAAATATCATGAAACCAATGTGAACAAGGGCCTGGCCGGCCATCGTCCATGTCGCGCTGCCTGTTATCAATGATGGCACGATGTCTGGCGAGAATATCCACTTGACGAATCCTGTGCTTGGAGTGTTGCCTGAAAATGTACCAAGGATTGCATGGCCTGAATTCTGCAACAGCCTTGCCCAAAGCTGTATGTTAGCCATCAATGCAGAGATCAATATTACTGGGATATTTGACGTGTAGATGAAACGCAGAGGCCATCGCATTCCGAAGCCTCTTACTCTTCCAAACGACAAAGGTATCTCTATTTTCATCGCCTGCACATAAACCGCTATCATGAAGACCAGTATTGTAACAACGATACCAGATATTGCAAGCGTTGCGCCTGTGCTGTCGCTTGTTGCGAGTGCCTTGAAAAGATAAGGTATCGCACCAATAGGAACATCCGGATTTTGTGGTGATGGTAACGGGTTGAATGCTCTTACAAATATCTGGCTTGCAACTCCTGCGACTATAAACAGGCTGATGCCTGAGCCGAATCCCCACTTGGAAACTACCTCATCCATCAAAACTATCAAATAACCGCCGACAAAAAGCTGGGCAATCAGCGCTGCCTGCATTAGCAAGTACTTAAACGTGCCCGCCAGCGCAGGGTCTGGGGCAAGTCCGCCCATCAGAACATAAACTGCGGATTCGAAGATTATGAAGAATATTACTGCTATTTTCTGCATTGCCTGGAATTTTATCTTCCCTTCCTTCTGCGTCAAATCCAGACCGAGTATGCCGGCTCCCACAAGCAACTGCATAACTATACTTGCGGTAACAATCGGGCCGATACCCAAGGATATTATCGAGCCAAACGATGCACCCAATATAATTGATAGATACTCAAACTGCTGTAGCGAATTTTGGCCAAGTCCTATCAAAGGAATATAGGATAATATGAAGAATAAAATTAAGGCCAGACCTGTCCATATAAGTTTCTTCTTGAAAGCCAGCTTTTGCACTTCAGGCTTCCTGACTTCAGGAAAGGCTTGTGATATTTTTGACCAGTCTACCATATTTATTCTTTTATGGCTACCGAGCCACCAGCTTTCTCTATCTTTTGCTTGGCTTTTGTAGAACAACTTGAACAAATAACATTAAGCTTTTTGCTTGGCTTCCCTTCTGAAAGTATCTTGACAAAGCCAAGCTTGGTCAAATCAACGGAATAAGCGTCTGCTTTTTTCTCTACGAGCTTATGCTGCTCGAATTCATGGAGTCTTTCTTCAATTTCCCGTATGTTGATAGTTATGATTGGGATATTCACAATTCGCGAACGGACAGACATTCCGTGCTTGCCAATAGGCTGGATGCCCTGTGATAGGAAAAAAGTCTCGTGGTGCGCGCCTCTCTTGCCGCCGCCGCCTCCAGTGTATGCCTTGCTACCTTTGCCCCTGTGTCTTTTACCAAAGCCCCAACCGTGCGTTCGGCTTCCCCTCAGCTTCCTTGACTTCTTCTTTCGTCTGATTGGCATTTTAGATCATCCTCTGCAATAGCTTGTTTATTTCTTTTCCCCTGTACCCCAAAGCTCCGCCTTCGGCATATGTCTTCTTAATGCCAATTCGCTCGAAGCCACCTATTGGAGGGTGAAGCCTGAAGAACTGCTTCATTCCAGGTACATCCTTGAGCTCTGCTTTGAAATTTGCAAAATCATCTGAGAATTTCTGGAAATCAGTCTTTGCGTTTGCCTTGAGATATTCTTCCGTCACTGGCTTGTTGCCTGCTAGTCTTCCTCTCATTTTCATGAGTTTTAAGAACGTATCCTTGTCAAGCTCGCCGAATGTGACAAAATCTTTCACTCTTTGCACCATTCCCAACATACATGGTGAGCTTGGGAACACGCCGCAATAATTTTTCTTGTAAAGCCTCAGCAATTTAAAAGTCTGGCGAACATGGCAGCTAAGCCCGACGTCCCCGCGTACTCTTATCACTGCAATTCTTACTTGTTCCATTTTATTATCAGATTGAACCTCGATTCAGCTTGTAGCTCTTGCTGCGCATCTCTGCACCCTTCTTTAATGCTTCGAAAGTTGCAAGTATGAAGTTTCCTCTGTGTCTTGTCTGTCCCCAGGTTTTTGCCCAGACGTCCTTGTAGCCTGCCGCTTTCAGCAGCTTCTTGATTTCGTTCTCGCAGACAAGGCCGGTTCCCTTAGGAGCGGGCATTAATCTTACAGCGACAGATCCTGCTTTGCCTTCAATCTTGTAAGGCAATGAATGTGGCTCGCCGCAATTGCATTTCCACGAACCGCAGCCACGGACAATTTCAATCATGTTCAGTCTGGCATTCCTCAATGCTTTGTCTCTGGCAGGCATGGATTCTTTCGCCTTGCCCTTGCCAATGCCAACATAGCCATCGTTGTTGCCAACTATTGCGAGCGCTGCGAAATTTGGTTTGTTGCCCTCAGCGGTTTTTTTCTGCGTCTGCTTTATCAGACGGCGTTTTCCACCACCGAATTTTCCCCTCGCTTGCCCAATCAGCACAAAGTCACTGAATAGATTAGGAACTAGAGTATCAACTATTACTGCTTCTTTTATCTTGTAACCTTTGTCGAAAATTTCCTTTAAGCTTGTTATTTGCCCTGTTGCCACCATTCGGCCCAAGTCCGTCTTGTAAGCGAATTTTGGTACTGCGCTCTCTGCCTTGGCAACTTCTTCAGCTTCAGCCTTCTTCATCTCTCCAGGCTTTACAGCGGAGACAGATTCTTTCGGTTTGTCATATAATTTTTTTTGTTGCGCCATTTTACTTCAGTATTTTGGCTTTTACAGCCTCGAAATCTTTTGGAATATCTTTCTTGAGATGTGCAAGGATATGTTTTCCCGCAATCCTGTCTGCCTGTATCATGCTTGCATCAAACTGAACTTTCAGACCCCCATCAATCGCGCCTTTTACTGCTGCAAAGACTTTTGCCCCTTTTGCCGCATTATGCAGGCCAATGTCTGCAATCGCTACTTGCGCCTTGCCTTTTGCCAATTTCCCAGCAAGCAATCCTACCAAATAAGCTGCCGGAGTGTTCTTGTAGCTGTGATTCCAGCCAAACCCCTTCAGCTTTGCAGAATTGACGGTAAGCAAAGTTTTGTCGCCTGCGACATCATAACTTGTGATTTGCACAGTAACAAACTTGTTTGATTTTCTCACGATAAGGCGAGGCATTCCTGATTGCAGGAGCTTCACTCTCTTTTGATAATTCGTTTTACCTTCGCGTCTTCTTCTGAACCTAACTGCATATCTTGGTCCACTAGCCATTTATTACATCTCCATAAATAGCAAAATATTCAATCCGCATGCTCTCTAATGTTTTTGAAGTTATTTCTTTGTCAAAAGTTGCCTCTTTCAAAGCAGTGCTTAAAATGTGATAAGCAACTGCAGGCGCTACATCTTTAACCGCAAAATGACTTTCAACTTTAAGTGCAAACTCTATTTCGTCTTCGTTACTGTGCTGATACACATTAATTACGCTGTCCATCCATTCTTCAAGGTCTACGCTGCCGTTTTTTATACGATCTACCAAAGTCGGAGCTTTACTCAGCAACTTATCTATCTCTGCCTTGTATTCCACATATTCTCTATCTGCTGGTTGGACGCTCATTTCTTGGCTCCTATGAACAAATTATTCTGCTTGATGTAAAACAGCATGTGGCCCTTGTCCCTGAAGAAATTGCCTTTTGCCTTTCTGTAAATATCATTGTAAACCTGCTGCGTCACCTGGTCTGTGGATTTCAGATGTTTCAGAGCAGCGCGCATCAGCCTAATCTTCCTTATCCAGACCAGCTTGTGAGGCATACGTGCGGACTTTCCACCCTTCCTGCCTCCAGGCCCTCTTTGTCTGCCTCTTTTCTTCTGAGCATTCCTTGTTTTTGCTCGTATGCGTGAAGGTGACCTTGTCGGAAGTATCCTTATTGCGCCACTTTTAATCAGCGTTCGGATGTCTGCCTTTGTTATGGCATCCTTTATTTCGCCAACCCTTTCTGGAACCAGGATTATTCTTTCTGTCCCAGCGTGTGCGACCTTTGCTGCCAGTCTTTTTTGGTTAGATATGTTCATTTTGCCTTTTCCTGCTTCTTGGCTTCAGGTTTCGTTTGAGTTTTAGGTTTTGCTTCCACTTTTGGTTCTGGCTTCTTTTCTGCCGCTTTTATTTCAGATTTCTGCTTCGCTGTCAAAGATTTCATCTCTTTCTTTGCTTTCATCTTTAATTCAAGGTTCGTTACGAACTTTTCAGCATTGATATTCACGAATGTGAGTTTCTTCTGCACGGCTGCCTTCAGAATTTCATACCTTTTCTTGTCGCCAATCTTGCCGCTCAGTATTCCAACCTCTGTTTTCGGGTTGAATTTTTCCAGATCTGACAAGTTCTCAACATAGAAGAACATTGCACCGCTCTTGTGCAGTCCCCGGACTTCTGCAGGGTTCCTGTAACCTACCAAAACTACCTTCCTATGCCCGTGAATGCGCATTCGCATCTTGCTATGGTATCCTTTTGGTGCGCGCCAGAAATCATCCTGCACTTTTTTTCTGAAGTGATAGTTCTGCCTGAGGAACTTCGGTCTACGCTTGTTCATTTCCTTCCTCTGCTCCAATAATCTTGTTTCAGCCATTTTACTTTGGTTTTTGGATTATGTAAATTCCATCCTGAAAGACACGCCTGTCCCTGTTGGTTATTCTTGTGCTTCGTTCTATCAGCGAGGCTATTTTGCCGGCCAGCTCAAGGTCTGCAGACTCAATATCTACAAACTCGCCATGTATGGAAACTTTTGCGCCAGCAGGCAACTTTACTTTCCGGGCCTTCTTCTCGCCAAGGAAATTCTGGACTAAAAATTCAGAACCGACAACGGAAACAGTTACTGGAAAATGTGTAAAAACGACTTTGAGCTTGAAGATAAACGGCTTTTGCGCGCCCGCAAGCATGTTTTTAATATGAGAATTGAAGGTGCCCGCAATCATCCTTGAATCGGCAGACTTGCCTTTCGCTTTTACGTGAACTTTGTTCCCATCCAAATGAATATCTACGTTCTTTGATGGGAAAGGTCGCTCTGTCTGTCCAGCAGGACCTTTTACAATTATGTTGCCTTTCTCCAAATGAAACTGTACTCCGGTAGGTATGTCAATTAAATAAATCCTTTCCTTAACAGGCGTTGCTGGTTTAGTAGACATATGCCAGAATAACACCCCCGCGATTGGTTTCTTTTGCGTCCAAGTGCGTCATTATGCCTTTGGAGGTTGATACTATGAGCCTGCCAAAATCCTTTGCTGGAAGATACCTCTTTTCAAACCGCTCAAATTCACCTAACGTTGCAGAAAATCTCGGCTTTACTACGCCGATATTGTTAATCAGATTGCTTAGCTTGACTTTTGCCTGTCCGCCTCGCTTGTCATCTAAAACTTCGAAAGCCTCAATATAGCCTTCCTTTTTAAGAACTTCAAAAACTTTCACAACTACTTTAGAAATAGGTCTAACTATGACTTCCTTCTGACCTTTGTCCTTTACGTTCTTCAACGCGTTCAGCGCGTCTGCCAACACATCATGTCTCATGTTTTTCCATCGTTGCGTTAACGCAACTTCTTAAACCCAAGTTCCTTGGCGACTTCCCTGAAGCAGCGGCCGCAAACATTCAAATTATATTTCGCTATGTGTCTGCGCGTCCCACCGCATCTTATGCAGATGGTCAGTCTTTGCCCGTATTTTCGAGGTTTAGGAACGTTATGTTTAAGGAAGCGTTGGCGCTTTGTTTTACCAACAATGATCTTGTCTTGGACAGGTCGTTTCATTTTACTCTTTTTCCCTTTCTTTTACACCAAATTTGGCCTGCGCCCATGCGAAGGCTTCATCACCTGTGATTATGTGTGAGGAGCCGATTTTAGCCTTTTTAATCTTTCTCCTTGCCACCCTGAAGCCCCTTCTCTTCAAGGAAACAATTACATCAAGGCCAATAATACCTATCTTCGGATCGTATTTTACTTCGGGAATATCTACGTATTCCTTGATTCCGAATGAAAAACCATTAACAGTAAATGACTTTCGAGGTAATGCAAAATCGACTGCAGTCAGCAGCCTTCTCAAGAGTTCTATAGTTTCTTTGCCTCTCATCTTTACCCTAGCACCTATTGGCAGGCCAGGCCTGATTTTCCACGTTGGGATTCTCTTCTTGGCGAGTGATTTGATTACCTTTTTGCCAGAAATCTTGCTTAGAAGTAAGATTGCTTTTTCTGTGCCTTCCGCCTCGGTGCCTGAACCAATATTCAGAGTGACAGAATCCACTAAAACCTCCCGCATCTTGTTTTCGGTAGTCATAGTAATTTGATTTCAGGTTTGCCTTTCCCCACTATAAAAATCTCCTTGACTGGAATCTTGAGCTTCTTGTCCTCAGAATCTGCAAGCACGAACTTTTTCTTTCGTAGGACTCCTTCCTCTTCAAAATTCTTTATCTCAACAACAGAACCTGCATGCTCGCCACCAGCGACATAAGCCACGCAGCCTTTCTCCAGCTTGATATGCTTTGATGGCTTGTTTGTTTTAGTATCAAAGAAAATTGCGTCGCCGACTTTGTAAGAGTCGCTTTCCGCTATGAACATCCAGCCATTTGACAGATGTATCTGCTGCTTGCCGCCCTTTATTGTAGTTTTGCTGGCAATTTTTGTAACAATTATGTGTGCTTCTGAAGCAGGTATCTCAACAAGTTGCAACTGCCCTTTTGAGTTTATCAGCATCCTGTAAGTCTTGTTGTATTTCTGTATCTGGAGTGTATCAAAAAGCCCGACTGGGAATCTAACTTCTTTTCTTACTTTGCTATTAACAAGGACAAAACCTTGCTGCAAAACCCTCTTGACTTCGTCTTTGTTTTTTGCAAGTTTCAAAATATCCGTAAGGCAAACCTGCAAAGGCATGGAAAACATTAAGCTGTGAGTGCCTGGAACTGGCTTGGCTACCCATTTTGACCTTTTCCTTTCTATCGGCCACGTCTTCGGGGCTGCCAATCTTGACAAGTGTTTTTGTTTTGACATTTTACTTCCTCTCAATAGCCATTATCCTTCTCTTGTCATCAAGGTTCAAGCTGACAATCTGCAATTTTGAAGGGTGAATAGGTCTTGGGATTTTTGGCGCGCCTTCCTTCTTCTGCACCTCTGCGCCCTTTACGAAAACCCTATACCGCATCAGTTCAACTCTTTCAACATCACCAATTATTCCCCTGAATTTGCCAGCCATTATCTTGACCTTGTCGCCTTTCCTTACAGGCAATGAGCGTTTCTTGTATTTCAATCGCAATTCCTTTGTAAGATGGGAAGAAACAAGTTTGTGTCTTATGTGCAACGGCGCATTTGCCTTGAACTTTCTCTGCTTCTTTGGTGATTTTGATGATTTCCAGGACATGCTAAAGTGTTTCATAGAACAATAGTTGCCTGCTTGGCGACATTAGGCCAGCGGATGGCAACCTCCTTTGCGATTGGTCCCTTGATTAGTGTGCCTTTCGGCATTCCCAGCCTTACGTCCTTCAAAACGACTGCAGCATTATCCTCAAAACGGACTTTGATGCCTTCGGGCCTGGAAAATTCCTTCTTCTGCCGCACAATAACAGCCTGCACAACCTTGTGCCTCATTTCCGGGTCGCCAACTTTAACTGCGCCCGTAACAAGGTCAGCTACGCCTGCTGCCATTAGCTTCTTGGTTCTTGTCTTGTACCCTTTGACTGTGATTATCTGCAGGACTTTTGCGCCGCTATTGTCAACTACATTCACTCGTGCGCCAATCGGCAGCGATTTGCAGACTTTTGATTTTATTGCTTTCATTTCTTTTCCCCTGCTAATTTTTCATATACAACAAAGCTTATGCTTTTGGAAAGCGGCCTGCATTCTGCAATTTTTACCTTGTCTCCAGTCTTTATAGTCATGCAGGAAGGAACGTGAGCGAGAATTTTTGTCCATCTTTTTTCATATCTTTGGTATTTTGGGTAATATTTCAAGAAAGTCCACTCGACTTTGACTGCTTTTTGCATCCTGTCACTAAGCACTTTTCCGGTGAAGACCTGCCCTCTGGCCTTGAGGCTGCCGTGGTGCGGACAATTGACGTCCGTGCATGCAACTGCCTTGTCTTCTTTTTGGGATTCCATTGTATAAAATGAGCCTCCGAATTAGGTTTTATAAACATATCGCATCTCCCCTATTACATGAAAATAGTGAGCGCATGCCTCGCTGGAATTAACTGTAACTATGAAGGAACTTCTAAGCCCAATAGCTATGTTACTGAACTTGTAAAAACGGGGCAAGCCATACCAGTCTGCCCCGAGCAATTAGGCGGATTGCCAACCCCAAGAACGCCTGCAGAACGGTTAGACGATAAGGTTATTACCAAAGATGGAAGGGATGTTACTGAAGCTTTCAAAAGAGGTGCGCAGGAAGTCCTTAACCTTGCGCAATTAATTAATTGTGATGAAGCAATTTTAAAGGCGCGTTCGCCTTCCTGCGGATGCGGCGAGATTTATGATGGCAGTTTTTCAGGCAAATTAGTAAAAGGCTATGGTGTTTTAGCAGAACTTCTCATGCAGAATGGAATAAAAGTAAAAACAGAACTTGAACTTTAATACCACCACCTTTAAAAAAATAACAGCTTTTAAATTACCATGACTAACGCGACTTTGCTAATTATCCGAGACGGCCAGTACAAGGAAGCGGTGCGAAGGGGCGAGAAATTAATTGTCAAAAGTGGCGGCGAAACCTACAATTTAGCAGACATTCTGAATGTTGGCGTTCCAGAAACCTTACACGAAAGCGCGAAATATGACGTAGCGCAAAATGCTCCTGGATATTTAGGGCATGAAGAAAAGGGCGACCGCGAGAAAGCTCATAAGAAAGCTGTTAGCGAAGCCTTGGATAAGGTTATGCAAAAGGTGGAAACTCTCAACGAAAAGCTAGGAGTGCCTTTCTTTGCAGCTGATTTAGCTATAAATCCGCACAAGTATGAAACCAAAAGGGGATTTGACCCGTGCGCGATAATTGGACCAGGGCATGATATGTATAACCATTACCATTACGACATAGAATTAAAATTGCAGCCCTGTGTAAAAGCGAAGTAAGCAAAGTTAGTATTGGGGAAATCTCTTTTTTATTCGTTCCCAGGGCCTTGCAAGCAGCAGCTTGCCTTCGACCTGCACTTTTTTCCTGTCCGGCAGCTCCACTATCAGAATAACATTTTCCTTGAATATTTTCTTGTCTTTGCCGTTTGATTCTATAGTAATTGTCTTATAGGATTCGTCAACAATCCTGCCTTCAACACCTTCATTAGAAGCATTCGTGGATTTCACGACCTTGGCATGCAAGCCAATAAGCTCGTGTTTGATTAAATTAATCGGAGTCAAAGCCATTTTTTTATCTTGATTCGTCCCGGATTTCTATGTTACCTACGTTAAAACTAAGCTTCTGCAGAACTTCCTTTATTCTCTTCCTGTGATCTCCCTGCAGCTCTATGACACCATCTTTCAGGCTGCCACCGCAAGCCAAACTTTGTTTGAGCTGCTTGGCGATGTGCTTGGCCTCCTCGCCCTTAATGTCAATGCCTTCTATTATGGTAAGAAACATGTTCTTGAACTTGCCCTTCACAATCTTCACTACGATTTTTTGCTGTTCTTTGGAGATTGTTTCACATACACAAAGCTCCTTAGGCAAGCCACAAACAGCGCAGATTTCACTCATTAGCTAAATCTCCGTAGTATTGCTGCAAAAAAAACCAGATGTTAAATTTCTTATTCATGCTTTAGGTTTAACTGTATTTATCATAGCGATTGCCCTTTTTATAGCTTTCACTTTGCCAGGGCTGGCCAAAGTCCCGGTGTATTTTTGTGCAGACAGCTTCATCAGCTCCTTGCACAATTCCTTCTTTTTTGCCTCGAGCTCGGACTTGGGCGCTTTTTGAATTTCAGACATTCGAATTATTGCCATTGTTACTTCTTTGCCTCTACTGGCACCGCTTGTGGCACTGCTTGTGCAATTGGCTTCAGTGTCAATCTGTCTGGCAGCTTTATTGTCGGAGGCATTATCATGACGCAAACTCCAACTGTGCCGGAATGCAAGTTAACACCGGTTGTTGCCTTGTCAACCTGCTCTAAAGCGACTTGCCCGCACTTTTTCATGTAACCTGCGGCAAATCTCCAGCTTTGTGCTCTTTGTCCAGGCACACCTCTTCCGCCAATCTTAATCTCAGCGCCAAGTGCGCCTGCCTGGATTATATTTTGCAAAGTCTTGTAACCAATTGCCTTGAATCTGGCAGTTCCAAACCTTTCCAGCTCAAATGCAATCTTATTTGCCATGACTGCGGCATTCAGTGCAGGGACTGCAATCTCTCTGACTTCAATCTGTGGATTTTCCAGTCCAAACTTTATCCTCAAAGTTGTTGTGATTTCGGCGATGCTCTTTCCGCCTCTGCCGATGATTATGCTAGGCCTCACAGCCTCTATTGTGATTCGCTCGCCAAGGGGAGTCTTCTCAATCGAAACTTTCCCCATTCCTGCAGTCCTTGGGATTATCGTAATTAGATATTCCTTTATCTTCAGATGCTTGCTTTTTTCTTTGATAAATTCACGTTCAATCATTCTGAAGCTCCTTTGGAGTGAGGCGCAGACGAAACTTTTATTTCGGACTGCTTCTTAGCCTCTCTAACTTTCTCTTCAACTTCTTTGGCAACAAACTCGAAGTGCGAGTTTTTTCTCAATAAACCGCGCTTCCTTCCAGATCTTTGCCTCAGCGGCGCTTTCTGAACAGCCGCGTGTATGATTGTGAGTTTCTGCAAGTCTAATCCCTTGCTTCTGGCAGCACCTTGCAAATTTTTCAAGAGTGCAATGAGATGCGTGGAAACTTTTGCCGGATACCTTGCTGGCCCTATCTTTCCAGCCTTGTGTGCGACATCAAAGTTATAGCGCTTGTAAGGCACTGCGACCTTCTTTTCAAGGACGCGATCCAAAGCCTTGAGAGCCCAGTCAACTCTCTTTCCCTTTACGAAATTAGCAACCTCGTAACTCGCTTTATGCGATATTGGAAGGTTTCGGCCCATGACCTTGACCATCGTCTTCTCGTCGAAACCCTGGAAACTATATCGTGGTGATGACATGTTTATTTCACAGACAAGAACTTGGAACCTCTCGTAGCACCAATACCAGGACCACCGTGTACCGTATCTTTTGCATTCAGCACGAAATCGCCCAGCCTGTTGCCGACCATTTCAGCTGTAACATTTACAGGGATAAATTCCTTGCCGTTGTGTACTGCAATTCTCATGCCAAACATTACCGGCAGAATAGGCATTTCCCTGCAATGAGTTTTAATCTGCTTCTTGTACTTGCCTTCCTTGGACTTCATTATTTTTGCGAGCAGTTTCTTTTCCTGCTCCGTAAAACCGCGCTTCAAAACACGTTTGACTCTTGATGGGACTAGTTGCGCAAAAGCATTCAAATCAAGCGTAGCTAATTCCTGCTCAGTCTTTCCCCGGTATGTGAATACTTTAACCATTGTATACGAAGCCGCCCGATTGATTGATTATAAGCATTTCTACTTTCCTCGTCCTGTCTTCCTCGCAGACAACAGTCCAACTTTTCTGCCAGGCGGAGTTCCTTGACGTCTTGTTGTAGTTGGAATACCAAGCGAACGTCTATGTGATCCACCGAATGGGTGGTCGATCGAGTTTTGCGCAACTCCGGATACTCTTGGGAATATCCTTCCGCCTTTTGCCTTCAATGCAAGGAAGTGTTTTCCTGCTTTTACCCAAGGCTTCTCTGTTCTTCCGCCGCCCGCTATCACACCGATAGTTGCGCGGCACCTTGGATCAAAAAGAACGGTTTGCTTTGATGGTAACTTTACAAGAACTTTTCCGGATTCCTTTCCGACAACTGCTGCTGAAGAGCCGGATGTCCTTACGAATTCTGGCCCGTTGAATGGAACCCTTTCGATATCAAAAATAGGATAGCCTGATGGTATATCGTCGAGAGGCAATATGCAGCCGATTTCAACAGGCGCACCGGTTCCGGCATAAATTGTTGCGCCAACCTTTATTCCAAGAGGTGCAGGGAACAGTGCCTCTTTTCCATTCTCATACTTTACAACTATCAATGGAGCTGAGTGCCCCACAGAATTAACTAAATCAAGAACTTCACCTTTGACAGGTTCCTTTGAAGGCGCTGGGTATTCTATAATGCCAAACCATCTGTGAGAATTGGCTCTATATCTTGGTCCGCCTTTTCCCCTTGCCTGCATTATCAGTCGTTTTCCCATTTCAAATTTATGTTAAGCCCAGCGCTGTTGTTACATCAACAGCTGGCGTCTCAGGTTTGAGTTTGATGTATGCTTTCTTTTCCCCGTTCCTGAGAGTTGTAGTGTTAACCGATGCTACTTTTACGTTGAATGCCTTTTCAATCGCCCACCTTATGGCAGCTTTTGTTGACCTGACGTCAACTATGAATATGAGTTTGTTTTCCGCTTCCATCTGCCTCACAGCCTTTTCTGTTGACAGCGGGTGCTTCAGAACTTCATACGGATTTTGGTTTTCCATTTTAGGTGAACAATTTCTCCTTTCCCAACATCTCAAGCGCTGGCTTGCTCCAAATTGTAAGCCTGGCTGGGACTGCACCTGGCGCGAGCAAAGCTGCGTTCAGGCCTTTGACTTCAACAATGTCCAGTCCGACAAAGTTTGCTGCGGCTTTTTCCAGCGGACATGATTTTGAAACTATCAGCAAAGGCCCGGATTTTGTTTTGTATTTCCTGCCCCTCATCCTTCCCTTTCCGGCCCTGATTTTCCTTTCCTTCGTCCTGACAAGTTCATTCTTCAGGCCCAATTTTTTCAAAACAATATAAACTTCCCTTGTTTTTTTCACAGATTCAAACTTGTCTTCAATGACTATTGGTATGATTTTGACGGCTGCCAAGTCGTGTTTCTTGCTAACCAAATCCAAAACAGAAGTTGCGGCAATTGCACTCCTTATTGCCTTCCTGTTTTCCTTCTTGTTTATGTTTTCCCAGAATTGCTTCTCGACTTTTGGCGGGAAGTTCTTCATGCCCTTGACTGTCTGTCCACCACGCGCGCCAACCCAGCCGAATTGCTCTCCCTTATTCCACAATGCTTTTCTTGCAACTCTGGAAATACCTTTACTGTAAGTAGAACCAAATTTTCGCCTTCTCTTTGGCCATGCTTTTCCCTGTCTCTTGCCGGCCAAAGGATCTGAACCATAAGCCCGATGCTGCGCAGACATAACTGCAAGTGCGGCCCTTTTTATCAGGTCCTCGCGGACAGGCTCTGAGAATTGTACTGGTAATTCTATCTCCGAAACCCTTTCGCCCGCAACTGAAAAGACTGGTACCTTTGTCATGATTAACCCTGCTGGCTCCTTGTGCTTATCAGTGAAATATCTGGAGCCTGCTCTGGAAGGACTCTGTTTTGCCTTATAGGCGCTGAAAGCATGACTAATCTTTTCTTTGCTCCCGGAACGGAGCCGTCAACTAAAACAAATGCGTTTTTTACCAAACCATATCTTGAGATGCCTGAAACAGGATTAACATTTGTCGTCTTCGCATCTGAGATTTTGATTATTTGCTTGTTGTAATCGGTCCTCTTGTGGAAACCCATCTGGCCTGGCTGCAGCACCCACCATCCAGTTACTGGTGGTGTTATCGGGCCCATTGTTGCCCTGTGCCTTACTCCAAATTCAGACTTGTGGTTTGCGAGCTTGACACCGTATCTCTTGATGTCGCCTTCGAATCCTTTTCCTTTTGAGACTGCGTGAACATCAACATACTGGCCTGCCTTGAAAACTTCTGTGATTGGTATTTCTTTTCCTAAGATTGAGGAAGCATAATTAAACTGCTCTTCAACAGAGCCGCCTATCGGAATCTCGAAGATTTCTGGTGTCTTCTTGCCAATACCTGTGTCTCTTGGTTGAGTGTAAACAAGAACTCTAACTTCTACAGCATGCTGTAATTTTTGCTTTAATTGTTCCAGTGTGCCATTTGGCTTTTCTGGCAAGTCAAGCCTTCGTGCCAATCCTTTGTCCTGCAGGTGTGCCCAAACTTCTCCCAAAACCTTTACACCGTAAGGAGTTGCTTTGTGCAACCTGATTCCTAAGACTTTCAACGGAGGGGATTCTATTATCGTAACAGCCCTCTTGAGCTCTTCGCCTTTTGTAGGCGACTTTGGTCGATTATCAACAATTATTATAGAAAGCATTCCTGCCTTGTATCCGGCAAATCCCAGAAGCTTGGCTTCCTTTCTGTCTGCCCAGTTCTTGACCATAGGAGAGATGCGCTTGGCTCGCTTTCGTGGCCATACACCTAAACTTCCACGTCTTGGTCGTTTTCTTTTAATATGTCCCATCTTAGGTTGATTAATGGACTGCAAAAACGCTACCGTTTAAGCTTGTCCATTTTTGCGGGCTCATGCGGAACCCATTACTAATGGATGCTGTATGTGGAGCTTAAAGTGAGGTTTTTAAATGTTTACCTTGGATCTTTACTGAAATAAAGCAAAAGGTATGTGCAATTCTGCCTTTTGGCCTCTTTTGCCGTAACGTACTTCCAGCGTCGTCTCTTTGCCATTTTGCAAGGCGACTAGTTGCGCGTTATGCTTCTCAAACTGCAAAACCATAGTTGGCGGCTCACCGACAAACCTGTCTAAAATATCACCTATGCCTGCGCAAACGCGCTCTACGGCATACTTGATTTGCCTGCGGAAAATAGATGTAAATCCTCCTTGATAATAAGTATCAAGTTTGTCGCAAAGTCCGATAAAATCCTTCGGATACAATTTATACTCTTTTTCCATATATGGTGCTTTTTCCTGCAACCCAATTATTGCGGCTATTACGTGCTGGTCCGGACCGGGCATTCTGGGGATTTTGCTGATATCTCTCTGATAATTAGTATCGTCACAGGTATGCATATTATCAACAACTCCATATTTTCCAGAATCTTTCCTCAAAACCAGTTTTAATATTATAGAATATTTATCTACCAATTCCTGGCTGACTGAGCGCACATAAACTGTCTGGCTTATATTTTCGAGCTTTGTGTCGACAGGGGGCGCCCACTTGAGCTCCACATAACCTGCTTCGAAAATTTTCTGCCCAAGAACACATTCCTCCAAATCACCATGATGCAGTATGTATTTGTCAGACCAGCGCAACGGCTCCACAAAACGCCTTTCCAGCGCTTTCCATCTTACAACGTCATCGTGGAAAAATCCTTTTTTTGCTCGCATGAGATATTTCTTGCTGTAAGGATTTTAAATGTATCCAGCCAACCTCGGCGTCGGCTGGAAGGAGGCACATGGCTACTGGCCACTAAAGAAATTTCCGAGTATGAGTTTTTCCTGTTTTGTCCAGGCAGTCTCGAATGGAGGGTAAAAGTCCATTTTTGACACCTTTTTGGTGAAGTCTATCATTCGCATCGTTCCTTTTGCCATAACCGGCACCTTCGCCTTTTCGCGAATAATGTGTTTCAAGGCAGAAAAGTACTTTCTGCATTCCTTATCGTTCGTAAGATCGTAAATTTTCATGCCTCGATAGCTTTTCATTTTGTTATGCCACACTTACATATTGTAAGTTACTGGTATATAAACATTGCTATAAGCAAGTTTTATGTTACAATTGGCGAATGCTTTTTAAAATACAGACTCGAGATAAGGTAGTAATGTTGGACAAAATTGACTTTGCAATTATATCTAAATTAACTAGTGATGGACGAATCTCGCTAACCGCGCTTTCTGAAGGTACAAACTTATCACGAGTTGCAATCGCCAACAGGCTTGAAAAGCTGGCAAGCCAGGGCTTTCTAAAAGTCTCTGCTCTTGTGAACCTTGGAAAGCTGAACTATCAGACATTTCTTGTTGAATTGCAGATACAGAACAACAAAGTACCGCAGTTCAAGAAAATAATTGTAAATTTCCCGCAAGTAATACACAGCTTTGAAGTAATAGGCCCATACAATTTCATGCTTGTCTGCGCGTCGAAGAACAACCTCGAGTTGAAGGATTTTGTCGAAAACACCCTGAAGAAATTTGCAGATGACTGCAAGGTCCTAATCAGTTCGAATACCGAATTCATGCCAGTTAAAGGTTTGAAACATGATATTTAGACCATTCCTAACGATTGATATTATAGCACTGGTAGCATTAGCTATTTCTTTTTTCATGTCAATCAAGCTTGTCAGGCTGATGGGCAAGGGCAAGGATGCTGAGCCTGCAAAGATTCTCATAATAGTAACTGTGATGAATGGCTTGCTTGGTTTGCTTTTGCTTATGGGAGGCTACCAGAAATACCTGCAGGATTATTTGATGTATGTCAGGATGACGGACATAATACTCATGATAGTGGGCATAGTACTTGCAGTGAGCATCTTCAAAGTCTACATAGATTACAAGAAGCTAATCAAAAAGCACGAGCCAAACTTATAATTTATTTCTCAAACTGGACTCTCTTGAAAGTTGACAACGGCTTTGCTTTTTTAAATTTGTACAAAGAGGCCGGCCTGTGCTGACCTTTCTTATAATGCTTAGTCTGTTCAAGAATGCCCAAAGATGTTATCTTTTTCCTGAAATTTCTCTTGTCCAGTTTTTCACTTAGAATTACTTCGTAAAGTTTTTGCAAATCAGTCAAAGTAAATAATTCTGGCAACAACTCAAAACCAACTGCAGTATATTCTAATTTGTAACTCAACCTTTTCACTGCATATTTGATAATATCTTCATGGTCAAACGCGAGTTCGGGTAAATTGTTAACAGAAAACCATTGCACATCTTCGATTTTTTCATTCCCCGTAACAAATGGTTTGGTTTTTGTTGAATCAACCAAAACAAAATATGCAACTGATATCACGCGTCCTCTAGGATCTCTTTTCTGTCCTCCGAATGTGTATAGCTGTTCCAAATAAAGATCTTTATGCGCAATGCCTGTTTCTTCTTCCAGCTCTCTTTTAGCTGCATCCTTGAGAGTCTCAGCTAGCTTGATAAACCCGCCAGGTAAGCACCAAGAGCCCTTGAAAGGTGGCAAGCCTCTTTTGATAAGGAGAACTCTCAACTCACTATTGCCCACAGTAAAGACAACAACATCAACAGCTACGGACGGTTGTGGATATTCTTCAAGTTCGCCCATAGATAGTGTAATATTTACAATAGTTATAAGCTTTATCGCTGCTTCGTCTTCAACTTGAACAAGCAAGATGTTATTTTGCAGATTCAGTTTCTGTCACGCCATAACCAGTTATCATCAGAAGCCCATTACCTGCCAACTCTAATGTTTCCGCTTCCCCAAGACCAAATGATTTGCCGCTTACAACATCCCAAAGTCCAAGTACTTTACCTAAAGCCATAAGCCTGAGGCCACCTTCCTGTTCTAAACCACAGTTAGGAGAAAGCTCTATGTAACTTGGACCGCCAGCAAGCCTGTCGGGCTGAGGATACTCTGCAAGTATGCCTTCCAAATCACTTTTCCTTTGTTCGGCTTTTTCCCTATCGACTAAAACATCGACAAACACCATATCCACTTTTTCATATTTTTCAGAATTAGGTGATTGCGAGCTGTGAGGACAATTATAAATTTCTGTGACCTTGGTGTCTCCCACATATTTTTCACTAATCGCTGCGCCTTTTCTATAAACTTCAGTTGTTTCTTTTAGTATTCCATATAATTTTTTAGAATTCATTTTTTCCCCTCCGTAACTATTTCGTACAGTTCTTTTTTCTCAGGCACCTTTTTGTCATTAACATACAAGCCATCCCCTTTCCATTCATGCGTGCCACATCCGCCAGATTCGCTTGTGGCGGCTCTCGCAGATAGGTATCTAGCAACTATGGGATTTTCTGGAGAAGGCTCTTTGATGACTGCAGCATACAAGCCACACGGATGCTTGTAATTACTCACAACTTTTCTTAATGCAGCCATTGGGTTTATAGCTTCTATAAAACCGCTATCAGTATCTGAGCAGATTGGTGCTGCATTGCTATTCGTAACGTATTGATACAATTTATTTTTTGTTTTTTTCATGTTTCACCTCAATCCGCCAAATAACACCCCAAAACACTAATTAGCGAAGATGTTTTGTGCCTGGTTGAATAAAATTTACCCAAGTGGATTTTGCTCCTCTCGCTGGCACAGTCATACAACTTAGCAACCAGTCCTAGCACCCTTTTGCGTTCTTTTCTCGAGCCACCTTTGTACGGCAAGCTAACCCTCTCACACTCATACTCTAGTGTTAGTCTTCCTCTTGCGTTGAAGTTGACTTTTTTCAGTCCGTATCCTATCTTTTCAACTACGTCGTTATCGCTGAGTTCTTCTCGAACCCATGCCTGGTACACTTCCCTCGGATCTTCCATCTTCCCACCATCCTATTGGTGTTCTTCTTACACTAACTATTACCGCACGTTTCATTCTCATTTCAGCACAGTAAACGTTAGTGTCTTACTTACACCAACAGTAGTGTAAATGTTACACTACTATATAAACCTTTTGATTGTTAAAAACAGTCAAAAAATCAGCCCTTTACGTTTCCAATTGGCTTGAAGGCAACTACTTTCTTTGAAACACCTGCTATGTCCATTGTGTCTACAACTTCATTAATTGGCTTGTAAGCCCTGCCTGCTTCCTCTGCGAGGCCTGCCATTGAAACTGAGCGCACATAGATACCTTCCTTCTCCATCTTCTTCTGCAAATCTATGCCAGAACCCTCCCTTTTTGCCTGCGCCCTTGACATAGTTCTTCCTGAGCCGTGCATGGTGCTTCCAAACGTCAAATCATCGGCCTCGTCAGTTCCTACACACAAGTACGAGCCTGTTTCCATGCTTCCTCCAACTATGACTGGCTGGCCAGTTTCCCTGTAGAGCTTTGGCAATTCCTTCCTTGCAGGCCCGAAGCATCTTGTTGCGCCTTTCCTGTGCATCACAACTTCTTTCTTCTCACCATCAATCTTGTGCTCCTCTATTTTTGCAATGTTGTGTGCAACGTCGTAAATCAGGTGCATGCCTAATTTTTCAGCATCCTGCCCAAAGATATGGGAAAAACCTTCCCTGATCCTGTGCAATATCAACTGCCTGTTGGCAAAGCCGTAATTTGCGGCGCAGTTCATGGCTGCGAAATAATCCTGTGCCTCTTTGCTTCTGAACGGGGCACAGGCCAGTTCCTCATCCCTTACTTTTATTCCCCAGCCAGCCATCTTCTCCCTGAAAACATTAACATAATCAGTGCAAATCTGGTGGCCAAAACCGCGAGAGCCGCAGTGGACCATCACGACAATCTGGTTTTCGAACAAGCCGAATTTTTTCGCGATTTGTTTGTCAAAGATATTCTTAGCAGCAATTAATTGGACTTCGAGATAATGATTTCCGCTTCCAAGAGTTCCCAATTCCGGCGCGCCTCTCGACACCGCTTTTTGTGATACTTTTGAAGGGTCCGCGCCTTCAATCCTTCCAAAGCCTTCTATCCTGTCCTTGTCCTCAGACCAGCCATAGCCATTCCTGATACACCATTGCGCACCATCTGTCATGACTTCCTTGTGCTGTGGCAATGTCAGTTTTACAAAACCATGAGCGCCAACACCTGCAGGAACCGTCTTGAAAAGGTAGTCTACCAAAGGTTTCAACTTTGGCTTTACATCTTCAACTGTCAGGTCTGTTCTGATAAGGCGCATTCCGCAGTTAATGTCGTAGCCGATTCCGCCAGGCGAAATAATTCCTGTTTCCGGGTCAAACGCTGCAACCCCGCCTATGGGAAAACCATAACCCCAGTGCGCATCGGGCATGCACATCGCTGCCTTCTGTATTCCCGGCAGGCATGCAACATTCGATATTTGCTCGAAAACAGCCATATCCATCTGGTTCAGCAACTTTTCGGTTGCAAAAATCCTAGCGGGGACAAGCATCTCAGGCTTTCCTTTCTTGTAATTAGGAGAAATTTCCCAGCACACATCAGAAATCTTCTTCAGTGGCGGCCTCGTAGTTGGCATCTGAATCATAACTGAGTGTCAAATTCAAAGTTTAAATAAGTTTAGAGGGGGGCCAAAAAACACATTTAAAGGCATACCGGCCGTTCCGAATATGGCCTTTGAACGGGTAAGGAAAGTCGTAGATACAAAGCTCGCAGCCATAGGCTTGCACATAAAATACAAGATTCGCACTCTCAAAGAGGGGGAAAGCTACTCAAGTAACAGGAGTCATGTTATTTACATAAACCCAATAGATGCCAAATCAAAAATGATGGCAAGGCAAAACCTACGACACATCCTCTTCCATGAAGTGGGCCATATTTTCGCCAATGATAATTTCACCAAGAAAATAAAAAAAGACCCTAAATTCTTAGCATTATTTGGCGACCTAACTAAGCATTACAGGCGCGACATGCGAAAAAAATTTAGGCACATAGATTTCGTATCAACTTATGCACAGGTGCATCCCAGTGATAATTTCTGCGAGGCATTCGCAGTATACTGCACTTTTGAGGGTAATTTAAAGGAGATTTTCAAGCACGTAAAGAAAAGAGCTGAGAAGGTCAGGAAGCAGATGCGCTGGATTAACAAATTCATCAAGCAAATGAATAATTAAATATCGAGCACAAATCTTGCTATCCAAGCCTTGCCTTTTTTCTGCATCGCAAACATGTGGAAAGTTGCTGCTTTCACATCTGCCAGAAGCTTGTGCTTATGAAAGTCAATCTTGTCGCCTAAAGCCTCTGCTGCCAGCCTGTAAAGGCCATCTTTCTCCACGACTTTGACTTTAACTTTTGGCAGAAACAATGATTCTGCATCCTTGTAATAGACCAACTCGTTAAGGAAATCGACTAGAAGCGTGTTGAGGTCTTTGTTTTGCATCTTCCATTTTATTGGCACTTTTACAGCAACGGTTTTTGGCTCTACCATCGCGCTGCATAATGCCAGTGCGCTATTGCTGAACAATTCATTCAAGTCCTTGCCATATGTTTCGTAAGCAACATCTGCTGTGACAAGTTTCTCAAGGACCTTGAACTTCTCTTTTACCATTAGCCAAAGGCTGAAAATTGCATTTATAAACCCTTTCTTACTACTTCCAAATACGCCGATGAAGCTAAAAGTTCGCTTTTAGTTCATCATAAGATGCCGAGGTGGCAGAATCCGGTAATGCGTACGCCTTGAGATGGAGCAAAAGCAAAGTTTTGCTAATGTCTCTGTCGAGACAGCGTATGGCCGCAAGGCCTTCAGGGTTCAAATCCCTGCCTCGGCGCTTTAAGTAAGGTTTATAAACGCATAGAAAAGGGCGAAATCATGTCAGGAACAAAAAAGATTGGTTCTGCGGGCCGTTTTGGCGCTCGTTATGGTCTAAAGATTAGAAAGAAGATTGCAGAAATAGAAAGCGTCCAGAAACAGAAACACAAGTGCCCTGAATGCTTCAAATTCGCTCTCAAAAGAATAGCTTGCGGTATATGGGTGTGCAGGTCTTGCGGGAACAAGTTTGCCGGCAGAGCCTATGAGCCTGGTTTAGAAAAGCCGCTGGTTGTTAAAGAGGTAAAATAAAATGGCCTACAAGTGCTTTTATTGCCAAAAAGAACTAACTGATATGGACATTAGCAAGAGGATTATTTGCCCGTACTGCAGTGCAAGAATTATTCTGAAGACGCGCACAGGCGTACTAAAAAAAGTCAAGGCACGATGATTAGTGCAGATATCATAGTTAAGGGTGATAAGGAATTCCTCAAGGCTTGCCTTGATGCTTTAGAGCCTGAAACTAAATTTGAAACTAAAAGGGCAAGCTACAGTATGGAATTAAACTCTAATTTGAAAATAAAGGTTGAGGCTCAGGACGCGACAGCTTTTCGGGCCGTAACAACAACCTTAACAGGCTTGCTGTCAATAATCGAAAAAGGCTGGAAAAATGGCAGATAAAAATCCAAACGTGACGAAAGAGAAGATACAGGAAATGCAAATGCTACAGCAAAGACTTTCTGTTTTTGCCGCACAAAAACAGCAGTTGCAAATCCAGCACGCAGAAATAGATAATGCTTTAGCTGAATTAAATAAATCAAAGCCACCAGTCTACCAATTGGTTGGCGAAATACTTGTCGAGAAGCCGATTGATGAACTAAAAAATGAACTTAAGGAAAAGCACGATGAGGCTGACCTGCGGATAAAGACTATTGAAAAGCAAGAATCGAAGACTAGGGAAAAAGCGCAGGAGCTGCAGAAATCTGTCACGGAATCCATGAAGTAGAATGAAACAAATTCTAAACCGTCTTTTACAGGTAGGAACCTTGCTCTGGGGCAGTATGATTTTTTTCTTTTCCATTCTAGGCCCGCCACCGATTGCAAAACAAACCACAGACCTAGTTTTACACTTCTCAGCTTACTTGCTTCTAGCATTTATTGCAATACATGCATTCAAGCAAAAAATGCGCACACGCCTAATTGTTCTGGCAATAGTCTGTTATGGAGTAGTTATTGAGGTCCTGCAACACTTTGTCGGCAGAAGCATGTCTGTTTACGATGCTTCCGCAAACATCATAGGCGCGATAACTGCCGTAGCAATAATACAAATCTTCGAAATATTCTGTAGCCTGCAACCCAGAAAGTCTTAAAAAATATATCTAAGAGAGAAACACGAGGTTGAAAGCTTGCGAACTGTAACATGGGTGCATTGGATGATATTCAAGAACTACTTGACTCTTTACTCCAAGATACCTCAATCTCAAAAAATATCCGCATTATTTTAGAAGAAATAAATGAGGATGTCCGTGACAGCAAAAACATTGCGGTCAATATAAATTCTGCGCTACAAAAAGTTGAAGATTTATGCATTGACCCAAATCTATCGCAATATGTCAGAACGCAGATTTGGAGCCTCACAACCTTGCTGGAAAATGCCCAACACGAAGTGTAGCCCAGCATACAGCTTTTTAAATGTAGTTTAAAGTAAACATATCATGGTTGAAGTTTCAATCATAATACCAACGCTGAACGAAGAGAAGCACATAAAGGCGCTTCTGAAAACCTTACGCAGGCAGACCTACAAAGATTTTGAAATAATAATTATTGATGGCAATTCTAAAGATAACACCAAAAAAATAATCAAAAAATTTGCCAAACTACACCCGAGAGTAAAGCTAATAATTGAAAAGAAGAAAAGCATTGGGCGAGCCAGGAACCTGGGCGCCAATCAGGCGAAAGGGAAATATCTCCTGTTCCTGGATGCAGATACTTTGCTAAGCAGGCATTTTCTTGAAAGAAGCATTGTTGAGCTTGGAGAAAAAAAGCTAGATATCGCAACTGCAGATTTCAAGCCATTGTGCAAAGACCCTTCGCACAAAATCTATTTTGGGATGCAAAATAAAATTATCTGGCTTTCACAGTTCATACGCCCTGCGGCGCAAGGCGCATTTATTTTGGTTAAAAAGAGCCTATTCGACAAGATAAAGGGCTTTGATGAAAAAATCAAACTGGCCGAAGATATAAATTTTGTAGAAAGGGCTACGGAATTTGGGAAGTTTGGCGTGCTAAACGAAGTCAGGGTTAGTATCTCATCACGTAGGCTGAAGCAGGAAGGTGTCCTTGGCCTGGTAATGAAATACCTTCTTTGCCACTTCCACAGGGAGTTTATAGGAGAAGTCAAAACTGATATTCTCAAGTACAAGTTTGGGCACCACAAGAAGAAAACCGCGCCCGGGAAGATTTGAACTCCCGACCCCCTCATTAGGAGTGAGGTGCTCTATCCAAACTGAGCTACGGGCGCAGATAAAACTCTTAATGAGAAGCCTTTAAAATATCTTGTCCTAAGCTAAGTCATGCGCCGGTAGTCTAGTGGTAGGACGGATGCCTTCCAAGCTTCAGACCCGAGTCCGAATCTCGGCCGGCGCATCTATTATGATTTGTAAGGCGTATTCTCACAAAAGCGGACAGTAGCGTTAGTTTTAAATATCTGCTCGACTAAACAGTTCCATGCGAGTAGCAGTTCTTTATACCGGTGGCAAAGATAGCACTTATGCTATGCACAGAGCCATCCAGCAGGGTCGTGAAGTAGTCTGTTTAATAACATTAAAGCCTGAAAGCCAGAGTTCTTTCATGTTCCATTCAGCTAACATAAACTGGGTTAAAGACTTACAGGCTAAGGCTTTGGGCGTACCTATGATTTTCAAAAAAACCAAGGGTGTCAAGGGAGATGACCTTAAGGACCTCAAGGCAGCATTGCAGATGGCAATCAAGAAATACAACATAGATGGTGTTGTTTTTGGCGCAAACGCTTCAGAATACCAAAGATACAGAATAGAAGCGGCCTGCGCAGACCTTGGTTTGAGGACAATAGTGCCTTTGTGGCACATTGACCCTGCGAAATACATGAGCGATTTCATAAACGATGGTTTTGAGACTATTTTTGTTTCCGTTGCGGCAGAAGGTCTGAACCAGGGATGGCTTGGCCGCAAATACGACTTGCAGGCGCTTGAAGACTTGAAAATATTGCACGCCAAGTTCGGAATCAACATTGGTGGCGAAGGCAATGAGTTTGAGACTTTTGTGATAAATGGCCCAATTTTCAAGAAAAGAATCGAAATAATAGAAGCTGAAAAAATATGGAAAGATGAGCACGGCATCTATGACATAAAGAAAGCCAAATTAGCCAAGAAGTGATTAAAGCAGCTTCAAATTTCCAGTTATTTTGTCTATTTTTGCTTCTGTTTCCGGGCCTATCCCTAATGCAGTTGTGGTGCCTGGCTCTAATTCCGTGAAGCCTGCATCTCTGATCAAGACTGCAACTAGTTTTGCCTTTGCTGCTTTTTTCTGCAGCTCAATCATTTCCTTTTCGTTTGAAACTTTAAGCACAACTTTCTTTGAATATTCTTCTCTCCAGGTGTTAACTACTTTAGGACTTGACCTGAAAGCGGCTTCTACAGAAGCATGGGCAACTTGCGCGGCCAGCTTGCCCTTAGATATATCTAAATCTGTGCGCACAACAATAACTTGTTTTAGCATTTTACTTTTCTACCAGCGAAAATTCGGCTCCGCAGTGCAGGCATCTGACTCTTACATTGACCTTGTACATTTGCGAAGTCGGTATTGTGCTTTTTGTAGCGCCAAGTGCGGCAGAGCCGCATTTCGGGCATACTACGTTCGTTGTTTCTTTTTCAGCCATAATTTCCTTCTCCTCTTCAATTCATCTGCAAGGCAGATTTCACGCGTCAATAAATGCTTTTCCTTGTCTACTGCAATCTGCAGATAATGTGCGGGCTTGCCGCAATAGAAGCATTTCGAAGGCCTGTTTATCCTTCTATAAAGGGATTTTATTAACTCAGGCGTTTCCTTGATCTTTATTGTGATGTGCTGTACCATTACAACCTCTCGAGCAGGGCCGCAATCATCAAAGGCAATAGTATTGTGGCCTCGCCCTCTATGGTGATGTGTTTTGCCTTCTCTTTTAATTTACCCCAGCTTATCGCTTCCCTGGTTTGTGCCCCTGATAACGAGCCATCCCATTCGACTGCCGTAGTGATATAGACTGCATACTCCAGGCCTTTATTGAATTGTGCCCACCATATCGTATGGTGCTTGGAAATACCTCCGCCAATCATCAAAGCCCCCATTTTCTGTGCATCGAATACAAACGATGCAAGCTCCTGTTCATCAGCCAATATATCAAATTTGAAGTCAGAGTGTTTCTGGTAAAACAACCAAACCTGGGAGCCCACAGCCCCATCAGTCGGGCCGGGGACAAAAATAGGTATTTTGTTTTTCCAAGCCCAGTATATTATAGACGACTCGCGGTTTTTTTCCTTCTCAAGCGACTCGCCAAGGGCCCAGATGAAGTCTTTCGTGGAGATATTTCTTACGCCTTTTGCATACAGCTTTTCGATGACTGGTTGAATCTTATCCTCAAGTATGCTGCCATAATTATCTTTTGGAATCAAAATGTTTCCTAATCTATAAACTCCCTTTTTATGCAACTCGACATCATCCATGGCAAAATCGCCGTGGAAATAATCCTTCCAGACTCTTGCAAAATCATGATCTAAAAGGCCACAGGTGGTTATAACGCAATCAACCATCTTATTCTTAACAAGGTCTTTTACAACGCCGCGCATTCCCGTCGATATGGGTGCGGCTGGCAAGGATAACATGCGCTTGCAGCCCTTATCCTTGAACATCGTCTCAAGAATATCAACACCATCAGCAACTTTCTTTGCTGAAAAGCCGCCAGCACCATAGAACTGCTTAACCAGGTCGTTGGCACTTTGGCCTTTTTTTAATTCGATATCCTTTACAGGTATCATCTTACTTCAAAGCCTTCTCGATATCTTCAAAAGCTTTTTTAGAAATGCGCTTTGCCCTTTTCCTGTGCACTTTTGGGATTTTCTTTGGCTTTTTGACCTTTGGCTCTTCCAATACAACTGATTCTTGCGATTCCTGCTTTGCTTGCAGCTTCTCAGTTGTGATTTCTGCCTCTTGCTTTATCCTTTCTATCCTTTCCTGCAGATTTACCAGCGCGGCAGGCAACTGTGCTCTGGATGCTGAAAATTTTGGCATTGAAGGCATCTCGGGTATCTTGATATGTGGTATCTTGAGTGCCTTGTAAGCTGGGATGGTTGTCGTCCTAGCCCTATGAGCTGAATAGCGTAAGCCCAAAGTCATTATTATTATCATCAGAATAAACAGAGTGACAAATAAAACAGGGAATTGGAATTTCGTTTCTACAACAGGCGGCGTTGGCGCGGTTGTTGGCGGTGGCGTGGTTGGGACAGCAACAGGAGCAACTTTCTCTGCAACTATCGCAAACAGGCTCAGACTGCTTGCTGTGCTTTCAAAGAAGAAATAATTGGAATCCTCCGAGACTAATTTGGTTGGTAATTTAACCCAACCACTATCGGTCAGCTTCTGCAAGCTCACCCCTTCTGTGGTAAATCCTTTCGAAGCCAATTCAGTTTTTGACACTTTGTATTGCATCAAGACATTGCTGAATGAGGCCTCTGGAATGTTATGTTCGAACTTGAAATAGCCAAGAGTTGTTCCTGACGGTTTTGACGGTGGGTTTGCAACAGATTCATTTCCATAAGTCTTTATTCTGGCACCAATCACTAATTTTGAAACTGCTATATCCACTTCTCTCAGTGGCGTACATTCGTGATAATACACTAATTTGATTGGCTGTGCAGGCGTAGCGCTACCGTCATATGTGCTCACCCATGTGCAAGGCCATTCAGATGTCGTAACGTTACCAAATGCTGCTCCTGTTGGAACTGGTGCTGCACAATCTGCGGGACAGTTAGCAGCGTTTTCTCCAGAAACGGAGTCGCAAACACTGTTGCCACAATCATAATTACCGCAAGTTTGTGACTGTCTGTTGCAAATCAGCCCGGAACTACAGCTGTCCTGCTGTCCGTAACAATCAGAGCATGCGCAGCCTTCGCCCATATCGCAGTTGGAATCTGGTGAGCCTATGCAACCTGCCGTTCCGCTATCAGTTACTGCGCAATTAGCACTGCACGTCCCATCCTGGCAAAGGGCCTGGCCTGCAGAGCATTCTGTTTGCCCCACATCAATCCCATTAACAAAGAAGGAGAAGTTTGCTGGTTTTTGGAAAATAACATACTGGCCTGGCTGCACTATGCTGCCGTTCACCACGTTGCCAGAGCCATCTTTTATTCCTAATGCAATGAATGATTTTGTTTCAGTGATTTTGTTACCGGAGTTATCATAAACTTTAGTCACGCTCAAATTCAGGTTGCTGCCTGATGCTTTGTAATTAACAGTAAAGTTACCTGCAAGCCAGCCATCAGCCTTTGACAGCTGCGTGAATTCGTCATCAGAAGACAAAGTATTATCTGCTGAATAAACGACTGTTGGGATTCCTGGATAGTATGCTGCACTTGTCGAGAAATCCAAATCAACTTTTGCGCAGCCGCTTCCATTAACTGATAAAATCCTCAGCAAATTGCCAAACGGCCCGCCAATGCCAGAATTTATCTGCACGTAAGAATCGTTTGCCTTGTAAACATAACCCACATATTTGTTTGCAGTAACGCCACAAACATCTAGAACAGCATTTTTATTTATTCCAGAATCTATATAGGATTTTGAAGCGTTGTCGTACTGCAAACTGAGCACGTTATTATTCACGTCAACGATTTTTCCAGACGTTATAGCATAAGCTGGCAAAGCAAATACTGCCAGCATCGCCAGCAATACTAATCCAAGCTTCAGTAGTTTAGCCATTTTTTGACTGTTGAGTATATTCTGTAAACTAATCCATATGCTGAATTGATTACATCCTGGTTATTCACATTGATTTGCTGCGTAGGATCATCTGGCGTAAGGCTGCCAACTGTCAGATTTTTGGTAAGTCTATAAGTGCTGTCTGAGGTATACAATTCCACATACAAGGAATAATTGCCAGTGAAATAATTAGCAATGTCTGGCTCGTCTGCAATCATCTTGTTTCCAGTCGGTATTATAGTGAATTCGCGCCATCCTGAGCTGTTCAGCTTCACCTCAGCTATCGAATAAGGCACCACACTAATATTATTGCTGCTCTCATTCCAGAATTGCATAGGTATGAGGCTAGCACCATTCTTTTCTACCACTCTTACTATGCCGCTTGCGACGTCATTACCATCAGAATCTATAGCATGCACACTGAAGTTGTAAGGCTTGCCAACTTGCGGGAAGTTTGTCCCTGCTGTTCCATTGATATAAGTGTCCATGCTGTAAGTCTTTACTATAGTAAAGCCAACTGATGCCTGGTCATTTGCATGATTATCACAGTCTGCAATGCCTGCTGCTGCATCCTCAACTTCGATATTAATAGTGTGTGCACCAGATGTCTTGTTTGTCAGGTTTATTCCAGTGAGAACTGTGGTGTTTGATGATGCATTCAGAAGTGAATCTATTGTCAGGTTTTGTATGAACGTGCCTCCAACTCCATCTTGCCAGACAGAAACATTGAACGGTGTTGTTACATTTACATTTCCATTGTTGTTTATCGTGATTGTTATGTTTACAGAACTTGATTGGGAATAAAGCGGGTTTGTGGGCGTCAGGCTGACGCTGGAAGCTTGCAATTCCGGACCTATGCAGTATGATGTTCCGATTCCATTCAAGACTGCAAAGCGGGTGTATTTTGCGCTGTCGCTTGGTGATGTCACGTCGGTTTCCAGCTCAACAGGCAGCTGCCCAGTTGCGCTTATAATTTTTGCACCTGCGCAGTCCACACCATATTGCTCTGAGCATGAAGCAATAACCATTCTTCTGTTAGCAGTTACGCTATAATTCCCATCAGCCTTCGATTCGGTTTCATCTCCGCTTTTAGTTGTAAATGTAATTGTTGAGAAATCTACAGTAACGTTGTGCGTCACTTGATTGTAATTTGCGGTAACACCATTGAAGCTGCCCAAAAATCTCCCCCTTGAATTGTTAAATGGATAGACATTACTCGGTGCTCCTGCATCCGAACCCCTGACTAGCAAAAACAGATTTGCCGGGAAAGCTGCAATGTAAACTGGAGGATTGTAAAGCGGATGCGTTGAACTAGCCACACCAAAGTTTGCCGGCAGGCTGGCATAACCATTTGCGCAAATCGAGTTTATGCTATTATCCATTGCCGTATAAGGTTTGGCGTTGCCGTCATATCCAACTGGGATGAAAATCCACGTTCCGCTCACATTTGCCGCATAAGCCACAGTGCCATACTGATCATCGTAAGCAATTCCGCAAGCAGCTATTCCTAAATCTGAATTTGGATCGGCATCTATGTAAGCGTGCTGCCCGTCTATGAAATACACATTAGGAACAAAGCTCCACGTAGCTCCGGATTCGGTGACAAACGCACCATCAACCGCGAGAGCGCTAGGTATAACTAAGCTGACCATCAGTCCCAGTGCCAGCAATATTGCTTTTTTCATTAATCCACACACGCCTTTATGATTGCAATTACTTTATACATGGCCTCGGCATGAGATTTGAGGCTGTCAGCCACAGTTGGATCTGAAATGTTTAAATCGGAGGTAAGTGGTTGTATTAATGAAGATGAGTCTATCGACAGATTTATCGTGGCCACGTTGCTACCTCCATATGCGATATTGAATATTAACTTATCGTCTGGTGTATTAGTGTATTTACTTGGTACCATATAGAATATTTGTCCCGTTTTTATACCTTGTGCAAAGTCAGTGCTATTTATACCGTTACCAGGCACACCTGCGGAATGCAAGATGTAGCCGTTCAGCTCCTCTGGCACTATATCGCCCTGGACTTCCAAGCCAGACGTCTGATTGATTAGCGTAATATTCACTCGATTTATCACGCCTACCGAAACTTGCGGTGGCGAGTCATAAGTCCCATTCAAATACACTGTCAGATTTACTCTTTTCTCCTTTCCTAAGTCTGCCCACGCTTTCGAAATTGAAATTATCTTGAACATGCTCTCTGCACTCGTCTTCAACGCATCTTGATTCGAAAATAATTTAGACTGCTTGTTCAGAGAAGATGTATCTGCAACTGTCAAATTCACCCGTTGTGTCACACCCAATGATGAATTAAGGACGACCGCAGATATTGAATAATTATAGATAGGTGATATTGAGTAGTTAGTTGGTGCTATCACAAACTCTACAAATCCTGTGGCGTTTGACAATCCGTACGCCTTTCCTCGGTAAATATATCCAGAATCAAGCAGTGGCAGGAAGATGTTTCTTCCGTTTGATTCCTCAATTCCAACCAGCACATTCTGCTGCGGGTCGCTGGTTGAATTTGTAACCAGCACATCGACTAAGTATGGCTGGCTGGTATTGGCAAACGTTGTTGTTTCGGCACCATCTATGTAGACTGTAAGGTTATAATGGGGGGGTCCTGCGATATTTGTCAACGGAAGGTAATCCCCGCCAATAGTTATGTTTGTGTTGAATGGCAGGTTAGTGTCCCCTATGCTATCGCCAGAGATGTTATGCGGGTAAGTGCCAGAACCATCATCAGTTCCACCATAATCAGACCAGAAGTTCCCGCCGATACAGCTTCCACTAATTATGTTTTGCCCATTTGTGCAATTATAAGTTGTATTCCAGAAGTTGCCTGTGCTCGAATCGTCTACATTTGCTGTGTTATTGAGATAATTGTCATAAAATGTGTTATTATACGACGCTCCAAGATCGTCACTAGCCCATATACCGATGGAGTTGTTAGTAATCCAGTTGTGCACAATAGTATCATAGATAGCACCATATCGCATGCCTATACCTATGTTACAGTCAGTAATGTTATTGTAAGTCAAGTTGTTATACTTAGAATCAACATCTATGTTAATGCCTGCCTGGTAATTAGCAGTCATCCCTGATATAGTATTATTGAAGACAGTGCAGTTTGTTGTGTTATAAGCTAAGGCGATACCAACAAGACCTTCATAAGGATTACCTATTATAACATTGCTCGAGAAAGTGTCGTTATACTCAGTTGACACTCTCATCCCGCTGTCACCCGATAGAGTATTGTTGTATATGTAATTATCACCACCACTGCTGATAGCCAAAAAGTAATTCTGATGATTTGACGTTATTCTGTTGTGCCAGCCACTATCTAATTCAAGACAATAAGAAGTAGAGGCGTTGAATATCCAGTTATTCTCAATAGTCGAGTAATTTGTATTATCTATGTAAATATTATCATCATACTCATAGACAGTGCAGTTGGCAATCGTAACATTGTTTCTTCCAACAATGTTTATACCATAACCAGTTGTACCATTCATGTTATAATTATTGCAATTTAGCGTTATGTTATCAGCCTGGACATCGATGCAGACATTTCTTCCCGGTTGTAGTCCAGTCAAGTTCTGTGTTAGTGTATAAGTCGCGTTGGATATTGTCAGGTTTTTGCAGGCAGATACATCAGTCTGCACAACATCAAGGGGATAAATTGAACCCAGCTGCGCATTATAGGTGCTGTCGTTTGAAGTCTGCACAACAGTGTCACCAGCCATTACAAGCATGCTGTAAGAGGAATCATTAATCGTGCCTCCTCCACTGGTCAGGAAATAATCCATCCTGTAATTTCCGTCAGTTATGTTTATAGTGCCAACATACGTCCCTATCCATCCCGCAGCATAGCCTGAAAAGTGCGTCACGCTAAAAGCCAATATTCCGCTTCCGCAAGAAATAATGCTGCAGTCCGGGCAAACTGTGCCGCTGCTTATTATATCATTGGCTGTGCTAAAGTAACCAGGGCTTTCATATATGAAATCCACAGGGCAAGTTACACCATACGTATGAATTATTGCGGGTGAATTAAGGCTGGCACCCATACTTGCAGAATTGATTGAAACAAAACCCTGTCCGATGTTTACATTTGCGTCAAAATTTGCACCTGATGCATCTACAGGATTTTGCCATACTATTTTGCCATAAGCAGGGTCCTCCAAAGTGCAATCTGAGACCTGCGTTATATCAGGCACGAGACTGAAGTTAGTGGTTGTACCGCCAAACTTTGTATAAACTGGCTGGCACATAGGGCTTACTGTGCATGCAGAATCCGCACAATCTATGTTGCCGTTGCAATTATCATCGATACCGTTATTGCAAATCTCGGTTACACCAGGGTTTACAGCAGGGTCTGCATCATTACAATCTACAGGGCCGCAACCAGCACCCGTTATGTTGTAACTGTCACCATCACCATCTGTGCAGGTAGGACCCACCGCACAGAAATTTTTTCCTGTGCATTCTCCGGGCCCAGTTAGATACATGCAACCATCTGTAGATTCACAACTAATCTGATCCCCATTATATATTGAGCAAGATACGCAAGAGCCAGAATTCCAACCACACCATACTTGTGGCATTACCTCTGTAGCTAGTTGTTCACCAAAAAATGGCGGAGGACCTGCACATTCTGTGGGATTAGTTATACTATAACAATGTACATAATGTATGTTCACACATTGAGACAATCCTGTCATCCAATAACATTCAGGAGATGCAGATGCGCAAGAAGCACTATCGCAATTCCATGAACATGGCGGAATTGCTTGTGTTTTTACATTTGCTGTTTCCAATCCATAATATATTGTATAAGTCGTAGTGTCTGCTACCTGAGATCCCGTTATTGCGAGTAGTGGTTTCTCGGCTGATGAGTTTGCAATAGTCGTTTTGTAAACTACGTTATTTATTACGACATCAGCTTCCACACATTTTTCATTCTGGTAAACTTCATTCTTTGTCGAAAAAGGAACAGCGAGGCCATTCGACTCCACATAGACACCATCAGTGCAGTTGATAGGCTTGCTATCTCCAAAGATTATGTGCTGCGTGATAACTGACTGCTCCGAGGTTGCTATAACTTCCGTCCTGTTTTCCCACTCAAGACCTCTTGCTGTAAATGCACCAACTGTTATTGGCTTGAAAATCATGAGCAAGGCAGCCACGATGGTAATAGCTATGATTACTGCGAAGAATGACTTGGTATCAGCCCCAATTACTCTTTTAATCATTTTTCTTTCTCCTTCAATAAATGAATAGCAGTTTCAATAACGTGAGATTTATTTCGATATTTCTTATTTTTTAATAATGTCTCAATTATCTCAATTACTTCTTTATCAACGGTTGCGGAAATACGTTCTTTCATATTACTTAGTAATACTTAATCCTCTTTTATCTTCTAAAATATTACCTAGTATTACTATATAAATATTTGCTTTAAATTATGAAAACGATATCTAATCACAAACCCAATAGCTACAAGATTTGGGGCTTGTTGGACAGTTCACAGAGAAATTACCTAGTGATATGCCATCATCATACATTATGCAATCAGAGCCGTTGTTCTCGATTATTGTTTCAGATGCCAAATTACCAAATGTTCCAGTATAAGTTCTGAACACCCCACCACCTTGCAAAACCATGGAAACCCAATCTGAGCCACGTGTTCCTAAGTAACCCCATGCCGCAGCACGCCAAGGTGGAATAAGAAAATTTGGGTAGTATGATAACCTAAGCGTACAGCCGTCTTTGTCATCACATATTCCGGAAGCGTTAAAATCCGTAACATAGCCAAAAGGACTACCTGAACAGGTTACATTCACGCAATTGTATTTCTCAAATGTCACAGCATCGTCTGCAATTTTGGTTGTGTTTACGCAATTGGTGCATTGCACATCATTCGAAACACCTGACCTGTATGTATATGCTGATGATGTCATGGAATGTCTTGGAGATAGTATAGAACCATTTACTGAAAGCTGCAAATAATATTGCTGGTTAAAAGGAAGGTTTAATGTGTTTATGCTGCCCAATAAAATCTGAAAAATTCCAAATTGATCAGGTATTATGGATTGTGTTTCGTTATACAACATGTTGCCGGCTGTTGCATCGTCCCAGATTGTAAAATTAACATCATAATTTCCAACTAAAGGCGCCAAGGTTGTGGCATTTCTTAATCTACCTTGAATGGTTATTAGTTGAGGAACTGCGGCTTCTGCCGCGCTTATGCTTGCCAAGAGCAAAACTAGCCCGGCAAGTAATAATATAGTGGCCTTACTCATACTCAAACCATAGAAAAGCGCATATATAAATTTATCTTAGAGATTCTGCAGATGTGCTGAATTCCTTCAAAACCGTTTCGTTTTCAGCATCAACAATCAACAACAAACCCGTATCGTTGGCAGAGTATGTGACTTTGTAAAGTGTTTTTTCAGGAAGATTTCCGTAAATCGCTGGATAGGTTTTTGCTTCCTCTTTTATCTGCGCAGCTGTCAGCATCGAAACATTTGTTGTAGAATTTTGGTATGTTCCCTTGAACTGCAGGACATTCTCATCTTTTTCAGATATATTCAAAGCCTTGCTGCTCAAATCTGTGCTTTGCTTGTTACGCAAAGCCACGAACGCAAAAATAAGTATTATTGCAACCGCAAACACTATGAGGAGTTTGTAGACATTCTTCATGGCTTCTTCTCCCCCACCCTGACCTGACACTTAGGATTGTCGGCGGCGAGGGGCGGTAGGATGTGTGATAGCACCTGCTCGGCGGTCATCGGAAAGACACGTCCGGTCGAGCTTGTCTGCTCCCATCCGTCCGCGACCTTGCGGAAGGTCTGCGTGCTGCCGCGCTTGGTTGTGATGTAGATGATGCACTCAGTGTTCTTCATGACTTTTCAAAGAAGTAACGTTTTAAATAAATTATGCTTTGAATTTTTCCTTATCTTTAACGTCAATTTCCAGAATCATGTAACCTTCATAGCCACACTTGTCGCAAACCCATTGTTCTGGGAGGAACATGCCTGCCGCAGAGTTTGACAGCCTTATATCTGGGCTCTTGCATTTCGGACAGATAGAAATCTTAACCAACAAACCTCACCTTATTCTTTATATCTAATTTTGCAATTTTATAGTTTTGCTCCTCAATTTCCGCCAGATTATGCTTCCAAACTTTCTCATCTCTTGCAAAAACAATAACTCTGCTGATTGGATCCTTGTGCTTAATCACATAACCAGTCAATTTCACAATTTCTTTTGCAAACTTCTCCAGTTCCTGCATGGTTGGCATATCCTCTGCCTTCAATCTTTTCCTTGATTCGCCAAGCCAGGTATAACCCTTGAACTCCACAAATTTCGGCTGCGCCATGTTGATTAACTTGGCCCAGCCTTCAGCATCTTTCAGGTTTAGTCCTTTGACCAACGTCATCCTGAAAATCGTCCTGCATTTGAATTTTTTCATCAATTCTAATGACTTAAGGACATTTTCCCAGGCATTTTTTATGAATGGATTTGCAATTTTTTCATAATCCGCAGGATTCGTTGCATAAACTGAGATGTATAGATTAGTTGGCTCTGCTTTTTTCCTTAATAGTTCCTGCAATCTGCCAGGAACGGTGCCGTTTGTCACAAGGAAAGCAGTCATCCCTCTTTTCCTGACTTCTTTTATTAGTTCTGCAATTTTCGGATACAAAGTTGGCTCGCCATCCAGAGAAATTGCAAAGTGCACTGGATTCAGAGCTTCCTTATACTGCTGCAATGTTGTTTTGGAATTGCCCTTCCAGCCACTCATCAAGTCCCTTTGCGCTTCTATTGCTTCATTGATGATTTCTTTTGGATTATCCCACTTGGCATGCGATTTGAATCTATCCTTGCCAAATGTTCTCCAGCAGAACTTGCATGAAAACGTGCAGAAATCCAGAGTCGGCGTCATCTGCAGGCATCTGTGTGAAGAAACGCCATAAACGGACTTGTAACAATTACGCCCGCCGCGCATGACTGATTTTGCCCATCGGCAGACCTCAACTCCGCTATGTTGATGCTCGCCAACAACGCGATAGCCAGCGTTCTTGTATTGCTTAAGTCTTTTTTGTGTGAACTTTTTCTGCATGATTAGAAATAAAAATTTAAGTTTAAAGGCTTAGCGCTTTTGCAGAATGAGGAATTTTCTAGTCAAACCACCATGCACAAACATGCTTGTTTCAAATATGATTTTCCACTGCTTCTTGTTCATCAGCTTTTTCGCATTTATGGAATCCGGGTACAAAAGTGCAACAAACTTTTTCTTTTTCAAAATTTTGTGGGCTGAAGACATGAAATCTTTGTATAAAACATTGATGTTCTTGGCCCCAATCCTTGTCGACCTGCCATACGGCGGGTCTGTTGCAATTGCATCAACAGAATTTGGTTTCAAAATCTTTGTTAATTTTGTTGCATCGCCTTCCATCAAACGGGCTTTTACATTGTAAAAAGCAGTATTCTTCCTGCTGCCCTTAATCATTATTGCGTCAAAGTCAACACCGATTGGCTTGCATCCAAGTATCGCGGCTTCTATCAAAATTGAACCTGTGCCGCAGAAAGGATCCAGCAAAATATAGCCTTTCTTTGCTCTTGACAAGTTCACAAGCAATCTTGCAAGCTTCGGCTTCAAAGTGGTTGGATGGAAAGCTGGCTTCTTCATCGGCTCCCTTTTCTTGAAACGGCCTTTGGAAACTTTCCAAAGCATCTTTGTCACATAAATTTCCTTGTTTGTTATGACAAAAAGCACAGTTGTTTTCGGCTTTTCCATAGAAACTAGTGGAATCTCGCCATCCTTTTTCTGCACAAAATAATCATAAATTGGTCCTGCCAGCCTTGCCTCGAGCATAGACATCTGATTTCCTGTCAAGTCAATGGCGCGCACGCAAAAAGGGATTTTTACAAAAGCCCACTTGACGTTGCCAAGCTCATTCAGCGAAAGGGACTTCAGCTTTGTTACCAAAAAAGCTGCAGAGTGCAGGAATGCAGACCTCTCTGCAAGCTCCTTGACTTTGATTTCAGAAAGGCTTGATTCCAAAATGACAAAATTGTCAAATTTTTTAATTAAAACAAATTTAGAAGGATAAAAAAGTGCAGCTAGCTCTTCTAGGGCCAGCTCTGGATTTTCACCAGACAATTCAAACAGGTATTGCATCAGCGTTTCTTGCGTATATCCAGCTTGTGCATTATCTTGTCAAGGTGCTCTTCCATTCTTTCTATGCGCCTATCTATTACAACAATGTACTTCAAGCTCCAGATAACACCTACTAACAAACCTAAAACTGTAGCCCAAATTACAAGTGTTCCTGCATCCATTGCCATAATTAAATAAAAAAGAAGGGGTATAAAAAGGTGTGTTACTACAATTCCTCGTCAAGAGAAGCGTCTTCGCCTGGGAGCTTTTCTGCTGGCTTGTTCTGGCCTGCTCTCCAGACTTTTGCGAAGCTTGGTGTGACGACTAGGAAATTCTCGCCGAAACCGGCAATATCCCCTTGGTTCGCCTCGACAGTCTTCTTTATCTTGTCGATTGCCCTTTTGAGTTCCGCTAGGTCCTTATCTTTCAAGGGTTCTATGTTTATGATTGAAATAGTAAAACCTTCCCTCACGCCAAGTAAGATTTCCTTTATGTCTTCAAATTTCTCCAACGTAAAGGGCCTTACCACTACCTTTGAAGGCTGGTCTTTTATATCGGCTTCGAGTTCAACGTAATCTTCGCCAAGCTCAACGTCAGATTCTTTGGTTGTAAAAGTTTTCTTTAGACTATCAAATATTCCCATTGTGTACCTCTGTTTTTACTGATGAATTACACAACAATATAAGCTTTTTGATATCGCAGCATCTAATTGAATTACGAAAGCAAAATATCCCAAACAAAACAATACAGCTATTTACAATATGGCAAGCTTTAAAAAACTATTAGTTTAGTTGAGTATACAAATGACACTCGATTGTATTATTGCTGGAAAAGACTGTAAAAAAACTTGGATGCTTGGCTCTCAAGATGTCAGAAGCATGCAAGGTGCCGAAGCCTCTGATAACACGCGAAAAATAGAGATGCTTGCACAAAATATAATTTTCGCCAGCGCCGGCACGCTAAACACTTCTTATGATGCATTCTTGAATGCGAAACGAGATATTGCTCAGTATACGCAACCGATGGTTAAAGAGACCGCATACAGTGTTTACACTCAATTACAAAAAGAAATAGACCACAAAACATTCAGAGGACAAAAAAGAAGCTCAACAGAATCATTAAATGTCGGTGTTATGGTTGCAGGCATAGACGCTTTCGGTCCAGCCATTTATGCAATAGATGTTAACGTTATAGGAAACTCGGATATTTATCGCGTGGTTGTGCCTTTCTGCAACATGGGCACAGGTTCTAAAACTGCAGATCCTACAATTAAGAAATGGATTCAGCACTTCGGTGGCCCAAATTATGAAACTCCATGCGACTGTATAGAAATGCCGATGGAAAAAGGCATCGAATGTTTAACATATGCACATTTGGAAGCAGCCGAATTCACACCTACAGTCAGCCCGATATTCAAGATTCTCTATTTGGAAGCAGGGCCTGATGGATTCAAGTCTGGCAAAGTGGATGCTTTGCCGATGAGAAAAATGAAGAAAATGTTAGAAGCAGACAGGAAATACTTAAAGATGAAACTTGATAATCCTGGTTTTGTTAAAAACTTCCTTAAGCAGAACTAAACCTGATTTCTGCCTTCCTTATCAAAGCGTCCAAAGCTATCCTTCCCAGCTTTGACTTCTTGTGCAGCTTGACTTCCCCGCTTCTTGGAACAGACAGCCTTGCAACTTGCTTGCCATCCACTTCAAGCGTGACTTCTTTGACATTTCTTGAAAAGTAGAAACTGATGTATTTCTTTTCTTCATTTACCTTAAAGCTAATTGCGCCGGCGTGCATCGTGCCGCCATGTGCTGGGGATTCTCGTCCCCTTTTCTTGATTGGCACAATCACTGTCTGCTCGCCGTAAGTATACATTTCAAATTCCAATTCATTTGTATCGAAATCCCTTACTTCAACAACAGGCCTTGCCAAGTCTGCTTCTACCATGCCTGTCGGCACTTTGACTTTCATGCTCAGTTCTAGAACCCTTCCAATAGCTCCATTCTCTATGAAAATTACTGTGTCTATAATAGATGGCATCATGCCCAATTCCACACGGCCAACAAAACGTTGCACCGCATCAATCGGGTTTGTAGCGTGAACAACGCCAACAAGGCCAATTCCTGCCAATCTCAAATCAGCATAAAGCCTGAAGTCCTCAGTTACACGCATTTCATCAAAAAAAGTGTAATCTGGCCTTGTCAAAAGCAGGACATTATGAATGTCATCCCTGTTTCCCAGATTTTTAGAGTACTGCACAACTTCATCCGGAACCTGCAAGTCCCTCGGGCTCTCAATCGTCTTCACAATTTTTCCGTCTTTCAAATATAATTTTGCAAGTGCAGATGCAAATGTAGTCTTGCCAGAACCAGGAGCTCCTGAAATCAGTATTCCTGCAGCGCCTTTTTCCAATCTTTCCTGCAACTTTGGCGACAAATTATAATCTTTAGTTTCTAAAATCACAATTGGCTTGACTGCTGTCAGCTCCCAGCCGTCTGCAAACGGCGGTTTTGTAATTACTATCCTGTAATTCTTGAACTGCACAATTGTAACGCCAGAATTGTTCAATTCGATGAAAGCATTCTCGGAAATCTTTGTCTTTTCTATAATATCAGATGTTAGTAATCTTATATCGTGGCCTGTTAACGGTGTTTTCTGCAGCATCTCAAATTTCCAGTCGCCCGGCTTGCCCCTTTTTGCAAAAGGCAACGTGTTTTCCTTAATATGGACAGACATGGTCTTGTCATCAAAGAACTTCTCAATCTCCAGCTTGCCAACAGTCTTGTTCGGCAAAGGCGCCAGGAGCATCGTAGCAACGCCCATGGCTTCTGCTACAAGCGATTGCACCCTGTCTGCTGTGATTAAAATTGCCTTTTTCTGCACGGCAACTTCACGTATGAGATCATCCATCGCTCCCTGTCTTGCGCCTTTTATGTAGGCCTCGACAGGCTTCTGGCCTGCATACTCAAGAGAAATAATCTTATCTTCAGCCAGTTTCCTCAGCTCCTTAATTTCTTCCAACCCAAGAAAGCCTTCGGACTGGTTTGTGTTTGCCTGGTGCTCTAATTCCGCAAGAACTGCAAGAGGTATGACTATCTTGCCTTTAATCTTCTCTTTTTTAATCAGGTCCGAAACTTGCCGTTCAATCAGAATGGAAGTATCGACGACGTACACTTCTTCTTTGTTCATAGGACATCAAGCTGGCCCGTAGGCCCTCTTGACCACGTCCAAAAACGCCTTGGTGGCTTTATAAGCGTTTTCGGCATCCGCCCGCATGATTAAAGGCCTGATGGAAAGTTTCCATAAATCCAAATATGCCTCGGCAAAACTCTTCTCTTCCTTGTTCCCCAAAGATAGTTTCTGGCTTGCCAAAATAGGGCTTATGTTAGCTGTTTTTGGCAGTTTCAGGTGAAGCGTGACCAGCGTGTTGGCTGCCTGCAGTATATGCTTAACAGCAGCTTCAGGATAGCAGGGCTCCCTGTGAAGAAGGTAGTCCGCAAACCTCAGCTTTTCCTCAACCTCTACAAATTCATGGCTTAACATTTTTAACTATTAAACGGAAGTCCGATTCTGCAAACTTTCGGTTTGCACTATTCTTGTAACATCTGCAACAAACTTTTTCGTCCTGTTCGAGCATTTTTTGACCAATTCCAGGTCAAGGACTGACATGCTATACTCTGATGTGGAGAGTATATACTTATCGCCCTTCTTGAACTTAAACATCGATTCCTTGTCAAATTTCTGTATGTCCATCAGCTTCTGGAATAGCCTGAAGTATC
Source organism: uncultured Candidatus Woesearchaeota archaeon (assembly GCA_903864915.1). Lineage (GTDB taxonomy): Archaea > Nanobdellota > Nanobdellia > UBA10117 > UBA10117 > CAIPHS01. Next base: position 121,405 of record CAIPHS010000007.1, read on the forward strand.
TTACATCCATCTTATACCTTTGTTCAACCTTATTCTTGTAAATGCTTATTTCGGAGACGAATGTCTTGTTGTACGCATCAATCCTCTTGTAATAATACTCATATTCAAGCATAGATTGTACTGCAAGCCGCGCCGCACAGGTGACACGCTCCATTATCGACAAGAGAAACTTCATCTCCTGAACAAGCGGATAGGTGACATAGAGCATATGGTCTGCAAGCTCTATCTGCTTCCCAGCCTGCTGAAGCAGGTCTTTATACAGCTCCCCCATTGAAAATGGACTAGCGAAAAGCATTGGCTTTTCAGCGCTGCCCATTAGCACCCCATTAGATTAAAAAAGGGTAAGCATAAAGCCTTTTTGATGCCTCCGTAGCTCAGCGGTAGAGCGCCCGTTTCGTACCAGATATTGCGAAAGAACGGGAGGCCGTAGGTTCAATCCCTGCCGGGGGCAGTTCATAACATGAAAATTCAGCAAAGTGTTAAGGCATTTGAAAAAAAGCTTGGTTTTAACAAAACACCAAAAGAGCAGATAATGAAGTTCTTTCAAAAGGATGCTAAATTTATCAAGAAAGGCAAGCGCCTAAGGCACAAAACCCTTGATGTTTTCTTTGAAATCATACAATTAGCAAATAGACTACATATCAATTTAGAAAAAGATATTCAAAAGCACATGAAAGAAGCTGAGGTCAAGTATCGGAAATGAAACCGTTTGACGCGCGTGGAAATCTGTCCCGGGGCACTCGTATGAACAAAATAAAAGTGCAACACAAAAGAAAGTTATTGTCACTAATTAAGCTTGCAATATTATATGAGATTGCTCTACTCTTAGTGACTTTAGACAAGGTGCCCGAATCCGAAGTTGCACTTCATAGCTACAAATTTAAGTGCAGGCGCAAGACAACCGATTATGTACACCTCACCAAATACTATGAAGCTGAAACAACTGAATTCTTGCTGAATAAAAAAGGTGACTTTTTTGTAGACGTAGGGGCACATATCGGCAGATATTCCGTTTTGTTATCTAAGAATTTCAAAAAGGTAGTTGCATTTGAGCCGGTCAAGAGTACTTTTAATCAGCTTAACACAAATGTTTCGATGAACTGTTTAAATAATGTCAAATTGGTAAATGCTGCTGCATACGAAAAAGCGGGCAATAAAATAATTCACTGTGAGCTGAATTTGGGCAGCTCTTCTTTTTATACTAAATCGCGCAAAACAGAACGGATTAAAACCATTGCGTTAGACAACATTGTACGAAAGGCGGATCTAATCAAAATCGATGTTGAGGGTGCAGAATTGCATGCCTTAAAAGGTGCTAAACAACTTTTAACAAATAATAACCCCATTTTAGTCATAGAATCCTTTAATGTCAATCCAATCAAAAATTATTTGAAGAAATTTGGCTACTCCATAACGGATAGATTAGACCATACTAATTTCGTATTCGAAAAAAACTGCCCGTGGTAAGTTGATATGAAACCTTTCGATGTGCACTGCCATCTTTATGACGAAAGCTTTGACAAAGATAGAGCCAATGTAATTGAAAGGGCGAAGAAAGTCCTTTCAGGCATTGTTGACGTTGGTGAAGAACCTGAATCAAACAGGAAAGTTCTCGAATTATGCAAAAAATATCCAACATTTATTTTCCCAGGGCTGGCAATCCATCCCGCAAAAGTCCATTTGCTGACAGACAAAGAGATAGATGCTGAAATTTCCTTCATCAGGAAGCAAAAGAATCTTGTTTGCATCGGCGAATGCGGCCTGGATTACATGTGGGCTGAAAAATCAGGCGATTTTGATAAGACTAAGAAAAGGCAGCAGGAAACTTTTAGAAAAATGATAGACTTGGCAAATGACATGAACTTGCCAGTAAACACTCATTCACGCAGGGCAACCTCAGCAGTTATAGACTTGCTGAAGAAATACAAAGCAAAGAAAGCAATTCTTCACGGTTTTTCAGGCAAAATTGAGGAAGCCAGGGAAGCTGTAAAGCTTGGCTACAAAATTGCAGTAGGTGCGAACATATCTAATTGGACAGAAACGCTGGAATATCTTAAAGAATTTCCGCTCAGCACGTTTGTTTTGCACACAGATTCACCAGTCATGGGCCCTGTGAAGGGTGAAAGAAATGAGCCTGCAAACATTTCCTTGGTTGTAAAGGAAATTGCTAAAATAAAGAAAATTCCGGAAGAAAAAGTTATAGAAATAACGAACAAAAACGTAAAAGAACTGTTTGGAATCTAGCCGATGTAGCGCTGCTCATCATCCTTTGCTTTCTTTACTGCGCCTGCTTCCTTTGCCTGCTCCATCATGCCTTTCAACTGTTCTTCAAAGCCTTCGGCTTTCTTCAGCAAAGGCCGATAATCAATCTTCAAGCCCAGATATTTGTCCAGGGCTTCTATGATTTTTGCTGCTGCCTTGCTATCTGGCAGGTTTGAATGTGTTTCTGCAAAGATGAATGATGCATTGCAGTTCTTTTCAGCTTTAAGCATCAATGCGCCAGCGGGACCAAAAATAATACCATCTTTCACAGGGTTTATGCCGAGTGCTTCGAATCTTTTCTTTTTTTCTTCGCAGTTTGTATAATAGTATGTATTCGGTTCCGTTTTATCCGATTCAGACCCTATGCCCTCTATGCATATGATTTCCTTCGCATTGACTTTCTTGTACAAATCAAGCAAGGCGTCGGTGACTTCCCATTCCATACCTGCGACACCCGTAACAGCTTCCAGAACAATTATGTTGTACTTATCATTGTGGAAAATTTCCAAAGGCTGCACTACTCTTTTTCCGTGCACGAAGGCAATTGGCGCCAGCCTTGGCGACCAGAACGAGCCTATAGAGTGCATCTTCAGATGATCCATCAAAAACTCAACTGCAATTGTTGCAACAAAACCGAAACCTGGGAAACCTTCGATTATGATTGAATTTTTCGGCTTTTCCTTCAATTTTAACTCAAGCTTTCTCGAGCCATAAGACATGCTCCTTAAATTGGGAGCAATCTCGTGATTATTAGGTATTCCTGGCATTGAAGGAAGCTTAATCTTCGGGTTTGTAATCCTTCGTTGCATCCCACTAAGGTCTGGTAAAATCGATGCGGCCATGATAGCATTAATTCTGCCGCTTATATAAAAGTTTAGGTTAGGAAAAGCTTTAAAAAGTGGCTCGCGGAGCTCAAATTGCTAGCGGTCAAAGTACCAGGGCAAAACCTGCTCTCGTTCCGAACGCAGAAGTTAATCCTGGTAACGTTTTGTCGTGTACTGACCCGTCACGGGTCGGGAAAGGCAGAAAACTGCTAGTACTTTTATATCTTATTAGTATCCACTAACAAACCCTTTAAGCCATTACATCTCCAATAATATGCTATGGGAATTGTGGATTTTCTGAAAGGCATTTTTACTGAAAAACCAAAGCACGAAGAGATGCCTCAAGAGCAAGCCATACAGACATCAAAATTGGAGGAGTGGTTTGCAGAGAAAGAAGCAAATATCAGGCACAGCACAGAGCTTGTTCTAGAAAATGGAAAACCAAGATTTTTGAATGCCGTAAAGATGTGCGAGCAGTCCTGCAGTTCCTTAAAAAGTGCGCAGCCAAGATACCCACAATTATATGCGCAAAACGCGGCTGTTGCTGAAGGAAATCGTGCAGCATTCATCACAGCAACTGAAAACCTTCTCAAATCCCTAAGATTTCCGGATTCTCCCGATGATTTTTCAAATTTTATTCAAAACACCAATTCTGCTTTAGACTCTTTCATGTCCTCAAGCAACCGCTCTTTTATTATAGCAAATGAATTTTTCACAGAACATACGTCTTCTACCAAAAAGTGCCTGCAAGATATAGATGGGGTGCTGCAGGATCTTAGAAAATACTATCAGGAAAATAAATTGACTGAGCTTTCCAAAGCTAAGGAAAAAATTACAAAGCTAATGCAAAAGATCGAGCAGGCGCAGCAACTGGAAACAGAGTTGAGGGAAGTTGAAACTAGCTTGAAAGACATAAATGAACGGACAACAAAAGCAAATCAGGATTTGTCAGAGCATTTGCAAAGCCCAGCATTTCTGGAAAAGCAAAGGCTTGAAGCAGAGCTCGGGGACGTTCAGGCAAAAGCAAAGTTGCTGGGTGATGAAATACATGGAATTTTTTCCGCACTTGATGCGCCTCTGCGAAAAATAGCGTGGGACAATCCACACCATAAAAAGCTCATAGAACATTATTCTGATGATTTAGTAAATACAATTTCCAAAGATACTGACTTCAAGTTCGGGGATGTTCTTACAAAATTAAAGACCGAGATAGAAGCAGGCAGGGTTTATGCAAAGGATAAGCGGCGCAGCCAGGCATTAAGCGCCATAAACGTGCTTACAAAAACGTACCTGCAGGACTGGCTGGCCCGGCATGATAAATTAAAGGATGGGGAAGCCAGCTTGCAAGAACAAATCAAAAATTCTGAAGCAGGCAGTAAGGAAGCCGCACTTAATACAGAGATTCGAAAGCTGGAACACGAAAAGGAAAACCTGGACAAAAGCCAAGCTGCCTTGATTCGCAGCCAAAAGCGCATTGATTTAGATGAAGAAACAAAAGAAACAGGCGCCAACCTTAGCTTGCTGCTCGGCAGCCAAATTAAATTAATAAGAGATTAATTGCAGAACTTGCCACATTTTTGAACTGTAGAAAGATATATTAAATATATCGTATTATCTAATAAAGTATATGACCAATACCATTTCTGTCAGAGGACTGAAAGTTGGAAGAGATGAGCTCGTTTCTTTGCAAGCGTGGGCCAAAAAGACGCTAGAGGGCCGCAAAACAGAAACCCAAATACTTGAAAAGATTGAAGAGCTGCTAGGCGAAGCAGAAAATCTTGAAAAAAATTGTTATTGGACTGAATATGAGTACGTCGGCAAAGCGCCTCCTAAGCCAAAAGCAGAGCACTTAAAAGAAATAAAATATTTGGAATCCGTTCTGCCAGAGATAAAAGCTGTTTTGAAAGAAATTGAGGCATTAGCAACAGAGCTTAAAAAAATAGAATTTCAAGATTACAAGTTCTCACGTATTGTATATACACATTCTAACTCATTGCACGAAATTGGTGGCGAATTAAAATCACTAATTCAATTCTATGGGTGAAACATGATACAAGTTAAAATTCCGATATTTGGAGATTATGCGGAAGGGCAGCAGGAAGGAGATATCCTCAAATTAAAATTAGGCAAGGATGAATTGGAAAAATTACGTGAATGGGCAAAAACCGAATTAAAAACTGAAGCAACTGAAACTAAAATAATAGCAGAAATAAAAAGTCTCTTGGATGAAGCGTATGATCTTCAAGCTGCTGGGATAAACATAGTTTTTGCTGAGTCAGAATTGAAAGAAGAGGAATTTCGCAACAGTTTGGCTAGGGATGGCAACAGAAAAAAGCATAAAGCATTAGCAGCAAAAGCCAAGCCCATTTTAGAAAAGATACGCATTAGTTATGAGGCGATTAAAAAATTAAATGAAGTACTTTCCAGTATTGAGCAACAAGGATATAGATTTTCAATGGCAGTATTTTCTAGAGTCGACCATCTCCAAAAACTTATGGAAAATATAAACGAGGAAATAAGACGAGAGCGATAAGCCTATCTATTTTTATACCACCTTTTTCTAATTTAAATCATGATAGACAAAACTGAGATGCAGCACATTGCCTCTGAGAGGATAGGCATACTTTTCAGGGAAGCTGGCAAGGCTGCAAGAGAGCACAATCTTACTAGGGCATCAAGATATATTTTCCTTGCAAGAAAGCTTGCCATGAAATTTGCAGTCAGGCTAACTAGGGAGCAAAGGCGCAAGTTTTGCCACAAATGCTACAAGTTTCTGCAGCCAGGCAGGAATGTTTCTGTCAAAACAAACAAGAAAACAAGGGCAGTTGAATATACCTGCAAGGAATGCGGGCACATCAACAGGTTTCCTTATGTAAGGGAAAAGCTTAGTACTCGTAAATAGCCGCCAGATTATCTTCTGAATCCCTTATGAAAACTGTGTCGCCATCATTGTTCCACACAGTTGTATCAAGGTCCCAATACAGAACATTCCCGGAATCGCTGCCTTTGCCGCTATGTATCGTGACTGATTCCCCAGTTCCAAGCATGGTATTGTTGAAAGTGTAAATGTGTGTTGCCTCATCCTTCATCTGCCAGCCATCCATGTTTATCTCTGCACCGTTATTTTTTATCACGATAGATTCATCATTCGGATTTTTGGAAGTGTCTGGATTCTGGTTTATGCTGATTGAAATGTTGTAAAGGTTTGCACCATAGCCTTTCCACATGCCAAGCTGCTTTTGCCTTGCCTCTTTTTCCAGGCAATCAAACAAGTCCTGATATTTTGTGTCTGGCGGATAAACAAAGCTTGAAGCCAAACCGGATGAAACCTGCTCAGCATTTGCAAATTTACTATCTGTAAAAACATACCTTAATTTGCGCCCGTATTTGTCAGTGTCAGAAACATCCTTTTGCAAATAAACGTTTTTGTTCAAAACGAGATTTTCCATGTTTTGCGCTGCTTCGGCAAAATTATGCTCGTTGTGCTCTGGCGTGTTTATTCCATCCAATCTAACTTTGCTTCCATCTGCTAATGCAAGCGTATCGCCGTCAACAACTCTTGCGACTTCAAAAGCCCGTGCACCTTCCGTGTTTGCGGATATTATTTTAGGCAATTCGGTAACTATTTTTGCACAGTTATCCGTACTTGTGCTATTCGTATTTGCGATATTACCGCTTATGCACCCGCTAAAGAGAATCAAAGAGAACATCAGTAAAACAGCCAACAGTTTGTTCATGAACGCAAGCGAAGTTTTTAGAATATATCTCTTTCTATTTAGGCATGTCTGATGTAAATCGCACGCATGTTTGTAACTGCGCAACAATCGCAGAAATGCTTCTAGTAGGCAAAAATGAGTATATCTATGCAGACTTCATAATGAGCAGGGAAAGGATTGCAAGATACTTTCCTGAAACAATAAAGCTGTTCAAATGGGATAAAGTAGTTGGCTGGTATCATGCAAGATTCTTTGGTGCTGATGGTCTTCAAGCATATGTTGCGGGCGCAAAGAAATTTTCCGAAGAACATGAAAAATTATCCTGGCTGCAGCAAAAGGCAGTTTATTTCGCTGTTATTGATCCATTCAACAGGAGCGTATCAGACATATGCGACAAATTAGATTTAGAAAAAGATGCTTCTGGCATCATGCGTGATGCAATAAAAGCTGCCGGGCTTCCACGAAAAGAAATTGTATCTGGGATAAGAGGATTAGGTTATGGGGATACTGTGGATGAGTTTAATAGTCTGGCCGATAGTGTGGAATCATGCTTGAAACCAAAACAGTCCGCGTAAAGCCAAACTCCCCAAAAACAAGGATTGTTTCTGAGACTGATTCCGAACTTGTTGTAGAAGTTGCAGCTCCGGCAGAGAACAACAAAGCAAATATCGAACTGATAAAATTCTTGTCAAAGAAATTCGGCAAGAATGTAAAAATAATAAGGGGCTTGACCTCAAAAAAGAAAATTATTTGGATTGGCTAGCTTTTTTGGGCTCATAAACTGCTAGCAAATTATTGCCCTCGGGAGTTATTGTTATCAAACCTTCTAAAGAATCTACTTTGACAGCATTTGGCATTTTTTCATTCAACTCTGAATTAAGCCTCTCTGCAGACATGTACGCTGTTGCGCACATTATTGCATATGTCTCTGCATGCATATCTTCATCTAAATCGTGCTTTATTGGAATTCCATCCTTCGACAAAAGCATCGTGTATTTTTTAGGTGGCATTTCTGCCACGTAAACTTGTTGCGGTGTAGACATCGCCATTGCAATCCAGTCAACTTATTTGATTTTTAAGCGTTATGTATTCTCTTCAGTAGGAGTGCCCAGTGCACAGAACCTTAACCTTAAGGGCTTTCAAAATATCAACTGATTTTTTCAATTCTCGCAGATTTCCGGTCGGTAAATCCCATCTTCCAGTTGAATCGCCACCGAGCCAGCAGTCTCCTGAAAACAGGATTTGTTTTGCAGGATCGTAAAGAGCAATATCGCCTGAAGTGTGGCCTGGGACTTTTAATACCGCTAATTTGTATTCTCCAGTAAACAGCTTAGCACCATTATCTAATACTAAATCAACCCTGAAGCGCTCAACATCTTCTCCAGCTTCCTTGACCAGAGTGACTTCATCCATGTTTTTGATGTGTACCGCGGCTTCCTCGGAAGCTGCAATGGTGCAATTCGGATTTTTCCTCTTGATTGCAGCTGCTTTCAGAATATGGTCCACGTGGCAGTGAGTCAAAACAAGCACATCAACAGGCTTGTCAAGATCAACAGAAGCATCAATCTGTATTTTCTTTGTATCGTCTATGTAGTAGACATTATTCTTGTACTTCGGCTCAACAATCTTAAACACTTTTGGGGCAACTTCTTCCATTTCAACCATTTTTGTATTGGCTTTTAAAAACTTTGTAAAATATTTCCATTACTTCTTGAGCTTTCTTTCCAATTCTTCTCGCGCTTTTTGTTTTTAGTTGCTTATATCTGGTTAAAACATAATTTTCTCCATCTAAAACAGCATCGTATGGCTGCATTTTTGCATACAAAATACAATATGTAAAATCCCTGCAAAACCCTATCGGTCCAAGGGCCAACAACCTATCTGCATCAAAGACAACTTTTTCTTCCTTTGCTTTTGCGCCTTTGTGAGCTTTGTATGAGCGCTCGTTGTGGTGGCTCATCGCGCAACAAATTCTGTTTGCAATTTCTGCGTCAACTTTTATTTTCTTAAGAAATTGTTTAACTTTGCTTGCTCCTATCGCAGCATGATTTTTCTTTGAAATTCTATGTGCAACATCATGCAATAATCCGGCAATTTCACAAATGTCTTCATCTGCGCCTTCCTGCTTTGCAAGCGATAACGCCAATCTTGCTGTCAGTTTAGCATGCCTAAAATCATGGTTAACATCATTATTTTTGTACTCTTCTTCTGCAAATTTCAGAATTTTCTTTCTTTGTGCGCTAGAAATTTTATTCATGCTTTCTTCTCGATCTCTTCTTTAATCTGCTTTATGAAATCTGCCGGCTTTACGCCGAACTGGACTTTCTGCGTGCCCCTCTTTCTGACTGCAACTGTGCCTTTTTCCTCTTCCTTGTCCCCTAATACCAAAACGTATGGGATTTTTTCCATCTCAGCTGCCCTTACCTTGTATTCGACAGTGTTGTTTTCGTAATCAGTCTCTACTCGCAAGCCAGCTTTCTTCAGTTCAGCTTCAATCTTCTCAGCATATTTCTGGTTCCTGTCTGTAAAGGTTAGTAATTTAACCTGAGCAGGAGCAAGCCAAACAGGGAAAGCACCCGCATAATGTTCTATAAGACACCCCATGAATCGTTCCATTGAGCCAAGAACTGTATGATGAACCATAATTACTCTGTGCTGTTTGTTGTCCTCGCTAACATAATTCAAATCAAATTTCTCAGGCAGATTGAAATCAACCTGTATGGTTGTACACTGCCATGTTCTTCCTATTGCATCTTTTAGTTTAATATCAATCGCTGGCCCGTAGAATTTAGCTTCGCCTTCTGCGCGCTTGAACTGCAGTTTCTTCTTTTCCAGTGCTTTCGTCAGGGCTTTCTCTGCAGTTTCCCATATTTTCTCTGAACCGAGATATTTTTCTTTGTTTTCTGGATCTCTGACTGAGAGCTCTATGACATATTCTTTAAATCCAAAACTTGGTAGCATGAACAACGCCAAATCAAGGACGTTAGTGATTTCTCCTTCCAATTGCTCCTGAGTGCAGAAAATGTGTGCATCATCCTGCGTAAAGCCTCGCACTCTTACCAATCCGTGCAGAGCGCCAGATGCCTCATATCTATAAACAGTTCCCAACTCACATAATTTCAGCGGAAGCTCCCTATAGCTTCTGCTTTTTGATTTGAAAATCTGAATATGGAACGGACAGCTCATTGGTTTCAACAGGTATTCTATTTCGTCAATTTTTATCGGCGGATACATTGACTCCCTGTAGTGTGCCCAGTGCCCAGATGTTTTCCATAAATTAATATTTCCTATGTGCGGCGTGTAAACATATTTGTATCCTTTTTTTTCGTGCTCGCTTTTCCAGAAATTTTCTATTATATTGCGCGTAATTGCCCCTTTTGGGTGCCAATGGGCAAGTCCGGAGCCAACTGTTTCTGGATAAAGCCCAAACAAATCCAATTGCTTTCCAAGTTTAATGTGGTCCCTTTTCTCCGCTTCTTCCTTCCTCTTCATGAATTCCTCAAGCATTTCTTTTTCTGGGAATGAGATACCGTATATTCTCTGCATCTGTCCTTTCTTTGGGTCTCCGCGCCAATAGGCTGCAGCCATGTTGAGTAATTTGAACGCCTTGATCTGCCCTGCTGATTTTAACAAAGTATTATTGCATAAATCAATGAAAGCACCATGCTGGCGGAAACTTATTTCCTTGTCTGTTATGTCCTTGAGAAGTTCAAGCTTGTACGGCTCTTTTGAGAGGAATTTCTCAGCATCTTTCCTTGGCATTAAAACATCCTTGAATAGCTTGTCATCCTTGACAATCTTCTTCATCTCAGCTTCTATCCTAACCAAGTCTTCTGCTGTGAAAGGAACCTTCTTGTCAAAATCATAATAGAATCCTTCGTCAATGGCGGGGCCTATGCCCAACTTGACATCTGGCCATAATCTCTTGACCGCATCTGCCAGCACATGAGAAGTTGCATGCCAGAAGGCTTTCTTTTCATTCTCCGTTACAAAGGGAGCTTTTTCCATGCTTTCGTTTATTTGAGGCAATTTATAAATTCTGCTACTGCCTTGACAGTTTCGGCTTCTTTGCCTCTGTAACTATGGTCTGCATCTTTTATTTCAATCAGCTTCGAGCTGGCTATGATTTTATTCATCTTCCTTGAATTATCTATTGGAATTACAGGGTCTGCAGTTCCGTGTACAATCAGTGTTGGAACCTTTATTTTCCTGAATTTCTCGTCAGCCTCAACTGCGGGCGCCAACAAAACCAGCGCTGCCGCATCTTTGTGCTTTAGCTGATGCTCCAAAGCCACTTTGCCACCCATCGACTTGCCAACCAAGATGAATTCACCATCCGGTTTCTTTTCCATCAGCTGCTCTTCAGAGGCTACTGTCAGCTCGATAAACTTGGCTTTAGGCAAGTCAGTTCTAATAGCGTCAAAAATACCCTTAGATGCTTGCGGATTCATACCAGGTATTAAAACTAAAGTTGCCATTAAGCAAATAATAAAAAGGCACAGATATAAGATTATAGAATAGTATTTGGATTAAGCGTACAGATAAGCGGTTTGTTAATGGGCGTTTTGGCAATTATTTTTGGTGGCTTGGTGATAAAGTATCCAAAGACAATTCCAAATCTAATAGGTGCCTATTTGATCATATCTGGCCTGCTGACTGTATTGGCTGTACTTTAAGGAATAAAGTAGACAATTGTCCAGAATTGGCTAACTCCCAACGAAGTTAGCCTAGACAATATCGATGAGAGTTAGTGATATTGGTTTGCAATATTGTTTTTGCTTTAGCAAAGCTTATAATGTCCAATTGTCCAGAATTACTTAACCAGCTTAAAGGAGGCTTTAAATTATATGAGTCGCAAGCCAGGGCCACATCCATACAAGCTTGAATTAATTCTCTACGCCCTGCGGGCGCATCCACAAGGGCTTTGGGTTCGAGAGCTTTCTAGAATATCGGGCCTGAAAAAGTCAACAGTCTCAAATTACCTAACAACACACCTGGCTGACAAGATTGAAATGGTGTATCAAACGAACCACATTAAGATAGTCAAGCTTAAAACACAAGAACAAGTGCCAAACTATCTGCAATAACATGATAAGAATCAAAGGAAGAACATATTGGGGTGACAAAGCTTCTTTACGAGGCTGGGAAACAGAAGTTGGTCATTTTCAAATTCTTGATGCTCGACCCGAGTTCAGACGTTATCATGCGTGTAAAGCTATCTGTCTCGATGATTTGCAAAAACACTATGATGAAATTACAAAATTAGCGGAAGAATATAATACTGAACCGACAAATATCCTTTATTCAAAGGATAAATATTATAATTTTGAAAAACACATAAATATATTCTTCTTAGGTAAAAAGCGACTTGGTAGTGACTTAGAAACGATACAACGAACTTTAGAAACAGTTTCTATAAACAAAGAGGTTTTGCTTTCCATAGACCTTGACAGAGGTAGAAAATGTCCATCTGTCGTAGTTGATATCAAAGAGCCTCTGAAGAAAGTGCATTCAGCGTTATTAAAAAGCCTTGATACAATATTATTTGCAGAATGAAACGAACAACATTTATGGTTATTGGAGTAGTCTCGCTGATAGTTGTACTTTCAGGATTTGTTGTATCCTTTTTGCACCAGTTCATCATTTCCTTGGTTTTGATAGCAATCGGCGGAGCATCCTTCTGGTTTGCGCAGAAAAAGGCTAAGAAGGAAGACTGGTTCGGCAAGCCCATAAAATGAAAGTTTACATCAAGACATTCGGCTGCTCTGCAAATCAATCCGATTCTGAAATTATAGCTGGCTTGTTAATAGAAGCTGGCTACAAGCTGGTTGATTCTGCCAAAAAATCTGATTTAGTTATAATAAATTCCTGCGGTGTCAAGAACAGGTCAGAATTTGCTTTCTTCAGGGAAATTGAGGCTGCAAAGAAACTGAAAAAGAAAATAATTGCTTGTGGTTGCATACCATCTGGCAACAAAGCCCTGATCCAAACGAAACTCAGGGATGTATCGATAATAGATGTAAATTCCATCAAAGAGATTGCTGAAGTTGCAAAAAGAACGCTAAATGGCGAAAGGATAGTTCTATTTGGCATCGGCAAGACGCAGAAAATCTGCCTGCCAAGATGCAGAAAAAATAAAATTATTGCAATCGTGCCGATTTCTGAAGGCTGTCTTGGAAAGTGCAGCTATTGCTTCACAAAATTGGCAAAAGGAAATCTATTTTCTTATCCAGAAGAAGCTATTCTGCAGGAAATTAATGATTCTTTAACGGAAGGCTGCAAGGAAATCTGGCTGACATCGCAGGATTGCGCAGCTTATGGCTTGGACAGAAAAACAAACCTTGCAAACTTGCTGAATAAAGTATGCAAAATTCCAGGCAAGTTTTACATAAGGGTTGGTATGGGAAATCCAGATAACATGTTGAAGATTTTGCCTGAACTGATAAAAGCCTACAAGAATCCAAAAGTTTTCAAGTTCCTTCACATACCTGTGCAGTCAGGAAATAACAGAGTTCTGAATCTAATGAATAGAGTTTATACGATTGCCCAGTTCAAGGCGATTATTGCAAGATTTAGGAAACAAATCAAGAATTTAACTATCAGTACGGATGTGATTTGTGGCTTTCCAACAGAAACTGAAAAGGAATTCAATGATACTCTTAATCTAGTTAGATGGCTCAAGCCGGATGTTGTTAATATTTCGCAGTTTTGGGCCAGACAAGGCACAACAGCAGCAAAAATGAAGCAAGTAGATGGAAAGGTCAAGCAGACAAGAAGCAAGGAACTAACCGAACTATGCAAAGAAATTACTCTAATTAAAAATAAAATCCAGATTGGGAAAAAATGCAAAGTTCTTGTTGATGAAATTGGAAAGAAAGGCGGTTTTGTATCCCGAAATGAAAGTTATAATCCAATAATATTAAAAGAAAAATTACGATTAGGAAGTTACTTAAGATGCAAAATAACTGACGCTACTGAAAAATATCTTATTGGAAAAATTTCTAAAAATTAGAAACTTATTTAAGTAAGAAATGCCTAATAATTTTACAAAAAATAATACGATGGTTGAAAAGAAGAATGAAAATAATAATGGCATGCCGAAGAAAATAAAATTTCTTTTTGTGTCAAATGAGGCATTGATAGGTGACGTGGCCTGGCAAGTAAAGAAAGAAGGTCATGATGCAAAATATTACATACGTGACAAATTAGAACAGGACGTATGTGATGGTTTTGTTGACAAATGCGACGACTGGCAGAAAGAAGTGGATTGGGCAGACGTAATCGTTTTTGATGATATCAGCTTTGGCGTGCAGGCTGACAAGTTAAGAAAACAAGGAAAATTCGTAGTTGGCGGTTCTGCATACACCGATAAACTTGAGGATGACCGGGAATTCGGCCAGGATGAGATGAAAAACGCAGGCATGACTATAATCCCAAATTATAACTTCACAAATTTTGACGCAGCCATAAAATTCCTAACTGAAAATCCTGACAGATATGTACTAAAACCAAGCGGCAAGGCTCAAAACGAAAAAGAACTTTTATTTGTGGGTAATGAAGTTGATGGCAGAGACGTTCTGGAAATCTTAGAACGATACAAAAAGAACTGGGGAAATAAAATAAAGGTTTTCCAGCTTCAAAAGCACGTTACGGGAGTTGAAGTTGCAATAGGTGGATTCTTCAACGGACATGATTTTGTTATGCCAATTAACATTAATTTTGAGCACAAGAAATTGTTCCCAGGCAATATAGGACCAAGCACTGGTGAGATGGGAACGAGCATGTTCTGGGCAAAACCCAACCCACTTTACAGGGCAACTTTGGAAAAACTCAAATCCAAACTGCAAGAATGCGGGTATGTGGGCTACTTTGACATAAACACAATTGTAAACGCTAAGGGCATACATCCGCTCGAAGCAACAAGCCGCTTCGGCTACCCAACTATAAACATACAGATGGAGGGCATAACAATGCCGATGGGTGAATTCTTGTATAATCTTGCGAGTGGAAAAGATTTCGAAATAAAAACCAAGAGAGGTTTCCAGGTCGGTGTAGTCATAGCTGCACCGCCATTTCCATTCAAAGATCCTGCTTCGTTCAAGAGATATTCTGAAGATGCGTTAATAATATTCAAAAAACCAAATTACGATGGCGCACATATAGCAGATGTAAAATTAATCGACAATGAGTGGAGGATGGCAGGAACATCTGGTTACCCACTCATCATGACAGGCTCAGGTACGACCATGGATGAAGCCCAGAAGGAAGCATACATGCACGTAGAAAACATCCTAATTCCTAACATGTTCTACAGGACAGATATAGGCGCAAGGTGGACACAAGATTCTGACAGATTGCAAACCTGGGGCTATCTCTATTAAGAAAGCTGCACGCCGAACAAATAACCAATTACATAGCCCGCAGCTGCTGCCAGCAAGGCTACCACCAGCATTTCCAATCCAGATTTCAGCCAGGACCTTTTTGTGACCTTTGTCTTGTAAGCTCCCACTGTAAACAATGTCGCGCCTGTTCCCACTAAAGCTATAATGCTGGCAAGCTTTGTATCGTGCAGGAAGAAAGGCAGAACAGGGAACACTGAGCCCACTGCATAAGCCACTAAGATTGTAAGCGCACCTCTCGCAGGATTTTCAAATTTTTCAGGCACTATACCTAATGCTTCTTCTGAAAGCGCTTTTAGTGCTAGTTTTCTTTTTGTGTTCAGGCAACCCAGGAACTCCTTGACTGCCCTGTCAGTCAACTTCTCACCCTTGTAGAGATTTTTTATTGCTCTGGCTTCTGCCCCAGGCTTCTCAAGCTTTTTTTCTTCTTCATCTATTTGCTCGTCCAAAACTTCCCGCTGTGATTTTGTAGAAAGGTAATCGCCAGCAGCCATGGAGACCATGCCTGCAAACATTGCAGCCAGGCCAGCCAGCAATACATCAGTATTTGGAACGCCAGCGGCAGCAACACCAAGAACCAAACCAAGATTTGTTATGAGACTGTCTTCCATTCCAAAGACTAAGTCTCGCATTACGTCCCGTATATTAACAGACCATTTGATTTTTTTCTTACTTGCCATGTTTCTTTTTCTCCGGCCAGAATGCCCAACCTGAAACCAATGCAGCCATGCCTGATATGACTGTTACTAATAAAAATGGGGCTAGTGGATTAAATAACTGCATCGCCAAAATTCCACCGGCAAGCGGGCCTACAATCATTCCAAAATCTTTTGATGTGTCGAACACACCCGACATTTCACCATACATGTTTGCAGGAACTATTTCAGTCAATAGGGCTTCAGTACCTGGAAGTATCCAAGAAACTGAACCCGCAGCCAGCAAGGCAAACATGACAAAGAGTGCCGGGCTTGTTGACAAGAACGCGAAGTAAGTTGCAGTGAACAAAAGCAAAAAGCCAGCAGTTATGATATACCTTTTGCCAATCTTGTCCATTATAAAACCCGAAGAATAATACAACAGGCCTTCAACAGCCATCATCGCTCCAAGTACAAAGCCTACAGCTTCTGCAGAAAAGCCGAAGCGCGCTATACCTGCAATAGAAACGAATGCCCATTCTATGGCAATCCATACATATGCCGAAAACGTAAGAATGTAAAGTGGAAGTGCATGCTTATGCACACCAATATATTCCTTGAATATCGTTGTTAGCAAAGAAAGTCTGGCTTTGTGCTTGTGCCCTCTCTCAAGCTCACGGAACTTGCTTACTGTTTTACCCCTGAAAATTACAAGACTGAAAAGCACCGCAATAAACATGAATATCGAAATTAGCAAAAAATTATACCTCTCAGATAATGTGACTGCAATCAAGCCCGCAATAATTGGCCCAAGAATCCATCCCACCTGCGTGATGGACATGTAAACGCCTTCTGCCTGGCAAAGCATCTTGCGAGGGCTGAAGTCCCTTATCAAGACCGTAGATGGTATCCAGAAAGCCACAGATATTATACCGAAAACTAACGACAACATAGCCAGTAAAACAACATCCTTTGTGAAGAAGTAAACAAGTCCCATCAGGCTCATCGCAGTCATCGCGACTGCAAGCATTTTTACCCTTCCATACTTGTCAACTGCTAGGCCTGTTGGAATCTCTGCAATCAGTGATGCAACATAAACAAGGGAAACTATCAACCCAACAATTGCAAAGCTTGCGGATTTGCTTTCAGTAAAAATCGGCAGAATGAAATCATAAACTCCAAATGCCAAGATAGCTATGAAAGAAAGGATTGATGCCTGGAATACCTTTGTCAGTTGCTTAGCTTTTTCCTCAAATGTGCGGAGCTGCATGATTGAATAATCTAACTTTGATTAAAAAAGACTATTTACTACTAAACGCCGACTTATTATCGGCGCTTAGCCTTTAGATGTTCTAATTTGGATTTCTTGACAGTTGGGCGCCAAATCTTCTCTGGCAGCCAGTCTGGTCTATTAGATGGTGCGTCCACTCGCTTCCTGCCACCCTTGAAAACATGTAGTCTATCTGTTCCCCTTTCTCTCAGTCGTATGTCTGTAAACCCTCTCGTAGCAGCTTTAAGTGCGGCTCTTCTTGGCGAGCTCCCCGTAAAAACGTGGTCTGTGTCTGTGCCACCTTGCATCATAACATAGTATTTTACAGCCATTCAAACACCCCCATATGAAATAATTGTCTGCCCTATATAAACACTTCGCAGCAGTCTGCTTTCTGAAAATCTTTTAAACTCCATTTGCAGTAAAATTCACACATGGCTTTTATCGGAATAGACTTGGCAGCGTCCATGCATAATGACAGCGGGCTTGCTGTAATGCAGGATGGCAAAGTTGGCGAAGTAAAAATTGTAAAAACCGAAAAGGAAATTCTGGATTTTGTGCAGAAACACAAGCCGCAACTTATCGCGATTGACGCACCTCTTAGTTTTCCGCTGGAAGGGGAATTCAGGCAGGCAGAAAAAATCCTACACATCATGGGCATAAACACTTTCCCGCTGAAAGGCCTGAAGTCCATGGAATTATTGGTAAAGCGGGCTATGAGGCTTGCAAAATCTTTGAAAGAAAATAATTTTTCTGTCATAGAAACTTTCCCGAAGCCATTGCAGAATCATTTCAGGATTACCACAAAAAACCCACACATAAGGGATGCCATAATCTGCGCCAATGTTGCAAACCTGCACCAAAGAGGAAATACAATAGCATACGGTGATGCAAAAGAAGGGCAGATAATAATGCCTGTCAAGTAGAATTACTTATCGCTGGCAATATCCTTCATTGAATAAACTTCAACGCGACTTACTGGCGACCCAGGCATATCCATAACTTTTTCCAACTTAAAATTTGGATCGGGTTTTGGGTTCCAGACAGCATTTGCAAAGTCCCTATGTAGCTGAACCATCTCAAGGTTATTATTATCACAACTTAACTGCCCGAATTTTTCAACATATTCCTTCGGATGCATCTCTGCATTAGCCACTAAATTTGCAAATAATTTCTGCATTAGTGCATAATCTAAAGCACTTGTTGTATCCGCCAACATGTTATCATCAAGCACTGCACCTAAATCTAAAACGCCTGTATCTATCATCATTGGTCCACGTAAATGAGGGTTTTGTATCCTAGGCGCTATTGATAAGGGGGCAACCAAGAAATTCATTCTTGTTTTGTAAATTGACTTGGCATAATCCCTGACTGTTCTGTAAGCAATACTTGTAGAAAGAAGATAATCCTTCGTCTTACTATTTTTTGAACTTCTATCCATAACCTCACAAACAGCATAAGCCAACGCAGAAGGCACACCTTCTGGCAGTTCAGTTTTGTTTATGAAATGGATTAATTTCACTTCTAAACTACCAAGCTCTTTGTTAAACGCCTGATTGTTATGCTTCTTCTCAAAAAGGTTGAAAACTCTATTTTGCTGATGTCTAATCTTTTCTAAGCGCTTTGCAAGTTTAGACAAAGAATACTTTGGTTTTTCGGTGGCCACAAAATCACCTCACTTGTTTTCTATTCTTGGTGCGAGTATGAATGATAGCTGCAGCTTGTTCAATGACTTGAAATCAAGCTTCAAAGGATAATCCTTTGCGAACTGCACAGTTACCGTGTCCGCAAGCGTTGATGCCCTTGCCATCTTTTTCAAATATTCTATACTATAAGTTGCCTTTACAGCATCACCTGCTGCAATCTGGAACAAAGGATCTGAGCCCTTTGTCAGTTCAATCCTGACTTTGGAGCCTATATCGCCTGCAGAAATTGCAAAGGTGTTCTTATCAGCCTCGAAAACTATGGCATCGCCTGCAATTGCTGCGTCGTCAACGTAATCCCTGAACTCGCCTGCATCCAATTCCACAGTTGTCATGAATTCCAGGCTAGGGATTTTCCTTTCCTTGCCTTCCCTTTCCAACAAAGGAATGTGGAAAGTCTTCGATGACTTGCCTTGGATTGTTATTTTGAGTTTGTTTTTGTCCAATGTCAATGTAATAGGGTCTGTTGGCTTTGCCCTCTTGATTGCCTGCTTGAATGCCTCAAGGTTGATTGTTATGTCAACAGGGGTCTCAACCTTGTATTCCAAGAAAGCCGAAGGCAATATATTCAAAACAACCATTGAGATGTTTGCAGGGTCTAAAGCAATTAGCTTTATGCCTTCCTTCTGGAAACTGAAAGAAGCTTCTGTTATAAAGTCAGACAAAACTGAAACTATGGCGCTTAATATGCGTGGTTCGCTGAGCTTTGCTATGAACATGTAGAATATGGTGAAAGATAGCTTTTTAATTTTTTGTACAGAAGAACATATAGTTCAACTGGGCAACCTGCTTCTAACGCCAAACCCTGCCCTTAAAGTATCTTACATAAACGATGTCTATCGCCGCTATCAGTAATAATACTGCAAAAGCCCAAAGCATGGGCTGGAATGCAAAAGACACCACAGCCAACACTACGAGAACTATCCCGTAAATAATCCAGCGCAAATTGTCAAACTCAGTTTCTCTCATTTATCTCTTCCTCGCTAGCACATTATGTATATACCTCAATCCGTGCTTTGCAGCGTACCACTGCTCATAAGCCCATACTATGAAAAGTACCAGTGGCAAGATTATCAATATCACACTCGCTCCTCTGACGGCAAGCCATCCAAAGGCGATGCCTATTATCAGCCAGGCAGCCTCTTCCAGCGTAAGAATTTCAGTTCTAAGCCTGCCTTGCGAAAACTTCTGGTGTCTCTTGTGGAAAAATGATCCTGGGGGTGCTGTTCTTGGTTCCATGTTACTATGGCGCCACAATTGTTGGGCAGAACAAGCCGCTCAGCATTGTTGTACGAGCCCCTAAGTAATACATCAGTCCTATGCCCAAAATCAGGCCGATAAATAGCCCAATTGCAATGTAAGATCCATCCATGCCTTTTTTGTTAAACATAGCCATCCTCTGACTAAGTTTATATTCAGCATATTTAAACCTATTGGTAAATCCTTATAATTTACGGAGCTTTTTTTATCCCATGCTAAGCGATATTCTGATTGCGCTACTGATTTCTACAGCTTTTGCCATCGGCGCTTTCCTCTACAAATGGACAGAAGAGGAGATTGATTATGTCAAGCAAAAATTCCGCTCAGAATTTCTGACGAAAGCCAAAAATGTTGCCCTTGCGCCAATAGGCATTCTTGGCGTTGTTCAGGCAGCTGCAACAACATCAAAATATTTCGGAACAATAAGCATACTCATGCTCGCATTCGCAATCTGGTTCGGCAGCTTTGTTGTCGCAGAGAAGGACAGCAAGCTGACAAAGACATACATCCTGGAAACAGCGATTACTTTCCTGGTTTTCTTCGGCTTTGTTTATTTTATAATAAGCATACTCAGCCAAACATGACTTTGCTGTAAAGTTCCCAGTCTATTTTTGAAAAGTATCGGAAATCCGTTCCGATGTTCTCCAAAGTTAAAAAAATACCTTAGTGTATAACTCTCTATCAATTTTGGAGAAGTCCTGAACGACTTCTGCCTGCAGCTCAATCTCGTTGTCAGTTCCCCAGACTTTTCCAAGAACGCGGACAGTCTGGCCTTCCTTGAACCGCTCTATATCTGCAGGATCATTTAGCAAAACAAGAATGGATGCTTGTCCGTCATCTATAACTATGGACCCTATATCTGCATTCTTCGAGATTATTGTTCCAATGACAGCAACTCTCCCCATCTCCCCAGTCAGCTTTGCAATCGGGACTGGTATCGCGGGAGCGCGCCTTAGGATTTTCTTCTCTTCTTCTAACTTTTCAGGCTCTTCAGGCATGATAAGAATCAAGAAAAAGATTCTTTAAATAATTATATATAAACCAGCATACAATCAAGCTAACTTTCTCCAAGTGTGCTTGCACTTGGTGCATCTCAAGAATTGCGTATCGACAGTATCTTCGTCGCCTACAGTCCCTGTTATGGTCTGCACCCACCAGTATGCCCTGTCGTTCCCGCATTTCGGGCATTCTGCATCTGCCGTAGGGTATGTAGCTTCGATCTCCTTTGCCTTTTTGGGTATTTTTTCAGTTATTGAGTGTGTGATCTTTTCCTTTATCAGAATATCATTTTTTTCTGCTTTGACTCGTGAGCCGCATTTGGGGCAGATTGCCGTTTTCTTTGACGGCAGCATCAGGGTTTTGCATTTCGGGCAAAATTCCATTTTAGTACTTCCTCCACCTGTGACCGCACTTAGTGCATATAAAGAATTGGGTCTCGGGCTCATCTGCAGCCCTTGTCTGCTGTGAGAACCAGTACGCTTCTTTATTACCGCATTTGGGGCAGTCTGCCTTCATAGTTGGCATTGTTTCCTGTATTTCCCTAGAATCTTGCTTTACTATAGCTTTTCTCTTTACAGTTTCCTTTATTTCCGCTTTTGAGGCTTCCTTATGGCCGCAGCTGCTGCAAAGCACGCCTTCCTTCGTAGGCATCAGAATCCCTTTACATTTCGGACAAAATTGCATGAGTGTCAGTCTTTGCTTAACACTAAAGTCTATTTTTATAGTTAACGGTTAGCGCTTGAATGCGGCCATTAATTCAACAAAACCAACCTTTACCCAGCCGATAAGCGGTATCTTGAAAACCGCCTTTCCTTTTATCTGCTCCGAATGGACATCGAGTTCAAAACTCAGCTGGCCCTGGTTGGCATCGCCTTTGGTTTGTACAACGTTGTTTTCAATCTTCACTATCCTGTGGATTATTGGGTCTGCCTTTCCAGGTATTGTATAAACAATAACATCTCCAATCTTTAGATTGGCGAAAGAAGAGCCGTGAACTATAAAGACATCACCTTTGCTGAACCCATTTGTGTTCGGGAATGACAGAAACTGCTCTTTTGTTATATTTTGCTCAGCATACCAATTTTTGTTCTGTTCCCACCAGCTATCAAAGCTGCCATGATGGTCCATTGAGCTTGAAACCACTGCGACCATCGGGAAACTTGTTCCTAGAGCCAAACTAAGCAATGGAAGTACGATAAATTTTCCAATAACGATAACCAGAATCGCATCCGCGACGAAGGACCCGATAGACTCGTCGTGCGCCAGGAAGTGCCAGACTTTTCCCAACTTCGTCTTATGGGCATCATAGCCATGATGCTCTTTCTTCTTGAACCAATGTCTCCAGTCCGAACTCATCATGTTTTTTTACATCGACAGAAATATAAATCTGCGTTTTCTTTCTGAGTAATGGCAAAGCCGTTCTTCAAAGAGCTGGCGGGGTTCCTAACACACCCAAAAAATTCTTTCCTTGAAAAAAGCAAAACTACAATAGGCGAGGCTATGATATTTGGCCTGAAAGGTTATGCTCTCTTCGGGCTTCTATTATCAATTGTGATTGCAATAATATTAGCCATGGCTGGACAAAGCACTCTTAGCCTTATCATGGTGCCTATTTTCCTTCTACTAATACCATTCTTTTTTGTCGGCACGCTCCTAGTTTCGCTCTGGCTTCACTTATGGGCCTATGTATTTGGAGCTAGGAATGGATTAGACAAAACCATCAAAGCAACATTCTATTCCAGCGCACCCATATTTGCACTCGGCTGGATACCCTTGGCATCTCTCGTAGCAGTTTTCTGGACACCAATCCTCTGTGGTATGGGATTGAAGCAACTGCAGAAGATGTCAACAGGCAGGGCTGCTGCAACAGTCATTGTTGCGATTGTAATACCTGCTATTTTGATTGTGCTGGCTGTGCTAGCATTGATTGCCACATTGCCAAGCATAGCGGGGTTAAGCAGCAGTTCAATAGCGATGCAAAATCTGTACTAAAGAAATTTTTTCTTTACTTTAGCTTCTTTATTTCCTTGTCAAGCTTTTCCAAATCTTCCGACAAAGAATCTATTGCAGAATTCCAGACCTTTTTTGCGTCCTTGCCTTTGGTCTTTAACAGGAAAACTGGCCTTGAGATTTCAGGATGTGCAAGCTTGAAAGCAGCCATCTCGACACCAGCCTGTTTCCACAGGGCTTCTTTTATCATGTTCAAAAGGCCGTGGTCTGTCTCTGAGAATGTCAATTGCAGCTCGTCTTTCTCTTCCTTAAGGACCTCAATTTCCATACATTAGAACGCTTAAAGTTGTTTTAAAAGCTTTTGGGCTATTTGGCTTGGTTTACAAGTCTAAATCTGCCGCATTTACCAAAGGCCTGCTGAATTCATCCTCTGCAATCCTTGGGCATGCAGTGTTTACCCAAGCTCCAACATGTGGGAAATTCATCAGCTCTGCATTTGTTATAGAATCACACACAAACAAATAGACTTTTTTCCCTTGTTTCTCCAGCTTTTCTTTTATGTTCTCTGCAGTTGCGCAGAACTGCCCTGGTTTCGTTGAAACTAATATTCCAATTGTTTTTGCGTCCTTGAATTTTGCAAGCATCAGAACCTTCCTTTTCCAAAGCTTCTGTTTTTCAGCCTCAGGTAGAAGTTTTAGGTTTTCTGTAAATGGATTATAAACATAAATCGGCTTGGAAGTTTTTGCAAGCAGTCCTGTAGGGTGAAAATCTCCGGTTCCAATGTACAAGAAGCATTCAACCTCTTTTTCAACAGAAAGTGCTGCGGAAACATCGCAGCCTAAAATCTGCCCTTCCAATACTGCCGGACCTTTCGGTTTCCCTATGAAAACTTTGAAGCCTTTCTTCTGCAGTAATTTTTTAATCAAAGGCAACTGGTTTGCAAACTGGACTGTAGCAATCAATCCTATCTTCTTGCAATTAGTCTTGGATATGTTTTTTTCCAAGCCTTTTGCAACATCCTTCTTTGCTTTAGCTTCCACAAACAGCAATTTCATAATTGTTCGCTCAAGTATACAATTTAAATGTCTTGTTATGGCAAAACTTCGTTCAGTGCAGCTTCTTGCCATCCTGAATCCAGCAGCGACTTCTTTATCTGTTGTGGGGTCTGCCCTTCATCAAGCACTTTCTTGACAAAATCCTTTAATTTACCCACGTCATCCGTAGGCTCTAAAACGCCTGCTTTCTTTGCATCCCCTTCAACATGCGCCTGTGTGAACTTTGATAGCACATCGTCAACTGTTGATGAAGGCCATTGTGCAGACATCAAAGCTGTCCTTATTTGTGCTGGCGTGAATCCTGTGTCCAAACATTTCTTTGTATAATCTTCTGCATCCTTAATCTCATCTGAAGGAACATCGACACCATATTTTTCAGCCAAATCTCCCAATTGTGACTGGTCCTGGTGCGCAGAAGCCAATGCGCCTTGTATGTCATCCGAAGACCATCCGGAATTTGTAAGGTTCTGTGAAACCTCTGCTGGTGAATAGCCCTGGCTCAGCATGGTATTTACGGCAGGCTCCAAATCTCCGCCAGTTGTAGGTTCATTGACACCATGAGCCTGAGCTAACGTGTTTAGATTTGATTTTCTTTTGTAGATATAATACGCCAAACCACCAACAACGCCCCCTATTATTGCAATTATCGCTATTATCAAGCCAAAATTGGTTGCCTTGCAGTCAGCAGGGCTTGTTATTGCACTTTCGCCGGCTGCGGTGTCGCATTTTCCATCCCCAACTAAGTACAAGCAAGTACAATCCGCATTGCAAGCTCCCGGGCAACTGATAGCGTCTGTTCCATCACATTGTTCCCCGACTTCAGCAATATTATTTCCACAGGCAGCAGGCTGCGTGGTCGCTTCCTTGCATACTGTTCCTACAAGTTCCTGGCCGTACGGGCAGCCGCAATCTACTGGACAGGTGTCCTGCGTCTCGTTGGCATCGCACTTGCTATTTCCACAGACTGAAGATGCCAGCGGCAAGGTTTGGTTATGCTGCCCACAGCCTTCCAGAGGATCATCAGTCAGATTATTGCAATTGTTATCTATTTTATCTATGCAAATCTCAGTGATAGGAATTACTTGGCCATTGCACGAACCCCAAGTTCCATCAGAGTTGCATGTCTGCGTACCGTTATGGCAGGCACCAACACCTGAAGTGTTAGTCGACCCTGTGTAACATGATTGAGTCTGGTTTGCTGTGCAAGATATTATGCACTTGCCATTTATACAAGACATATTGGCTGCGCATTTATTTCCATAAGTTCCGCAATTATCAGCCGTGTTGCAAACACCGCCTTCATCTATCTGGCTATTGCAGTTGTCATCTATGCCGTTGCACACTTCGCGCCATTCTCCCGGTTTTATTGCGCCATTATAGCACTTGCATTTTGTATCATTTGCGGAAGCGCCGCCATTAACGTCATCAATAATGCCGTTGCAGTCATTATCTATTCCATCACAAGCCACTTCCGGCTTTAGCTGGAAGGTTGAAGCATTCACCGCAGGACTGCTTGCAGTTATGTGTGCTTGATTTAATGAATCGAAATAAGAATTGCAAGCTGGGTCGCACTTGTCTGCGTTCGCATCAGCCCATCCGCCCTGATTGCCAGACTGGTCGCCTTGCACATCACAGGCGTTGCAATCCTTTAGACCTAATGGGCTCGCACAAGTGTCATTTTCACCAGTGTTGCTGCAAGTCTTCGTAGTTTCATTTTTTAGCCCCCCACAGCTGCAGGTAGTGGTATTGCAACTTCCTGATATTTGAACTATATTTTGACCTTGGCAGGAAAGCCCTCCGCCAGATGCTTGGCAATCACTATCATTTCCGCAAGATGCACCGCAGCTACCCTTAATGCAGGTGTTCTGGCAATTTATTTCAGAGAAGCAAGCACAAATATAATTTTCATTAGAATCATAACTATTTGAACAAAAGCCCTGTTTAAGAGTAAACGCGCATGTGTAATTTGTATTAGCTACACAAGAGCTTGCTGGCGTGCAGTACCCAGAACATTCGCCTTGCGGTAGTTTTGAGCAGTCAATACCTCCAGCACAAGCAGGGTCATTAGCATAACAATCAGGGTCTAAGCAGTCTATATATCCATCACCATCATTATCTTTTCCATCTGTGCAGTTTGTTTCTGCACAAGTTGGCGTGCACGTACAGCTTCCTGCAGCATTGCATACGTTATCGCACGCAGAACCTGAACTTCCTGAAGGGCAGCTTGTCGTGCCGCCACAAGCTTTGTTTAAGCAATCAGAATCTGCACAATCTGTTGCGTAATCACTATCATCATCTATGCCGTTGCTGCAATTAGTTTCTGCCGCTGCTGCTTTCCATGTACAGCCCACACCCGTACAAGAATCTTGGTCTGTGTATGTGTTACATGCTGATGGATTTCCCCAGCAGAAAAAGCTGTACCATGTACAACCAACGGCTTTGCAAGCATCAGAGTTGTCATAGGTACTGCACGCACTTGGATTTCCTGAGCAAGAACCAGCTGATGCCGCGCCAGTAATGCTGGCATTCGGACCAAGGAATTTTATGCCTGCTAACACTATAACTGCCAGAAGGATTGCAACAACTATGACTGCAGTGGCCTTACCGCTTTTCATCTGTTAAGATTATAGAAAGTCTCTATATAAATAATATGTTAATCTTGATAAGAAGTTAAAATAGAACAAAAAATTAAAAAGAAAAAGAAAAAATCAACGGCTTACTTCAGCTTGCTGAAGATCTGTATAGCCATTGATATTGCGCCGATCAACACTAGTATGAATGCTATTACCCAGAAAATTATGTTGATCCAGCTTACAGCAGTTGCGATGGATGGTATTCCAGTCGCTACAGGTTCAAGCACTGCTGCCAGAATCAAGAATACTGCACCTGATGCGATGTATCCTAGTTCCTTCTTCAATGCTTCGACATATCCGCTGTATTTCAATAGGGCCAGTCCTACTAGGACTCCAACGCCTATTCCCAATGTTCCTTCTAAAAAGGCCATTTTTTGTCATGTCCTCCGTTTTTTAACGGATAATGATTTTTACGAGGCTTAACATATAAGCCTGTTTCATTACTTCTAAGTGGATACGCTTATTTGCGCATTAAATCGATTGCTGCCCACAGGCCGCCTATCACAATCAGTATGAAGGCTATTAATTCCCAAGCAAATGTTATCCAGCCCATCGCAGTTCCGGTTGCAATCTTTGTTGCAAATGTCCCTGCGCTCCAGGCTAAGTCGATGATGTAAAACATCACACCTGCTGCTATGAAGCCTGCTGCCCTCTGTACTATGTGCAGTATGCCTGCATATCTCAGCAATACCAGCGTACCGGCCAGTCCTAATACCAGCCCAAATATGGTTTCTTCAATTGCCATGTTAAGCTTAATTTGATTATTATATTATATAATAGTGTGTCACTACGGGTGTATTTCAATTAGCCAAGGCACAAGGTATTAAAGATTTAAGTTTTGGGCTTGAAATATGAAACTGGTTGACTATCACATACACTGCAACTATACCTAGGATAACAAAAACAAAGTTGGAGATATTATCGAAAATATTTCCAAAGCAAACAAGTTCAGGGATGCGTGCATCGTTGCGCATTTTGAGCCGTCGACCTTCGGCATACTTAATCCGCCAAACTCCATAGAGAATGACCAGATTTACACATTCCTGAAAGAAGTTGAGACATACAACTCTGAGTTCGGCCAGCATGTAAAAGCTGGGCTGGAAGTGGAATACGAAGAGGGTTATGAAAAAGTGCTTGAAGTACTGCTGGAAGAATACCCTCTTGATTTCGTCCTTGGCTCCTGCCACTGGCTCTGCAAGAACCAATATCTCATATCAGGCGCTGCAGAATCTGCAAAAAAATTATTCAATAAATATTCTCCAGAAGAAGTGGCTAAAATCTACTTCGACAAGATGGGCAAGGCTATAAAATCAGACTTATTTGATTCGATGGCACATCTGGATATAATAAAAAGAAACTCAAAAAACTGCTGCGGATATTTCCCGCAAAACGCCTATTCAAAATACTTTCCAAGAATTGCGAAGCTGCTGAAGAAACACGACACCTGTTTTGAGGTCAACACTAATCCTCCTGGTTATCCTTCACTTGAAGGAATAAAAATTCTGTATGATTGTGGAGCAAGAAACGTTACAATAGGTTCTGATGCGCACACGCTGGACAGGATTGGAGAAAGGGTGCCTGAAGCCCTTGCTTTGCTAAAAGACACAAGGTTTTCATACATATGCACTTTTGACCAGAGGAAGATGCAGAAAATCCCACTCAAATCCTTGTGCTGAATTGGCGCTTTGTTTTTAAGACTAACGCCAATAAATAGTTGCATGAGTCTCGAAGAAAAAGTGGGTTTGCTTATTAAAATTCCGAAAATAAGAGAAATTATAATGGATTATGTGTGCATTCAGGAAGACTCTGTCAAAATACCATACTTCACCATGCTTCTGGAAGCAAATCCTGCAGACTATAACATGGCATATGAGTTGGCTGGTACGCTTTGCAGGCATGGCGAATACGACCAGGCCAGCAAAGTCAGCGCTCAGTATCTGAATCCTGACGACCAAAAACTAATTGGGAATAAAATCTGCTTTGGCAAGGCCAAAGCACTATGGCAAAAGGATAACTATGATGCTGCATTGCAAGAGCTTGAAAACCTGCATGATGAGAACAGAAACTCTGCAGCCAACAGACTAGTGAAGGAGTATATGCCTGGCGCAAAGGTGACAATCTATGAATTTAAACAACTCCTTGATAAATTCGGCCTTGCTCAGATTCCACACCAGTCATGGAAAAGTACTGTAGACCAAGCGCTGAAAACAGATCTGGAGAATTGTATGAAGAGCAATGTGCCAGAGAGCTTTTCTCAATTTTTGGATAAACTTAATAGTATCAAAAACTGTTACACAGACGTATACAAAACCCTTCTGTTTAATGCTGCATCAAAGCGAGCAGAATTGTTAGTTAAAGACAACAAACAATTTGAAGCTATAGAGAGTTTAAAGATTTTAACACCTGAAAAGGCACTTTACGAAAAAGGTTTGCAAGACCTGCTTAATGTTGTTGACGAGCGCCATCAGCTATCCATCTGTAATTTACTGCTTGAACGACAGCCTAACAACGCCGGATTTTGGTACTCTAAGGCAAAATTATTAGGAAAAGCGCAGCAAGTAGATGATGCGATTATGGCTTACGATAGGGCTATTGAGCTTGGCGCCAAAGATGCCAGAATGGATAAGGCAAGATTGTTAGAAACAAAAGGGGACTATAAAGAAGCTGTTAGACTTTACGAAAATATGATATATTATGGTCAAATTAGCCAGGGGTTGCTAGCTGAGGCTGAAACAAGGCGAAAAAACCTGCTCGAAAAGCTGCCAGAACCGGAAGAGCCAAAAGTGCCGGAGAAAAAGGTTGAAAAGAAAGGCGTGTTTAACCGTTCGAGAAAGACAAAGAAGAAAAAGCGTTAAAGAATTATTTTCTGAAAATAGAGTGTCCGAAGTTAACTAACAAATCAAAGCCTAATGTCTCTAACTGGATAGGAACATCACAGGCACCAAAATTGGAGCCAGCCCATATGAAAAGCTGCGCAGTCAATTTTTTCTTCTTTAGCAATACATTCAATCCATCAACGATTTTGTCTGAATCGAGTTTCAAGCCATCAGGCAGCTGCAAACATATTTTTGGATTCTTCTTTTTCAGCTTGGCTATCTCAGCTGCAACTTTTTCCAATTCCAAGTCATAATTCATAACAATCGTTTACTCAAGCGAACACTTTTAAACTTTCTTATTGCGCCTTCGTTTCTTGACAAACAGCCAGCCAAGCCCCACACCAAGCACAAGGAAAATTATTGCAAACACGATGGAGAAGTCCTGCACGTATTTTACAATAAGTGCCAGATTCTGACCTGCAAAATAACCTATGCCAATTATTGTAGGAACCATTACCAGAGCGCCTGCAAAATTATAGGAAATGAACTTTTTCCAAGGAACTCTGCCAGCTCCGGAAAGAATTGGCGCTACAACTCTGAGGCCAAACACGAAACGTGCAAGGAAAATAGTCCTGTAAGGATGTTCGTGGAAGGCGTTAATCAACTTGTTCATTGTTTTTTCCCAGAATTTCCCCCTCACGAATTTATCTAGTATGCCTTCCCCATATTTGCGCCCGATAAAATAACCAATATTATCGCCTGCAAAAACTGCAAGCAATCCTACTATGATTGCTATTGGCAATCGGATATAATGCATCGAGGCTGCCCAGCCAGCCACAAGAAAGACAGGGTCTTCAGGCAATGGAACGCCAAATGAGCTTGCAGTGATTAGGCTAAATATCGCCACATAACCGAGCTGTTCCACTATCTGTTCCAAACCAATTAACAGCGCCACAGACTCTCTTTCGAAGCTATTCTTTTTAAACCTTAGTCAATGAATTGACTTCATGACAAAAACAATCTCAAAAGAAAGACTGGAAAAAGAATTTGCAAGGACAGAACAGGCTTTCAAAATTGTTAGAGTGATTGTAAAGACAAAAGAATCCGAAGAGCTTTTTGATTCGGCCAAAAGATATTATGCTGATGCCAAGTACTTCCGGGATAAAGGGGACTTTGCGTCTGCATTCGGCGCACTTAATTATTCATTTGGCCTGCTGGACGGCGGGGCCAAGCTGAAATTCTTTGACGTTTCTGCAGACAAGGAACTTTTTACTGCGGATTAAATTTTTATACTGGAGCAAACAAATAGCTCTATGCTTTGGGAGGTCATAGCAGTAATTGCAACAATTGCTATATTCGTACTAGGCCAAAAACTCCATCGCAGCTACTTAATAGCATATATAATTGGTCTAATTTATGGAGCCTTCTGGGAATTTTCGGCAGAATCATTTTTCAATTATTCTGGATTTGGCATTTATGTATGGCGGGATATCCCTCTCGCAATTTTGATGCTTTGGGGAGCAGTGATTGCCGGCTCCATGCTGATAAGCGATGTTTTACAGAAAAAGTTCAGATTTAAAAATAAAAAATGGGGAAGACTAACATTTGATACGCTAACAGTAACTGCTGTAGGTTGGTTCTTAGAGTACTCTGGCTCACATTACCTGCACATGTGGACTTATACAGCTGGAACATATGGATCCTTGCTGGCAGGCATGCCTGTGATATGGCTGCTTGGCTGGATTTCTGTTGGTGTATTCGTGCTGACGTTCATAAGAACTTATGGCGATTTGATAAAACTGAAATAATATGGGTTTCAAAGATACACTCGCAGAAAAAACGAAATTGCCAATTGATATTCTGCCATCAAGCTACCACATACTTGGCAACATCCTATTGCTGAAATTGCCAAACAAGAAAGCTATGAGGGAAAAAGGAAAAATAGGTTTAGCAATTCTGAAGATGTTTCCTTACATCAAGACAGTTTGTATGCAGAAAGGGGTTTCTGGCGAGTTTAGGAAGCCCAAAGTCGAAATAATTGCTGGCTTGAAGAAAACTGAAATCACACACCATGAGTTAGGTTGCAAGTTCAAGCTGGATGTCTCAAAAATAATGTGGAGCAAGGGCAATCATGCTGAAAGACAGCACATGATCCACGTTGCAAAGCCACACGAAATTGTTGTTGACATGTTTGCAGGCATCGGCTATTGGTGCATTCCGATTGCAAGGCACACTAAAGTCAGAGAAATATTTGCGATTGAGAAAAATCCTGTCTCTTTCAAATACTTGCAAGAAAATATTAGGCAAAATTACATTTCAAACATAATCCCCATACTCGGAGACTGCAGAAACGTAAAGGATTTGCCGAAAGCAGACAGGATAATCATGGGCTATTTCCCAAACACCATCAAATTTCTTCCTGCAGCGTTGAAAATCTCAAAGAAAGGAACAATCATACATTACCATGACATCTCCTCAGACATAAGCAAGCTGAAAAAAGCAATTTCAAAATACAAGAACCTGAAAATCAAAGAAGTCAGGGAAGTAAAAGAATATTCCCCAAGCAAAAAGCATTATGTCCTTGACTTGCAAGTTTTAAATACGTGCGAATAGATTATTTCCTATGGCCACCATAATTCGTAAATTTGAAGAAAAGGATGCGGAAGCTTTGGCCAAGCTAGACGAAATTTGGAAAAAGGAAGGAATTTCTCTAGGCATGAACCCAAGAAAAGCAAAAGACTTTATTAAAAACCAAAAGAATGAAATTTGTTTTATTGCTGAACAAAATTATTGGTTATGCCTGTGGCAAAAAACTAGTTTACAAAAGTAAAAAGAAATTATTCTATTTGAAAAGAGGCGAGCAGTGTTTGAATTTCGATTCTCTGTATGTCTTGAAGCCTTATAGAAAGCTCAGAGTCGGGAGAAAACTCGTCTTTGCTTTGGTTAGGGAAGCCAAGAAAGAAGACTTAGATTCTATCATGTTAGTTGCTGTTAGCAAAAACCAGGAAAAATTGGTTTCGTTTTACAAAAAATGTGGTTTTGGCATAGTCATAACTAGAATGAAGCTAAAATTGTAAACTTAGGCATATAATTCGCTTCTTTCTGATTTTGGCGCAAAGTCTTGCAAGAATTGTGCTGCCAGCTTCTCGTCTTTCTTTGCAAGGAAGCTGTGTATCTTGCCGGCGTAACAGTTCATGCAGATTGCTTTCTCGTGCTCGCTCCTGCAAATCTTGCAAGAAATCTTTCCATACCTTGTCTTGTCGAGCATTGTGCGGACTTCTTCCCTGAAAGGCTTCACAAGTGATAATTTTTTCTTCTCAATCCATGCTTCAAACTTGTCTGTGAGACAGAGCGGGCATACTGACTGAGAAATTTCCGTAGAACAAAGGCCGCACCTCGTCATAACTATCAATACAATAAAAAAAGTTGGACTATATAAAGTTTTATTCTGTTTGTGCAACAACTTCCCTAACTGTTTGCACTGCGTCAACATTCGCAGAAATTGAATCAATCCCGAATCTTGCCAGAATCTTTGCCATTCGAGGGTCAGAGCCTGCCTGACCGCAGATTGAGCTCTCCACTCCGAACTTCTTGCACATTTTTATCACGTGCTCAATCGCTTTAATTACAGCTGGATGAAATTCAGAATACAATGATGCGATGTTTGAGTTTCCCCTGTCGACACCGAGAATAGTTTGTGTCAGGTCATTTGATCCTATGCTTATGAAATCTATACCAACTTCGCACAATCCTTCTATTATAAGCGCTGCTGCAGGTGTCTCAACCATTACTCCAAACTTTATGTCAGTTCTCGGTTTCAAGCCGACTTCCTCTGCAATCATTTTTGCCCTGACTATTTCATCAGGGGAGATTACAAACGGCAGCATCACTCCAAGATTATTGAAACCTTCATCAACCAGTCTTTTCAGAGCCCTGAATTCTGATTTCAGCAATTCTGGCTGGTCCAATGAACGGCGAATAGCATGCCACCCTATCATCGGGTTTGCTTCCTTTGGCTCTTCTTCCCCGCCTTCCAGCTCTCTGTATTCGTCAGTCCTGATATCCGATGTGCGAACCCAGACTGGCTTGTCTTTGAACGGTGTCGCGATTGCCTTGACACCTTCATAAATCAAATTTTCATAATCCTGCAACCTGTTGTCGCGCAGATATTTTGCTGGATGTATTTTTCCGGAAGCGATTATCCCCTCCAATCTTAACAAGCCAATACCATCTGCGCCAGTATCTGCAGCTCTTTGCGCGAAAGCTGGCAAGTCCATTATAACTTTCACTTTGATTGCGGTTTTCTCTGTTACAGCAGGAGCTGATGGCTTTACTTCTGCCATCTCCATCTTTCCTTTGTAAACAAGTCCTGCAGTCCCGTCAACAGTAATCTCGTCACCGTCCTTTAGGATTTTTGTTGCAGACTTTGTACCAACTACACAGGGCACACCCATCTCTCTCGAGACAATTGCTGCATGCGCCGTTATTCCGCCTTCATCAGTCACGATTGCAACTGCCCTTTGCATTGCCGGAACGTAATCAGGATTTGTCATCGCAGTAACAAGAATATCACCTTTCTGCACCTTGTCAAGTTCGTTAACATCTGAAACTATCTTTACAGTTCCTGCTGCATGGCCTGGAGATGCACCGAGTCCTTTCAAAATAGGCTCCACCTTTGATTCAAGTTTATCCTCTATCTTTTGTTTCAGAGTTGTGACCGGCCTTGTCTGCACCAGATAAATCTGATTTTTTTCCATAGCCCATTCCATATCCTGCGGTACACCGTAATGATTTTCCACACTTATCGCCAGCTTCCACAACGTCTTGATCTGCTGCTCAGTCATGACTTGCTTCTCTTGCCTATCCTTGTTGACATTTCTCTTTATGGTCTGGCCAGTATAGGCATCCCTGGTTAATAGAAAAGTCTGGCCAGGAATATCCTTGCTTATCATATTCCCGGTTTTTTTGTCAAGGATGTATGTATTGGGATTCACTTCGCCTGAAACTACCGCTTCGCCCAAACCATAAATTGCCTCTATCACAACCTGGTTCAAGTCATTTGTCGCAGGGTTTACTGTAAACATCACGCCGCTGGCATCAGAATTAATTTGTTTCTGCACCACAACTGCGATGGCAACTTTCATGTGTGGAAAGTTATTTTTCACACGATAGTAAATTGCCCTTGACAGAAATAATGATGCCCAGCATTTCTGCACATTGCTAACAAGCGCTTCCTTTCCAAGGGTGTTTACAAAGGTTGCCTGCTGGCCTGCAAAGCTTGCACCTGGCAAGTCCTCAGCAGTCGCTGATGAACGGACTGCAACAAATGCTGGATCCCTTGATGTGACCTGCAGCAATGCCTGTGCAGTCTTTACGGATTTCAAATCTTCTGCAGCATCGATGTAACTGTAAAGCTCCTTGATCTCATCCTGCATATCAACGGGCATGGATGAACTCATAATTAAGTCCTGGACTTCCTGCGCAACTTTCTGAAGCTTCTCATTGTCCTCAACATCCAAGTCCTTTAACTTTTCCTCAATCTTCTTGTCAATCTTCCTTACGCGCAAAAATGTCCGGTAAGTATCTGCTAAAACTACAAAACCGGGAGGAACTGGAAATCCTGAATTCCACATCTCCGCAAGGTTAGCACCTTTGCCGCCAGCCTCAGGAATACTACTCTTGCTAAGACTCTTGAACCACTTACAATAGGCCATTGCTTTTATTGATATTGGGAAATTTAAAAGCTCTTCTGAGCGACAAACCTTATATTCACGCTTCAGGCTATAGAGATATGGCACAAAAACTAAATCCCTGGCTCGCAGTGTTGCTTACAATCATACCCATCGCAAACCTGATTCTTTTCTATTACTGGAACAAGGGCATAAAAAAGAAATGGAAACTCGACATTGACCCTGTATTGAGGACGTTGGGTTTGATAATTCCAATCCTGAATCTCGTGGTTTACTACATATTCTTTGAAAACCTGCAAAGCAAAGCTGGCAGGGTCAAAACACCAACACCATGGGTAGCAGTCCTATTCATAATCCCGTTCTTGGGCACAGTCCTGTTGCTGATAGCAGCATACGATGTGCAGGTAGCTATGAATAAGCTGAACATAGAAACGCTGTAGAAATTACTTTAATCCGAATATCTGGAAGCCGAACTTCTCAACATCTTCAGCAGGCCAAAAAGTCTGGTCTTTAGTCTTCAAAACATATGTGATTTTTTTCTCAAGTACGCGTCCTGTATATTTCTGCGTTTTAGGATCGAATTCTTTCAGTACTAGAATGTCGCCGGGCTTGCAAGAAAAATCTGCCAGTCGCAAATCAAAGTTTTTCGTGCCATTTAGAAATTCTTGAAACAATTCAGGCCAAGCTTTCTTTTCAATTTTCATTATTCTTTCTTTTGCACTCGTACAACGCAGTGCATTGGAAACTTTGCTCTTGCCCTGCCGACTGCATCTTTTGCCAATGGCACCAGACTTTCTGGAACATAAACAGAAAAAAGAACTGTGTCTTTTCTGATTTGTGCGGCATGGCCCTCAGGCCTTCCGAAAGATTTTGACATGCCTCGCTGGAATCGGTCTGCACCCGCACCTGTTGCAAGTGGGTTCATCCTGATAATATGGTGCGGTACAACTCTTACTTTAGCATTCCAGCCAGTCTTTGCTTCCTTTTCCATATGTCTTACAATAACCTGCCTTGCAGCTTCTATGGCATTGTCCCTTATCTGAATAGGCCTGGTTGAAAGCATCTGGACTTCGTAAGGATAAGTAAGCTTGTCGCCCATGTCGTACTGTGCAATCCTGATGTGTGGCGCTCCCTTGATGTATGCTTTGGATTTGACTCTGGATGTGCGAGTGTAAGGTCGCTTAACTTTCCTATACGCTACTGCCTGTCGTAGTTTCATACCTTTGTTCTTTAAAGTTGGTTTTTAAACATATCTATTTAGCTGCAAGGATTTGTTACGATAAGGCTTATAAAATTCAGAAAGCCCATCATGTTATGAAGAAGCTCAGTGAGAGGCTTGCGCTAATTTTATTGAGTGCAGTTATTATGCCGTTCATGGCAATCTTAGCATTTCGTTCCGGTAATTCTGTAACGATAAGCATGGCTTTGATGGCAATTGTAATGATTTCTTTTGTTTCAGTACTGGCAACAGTTGAGGTGATGCAGACTTGGTAATCGCATACATCCTTGCGACCGTAAAATCCGGAACTGAGAAAGAAGTTGTTGATTCTTTGAAAAAAGAACCGCGAGTTAAGGAGGCGCATTTGCTCTATGGCGAATTTGATATCATAGCAAAGATAGATTTGCAGAGCATTTCTGACCTCAGCGACTTCATCCTGGACAAAATAAGGGCAATCCAGTTCATAGAAAAGACTGCAACCTTAATAGTGGCTGGCTGATTCTGCATTACAAAAGCTTTTAAAAAGACATTTTGGGCTAACTCATAACAATGGTATCACCTTTAGACGTACCTTCAGCACAATTGGCAAAAGAAGTGGCTTTGGAGCTCAAGGGCAAGTTCGAAGCCCCTAAATGGGCTGCATTCGTCAAGACTGGAGTGCAAAAAGAGAGGCCTCCGCAGCAGGCTGACTGGTGGCACGTAAGGGCAGCTTCTATTCTCCGTTCAATCTACAGGAATGCTCCTGTCGGCGTCTCAAGATTACGATCGAAATATGGCGGCTCCAAGAACCGCGGAAGAAAGCCTGAACGATTCAGAAAAGCTTCAGGTAATATAATCCGGAAAATTCTGCAGCAACTGGAAAAGTCTGGCTATGTCATGCAGAAAAAAGATGGCATACACCGGGGCAGGATACTTACACCTGCAGGCCAGGCGTTGCTGACAAAGGCAGCTGCAAGGATTAAGACTGGAAAATGACTGAAAATAAAGTTTACACTGAGGATTTGAGAAAAAGGTTGGCTGACGAGAAAGTGAAAGTTGAGGAGCATGAATTTGTCCAAAGGCAACTCGACTCTGCAAAGAAATCAATCTTACAAAGAGCATTCTCGAAAGATGCGAGGCAAAGGCTCGCAAATGTAAGGGTCGCTCACCCCGCACTCGCAGAGCAAGTGGAAATGGCCATAGTAGACGCTGCGCAGGCTGGCGCGATAAAAGGTGAAATATCTGAAATACAATTGCGTGCAATTCTTGAACGCGCAACTGCTGAGAAGAAGGATTTCAAGCTCATAAAATAAAATGGGAAAAGTACAACATAAGGGGAAGAAGAAGCATCTGGGCAAGGCAGCACAGCAAACCAGATGGGCACCTTTCTGGCTAATCACGAAAGCCAAGGGCAAAGGCAAGAAGCTGCACCCTTCCGCCATGACTGTTGTAAAGAGACATTGGAGACGATCAAAACTCCAGGCGTAAAATGATTGAGCGAATCTATACTATTCCGTTGAGGAGAGAATGGCTGAAAACGCCAAAATGGAGGCGCAGCAAGAAAGCCATCTCCGCAATCCAGGTATTTTTAGAAAAACACACCAAAGTTCAAGACATAAAGTTAAGCAAATGGATTAATGAAGAAGTCTGGGCTAATGGTGGCAAGAGTCCTCCTGGAAAAATCACACTCAGAGTAAACATAGACAAGGACAAAGGCATAGCAAGGGCTGAATTGGTTGAGCTGCCAAAAGCAGCAAAAAGGCTTGCAGAGTCCAAGAAAAAACAGGAAGAGAAGGCAAAGAAAGTCGAAGCTAAAAAGCCGCAGGAAGAAGTGCTTGAAGAACCGAAGGAGGAAAAGAAAGAAGAGAAGATGCCAGCCACGATGACAAAAGAGCAAGAAATGGCTATGCACAAAAAGTGATTTACACTCTCTTTCCTTTTATTTACTATGCACAACGGCGCGCATATTTCCATTCTAAGCTTTCACGGCGACCCTAACGTAGGGCTGCACGGATTTGCAACAGACAAATACTGCCTGGTTGGCAGCTGCGCAACAGACCAGCAAGTTGCAGAGCTGGAAGCCAGATTGAAGGTTCCGGTATTCAAGATTAAATTATACGGTACTGACTTGATTGGATTATTCGCAGTCGGAAATTCATCAATCCTTTTGCTGCCAGACATAGTTTTTGAGAATGAGCTGCAAAAGATAAAACAAATTATGGAAAAAATAAACATTAAAGTCATTACTGTGAAAACAGAGCATACTGCTTTCGGCAATAATATCTCAATGAATGATAAAATTGCAATCGTGAGTGATGCTTACAGCAAGAAAAGCTTTGAAACACTGAAGGAAGCTCTTCATGGCCTGAAAGTTGAGCAGCATAGCTTGGCAAAAACAACTGTGCCTGGCTCAATCGGAAAAATTACGAACATCGGCGCAATATTTTCCACAAATTTATCGGAAACAGAAATAAACAGTGTTGAGAAACTGCTGGGGTTTGAAATAGGCATAGGCACTGTAAATCTTGGAAACCCTTTTGTCGCATCAGGCATAATCGCTAATTCTTTCGGCTTTGCAATTGGCAGCATGAGCTCAGGATTTGAAATGGGCAGAGTTGATGAGAGCTTGCGTCTGCTAAAGTAGCCTTTTTAAACCTTAAAATTGCAGTTGAATCATGGCTGATAAAAACAAGCTGCAGGAAAAATACGTTGAGCTGCAATTGCTCAGTATGCAGATCAAGCAGCTTGAAGAGCAACTTAATGTCTTAGACCAGAAAGCACAGGAGCTGGTAATTTTGCGCGAATCCATGCGCAGGCTCGGCGAGCTGAAAGCAAGTGCAAAATCCCTTGCACCGATTGGTCCTGGAATATTCGTTCCTGGAACTGTAGACCCGACAAAAGGTGTGCTAATTAATGTGGGTGCGGGAGTCATAGTCAACAAGAGCTTTGATGAGGCTGAAAACACAATAAATACCCAATTGCACCAGATTGAAGACATAACTCTGGAGCTGTCAAACAACCTCAGAGCCATGGCAGAACAGGCCCAAGTAACCGAGATGGAAATAGATAAACTGTCGTAAAATGTTCGACTTTCTGAAAAAGGCATTCAAGTCATTCACAGATAAAATTGGCAAGCCCGAGGAAAAACCGAAAGAGAAGAAAGTTGAAGAGAATGTAAAGGTTGGGGAAGAGATTCCAGAGCCTGTTTCGACAGAAGAAATACTAAAGGAAGAAGAAATAATAGTTGAGAAGCCAAAGGAGCTGAAAAAGCTTGAGGAAAAGGAAGAGAAGAAAGGCTTCCTGAAGAAATTGGCTGCCATTGTAACCGAAGCCAAGGTTTCTGACGAGCAGTTCCATAAATTATTCACCGTCCTTGAAATAGAACTGATACAAAACAACGTTGCTTTCACAATAATCCAGCAAATCAGGGAAAACTTGGAGGATGAAATTGTTGGCAAATCATTCAACAGGCAAAAGCTGACCTATACTATAAAGAAAATTCTGCGGCAAACTATAGTTGACACATTGGAAATGCCAAAGCCACTCGATTTGTTGGAATTGGCAAAGGAAAAGAAATCAAAGAATGAACCATTGATACTGATGTTTATAGGAACAAACGGGCATGGCAAAACCACAACTCTTGCAAAACTTGCACACTTGTTCCAGAAAAATGATTTCCGCTGCATCTTTGCAGCATCCGACACATTCAGAGCTGCATCAATCGAACAATTAGAGCATCATGGTAACAAGCTCGGCATTCGTGTGATAAAACATAATTACGGCTCAGACCCTGCAGCTGTCGCCTTTGATGCTGTCAAGGCAAAAGACAAGGACATTGTTATGATTGATACTGCTGGCAGGCAATCTCCAAACACAAACCTGATGGAAGAGCTTGCGAAAATAAAGAAAGTTGCAAAGCCGGATTTGACAATCTACGTAGGGGAAGCGATTGCGGGCTCTGATTTAGTAGAGCAGGCCAAGAATTTCAACGAGAAAATAGGAATAGATGCAATAATACTCACAAAGGCTGATGTTGATGACAAAGGTGGCGCAATCTTATCTGTAACGCAAGTCACGAACAAGCCGATTCTTTACCTAGGTATCGGGCAGGAATACGAAGACTTGGAAAAATTTGAAGTAGCAAAATTCGTCAGCAAGATTATTAGTTAAGCAAAGGTAAGACTTTTT
Source organism: uncultured Candidatus Woesearchaeota archaeon (assembly GCA_903864915.1). Lineage (GTDB taxonomy): Archaea > Nanobdellota > Nanobdellia > UBA10117 > UBA10117 > CAIPHS01. The sequence continues at coordinate 162,003 of CAIPHS010000007.1, forward strand.
AAATTAGAAACTAAGGATTATAATATGCTAGACAAGCTTGGCGAGTCCTTGAAGGATTCTCTGCGAAAACTGCTTAAGATATCGCTTGTAGATAAGAAACTGGTTGATGAGCTTACATCTGACATCAAAAAATCCCTCATTTCTGGCGATGTGAATCTTGAGTTGGCAACTAAAATTACTGAGTCCATAAAAAAGAGGGCTCTGGAGGAAAAGCCGAAATCCGGTTTGACGCATAGGGAACACGTCATAAACATAGTCTATGAAGAGCTCGTCAAGCTGTTAGGAGCCGAGCCTGGCAAGTTTGAAATAAAAGAAAAACCGACAAGAATTCTCCTTGTAGGATTATTCGGTTCTGGAAAGACAACAACTGCTGCCAAACTCGCGAAACTTTTCAAGAAGCAGGGCCAGAAAGTCTGTTTAGTACAAACTGATACATGGAGACCTGCAGCATATGAGCAATTAAAGCAACTGTCTGAGAAGATTAACATCCCATTTTATGGAATAAAAGACGAGAAGGACCCCGTAAAGATTGTGCAGAAATTCGAGCCAGATTATAGCAGGTTCAATGTCGTGATTTTCGATTCTGCGGGCCGTGATGCACTAAGCGCTGAACTTACTACGGAAATAAAGAAATTAAACCAGGCGGTAAAACCACACGAAAAACTGCTTGTTATGTCTGGAGACATAGGTCAGGCTGCAAAGGCACAGGCAAAGGCTTTCAAGGAAAATATTGGCGTTACTGGTGTTATAATCACAAAGCTTGATGGGACTGCAAAAGGCGGCGGCGCCATATCTGCCTGCGCAGAAACCGGTGCAAGGGTAAAGTTCATTGGTGTCGGTGAGCACATCGATGATTTTGAAGATTACGAGCCCAAGCGCTTCGTATCGCGCTTGCTGGGCCTTGGAGACTTGCAGACGTTACTGCAGAAGGCTGAAGAGTCTATGAAGAAAGAGGATGCTGAAGCTTTGGCAAAGAAGTTCATCAAGGCAGAGTTCACGTTTGATGATTTGATGAAGCAGATGGAGGCCTTGCAGAAAATGGGCCCGTTGTCACAGATAATGTCTATGATTCCGGGAGCCAGCATGGCAAAGATTCCTCCCGAGTTGATGCAGGTCCAAGAAGGCAAGCTAAAGACTTGGAAATTCATAATTCAATCGATGACTAAGCAAGAACGAGATAATCCAGATTTAATTGAAGGTTCAAGAATCAGGAGAATTGCCAAAGGTTCTGGCAAGCCTGAATCAGAAGTCAGAGATCTAGTCAAGCAATACAACCAGATGAAAAAGATGATGAAGATGATGGGCAACCAGAAGCAAATGCAAAAACTCCAGAAGATGCTAGGCGGCAAAATGCCTATGGGGCTTTAGCTGGTTCTGCAGTCTTAAGATCCCCACCTAAAAATTCCACAATTCTTCCCAAATCTTCTTGGGTTGCATTGCTCGAATTAACCTTAATTTTTTTACTGATGCAAATAATGTCTAAATCCGCAACCTTTTTGTCATGAGCATCCGTAACATCAACGGCTATGGCATAGCCCCACGGTTTTTGTTCAAGTCTGTAAATATAATCTTCCTTTTCTATTGTCAAAACGGGCACATAATGATTCCCGCAAGATGGTTCAGAAAAGCCTCTTGCATCCCAAAATCCTCCATGCCTCCGGTGCATCTTCAAAAGATAGCCGTTTGGCTCTTCATCCCAACGTTTGAATAGGGGTGGTGTGGGTAACGCTTGTTTTTTAGCCCGCATATTTAGACTATAAAGGCAAAGTCTTAAAAATGCTGTTTTTAAGCTGGAGTTATGGTTAAGCGAGCTGGAGCATTTAGAAGCAGGACCAGGCACAAGTTAAGAAAAGTGCCCCGGACTAGCGGCAAGGTCTCTGTCACGAAATTCCTTCAAAAGTTCAAGGAAGGCGAGAACGTCATAATCAAGCACGAGCCGACAATCCAGGATGGAATGCCACATCCGCGTTTCAAAGGTTTAACCGGAAAAGTGATTGGCATGCAAGGTTATGTCTACAAGGTCCTAGTGATGGATGGCAGCGTCCGAAAAATCCTGCTGGTCGCGCCAGTGCATCTGCTTAAGGTGAAACAATGACTGCTGAAATAATTTCAAAAGAGCCAGTAGCAATACCGCAACTTAGCAAATTCCTGAAAGAGGCTAAAAAGGAAGACAGAGCTGAAATACAAAACAAGATTCTGGACTACAGCAAGAAAGCCTCCAAATTGACTGAAGCAAACTGCGACAAATTGCTTGCAGAATTAAAATCATTGAACATTCCAGGTTTCACAGACGACTTGGCTGTGAGCCTTGCGAACATACTACCCATAACTTTGACAGAGATAAGGTCGCTGATGTCTGGAAAGTCAAATATCAGCCCGGAAAACTTTAAAAAGATGCAAGAGATACTCTTGAAATACAGTAAGTAAAATGAAACTGACTACCAAAAATGATGTTGCAACGAAGAGCGAAAGAAGAGAATGCGATAGTGCTAGAATACCTGAAGCACGGCTATCTCGACGACTCGAGGCCGATGCACAAGAAAGAGCCGGCTGCGCAAGTAATTGGTAAGTCTTATTTTACACTTTTAGAGATAGTTCCTTCTGTTGAGCTAAAGCCTTATGATGAGGTTTACATTGGTGAAGGCAAGCGCGATAAAGTTCTGTACATAAAAGGAATCTTACCGTTTGAAAGGTTAACCCAAACAGCCAAGACGGAAATACCATTCATTATAGAGAAGATGGTAATCTCGAATGAGAAACATTATCTGGACTTCTTCAACAATGCAGGCCCTATCAGTTTACGGGCACATCAGCTAGAGCTATTACCTGGCGTTGGAAGAAAGCACTCGCAGGCTTTGCTTGATGAGAGACAAAAGAAACCTTTCGAATCATTTGAAGACCTAAGAAAGAGGGTTCCTGCTGTCGACCCGAAGAAAGCAATCATAGAGAGAATAATGGAAGAGCTTCAGGAAAAAGACAGGCACCGATTATTTGTCAGACGTTAGAACTAGACCCACATCTTCCCCACATATTTTCATTTCCATTATTTTGAAATATTTTTCGACAGCATCCAGCTTGCCTTCGAATTTGTTCAGCACTGTTAGGACAAACGTGCCTTTCTGTTTTAGGATTCTTTTCACTTCGAGCAAAGCAGCATCTGCGGAATCAAGATTTTGTATTGCGGTAAAGCTTAGGATTGTTGCAAAGCTGTTGTCTTTGAAAGGCAACTTTTCAATATCGCCCAGCACATTTTTTTCCTTTGATTTCTTCAGCATTTCAAAGGAGATATCGATGCCAATCATCGGAACTTTCAAAAATTCCTTCAGCATGCCAGTACCGCAGCCCAGGTCAAGCACAGGTTTTTTTATTGAAATGTCCTGCAGCATCTGGTGGTATTTCTCTTCCTGTATGTCACCATACCGTTCGTTGTAGATGCCGGCAGTAGAATCATATTTTTCCCTTATCAAAGTCTTGTCAGACATAGCTTTTTAATCCAAATTTAGCTTTTAAAACATATGAAAGTCATAATTGATACGAACGCTTTTGTATATGCGGCAGAGAACAAAATAGACATATTTGCCTTGCTTAAAGGCGACGATATCATAATTCCAAATCTTGTCTTGGAAGAGCTGCGGGTGCTTGCAAAACATACCATAAAGGCATCAGACAGAAAAGCAGCTTCGCTAGCTCTTAAAATTATAGAGAATCATTCCTTCAACACAATAGAGTTGTCCGGCTCCACAGACAAGGCAATAGGTGAATTTGCGAAAAAGGAAGGCGCTGCAGTCCTTACAAACGACCTGGAGCTGAAGAAAGGCCTTGCTAAGGGCAATGTAAGAGTGCTCCACATAAGGCAGAAAAAGTACATAGAGCACTGGGCATAAAGCTTTTTAAACCTAAAATTCGCCTCTCATCTATCTGTTTAGGCAAACAAAATGTACTATAAATCCGAAGTTAACGGCGTCGCACGAATCCCACCAGCCCTATTTTCAGAGAAGCTCGAGACTGCTGTTGAAAAGCAGCTCAAAACAGACTACGAGGGCCAGGTGTACGAAGAGCTCGGCAAAGTCATACAAATCCTCGATGTTAAAAAGATAGAAGAAGGAGTCATAATACCTGGGGACGGCGCAGCATACCACCGAACCAAATTCGTCATGCTGCATTATGTTCCAGAAATAAACGAAATAGTGGAAGGGGACATCAAAGATATTGCAAAGTTCGGCGCATTTGTCGACTTTGGTCCTTTTGAAGGAATGATCCACGTCAGCCAGGCAATGGATGACTTCGTCTCATTTTCAAAATCCGGCACGCTTGCTGGAAAGAAATCCGGAAGAAACCTGAAGACTGGCGATTATGTCAGGGCAAGGATAGTTGCAATCTCATACAAAGATCCTAAAAACCCAAAGATAGGCCTGACAATGAGACAGCCTGCCTTAGGGAAGATTGAATGGATAGAAGCAGACACAAAGGACGAAAGGAAAGCCATGGGCAAAGTTGAGGAAAAGCCTGTGGAGAAAAAGAAGAAGGTGAAAAAGTAAATGGCAAAACAAGCTTGCAAGGTTTGTAAACAAATAGTCATGAAGGACAAATGTCCTGATCACCCAGATGCCAAACTAGCTGAGAACTGGAAGGGCAGAATCATAATACTTGACCCTAACACTTCTGAGTTGGCAAAGAAGATGAATATTACAAAAAAAGGAGAATACGCGATTCTTGTTTAAAATGGATGTCAAAATAGTTGATAAAAAGGAAGATTTGTTTTTCAACCGAACTGAAATCAAGGCAGAAATTTCTCATCAGGGCGTGCCTACTCCTAAAAGAGTGGAAGCAAAGAAATTACTCTCTGAAGCTTTGAACGCTTCGCCAGAACTGCTTGTAATAAGAAGATGCAAATCACAATTTGGTTTCAAGGCCCTCTGCGACTTAATGTTATACAAAACAAAGGAAGATTTGGAAAAGAACGAGCCTGCATACGTAAAAGGCAGGGAAACAGGACAAAAGCTGCACAAGACAAAGGAGGCTAAGGCAGCGCCTGCTAGATAAACATGGCCAAGCACAAACACAAGCCAGGACCTTCAACTCAAAAGTACAAGAAGTACAAAGCCGAAGGCACTTCTGTAAAACGACTTGGAAGAATATGCCCTAAGTGCGGGCCTGGTGTCTTCATGGCAGAGCACAAAGACAGGTATCACTGCGGCAGATGTGCATACACAGAAAGAATTTCTAAACCATCATAATTATGATTTGCTTAGGCATAGAAAGCACTGCGCACACTTTTGGAATTGGGATTATTGATTCTAACGGCTTCAAGGTTCTTGCTAACGAGAAGGCAACCTTCACAACAAACGAAGGGGGCATTCGTCCGATAAAGGCTGCTGAGCATCACATCTTGTTTTTCGATATGATTCTGCAAAAGGCGCTTGAATCTGCGAAAATAAAACTCGAAGATGTTGATTTGATTGCTTTTTCACAGGGACCTGGCCTTGGGCAGTGTTTGAGAATTGGTGCAGTGGCTGCACGGACTCTTGCATTAGGATTAAAGAAACCAATCATTGGCGTGAACCATTGCATAGCCCATGTTGAATCGGGAAAAATAACATCTGGCTTCAAAGACCCTGTAACTCTGTATGTTTCTGGAGCAAATACGCAAATCCTCGCTCTCGCTTCTGGCCGATACAGAGTTTTTGGTGAAACTCTTGATATAGGTATTGGCAATTTCCTTGACAGTTTCGGCAGAGTTTTGGGAATTGGATTTCCAGCTGGCCCAAAAATCGAAGAGCTAGCCAGCAAAGGCGAGAAGTACTTAGAACTGCCTTACACGATAAAGGGTATGGACTTCTCTTTCTCAGGTATTCTGACAAAAGTTGAGCAATTAGTCAAGTCTAAGAAATATTCAACTGAAGATTTATGCTACAGCGTGCAGGAAACCGTGTTTGCAATGTTAACGGAGGCCACGGAAAGAGCGATAGCACATATAGACAAGGAAGAAGTTGTCATAACTGGAGGTGTCGCTTCAAACCAGAAGCTGTGCGGCATGCTCAAAACAATGTGCTCTGAAAGAAATGTTAAGTTTGCCGCGGTTCCAAGGCCTTTGGCAACAGACAATGGCGCAATGATTGCTATGACTGGAATACTAATGCATAAGGCAGGCCTTAAAAATAAAATATCCGAAACAAACATAAATCCCTATCAAAGGACAGACCAGGTTGATGTTGTATGGTGCAAGTAATTTTCCCAGACAGTACAGTATTGGAAACTGAAGTTGCGAGGACGCATCTGAAAAGAATGAGCGGCCTCAGCGGCTACAAGGAAAAGAAATCAATGCTTTTCAAATTTCCATTTTCATTCCAGTGGTCCTTCTGGATGCCAAACATGTATTTCTCAATCAAAATGGTCTATCTAAACAAGAAAAAGGAAGTTGTGGACATCAAAGATGCCATACCAATGACTTCCGATCCAAAGACATGGAAATGGTACACTCCGCAAAAGGCTTGCAAATATGTTTTAGAAACTCCTTTCGAGCACAACATTAAAATAGGTGACAAATTGCAGTTCTAGATTTCCGCCTTAAGTTCTTTCAAAATTCTTGTCCAGTTGACTCTTGTCAGATAATAAATCTTAACGTCTCTCCTCTGCTTTACTTTCTCTATGAAAGGATTCTTGGACTTAAAACTTATTGTTGCTATAACTTTTTTTGCGTCCAAAGCTTGCCCAACAAGCTGCTTGAACCTCTCTGAAAGGACTTCCATGTTTCCTATCTCATCAATCGCGATGGTATTTGCGTTTTCAATACCCCACTCCAGCGCAGGGATTGCAATCCTTTCGAAAACATCCACCTCAACACCGTACTTGGAGACGACCGCAGGCTTCATTTCCATTGAAGCGAAGACTGCCTCCTTGCCCGTATGAAAATCAACAACCTTGAAGCCCCACCTTTCGCCGTCCTTTCTTATTTCGGGTGTGGAAAATCCGCCGACTTCCTTGTTCTGTATGGCCTCTCTCAGCAAAGTTGATTTCCCGGACGCAGGTGGTCCGCTAATAAGAATATTGTATTTCATTGTGGCCATTAGTAAAAGCCAGTTTTGCGAATAAAAGACTTTCTAACCACAATCTATAAAATGGGCCAGAATAGCCTTTAGTTATGGCTCCTGTTATAGAAGTTAAGGACCTAAAAAAGAGTTTCAAGACTTACCACAGGGGAGCAGGCCTGCTTGAGGCATTCAAATCCCTCGTGGCTAGAAAGCACAAGTTAGTCTATGCTCTCAAAGGAGTCAGCCTGAAAGTTGAGAAAGGTGAGATCCTTGGTCTCATAGGCCCAAATGGTGCTGGAAAATCCACTCTGATAAAAATACTTTGTGGTGTGCTTTATCCGGATTCGGGTTCTGCAAAAATTCTGGGCTTTAACCCATGGGAAGATAGGATAAAATACGTACAGAATATAGGCGTAGTTTTCGGTCCGCAAAAATCACAATTAAACTGGGATTTGCCTGCAGTTGACACATTTTTCTTCATCAAAGAACTGTATGAAGTCCCGTCAAAGGAATTCGGCAAAAGGCTTGCATACTTTTCAAAGCTCTTGAATGTTGAAGACCTATCAAAGCGGCCTGTCCGCAACCTCTCTTTAGGCGAAAGGATGAAATGTGACTTGATTGCAGCACTTTTACACAATCCAAAACTCGTATTCCTTGATGAGCCGACTGTCGGCGTGGACTTGATTTCAAAAGAAAGAATACATGAGTTCATCCACAAGGTAAACAAAGAAGAGGGCACCACATTCATCGTAACAACGCACGACATGTCAGACATAGAAAAACTATGCAAAAGGATAGTTGTGATTAATAAAGGACTGGCAGTTTACGATGGACCATTAGCTACATTAAAATCGAAGTTCAAAGAAAAGCATCTGGAAATAAAACTAACTGAAAAGGGCAAGCCATTTTCTTTCAAGGGATGCAAGGTTCTTGAGCAAAAAGATATAATTTTGAGAATAGAAGTAAATACTAACTTACAAAATATCGAAGCGGTAATGCATCACATCCTTTCTAACTACAAGGTTCTAGACATTACAATAACCGACCCTGAGATTGAAGAAGTCATAAAGAAGATTTACAGGAAGTAACATGTTCCGCAAGACACTTTCTTTTGTCAGAATGGGTGCGCAAAATCTCCTGGCCTACAAATTTGAGATAAGCCTGTTCACCATAATCAGCTTCCTTTCTTTGTCAATCTATTACTTCCTATGGCACACGATTTATTCCTATTCGAACACTACGCTAGTTAGCGGGTTCACGTTCAGCCAACTTATGGGCTATTATATACTAACTAACTTTGCCGGCGCATATTTCTGGTCAGATATGGATTCGCGCATCAGTGACAGAATCCGCGATGGGAAACTTATTGTAGACCTTGCGAGGCCTGCAACATTGCTAAAGACATTTGTCGCAACAGAAATAGGGCAAACCCTTTTTGTACTGGCGGTTCAGACAGCACCCATAATCATAATGGGTGTGCTCTTGTTCAATTTGCGCGCAGGAAGTTTATTATCACTGGTTCTGTCAATAATCTCATTCTCCATTGCTATCTTGCTTAGCATGATATTCGTATTTTTCGTTGGACTAAGCTCGTTCTGGCTGACTCGTTATCATGGTGTGAGATATGCCAGAAGCGCTTTGACCTGGATTTTATGCGGGGGAGTCTTTCCACTCGCATTCCTGCCTCAATTTTGGCAGAAAATCCTGATAATTTTACCATTCCAGCATTTCGTCTACACCCCAATACAAATATTCTTAGGAGGATATACGAGTATAACCGCACTGGAGCTGATTGGCCTCCAAATAATGTGGCTAGTCATATTCTACGGGCTGGTTAAACTGGCATGGCCGCGCGCCATGGCCAAATTCTCGGCGGCAGGTGGATGATGGGAAAACTGGCTAGAATCTGGATAGGTGCGACGAGGCTTGAGTTAAGCGACGAACTATCATACAGATTTAACTTCATACTCAAGACTATCACGCACACCCTCACGAGCGCAATAATACCTCTCATCACTTTGCTGGTCTACACAGTCTCATCAGGCATACCCGGCTGGAGCCTCGAGGAATTCCTTCTTTTGAATGGATCATTCATGTTCATTGGAGGCCTAGGCTCAACCCTCTTCCAATCCATGACATGGCGAACCATAGACAAAATATGGCACGGCAGATACGATATGGATTTAATCAGGCCCGTCAGGCCACTGGTTTTAGCAACATTGAATACATTCAACCCTGATGGCTTGGCATACATTTTTGTCGGGGCATCTATCATGGCTGTTTCGCTAGTGAAAATGCATTGGGTATTCAATGCCATAAGCACACTAAGCTTTGTATTGCTTGTTGGATTAGCACTGTTATTTTTCTATTCAATAGACATAATCACAATTGCGCTCTCGTTCCTGTTTGTCAAAACATTCGCATTAGCCAATGCCGTAGAAGAAATAATCAACATAGGGAAATATCCTTTGTCAATATACGGCTCAACAGGCATGGTATTATTCACATTCTTGTTCCCCGTAGGCCTTGCGGGATTTTACCCTGCCCAGGCCCTTCTCGGAAAATTATCTTTCTTAATGATTGGAAAGCTCGCGCTTGTAGCTTTTGCATTTTTCGGATTCAGCCTGCTACTCTGGAGCGTATGGATGAAGAAATATTCTTCTGCTGGCGGCTAATTACTTGGGAATTACGCTCTTGGCTTTTGCAACAGCGTTTCCGACCATTCCTTTTGTCATTTGCGGATAGAACCACAAGCCAACCACTAGCAAAATCAGCACCACGACCGCAATTATCAACATAGTGTTTCCTTTTTTCATATCTACCTCTTGGTCAGCTTGCTTCTTATAATTTTCCCTCTTTTCTCAAGCTCTTCCCGCTTTTCTTTCCCAAACTCAATCCTCTTTCCTTTTTTTCCAGTCTCGGTCCAAGACTTCTTTTCTTTTTCCCTATATCTTAGAAGCATCTGGTCCATCGCCTTGATTGCCCAGCTCACCGCAGTATTAGGGTCAAAGTTAACTTCTTCCACACTGAATGTCTTGAAAGGCATTGCCAACCTCAAATGAATTGAGTATTTCACATGCTTCGTCGGCTTTGGCTCATGCAGCTTTATGTGAACCAAGAAATAGCGTATTACCTGCCCTTGGAAATACGAGCGCTTTATCTTTTCATAGAATTCTGCAACCTGGTTCCTTATCGAATCATACAACTGTCCTGGCAGCTGCTCGCAGCCCATGAAAGTTATGCTCCAGTATTCAGGAGCTCTCAGCCTAAAGAAAGATTCCAGCAAGTCCCTGGTCGTTATTATCCCGGTTGGCTTTCTGTTTTCAACTACAACCAAATCAGAGACCTTGTGCTCTGCCATGTCCGCAACAGCCCTGCCTAATGGTTCTGATGGTGATGCCGTGAACTGTGGCAGCGAAGCAAAGCTTCCGATGCTTGAGTCCATTGTAAAATTCTTCCTTGTTATGAAAACCCTTGGCCCTGAAAATGAACCCTTTCCGCCACCAGTTGAAAGCGTTTTTGACGAACCTTTCATCTTTTCTTCTGGAACCGTAAAGTAATGCTTGTACAAGTCGGTCAGGGAAAATGTTGATATTAGATTTCCACTCTTATCAGTAATAGGCACGTGGCTTATTCTCTTTTCCTTCAGAATATTTATGACATTCCCCAGCCTAGCATCTTCCATAAAAGTAACTGGGTTTGGAGTTGCAATCTCTGAACACCTTAATTTCGCCAATGCCGGAGTCTTCGGCAACAAGCTTAGAATATCCCTTGCTCTAACAATACCAAGAATCTTGCCTTTTTTCATAACAGGCAAAACGCACGGATATGAATGATACATCAGCTCAGCAGCCTTGAAAACATCGGCATCCGGTGCGATAGTCGGAGGATTGCTGATGAAGTGCTCAATCTTTGCTCCCTGGTTTAATTTTGATTCTACCAGCTTAAACCTGTCAAGAACGCCCCTATAAGGCTCCTTGAATTTCTTGTCAAAAACAAGACCATACCTTTCATCCGCTTTCGCTAATTTGCCAAAAACGTTTGTAATAGAATCATCCCATTCCAAGCGCAAATAATCGCGCTGCATAATCTCCGAAACAGTGACCATGATTATCAAATGAAAAAGAGATATTTATATCTTTACGTCCAGCTTCTTCAATTCTCGCTTCAATTGTGTGACATTTTTGAATAAAATGGTTTTCATACCCAGCTTAGCAGCAGGCACAAGGTGCTCCTCGTGGTCGTCTATGAAGACACATTCCTCGCCTTTCAAGTTTAGCTTTTTCAGAACCATTTCGTATATCTTCGGGTCCGGCTTCCTTACGCCAACTTGGTAGGAAGCCACCATCGGGGAAAATTTCCTGTAAACCTCAGTTTCCTTCTCAAACTTGCTGTAAAACTCTATTGTATTTGTTATCATCGCAAGCCTGTACCCGTTTTCATTCAATTTGTCTACAATCTTTACAACTTCATTGTCCACAGACATTAACTTTGAACCTTCCTCAAACAATTTTCTCAATTTTTCTTTAGTCACTTTAAACTCTTCTGAGAGTTTTGTCAGAAATTCATCTGTTGATAATTCGCCGCACTGGGCGGGGCGCATATATTTTACCCTGACTTCATCCATCCTCGCCTTGCTCACACCAACCTTTTTGGCCAGGAATGCATAAGAATCAGAGCTTGTAATTATGACGCCACCAGCATCGAAAATAACTGCCTTTATCACAACATCAGCCAACAAACAACATATTTATATTTTTGTATGTCCTATTCTAGGCATGAACCTCAAGTGTATTCTTGGCTTTCACAACTGGGAGAAGCTGGGCGGCCCGACAAATGTGGGTGGCGGCAAGTTCGCGCAAAGGCTCGTCTGCATAACATGCAGGAAAACCAAGCGCATAGTATCCTAAAAGCAAGTTTCGGCGGCAACCCTTAAATCACTTTCTTAGCAATTTTTAGGCATGTTCAGCTCATTTATGGTGCCGCAGAAGGACTTCAAGGCATTTTTAGACCAAACTTCTGGAGCTCTTGATACCGAAGAGCTAAACATAAATTTCGGCTATGCAAAGGAGTTTTTAGGTGATAATTATTTTTATTCAATTGCCCCAAGTTCAAGATTAAAGTACATACAGGATAAACTGAAGGAAAAAGGCGTGAAGGATTTTACCGAAACCGGCGCTGACAGCCACAGGATTGCGACAATCATGCAGTTAATCTATGGTTTAGACATGTCCGTTCCTGAGCCTTCTGCCCTGATGTTCATGTTCGGGCCTTTCATGATAGACACTATGAAACAGCTAGGCATGCTTACTGAAAATGCTGATGGTGGCATAAGCCTAACTGACAAAGTCCAAGCAGCAACTGATTCCCTGCCTATCGAAGACAGATTAAAGATGGAAGCCGATATGAAAAAAGTAACTGAAGAAGCTTTTAGAAATCCCGAGACCGGAGAGCTGTCAGCAGAAAGTGTGCATGCCAATTATGAATCTGACAATTTTGATCTTCCTGGGCAGCTGGCATTGCCTGCAGAGATGCGGCCGAACATAGAAATTCTGCGCCAGAAATATCTTGAGAAATTTGGCAAGCCTGAGAAAGTCGGCAGATACATCTGCCCGGTTGACAGTTACCTTGTCAAATTTTGCAGCAGCATAATAGAAAAAGAGACTGGAAAGAAAGTGCCTGAAACAAAGTTCCTGATAGACCACAATCATGATGCACCATACTTGCACAAAAAAGATGTTGTTGTTCCGGTCATAGCCCTTACTGATGAAGGAATGCTTGTGCAGTGCATAACTGCAGAGCTGCCACATCTGATGTTTGAGCCGGAGGACCTGAACATACAAGACTTTGAGAAAGACAGAATAGGTTTCTTCAAGAGAAGCGCCTGGAGCGAAGGAGTGCCTTTGAGGCTGCAGGAAAAGGTGCTTGAGGAATACATCAATAAAACATTCGCTACGGTATCCCCAGCAACAATAATTACAAACATAGCTAAGCAGGGTGTGCCTCTGCATGCTATGCATCCAGCCTACATAAAAGCCAGCGGCCTTGACAATGTCATGCAATTTTCAGTCTACAACGGCATGTCTTACCTCTATGGCTGGCATTTTGTCAGGCAGCTTGACAGCAAGCAGTTCAGGAAGCACCTGAACTACGGAAAGCCTTGGTGCTCAAAGAAGCTCGGCTGGAACCAAAAGCCGCCGAGCAGCGAGGACTTTACTGCTGTGGAAAAATTATACAACGTTGAACGTGCAGCATCTGAGACAAGATACAAGGGCGCATTGAAAGAAGATGCTTACAGCCTCATGATAAAAGCCTTTGACCAGTGGCAAGCTGATTTCCTGCCAAGCCAAAAGGCTTAAAAATCTCATATTGGGGCTTAATCTACCGCTTCGGCGGAAGTCTTACGACGAAAATGGCATTTGAAAAAGAGAAGGTTTTGGAAGCCCTCAAGAAAATCAGAGAGGGAGAAAAGAGAAAATTTTCACAATCTATTGAATTAATCATTAACCTGAAAGAAATAAACATAAAGAAAGATGAAGGAAAAATTGAGGAATTCATCCAATTGCCTGCAGGAAGGGGCAAGGATGCGAAGGTCTGTGCGTTTGTGGGTCCTGAACTGAAGGACGCTGCTGCAAAGTATTGTGATGCTTATGTATTGTCAGATGATTTCGACAAGCAAGAAAAGAGAGCTATAAGGAAGCTTGTACAAAGTACTGACTTTTTCATAGCACAGATAAATGTAATGCCTGCTGTAGCCAAGACTTTCGGTCGTTTCTTATCTACGATTGGAAAGATGCCAAGCCCAAAGGCAGGTCATGTAGTTCCGCCAAAGACAAACATCGAGCCCCTGGTTAAATTGTTGAAAAAATCTGTAAAGGTTGCAATCAAAAAGGCACCCGTTTTCCAGACTCTGATTGGAAATGAGACTATGAAAGACGAGGAATTATTGCAAAATGCGATGACAATCATAGAAAGAATTAAGGGAAAATTGCCAAAGGGAGAACACAACATCAAAAATATAATGCTTAAGACAACGATGGGCAAGCCCCAGAAGGTAGTTGCATAATGGTAAAAGTGAGTATGGCTTTGGATTTGAAGAAGAAAAAAGTAGCGGACATTATCAAATTAATCGAGAAATCAAAGACAATAGGCATAGTTAACCTGGAAGGCCTGCCAGCAAGGCAGTTGAAGACTGTAAGAGCAAAACTGAAAAAAGATTTGCAGTTTGTTTTCAGCAAGAAGACTTTGTTAAAGAGGGCTTTCGAAGGCTCAAAAAGGGAAAATGCCAAGCAGTTAGTAAAGTTCCTAGATGGAATAAACCCTGTTGTTGTATTTTCAGAACTTGATGCTTTTGAGTTATTTAGATTATTCAAGACGAGCAGGCAGATGGTTGCCGCAAAGCCAGGCCAGGCCGCGCCTGTAGACATCATAATTTCAGCAGGACCTACACCTTTTGCTCCAGGCCCAGCAATATCCGAATTAGCAGCATTGGGATTAAAGACCAAGGTGGAAGGCGGAAAGATACACATACGAGAGGACCGCAAAGTCATCAATGCAGGAGACAAGATATCGGGAGGCGCTGCAAGCATCCTGGCAAAGTTAGGCATTACCCCGATACAGATTGGGGTCACATTAACTTATGTTTTGGAGAACAATGATTTGTACAAGGCAGCTGTTTTAGATGTAGACATAGGCAAATATACGGAAGATTTAAAAACGGCTTTCTTGAACGCTGTTAAAGTTGCGATGGAGATTGGATTCGCAACTAAAGAGACAATAGTCTTGATGGTACAAAAAGCGTACCGCGGGGCCAAAGCTCTTGAAGACAAGATTGCCCCAAAAGAAACTCAGGTTAAATAAAAAACATGGAAAACATATACGCAGCAATGCTGCTACACAAGGCTGGAAAGCAAATAGACGAAGCGTCTATAGAGGCTGTATTGAAAGCTGCAGGAATCACTCCTGACAAGGCCATGATAAAGGCCACAATTACAGCTCTGAAAGGTATTGACATAGAAAAGACAATAAAAGAAGCGTTGGCAATGCCCGTAGCTACAACTGCGGCTGCACCAGGTGCTGCTCCTAAAGAAGACAAAAAGAAAGTGGTAGAAGAAGAAAAGAAGTCTGAAGAGGAAGCTGCGGCAGGTCTGGGCGCACTCTTTGGCTAATGTCTAAAATCCAGCTGATGATTTATGAGCGAACAAAACACAGATATAGAACTATTGAGGAAAAAGATTGGCGAGCTAGGGGTTTCGCTTGAAAAGCTCGGCACCGAAAAAGAATCATTATACAAAGAAAAGCAGGTTTTGGAAGAGACACTTTCTAACACTATTAATTCAGCTAAGGAATTGAAAGCCAAAAAGGCGGCAATTGATGCGCAGATAAAGGAAAAGAAGGTTGTCAGGACTACATTAAACAAGGAAATCAAGGATTTCTCGAAGAAAATTTCTGAAGTCAAGAGGGTAAATCCTAATTTTAAGAGCGGCCCTTCTATGGAGGAAAGCAAAAGGCAAATTGAGTCCATGCAGTACGCTATCGAAACAGAAGGCTTGTCATTTGAAAGGGAAAAGACCTACATGGACAAGATAAAGCAGCTCAAGGCCAGGCTTGCAGAAATAGAGAAGGCTTCGGGTCACACTTCTGATGTCGGCATCCTCAGGGAATCGTTGACCTCCAAAAAAACGGGGGCGGATACTGCGCACGCCGAAGTACAAACTTTGGCAGATGAGTCAACAAAACTGTTCAACATCTTAACTGATAAGGCAAAGGAAATTGATGTGTGGAAGCAGCAAAGAAGGGATATGCAGGAGAATTTGAAGAAAATCAAGACACAGATAGAGGAAAACAACGCCATTCTTGCTGAAACGCTCAACACATGGATGGAAGTAGCCAAAACGGCACCTCCAATCACGACAAAAGCTGCGGAATCCATCACTTCAGAAGACATATTCGCAAAATTCAAAAATGCCAAAAAGCTTACTAAGGAAGACATACTTAAATTACAAAGATTAGCAAATAAAGATCATGGCCGCTTTAACAAAGGAGGCTCTGGCTAAACAATTTAGCAAGAGTTGGAAAGAATACTACGCGCTGAAAGTATTTGAAGAGCGCGGCTTCGAGAGAAGAAAGTGCAAGAAGTGCGGCAAATATTTCTGGTCTACTAATAAGAAGAGAAAGCTCTGTGGTGACTCAACTTGCGAGCCATACTCATTTATCGGAAAGAAATTCGGCTGGAAGCATGATTACGTTGACACCTGGCGCGAATTTGCAAGATTTTTCCAGTCCAAAGGCAGAACTGTAATCAACAGGTACCCGACTGTAGCGAGATGGCGGGATGATACTTGGTTCGTACAGGCATCCATCTACGATTTCCAGCCACACGTAGTCTCTGGAGAAACTTCTCCGCCCGCAAACCCATTGGTTGTGGCGCAGCCTTGCTTCCGTTTTAATGATATTGAAAACATAGGCGTTACATCAAGGCATTACAGCAACTTCGTAATGATTGGCCAGCATAGATTTGTTTCAGAAAACAGGGAAGACTGGAAAGAAGATGATATCAATTTAGTTATAGACGTGCTAAAACAGTTCAAGATTCCGGAGAAAGCGCTGACTTTCGTGGAAAATGCCTGGCTTGGCGGCGGAAATGCCGGCCCATGCTTTGAACTTTTTGTCGGTGGTATGGAACTTCTGACAACTGTATTCATGCAATACTCCATTACAGAAAATAATGAGCTGAAAGATCTGCCTTTGAAAGTCATTGACTTCGGCTGGGGCCTGGAAAGACTGGCGTGGCTGATTAACGGCACTGCCACATCATACGAAGTTACGTTTGACCCTGTTGACAAGAAGTTTGCGAAACTAATAGGCTTCAAGCCAGATGATGCTTTCCTGAAAAAGCTCTCAAAGGTCAATGCAAACATGGATTTGACAGAAGCAGCTCCCGAGAAGATTTTCCAGCGGGCTGCAAAGGCCCTGAAGATGAAGCAGGAAGCCTTGCTTAAGAAACTGGAACCAATAAGAGCATTCTATTCGATTTTAGATCATTCAAAAACTCTGTTGTTCGCGATTGCTGATGGCGCACTGCCTTCAAACACTGGCGGCGGCTATAATCTCAGAGTTTTATTGAGAAGGGCATTGAGGATGGGCGAGAAATTCAGTTGGCCTGTTGACCTGGTATGGCTAGCACGGGAGCATGCGCAAGCCCTTTACGGCGATGCTGCACCACGCTCAATTTCTGGCACAAAAGGTGAAGAGCTTTCAGAAGCGGACCTGATGCCAATGTACCCTGAGCTAAGACAAAGCCTTCCTGATGTTGAAAAAATCCTGGAATTTGAAGTAAAAAGATATTATGAAAGCAAGCAAAAGATTTCACAGTTCCTTGACACTTTCCTGAAAAAGAAAAAAACTATTGACGAGAAAGATCTAATACAATTATACGAAAGCCAGGGTGCTTTGCCAGAAGATGTCGCAGCTGTCGCCGAGAAATATAATGTTAAGGTAAAGATTCCTGACAATTTCTACGAGATAATATCTGCAAAACACGTAAAACCAAAAGAAAAGTTACAGGCAAAAGGCATACAACAATTGAAACTGCCTGCAACTAACTTATTGTATTACACAAGCGAAAAAATGAGAGAGTTCGATGCCAAAGTTCTCAAGATTATAGATGGCAGATTTGTTGTCCTTGATAAAACTGCTTTTTATCCAACATCTGGCGGCCAATTATGCGATATCGGCAACATGAACAGAAAAGGTTCTGTTGTTAATGTCGAAAAGGTTGGCAATGTTGTTCTGCACGAGGTTGAAGACATCAATTTCAGGGAAGGCTCGGTAGTTAATTGCGAGCTTGACTGGCCAAGAAGGCAGCAATTGACAAGGCATCATACTGCAGTCCACATCGTAAATGGGGTATGCCGAAATCAATTAGGTAGCCACGTATGGCAGGCAGGCTCTGAAAAAACATTGGAAAAAGCAAGATTAGACATAACGCATTACCAAAACCTCACAAAGGACGAATTAATGAAAATTGAAGCTCTTGCAAATGAAATTGTTTTGCAGGCATTGCCTGTGAACAAGAAAATTTTGCCAAGGACACAGGCTGAGCAGACCTACACTATGCGAATATACCAGGGCGGAGTCTCTCCTGGAAACACAGTGAGGATATTGGAAATACCTGGCCTTGATGTTGAAGCCTGTGGCGGAACTCACTGCTCAAACACGCTGGAAGTTGGCCCAATCAAAATATTAGGCAGCAAACGAATTCAGGACGGAGTCATCAGGATAGAATTGGTAGCTGGCAAACGCGCAATTGAAGAATTCCAGAAATCCGATAACTATTTGCAGCAATCAGCGCAAGTCTTCTCGGTATTGCCGGAACAGCTGCCGAAAACATGCACCAGGTTCTTTGATGAATGGAAGAACCAGAGAAAAGAAATTGGCAAGCTCAAGTCGCAATTGCCAAGACCTGAGCAGAAAAAGGATTAATTTGGTCGACAAATAGGGCTAATTTTCATTTTTATATAGTTAAATATGTGGTAAAATGGAATACATGATATCACAGTTCGCGAAGGAAGCTTTTTAAGTAATCATTTCCCACTATCTACCATGGTAATAAATGAGATGGATGCTTTAAAGAATATGTTTATCGTAGATCGCTCCGCGTATGAGCAAGAAAAGTTGCCTGAATTTATCAAAAAACTAATGCGCTTTTGCAAATTGGATAGTACTGGTAAGGCCATAATTGAACGTAACGATATGTCGATTCGTGATCGAATTGTCGCTGTAGCCATCGCCAGATTCTTAGGTAACAAACTAAATCCTGAATTTTCTGCGGAAATATCCTTAGAAGACATGAACCTTGTTTTAGGGGCTGATAAAAAAACGGTCAGCGCACGCATAAGCGGATTACTGGATGAAGGAATTTTAACGCGACCAGATACGGGCATCTACAGTATCAGTCCCTACAAAATTGAAAAGTTTTTAGAGGAGCTATCTAGCAAATATCCTGAAAAAACAACGCTGCCAGTACTTTCTACCAAATCTAGAGAAAAACAAGCCATAAATAAAACGCACAACGCTCTAAAGCCTGGGGTAGACCCCGGCTTCACGAAGAGATTCGAAGCAATTGACAAATCAAAGTATGCTTTCTACAGGCATTTGAAAAATATGCGCGGGAAATGTTTGGCTGCACTGAAATTATCTAAGGAAGCTGGAATTGAAAAAATAGGTAGCGGTCAATTGCATTACATTCTAACGCAAGTATTTTTAGATAACGCCTCTTGGCCGCTTGTCTCTATCACTTTAAAAAATTTAACTAGAGATTTCTTAGTTGACGGTGTGAAAAAGGAAGGGCACTCAACCGCTAAGTTGTATTTCATAATGCCCAAGGGCGAAGAAGAACTTAAAGAACTCATTAGAGAGATTGATGCTCGCGAGGGCCAAGGTGGTCCATCTGAAGGGGTCTGATTTCCAGTCAGAATACCCTTCAGTTCCTTGGCTTTAATTTTGAGATGAGTCGCGAGATTATAAATTTACTTCTTTTTCTTCCTTTGCTAGGACTATCTCATCTGCGCTCTTTTCTTCACTTTCTCTTCTTTAGCCATCGGCTGTTTTGATGGTGCTGCTGCTCCTGCCGGCGCTCCCGGAGCAGGTGCTGCTCCTGGTGTTGCTGTTGCATCTGCCGGGGCTACTTCTGCAGCTGCCTTCTCTGCAGCTTCCACTTTTGCCAGCTCTTCTTTCAAAGCGCTCCTTTCAATATCAAGAGTTTCTTTCTCTTCAGGTGTAAGTTCAGTCCTTTCTTCTTTCAAGACTTTATCATAAGTTCCAGCATTGATTTCTTTGATAACATCACGAGGATCCTTGCCTTCAACTTTAATGCCCATTGACTTGCAAGTGCCCAATAATTCCTTGACCTTTTCCTTCAACGTCTTTCCAGTTAAAGCATCAGCTTTGATTTTTGCAACCTTGATTAAATGTGGAATCTTCAAAGCAGAAACTATCTTGATTCCGGCGGCTCCAGAACCTTTCTCTGCATTCGCTTCTTTCAACAGCAAGGCAGATGCTGGTGGCAAACCAACTGTAATTTCGAATGCCTTGGCATCCAAATCAACTATAACTTTGACAGGAACATCCATTCCCTTCATGGCAGATGTCTTTTCATTGATCTGAGCTACGACCTGACCCACATTGATGCCCTTTCCACCGAGAGCTGGGCCTAATGGCGGTCCCGCTGTTGCTGCTCCGCCTTTAACCATCAAGCTTATCGTCTCTTTTCCCATTAGTCTTCATCCCTTTTTTCTTCGGATTCCGCTTCTGCTGCTTCAGCTTTAGTTAAAACCTTTACGGAATCAAGATTTAACGTGATTGGTATAGGGACTGCAGCTTCGAGCAGCTCCAATACAACTTGCGACTTTTGCACATCAATTCTTGTAACTTTCGCTTTTTCGCCCTTGAATGGACCTGCAATTATCTGCACTACATCTCCTTTGTGAATATCAACCTCTTCAGGCTTGAATTCTATCAGGTGTTGTACTTCTTCCATCCTTGTAGGCGTCCGTAAAACACCACCTACGTAAGGGACACCTAGAGAAATTTGCTTAATGATGTCGGGATTGTCTGCTTCTATCAAAATATAGCCAGCCATCCCGTGAGGGAATAGCAATGCTGAGATGCCTTTGACTTTTTTGGCATTTGACGCAAGGAAATCTAGGACTTGCGCTTCCCTGCCAACAGTTGTTCTTAAGACGTAGAGTGCCATTTTACGATAAACCTGCCAATTGCACGATTATTGCAATTACGAATCCGACTAAACCGATTATTATCATGCCGAGCCCGGATGCTTTTACGATGGCCTTGAATTCGGCCATATCTGGCTTCTTAGTTACTTTCAAGACACGGCCGTATTCTGCAAATTTTGCCTTGAAGTCAGGCAGGTGAAATTTAGGCATGTAGAATTTCTTGCCCTGGCTTGCCATCACTCTTTGCATCAACGGAGACAAAGGCTTCACTTGCGGCGGAGTATCCCGGCTAGCCTCTTCTTTTTTCTCCGAGCTGTCCTGATTTAAATCCATAATACTAATTACAGAAATTAATAGGTTTAAAAGCTTTACCGAGGGGACTCGTAATCAGGCTTTTTCTGGGCTTCATAGCTGGCTGGCCTTTGATAAGTAACTATTTTGTTCACATCTATGCCAATCCCTTTAAGAATATCCTGCAAACAACATCTGCAATGTTCTGAATTCATCTGTGTGCAATTCTGACAGTAATCCTCAATGTTTTTTTTAACAATGGGTGCCATCAGTCGATGAATTCTATGCCCAGGTTTGATGCCAGCTCGTCCTTTCTCTTGGCGCCTAAGGTTCTCTTAGGACCGAAAATCTGAGGCGATTTTACGCCTGTTATGACTAGCATCGTCCTGATGGAATTCTGCAGCTCTGGAGATATCTGTGCACCCCAGATGACATTCGCCTTATCGTCCAATTTTGATGTGACTGCTTCAACGACTTTCTTAGCTTCATCAAGAGTCATATTAGGTCCGCCAGAAACGTTAATCAACGCACCAGTAGCGCCTGCAATCTCAACATCCAGTAATGGGTTCTTGATAGCCTTCTCGACAGCTTCCTGCGCCCTGTTTTCAGTATCAGACTCGCCGACACCTATCATTGCGATTCCGCCGCCAGTCATTACTGTTCTTATGTCTGCAAAGTCTAGGTTAATCAGACCAGGCTTTGTAATCAATTCTGCAATTCCCTTTACAGCATTAGTCAAAATCTCATCTGCAACCTTGAATGCTGTATGCAATGGCAAATCAGGTGCTAATTCAATCAATTTGTCATTTGGTATTACTATCAACGTGTCAACAAACTGTTCCAATTTTTCCAAACCATTAGAAGCATTTTCAAATCGTTTGTGGCCTTCCATCGTGAAAGGCAGTGTGACAATTGCGACTGTGAGAATTCCCATCTTCTTTGCGACTTCGGCAACGACAGGCGCTGCGCCTGTGCCTGTGCCTCCACCCAAACCACAAGTAATGAAAACTAAATGAGCATCCCGTATTGATTCTTTGATATCAGCTTCGGTTTCTTTGGCAGCTTCTTCCCCGACTTTAGGGTCTGAGCCTGCTCCCAAACCACCTGTTAATTCTTTTCCTATCAAAATCTTCTTGTCTGCAATCGTAGCTAGAAGATCCTGTGCATCAGTGTTAATCGCAATGGTCTCTGCACCAATAATTCCTATTTCTGCAATCCTATTGATGGTGTTGTTACCTGCACCGCCGACGCCAACAACCTTAATTCTGGCTTTTTTGGCTGACAAAAGTTTTTCGAGTTCTTCGTCTATCGGGCTCGCAGTAACATCACGTTTAACCGATTGAGGTATATAGGCCATGCACTCTCCACTGAATTGTAATAACACAGACTGATTGTGTTTTTAAAGATTTGTTCGGAATAGGATACACAATCACTTAGGGGCTTCAGGTGCTGGTTTTTTCTCTTCCCTTGTCGTAAATTTTATGTTATGGTCTTTTATTTCAGGTATCAGCTTCTTCAATTGCAAAACTTTGATTTCTGCAGCCTTTTCCGGAATCTTCCTGTCGACAGAAATCTCAATTTCCTTTTCCTTCAGCTTGACTTCAGGGTTTAGTCCATCACAGAGGACTTTCAGTTCCTCGCTGAGGTCTGTGATTTGCTTCTTTAACTTGATCCAGAATTTCACAGCTTTTCCTGCGAGAGGATGATTGAAATCCAGCGTTACACGGCCGCCTGAAACGGACCTCACTGTTGCCAGCACGCCATCAATATTCAATTGCAGGCCTGGGACTGGATTGACATTTTGTTTCTTGAAGGCATTAAGTGTTGTGAGCTGCATCAATTGCGGGTTTCGTGCGCCGAAAGCGGCCTCTGGTTTTAATTCAACTTCAAACTCGTCACCAATAGATTTTCCTTCGATTTTTTCATCCAGTGATTTGAGAATCATGCCTGCGCCTATGCAGATTATGGCTGGCTTTTTGGCTTCAATAGTAGAATCGAAAACCTGGTCAGTCACGCTAACCTTGCCCACAAAGTCCAGCTCCACAAAATCGCCTTTCTTCAATGCCATAAATCTCAACTAAAAGTTTGGTTTTTAAGGTTGTCTATTTATTTCAGGAAGCTCCAGATTATACCACCATCTGTGCCTGCTACTGGAAGCAGATTTGAAATTACTGATATTGCAGATGGTATCAGAACAA
>CAIPHS010000008.1 GCA_903864915.1 uncultured Candidatus Woesearchaeota archaeon
AGTGCGAAGAATGTCAGCACTTTGTCGCGCTCGCCTTTGAAACGCCAAAACAGCATATTTTTCAGATAATCTTTGTTGGACTCTTCTTTCCTTTTTTCAAGGCCAACAACGCTCCAGAATAAAGGCATGGCTAAGATCGTCACAAGAACAACTGCTATTATGGCTGCATATGATGGGAAAATCCAAAGAGCAAAGAAGAGGGCGATGCTTGTATAGGCGAATGCTATTGGCAAAACATACAGCGGTTTTCGCTCCGCTGTCTGCGCTTGTATTAGGTCTTCTAAAACCATAGTGGCTTGGGATATTATTGAGAGTGCCAATTTAAATGTTTTCTTAATAATAGGCAAAAATCAGGTTTTCAATAGGATTTCTACTATCTTTGCGAAGGCTGGCCTTGTTATGAAGACGCCTATGGAGACACCAAGGACAGTTATTATTGCAAAGCCCTTCAGCATAGCAGTTCCGAAGCCGTATAGCGGCAACATTGCAGCTAAAACCGTTGCGTATGAGCCGAAAATTATGAAGAATGCCCTCTTTATTCGCTCTTTCCAACCCATCTGCACCTTCTCGCCAGAAAGAATCTCATCAGTTATGACTATTTGAGAATCCACACCCGTGCCGACCGTTGCTATTAACGCAGCTATGGCTGCAAGGTCCAAATTCCAACGTATTGCGGCTGCAACACCAAGAATTATGAAAACTTCTGACAGTCCAGTCAATAAAACTGCAGAGGCTATCTTAATTTTTTTATAACGCACAAATATTATGACACCAACCGCAGCAATTGCGCCGACAAGTGCTAGTATTGCATAGCGCAGGAACTGCGCCCCTAGTGTCGGGGAGATAACATCTATCTTTACTATGTCTAATTTTACGGGGAGCGCGCCAGTTTTCAACACAGTTTGCATCTCTTTCATCCTGGTCAGCGCATCCTGAAGTGCGGCATCCTTTGTATTGCCGGCACCAGGCCCTTCAATTACAAATGAAGTTGATTCTACTCCCTTCAATGCTTCTGAAATATACAATGAGTCGACAAGCTTGTCGTCTAGGTAAAGGTCGAGCTTTTTTTCCAAATAATAATTGCCATTTACGTTGATGGTGCCCATGTTCCGCGTTAGGTCTGCATGTTTCTTAGCAGACTCTGGGCTGACATCAACCTTGAACTGGAACTGGCATCCCCAGCCACTGTCAGTTTGGGCGCAATTCCTCACACCTGCACAATCGGCAGATGTACAAACTGATTTTATATCAGAACCCCCAACGAAAATAGAATCATTCCCTATTTTTGCCTCGAACTTGCCCTGCTGTGCGATAAGTTTTGCAGCCTGCTGCTCGGTTGTACCAGCCATCTCTACAAGCAGGTACCTGTTGCCTGACAAATCATTGACTTGCTTTACGCTGATATCAGACAGGCCGAAAGTGTTTAGCCTTCGTTCTGTTATCGATATTATGTCGTTCATCTGCTGGGCAGTCGCTTCTCCGGAAGGCTTCAGCATTACTCGCACACCACCGACCAAATCTATGCCCTGTTTCAGATTTGTTGTGGGAATTTTTTGCACATCAAGACCTAAGAATGTGGCATTATCTTTTTCATCTGCCAGGAAGCTGAATTCGCCCATATCTGTTGTAAGTTTCACGGTGTCATTTGGCGTTATGTTTGCAATTGCGGAATTGTAACTGTTCAAGTCATTTATCGGGATGCCATTTACGTCAATGATTTTCTCGCCAGTTTGCAAGCCGTTAAGTTCTGCGCTGCTGTTTGCAGAAACACCAGCTATTCGCACGCCAGTAATTCCGAATTTGGGATTTATAGAAACAAAAGCGCCAAGTATAACTAATAGCAAGACCCAAACTTGCCACGATTTGAATATTTCAAGTGCTCTATTCATTTCTTACCCTCTTTATGCTCCAGATACCAGCGCATTATTCCGCCGTTTTGTATCCATGTATTTGGTATGTCTAAAGTTAGGCCAATTATCAGTATGCTCGCAATTTGCTTCAGCACATCTGCGGGGCTTACAACCCACAGAACAGTCATTGCCGCGATTGCAGTGAGCTCCATAGTCATGCCTGTGCTTACTGATGAAAATATTCTTTCGTTGATGCTTTTCTCAGTCCTTTTCAAAGCCCTGGTTGAAAGCAAAATATCAGTGTCAACAGAATAGCCCAGAAGCATCAGGAGGGCGGCCACACCACCAACTGATAGTCTTATGCCTATCAAATTCATTATCGCGAGTGTGCCTATCAGGTTTGAGAATCCGCATAAGATAACTGCGAATGCTGGTATGGGCAACCTGAAGAATAGCAAAACCACAATAGACATCAAGAGGAAAGCAGCACCTATTGATATCAGCGTGCTCTTCCAGAAAGTTGAACTCAGGCCAGAGCTTACCTGTTCGATGGTGTAGCTGCCTTTTCCCAGCTCCAAACCAGTGACTTTACTGATTGCCGAGAGCGCCTTGTCAGAATCAACACCTTCCTCGATAGTAAAGCTGTAGCCAAGCCCTGCTCCGCCAAGTGCTTGCATCTGCTTGATACTTACAGAACTTCCGAGTTCAGTGCCAAGGTTTTTTTCAATTTCCTGCAAGTTCAGCTGTTTGTCAGTGTGCATGGTTATCAGCAAGCCGCCTTTCAGCGAAACATCCTTGGTGATGAATTCTCCAGTCCTGACTTTGTTGACTATCAAAACACCTGAAAATGCTAAAAGCATGATTACTGTAATTACCATTAGCAGCTTGTATCTCTTCTCGTAAAACGGTACTAGCCTCTTAAACATGCCTTTGTTCACTAGAAGCAAATTTTAAAACTTATCTATGCGATGACTTTGCATGGATAAACCCAATATTTTGGATATTTTGAGAAAAAGCAAGCGAGGACCAGCTACAATACTGCCTAAAGACTTTGGCGCAATCGTCGCAAATACCGGTCTTGGTACAGGAATGACTGTAGTGGATGCCGGCACCGGCTCGGGCTGGCTGGCGATGCAGCTTGCAAATATTGTTGGTCCTTCTGGCAAAGTTATTACTTATGAAAATCGAGAAGAATTTGCCACACTTGCAAAGAAAAATTTTGATTCTTTTGCGTTTACAAACATAAAAATCAAGAATAAAGACATAACAAAAGGCATAGCTGAGAAAAATGTTGATTTGATTACGCTGGATTTGCAAGACTCCTGGAAATGCATAAAGTACGCTGGAAAAGCTCTTCAGCAAGGAGGATTTATTGCACTTTATTGCCCCCAGATTACGCAAGTCATACATGCAGTGAAAGAATTGAAAAAAGCAAAGTTAAATTTTGTTAAAGTTATCGAAGCTACCGAAAGGCCTTGGAAGATTGAAGAAAAAATAGCAAGGCCGGAACACAACTTTTTGTCCTTCACAGCATTCCTGGTATTTGCGAGAAAAACATAGGGGCCGTAGTATAACTTGGTTAGAACTTGCGGTTCGGGTTTCACAAATGTGAACAGAAAAACTGCAAAATCCCAGTTCAAATCTGGGCGGCCCCATTGAGCGAAGCGAGATGGGACTAGCTGAGCTTTGCCTCAGTGCTGCCAATTAATTCAAATTTCCGCTGAACGAGAAATCTGGCGAAGTGTAATCGATAGTGTAGTTGTAATTGTTTGTGCCCGGTATTGCAGAGCATTGGAATAATATATCTTTTTTCGGCAGAGTGCTGCTGAAATGGCTGCAGATTCCTTCCTGCGGGACTTGCTCAATGGTTTTTGTATATGATGGCACAGTGCCGGTTCCAGTTGTTTTCGTAGGTATTGTTGCAGTGCTGTTCCAATAGATTTCGTAAGTATTAACACCTGGAACTGTGCCGAATACAACATCACAAAGTGCAGTAACCTGTGAAGGTATCTCGTTCAACTGCGAATCGGACTTGCTGGCAACCCTTACCGTATTTAAGCAATCTCCAACAATGTTTGCATTAATTTGAACAGGATTGGTTGGAGTTCCAGTTATTATAACAACAGTCTTGGTTTGCCATCGCAAGTCAAGCCAATACGTTGCAAGCCAAGTGTTCCTTTGCGAGATGGAGTTTTGGACATTTTCGAATCCGAGTTTGGGATTTTTTACAGACAGCGGGCCAAACTCTGCAAATTGGGTGAACATCAGCAGAATTGTGAGCGAGGCTGCAACAAATACCAGCGTTATTATGTAGAATTGTCCTTTGCTCATGCGAAAAGCCTCCTCAAATAAAGCTTGATTGTTATTAGCGTATTAACTCTTGCAAAAGTATAATCTGTAACAACCGTATCTTTGCTTATGGTCAAATTGCCGCAGCTGCTCAGAGGCGAACCAGACTCCGAAAAGCAGATTGTTCCATCGAAATATTCAACATTTGCAGTTATTGTGGATGGCATGCTTTTCCTGATGTAAACTGACAAGGCTGCGAAATTCGAGCTTGCAAAATTTGTTGGATTTATGTACATTTCCAAAACCCTGCTCTGGTCAAGATTTTGCACAGCATTAAAACCTATTTTCCCCAACTCTGCAGAATCCTTTGCTGCCAAGAAACCATCACTAGATTTGGGCAGGGTCAAAACAACTATTGTTATGATTATTATTAGGAATATCATCTCAATCCAGAAGAAAAATCCGCGCTTTACCATGCCTGCAGCTCCACATTTGCCAAAGCAGTTTCATTTCCAAAGTCTATTTGCCTTTTTATCTGAGATGAGCACATGTCCTTCTGGAAAATAGTAAGCGCTCCGAACGAGTCAATTGCGGATTTATTGCCAAGTAATAATGTAAGGTTTTGCGGGCTGTTTATTTCTATGGAGTCTATGAAAATCAGGTTTGGATTTGGCGCAAATGTAACATCGATGAAATCTTCATCTGTTGAATTGGTGTGTAGCAAAAGTGAAAGCTTTGTTCCGTTTTCAGAAGTTGTATTTGTGTAATCATCTGTTTCCGTAGTTGTACCTCCTATTGTGGCCAAGGAAAACGGGAAAAATAATATTAGTTTGGTCGTGCTCTGCGAAGTTGAATTTGCAGTGATGTTTAGGCCGGAAGCCCGGCGGCAAATCGTAATGCCATTTCCAAATTTGCAATTAGTATCGTTGCTTGGTGTAAGGGCATAGATTTTGTAAGTTATGCGCCAGGGCGAGCCTGGTGTGGTATTTGCAGAGATGTTTACAAAGCCAAGTTCTTTGGCTTTCAGCCACTTGTCCAATGAAATCGCAGTTCTGTTGGAATTACTAAGGCCAAAAATAGTGACGTTATTGCCGGATTCCCAGTTTGCAGGCGTGCCTGGCTGGAACAAAACATTTGCCAAGCCACTAGTCTTTAAGCAGGCAGTCTGCAGATTTACTTTCTCGATTTCAGTCTTTGCCTGCCCAGTCACACCCATGAATAGGAAAGCTATCACGAACAAGAAAACCACAGTTGTTATTATGAACTCAATCCAGGTTTGACCTTTGTTATTCATCATGATACCGTTATGGTTTTGCTGATTGTCCTTACTTCAGCTCCGAAAGTCATCAGTACTGATACTTGATATGTGCCTGGCTGCGTTGGCGAAGCTACAGTGGTTGTGAATTGCCCAAGGCTGTCTGCAAACAATGTCATAGGCTCACCGCTTGGCGTTACAACTTCTATTTTTGCGCCCCCAGCAGGCTGCGCGTCGAAATATACCTGGCCAGATAGTGTGAAAGACTGGCCCACACCGAGAGATTGCGGCGTAGCCTCGACTGTAAACGTCAGTTTGGATGGCATTATGAACAGCAGGAATACAAATATTCCTATTGCTAGCATTATGATTACGTGCTTGAAACCTGCAATTAATTTTTCTTCAGTTATCTGGCCAGCTATCATGCCAAGCGAAGCAGCCTGCACCATAGTCATCACAAAAAAGAGATTCTTGAAGTAACCAATCGTGAGGATTTCAGAAGACCCTAATGAGACTCCTGCAAACGTCCCGAATCTCTGCAGATAGAGTATTGGCAGCAGGATCTGTTGAAGTATTACTACTATGCTTAGAAACACAAAGAAAACGACATACATTACAACAAGGTGCTGCGTCATCATTGAGCGCTTGTCATCTTCCATCCTCTTCAGAGTGTCAACATTCTCAGACAGGGATGCAAGGATTGCACCTATGTCGCCGCCAGCCAGGAAGCTTTCGATTATTACGCCGTTGATTCTTTGTATCATGCTTGATTTGCCAAGGGCATTGGTGAAATTTTTCCAGGCCTGTGGGAATGGAAGGTCCCATGATATCCACCCCTGCAATCTTCGGATGTATTTTGATAATTCGCCATAGTCCGTTTCAGAAACAGTTGCAACCGCTTGCGGTATGGTCATTCCAGAGTTTACTGCCTGTGTAAGGTCACGCAAAAAGTTTGGATAAGCATCTTCCGCATGTTTTATGCGCCGGAATTCAAAATAGTTGATTG
Source organism: uncultured Candidatus Woesearchaeota archaeon (assembly GCA_903864915.1). Lineage (GTDB taxonomy): Archaea > Nanobdellota > Nanobdellia > UBA10117 > UBA10117 > CAIPHS01. The sequence goes on from CAIPHS010000008.1 coordinate 6,401, forward strand.
CAAAGTAAGGCGCAGCAATTAGAATTATGCCCATGGAAATTATTGTGAGTATTGTAGTTGTTGCTATGTTGAAAAACAACATAACTATGCCCAAGACTATTAGAAGTGGAGCTCCAGCTATTGGAAGTAGGAACTTGTTCTCTATCTTTTTTTCCTTTGATTTTTTTGCCATCAGTCCTCAATAGGTGACATACCCTTTGCTATCAGTATGAATGCTGCAGTTAGAATTGGTATACCCACTAATACGATAATCCAATTTATTGCCTTAAGCAGACTTACAGACACAGCTCCGATTGAGCTCATTATCGAAGTTATGACTATGAAAAATATACCGCCCACTATTACAATTGTAATGTAAACTTCCATCAGCATCGACAGGAAATTGCTGAACTCCTCAAGTCTTCTTTTGTACTCCGAAACGAAACCGTCAGCCTTTTCCTCAAGGTAAGTGCCCAGATCGCCGCCGACAGTTATTGCTGTCTTTAAGCCTGCAAGCAATTCAGTCCATTCCGGGCTTGGAGATCTGTTCATGGCCCGCGTCAACGCTGTTGGCATGTCCAGGCCAAGAGCTTCCACATCATTGCTGATCTTAGAGGCCTCCTTTGCAAGTTCTCCATACTCTTTGAAGCTGGCTATGACTTTGAACATCTTATGTGGTGGGAAGCCTGATTTAGCAAGGGTTGCAAAATATAGCGAGCCAAAAGGAAGCGCATTTTCAATCCTTTTTTTCCGTTCATCAGCAGTTAATTTCGGGTAGAAATAAGTAACAAAGAATCCACCAATGGCGGCAAACACCGCAACCAGGATGCCGAATAGGAAACTCATCATGCCGAGGCCTAGCAGCATAGTGAAGGCCACCCCTATCGGAAATGCAACAGCAAAGGAAACAATCGCAATGAAGAAAGTAAGGGCAGCCCATTGTTCCATCGGTATTGTTATGTGTGCCCGCCTCAAGTCGCCGGACAGGGGTTTGAAAAATTTCTCGTTCTTCTTCACAAGCCCTTTGAAGAGATTGAACGATGTTTTATAGAGGTCCATATCATGCTTTTTCCATCAGCTGGTTCAGCTGCCTGGGGTCTGCGTAGTACATGTTGATTATATGTGCAACATCCCTTAATCGCGTTATGTGCTTTTCGGACATCCAATTCAGTATGCTTGTGCGCCGCATTAATTCGTTGTTGACCTGCTCAGCGCTCCATCCGAGACGTTTGGCAATTTTTGCAAGCAGTATGCTTTCGTGCGTGGCAAACGTGTCGTCAGCAGGGTTCCAGTCAAATGAGGTGTTTGTTTTCAAATCGTTATTTTTCCGGTCATATCCGGCAACTTCTACAATTTGGCCGACTCGTCTTACAAGCCGGGATTCCTCTTTGGTTTTTTCTAGGAAAATAATCATGTCTAGGTTTTGCAGCAAAGATATTGGTAATGATATCGGCCTTGTTGTCAGCCTGTCAATAACAGCATCAACACTGTCTGCGTGCAATGTACTCAGAGATGTGGTACCGGTAGCCATTGCCTGGAACATGACTGACGCTTCCCTGCCCCTGACTTCACCAACAATCAGGACATCAGGCCTCTGCCTCAACGCTGCGCGCAGCAAGTCAAACATCGTGACTTCACCGTATTGTTTTGGGCCGTAGCCTGAACGCGCAACTTGCGGCACCCAGTTGACATTTGTCAACTGCAGCTCTGCAGTGTCTTCTATGGAGACGACTTTCGAATTAGGTCGTATGAATTGAGAGATTGAGTTCAGGAACGTGGTTTTTCCAACGGCAGTAGGGCCTGCTATGAGTATGGATTGCTGCTCTTCAACAGCCAGCCACAGGTATGCGAGCAAAAGTGGATCTACTGTTCCATAATTTATCAAGTCTATTACTGTGAGCGGATGTCGGAAAAACTTTCTGATGCTGAAGTTACTGCCCCTTCTTGCAATATCCGTACCGAAAGTTGCCTGTAGCCTGCTTCCGTCTGGCAACGTCGCGTCCAGCAGGGGCGTGGCAACGGAAATGGTTTTGCTAGATTTCTGCGCGAGCTTCATTACAAAACTGTCTACTTCTTCTTTTGTGGCGAATGAAATGTTTGTCTGCATGCCCCCATACAGGGGATTCCTGTGGAAGATGAAGACTGGCAGGCCGTGCCCGTCGCAGCTGATATCCTCAATGTTTGGGTCGCGCATCAACGGCTCAATCGGTCCATAGCCTATGGTGTCGCGCAGTATGTAATATTTTGCCTTAAGCTCGTCTTCGTTTGACAATTTTATGCCTTGATAATCCCATATTTCATTTATCTTTTCGTCAACGTAGAAATAAACTTCCTTTTTCGCCTTAAGTTTTGCAGGGTCTATGTCCAGCTTTTCCTCAAGCAACTTCATTGTTTTTGAAATGACTTCCTTGAGGTTATCAGATAAAACCGGCTCTTCGATAGTGTATGTTAGCTGGTTTGTTAATGGGTTGTATTTGATTGTGGCGGTTACAATAACATATTTTGTGCCTTGCCATACCGTTGTGACAAGTGGATAAGTTTCAGAAACGTTTCTTATTTTAGAAAGGACTTCTTCTTTCGCAACATCTGCCCTGTAAACTTTAGGCAGCACAATTTTCTCAAAATTTCCAATTTCTTCAAGCTGCTCTGGTTCCGGCAGGGTTTCTGTAATCTCGCTAGGTGGGGTTTCAATAGTTTCCTCGGGTTCGCCAGCTCTTTTTGCCTTGAGCAGGCGTCTCACAACTCTCCTTAAAGTAAAAGCCATCCCCCTCTTGCTAATAACCAAGAAACGCCTTAAAAAATCTATTGCAATAAAACAGAGGTCGAATTCCTCAGCACAATCGTGATCGAACCTTTGCCAGAATCCACCATTCCCCGGATGTCAATTGAAGGCCAGAAGTTTATTTGCAGGTTTTTTGATATGGACGGATCGCCAACCGCCCTGATTTCTGTAAAATTACCCTGCCCGGATATGAAATATTTCTGCTCACCAATCCTTTGCGGTATGTCTAAACTTATGTTTGTTGATGTTATGTTTTTATCGGCAAGCAGCTTCAAGTCCAACAGGGAATTTTCAAGGCGCTGAGCAACATTCTGCAATCCCGAAGCCTCAATATTTTCAGACAGGCTTGCCCTATAACTTTTGGAGAAAAGTAAAATGCTTCCTGCCAATATGAACGCGATTGCAATAGTTATGAGCAAGTAAATTACGCTGACCTGTCCTTTTCTGTTCATCGCACATCAAACTCAACCAATTGGTTTGTCAGGCCTGCGCTGCAGTCTGCAGATGTTGTGGAATTCTCGCCTTTCCAAGTGAGAATTATGGTGTGTTTGCCCACGCCTGTGCCAGGTTGGCCGCCAGGAATCAGTTTTATGCCATAACATTTGTTCGAGCTATCAATCAAGGGCCGGTAATGCAGGAATAGCTGCACAGACGCCTGCTCTATAAGGACAGCTGGCTCGTCCTGGCCCAAAATACCAGGCGCAGTTATGTTAAAGCTCTGGACTTGGCTTAAACTCACGTTCCCGAAGACAGCTTTTCTCGGTATAGGGTTCGCAAGATTAAATTGCCCATTGTATTTTATTGTGTTGTTTACATTATCTAATGTCAGGATACCTTTACTCATATCAAATCCTATAGACATAGAACCTTGCTCAGATGCGGTTTTCTTTATGGCATCATGCAATTCCAGAAATTTCAATTCTAATTGCTGAACTTCTTGCTGGTCCCTAGTTTTTTCAAGCAATGGCAGCGCCCAAAACAATGAGAGGCTGACTATCACGATTGCTATAACTGTTACTAAAATGAAGCCAATTATTGTTGATTGTCCTTTTTTGGATGTCATAGGCATTTGGGGTCGGGCATGCAGTCGGCCAGGGTATTGTAACAGCTGCATACTTTGTCTGATGCGGTAACTGGCGCGCAGTTCAGCGAATTGGCTTGCGCATATGTTCGTAATTGGTAATTGGGGATTATCGCGTGCGCCAGGTAGCTAAAACCCGCTGATTGTCCCCTCCGCAAATTAATTATGAATGGTATTCCTACCGGCAAAGGAGTCAAGCAACCAGTGCCGTTAAAAGTTGACATTATTTGTATGTTGGCTTCTCCTGGCAAAACGTCTATTTTGAAATTGTCTTGCGCATTACCGTTATTCGTGATTGTATAATTATAGCAGAAATCTGGTGGAGATGGCGTGTGCACTTGGTCTGTTGGCTGGCTGAGTGTTATGCCGCAGTTGACAATAGGTGTTGGTATAAACGTGACAGATGCAGCAAAGCTGGCAGTCTTGTCTGACAAGACCACGGAAACTGACTGGCCAACGACATTGTTCAGCACATCTGCAAGTGTTGAGCCACACTCGATTTCAGATGCGTTAAGTTTCAAATTTGCAAAAGCGCCTATTCCTAAAGTTTGCGTGCAGTTCACGCAATTCTGCGGATTTATTTTGAAAGCGCATGATTCATTCGATGTTTTTACCATCACGTTTATGTTGTCATTCACCAGGCTTATTTCCCTGAAGCCGCAATTCTTCACGACAATATCTGAAGTGTTGTCAATTGGGTTGAACCCGAATGAGACGAGTTTCACACAGACACCTATCTTTGATAAAAATGCAGCCTGAGAGCTTTCTGTGGCGCCTTGCGTCTGCTGCTGGAATTTATTGAAAAAGGCAAATGCGCCCGCGGCAACAGCCATAGTCATGGCTACGATAAGTATGATTGCAATGATAGTAGTCAGTCCGCGTTGTGCCATCTGAACAAATAAATCAAAACGCCTTATTAGACTTTACTATGGCTTTACAAAACTGCCAGAAGATGTAGTCTTGCCGCTGAAATCTATAGTGAATGAGTAGACCTGGCCTGATGGCAATGTTGCTATACTGCAGTCTTCGCCAAGGTCAAGCACGATTGGTTTTATCTCGCCGACAGACAGCTTGTATGTTGTACCGCAGTTCTGCACGCATTCAGAATTAGAGCTGCCCCATGTTGCAGAACATATCGCGACCTGGTTGGAATCCCGCAATATCCATGTTGTAGTAGGGAATGTTGTCGACTTGCTGAGCGGTATTTCCGTGTTGCCAGTGTTTTGCAAAAAGATGGTAAGATTTTCAGAATTCGAAGCATTTACATAATCAGAGTCAACAACATCGACCCTCGATGAGACCTGCGTAAGGATTGTTCCCTGGTAGCTCTCAACGCCGCCCTGTAGCTGATTTTGAATCCTGCTGAGCCAGAAAAATGCGGCTCCTGCAACAGCGACAGTCATCATTAATAATAGAATTATTGCGATGATTGGTGTTATGCCCTTCTTGCTTTTAATGGAAATCATATCCTTCTATAGTCTTGCAGCGATGGTTTTTTGCCTTCAGCCAGTATTTTCATTATTGCCTCATTCTGTTGCAGCAACTTGTCAAGTTTTGCTGAAATGACCTTCAACTCATCATTGCCCGGAATTTTAAACTCTTCGTCAGGTTCCTCCGCGGCTTCCCTCAATGTTGTTATAAGGTCCTTGACAGAAGATACAGCGGCAGAGACCGCTTCCTGTGTCTTGATGTTAGATTCGATAAGTTTTTTTAACACTAAATCTTCTCCCTTGCTACTCATTTTAATCCTTTTTAGGTTGATGGTTTTAAGACTAATTAGTCACTTAAAAGGGAATTCAGTATTCGCCGACGCCTTCCATTCCGCCAGGCGGCCCGCCTTTGCCCAGCTTGCTTGCTGATATTACATCGTCTATTCTCAGAAGCATCATGGCGACTTCGGATGCAGACTTTATGGCCTGTGTCTTTATCTTCAAAGGTTCTATGACACCTTTCAACCACATGTCTGCCGGCTTGCCCGTAATCACATCAAGGCCCATCAGCATCTCTCCCTTGTCATGCCTTGCCTTCAGTTCCGTTAATGTGTCTATTGGATCAAGGCCCGCATTTTCTGCCAGGGTTCTTGGTATTATTTCCAGTGATTCGGCGAAAGCCTCAACCGCAAGCTGCTCCCTTCCGCTGAGGGTGTCTGCAAACAATCTTAGTTGTTTTGCCAATTCAATTTCAATCGCGCCACCGCCTGCAACGCATTTGCCGACAGTCAAAGCCGCGGATAAATCGCCGACAGCATCAGTCATAGCCCTCTCTACTTCGGCTACAACGTGCTGTGTTCCACCTCTCAATAAAATTGTGACAGCTTTTGGGTTCTTGCACTTCTGCACGAATGTCATAGCTTCCTTGTGCAGCTTTTTTTCCTCTACAATGCCTGCAGAACCCAGGTCTTCCATTTTCAAATCATCAAGATTCGCAATTATCTTTGCGCCGGTTGCCTTCGCAAGGGCTTCCATGTCACTTTGTTTTACCCTTCTTGCAGCATAGATTCCTTTCTTTGCAAGATAATGCTGTGCTAAATCATCAATGCCTTTCTGGCAGAAAACCACGTTTGCCCCACTCGCAAAAATCTGCTCAACCATGGCTTTGATCATATCCTGTTCCTGCTGCAGGAAGCCCTGCAGTTGCCTCGGATCTGTGAGTTGTATCTTCGCCTCAGTCTCAGTTTCCTTTATTTCAACTGCACAATCCAACAGAGCAATTTTCGCATTCATGACAACCTTGTTCATATCAGGGTGGACTTTTTCCTTGTCAAGCACAATGCCTTCAATCAATTCAGAATCATCAATGCCGCCACCTTCCTTCTTTTCGATTTTCACATTGTCAGAATCTATCAGAATAGAACCGTTCTGCTGCTCTGCAATTTTTAGGATTGCTGCAACAGCGATTTCAGCCAGCTTCAGCCTTGCGATTTCGACATTCTTGCCAGTCATGGCAGTCATCGCAACTTTCAACAGAATATCTTTATCTGAAATTGTTACTGGCTTGCAAAGTTTTTGGAGAACTTCGTGCGCCCTTTCAGATGCCATCTGGTAGCCTTTCGCAATAACAGTAGGATGTACATTCTTGTCGAGCAAGGTTTCAGCATTTTTCAGCAATTCGCCTGCAAGAACAACAGCAGTTGTTGTGCCGTCGCCAACTTCCTCTTCCTGCACCTTTGCAATCTCAACCATCATCTTTGCAGCAGGGTGCTCAATTTCCATTTCACTAAGTATTGTTACGCCGTCATTAGTTATGATGACATCACCCATGGAATCTACAAGCATCTTGTCCATTCCCTTCGGGCCTAATGTGGTCCTTACAGTCTCGGCAACGGCCTTGGCTGCAGCGATGTTCGCCTTCTGGGCGCTTTTCCCAGAGTTTCTTAGAGTGCCCTCAGGCAATATGAAAATAGGCTGTACTTGGTTGTTCGACATTTTACTTCACGTGATAAGTGCCCTTAATAAGAGATTTAAAACTTGTGTTTGCTTCAGTAAACTTCTTTCATCTCTTTTCTGACGTCTGCAAGCACAACAGCAATCACCAATAACGTAATTGAGATGAATGCCAGGAAGAACATTGACAAGGAATCGATAGTCAGCAGGCTTATTGTGCCTTGTTTGAGGGCAGCGCTGATTAGCCAGAGCACGGTGATTATCCACAAGGTCATAATCGCTACAAGTGTGGCCTCAACCAAATCAGGTTTTGTGATTTTCGTTTCCTTAAGCACAGCCATGCGCTAGAAGGAATTTACGAATTTAAATAGTTTATTTAGATAGAAAAACCTTTTATGCAGCCCTTCCATAAAGAAACACAATGGTTAATGTCATAACTTTGCTAAATGATGAGAGAATCCAGTATGATGGTCCTTTCGACCTGGGTGAGTTTTACAAGCACGCTTACAATTTCCTGTTCTGGCGCAAGTTCGACGTAACTGAAAAGCGATACACTGAAAAGAATAAATCTGCTGGCAAGGAGTTTAAAATAGAGTGGGAAGCCAGCAAGTTCTTTGACGAGTATTCGAGAATAGTCATTAAAGTCAGGTTTGAGCTCTATATGATAAATGACATAGAAGTCAAGACTGACACCAAGACAAAAAAGATGCAGAAAGGCGAAGTCAACGCCTATGTCACAGCTGAACTGCAGACAGACAGGCAGGACTACTGGGCGCAAAATGTCTTCTTTTCGTTCATGCGCGGCTTTTATGACAGGTATATTTACAGAAGTTCCATAGAAAGGCTGAAAGGCGAAGTCTGGAAGAACGGCTGGGATTTCTTCAACGAGCTGAAGGCCTTCCTGCAGCTCTACAGGTACTAAATTTTATTTTCAGGATTCCGTATTTCTAGCAAGTTTTAATAAATTAATTAATCACAAAAGGGTATGAGCACAAGTTATTCTTCAGCAGTATTTTATGGTGTTGAATTAAGCTGGTCCAAGGTTTTAGACCTGCTTGGTGCAAAATATGAAACCAAAATCTACGACAAGTGCCCCAATGACAATCGTGCTAATCCTGACAAAGGTAAGTTCTGTGGCGAATGCGGAATAGATCTTAGGCACAAAGCCAAAATCAAGGAAGGCATAGATGATGCTGACGACCTTGAGACTATTTTGGAACATTTTGGGTTGGAATGTGAGAAGTTTGAGTACGTCAATGCAACAGATGGAGACTATCAGGTGCCCAGCGTTGTAGTAATTGGAGAAAAGTTGGCCGAACCGACTAGCGGTAAGGACTACAGTATTGATCCTTTTAATCTGTCTTCAAAAATAGCAAAAGAAGTTGAAGCTAAACTTAAAAAAATAGGCATAGATAAGCAGCCAAAGTTGTATCTTGTTACAGAAAGAAGTTAAGGGTACAGCAATAAACTCAAAACCCGCGCTTCTGGCAAGATTTTTATGACTATCTGGTCTTGTAGATTTAATGATAGTGTCAAGTAATGTTGTAGAGGAAAAATTACTTCAAAAGCCAAAGAGCCTGGTAGATGCATTAACTATTCTAAATACTGATTTGGAAATTGATCAAGGATATGCTTTCTTAATACAAGAAGAGGGCATTCACCGCGGGCAAAATTCTGTTTTGATGTATGCAGGAACATTAAACATCAAACAAATGGAGAGGCCTACCGCACCTTATGAGTATTACCTGAAAAAACTCATATCTAATTTGTTCAAGCCATTTTGCAGGCAAGCAGTCATAGGTGTTGAAACTAAGGGCTTTTACATTGGTGGCGTTACTGGTTTTGACATTGGTTTGATTTTGCGTTTCGAAAGAGACAAATGCAAGGAATTAGAAAACTGGCATCCATCAGGCAACACCCCAAAAGAGGTCAAGACATTGCAATATATCGTGAGCTAGTTTAAAAATTGCAATATGGCTTCAAAACTTAACTAGGCCCTATCCAATTGCATTCCCTTGGCGCATAGCCGCCACATTTTACACATTTAATTACGCTGTAACCATCTGCATCACCTACTTCTGTTCTGAAATCACCAATAGTATAATATTCTGTAATAATTCCGTGTTTATACTTTATTTCAGATGAGATTTCGGTTGTGAAAGGAGATGCAATTCTTATGGAACCTTTTCCAATCCACTTATGCTCGCATGATTTATCTAGAGAATCGAAAAGTTTATTCCACTGGGTTCTAAAAGCAACTTTCCTCTTTTCCCATTCTTTTTCAGAAATAGGTTCGGGGCTTAGGAATAAATCCTTGATTTTGGCTTTTACCCTTTGCGGAAAAGTTGTTGCTATAGCTTCTTCAAGCGGTACCATGTGGTTGAGGTCAAATTTACCTATTTAAATCTTTCCATATTGTACTTAAAACAAGCCTTTTGACAGTAAACCAGACAACAGCGACTTTAACACAAGCCTTTTAAACTCACATGTTCTAGTTAGTTATAAGTACGAAAAGATCATGCTCATTAATGAGGCTCTACGGAGCCACATCCAAAAACTCAGCCAAAAATGCTCAAAAAGCACAATTATAGTGGTTGAGGGCAAGAACGATGTGAAGGCTTTGAAGCCGATTTTGAAGGGTTTTGATTTTTTCATACTACATAATAAACAAAGAAGCCTATACGAAACTGCGGAGGTGCTTGCATCTTCGTATAGTCAAGCAATACTGATGTTCGATGCAGACAAAAAGGGTATGGAACTGAAAAACACACTCAAAAAGTATCTGCAAATGCACGGAATGAAGGTGCAGGTTGAGCAAAAACTGCTCAAACTAACTGGAAAAACGGCAGTTGAAGACATCAGGATTGACTTCTAGGCTTCTTTAAACAAAACAAAGGAGATGAAAAACATGGGTAAAATCAGCCCAGTATCAATAAAATACATAATACATGCAAACATGGATTTGACCGGCGTTGCCGAGAGACCAGACATAATTGGAGCCATTTTTGGCCAAACTGAGGGTCTTTTAGGAAATGACCTAGAATTAAGAGAACTGCAAAAATCCGGAAGGATTGGCAGGATCGATGTAAAACTGGAAAGCCGTGGTGGAAAGACCACTGGTGAGATTCTTTTGCCATCTTCAATGGGCAAGACAGAGACCGCAATAATTGCCGCCTCTTTGGAAACTATAGAGAGAGTTGGCCCATGCGATGCAAAGATCAAAATTACAAAAGTCGAGGATGTCCGAGTTGCAAAGCGCAACTATGTCATGGAAAGGGCAAAACAGCTCTTGCAGCAGATGATTACGGAAATGCCAGACAGCCAAGCTTTCACCGCCTTGCTAACAGCAGGCATCAGGGAAGCTGAAATTACAGAATACGGAAAAGACAGGCTGCCAGCAGGCCCAGACATTGACGAGGCAGATGAAATTATAATTGTCGAAGGCCGTGCAGATGTAGTCAACATGCTGAGGTATGGCATCAGGAATGTCATATCTATGAAAGGTGCAAAGCCTACAGACACTATAATCGACTTGACGAAGAAGAAAATCACAACGCTGTTTGTTGATGGCGACCGGGGTGGGGACCTAATAATAAAGAACCTCGCAGGCCTGACAGACTTGGACTTCGTCAGCAAAGCTCCAGATGGAAAGGAAGTCGAAGAGCTGCAACAGAAGGAAATTCTGAAAGCTCTGAGATTGAAGATTCCGTGGGAGCAGGCCAAGACTGACCTGAAGATTACTGCAAACGGAAACAGCTCAAGTGCTGTGCAGAGCGCACCTGTTCATGAATTTGAAAAGGAAGAGTACGCGCCAAGGGAAGTTGCACCAGCAACTGCAAGAACCTATGATGCGCCAAAGAATCTTAAGGGCTTGAAAACAATGTCCGAAGAGCTTCTTGGAACAAGAGGCGCGTTCATACTTGATGACAGTTTGAACATCTTGGGCAGAGTTCCTGTAAAGGAACTTGAAGCGACACTTGCAGACCTTGATGGTGTCTATGCGGTAGTCATGGATGGCGAAGTGACACAAACACTAGCAAAGCTTGCAGACAGCAAGGGCATCCATTACTTAATTGCACAGACAATAGCTGCAAAGCCTTTCAAGGCCAGGGCATTAACGCCTGACAGCTTGTAAGATTTTATTTTTAATTTCTTCTATTTTTATTTTTTCAACTAGGTAGCCAAAGGCAAAACCTATCACGCTTCCGACAACGACATCGGAAAGCCAGTGCAGGTTGAGTGCAAGCCTGCTTACTGCAATCAAAGCCGCCCAGATACATAGCTGGATTTTCAGCTTCATATCAATTGGCAAAAAGCCTGCTACGAAAAAAGACAGGCCTGCATGCCTGCTTGGAAAGCTGTCATTGCCGGACAAGTCTGGCCTTTCCCGCATAGCTAAAATTTTCAAAACTTCTATAATCCCCCATAAAATCAGGCCTCCGATTAGGTATTTCGTGAGATTTAATTTGTCCCTTTTGTAGAACAAGTATATCCCGCCAACTACAAGCATAATGTAAACTGAAAAACTAATTATGTTGAAAATTTGGGTTGATAACGGACTTTGTCCGGCGACAAAAAAAGCCTTTACAACAGTGTCAATCGTCATGTTACTCGCAAATAAGCTTCAGTTTATATTCTTTAGCAAGGGTTTTTGCAAACTCTTGTGGTTTTACGTATTTTCTCTTCAGCTCAACCACGTATTTATTATTTTTTATTGAAATCTTGTGGCTCTTCCAGACTTTCTTGAATTTTGCAGTGTGCTCCTTGGCCAGATTTATCGGCGGACCAAAGTGTAATGTCTTTGCTGATAATGGTTTATTGCCGAAATAAAACCAGAATCTTGTCACCGAATTGAAAAGCCAGCCTTTTTCCACAATTGTGAATTCCTCGCCAGCGAAATTTTTCTGCAGTTTTTCAAACAAGCCCCTCATCTTTGCCCCAATTATGTCTTGCTTGCCTTTTGGAGTCTTTACTTCAAACACAATCATGACCCTGCCCTTCTTCCCCGCTTCAAGGTTCTTCAGAGTTACAATTTTTTCTCTGAAGAATTCCAGGCTCGGGTTTGCAAGGAATTTTTTTGCATTTAATTTGAAGGTTTTAAGTTTTTCAAAACTTAATGCAGCAGCAGCATTCCTGTCACTTTCAATAGGGTCTATTACAACAAGAGGTCCGATAAGTTTTGACTTGTTGATGGACTTGAAGGCTTCGTCTTTGTTCCTGTAATGTCTTTCAACATCTATGAACTCTTTTCCGCCCCATTCCAATGCGTGTTTGAGTAGTTGGGTAAAACCACCATAATAAATTGAAAGTATCTCTATGACGTGGCCGCTAAACCCGTTGACGTAAGATTCCGCGCCGTAGACGCCAGCAGCTTTCATGAATTGCTTTGCCAACCTGGCATCATCCTTGATTTTGGTGTTCTTGGCAACATACTTGACATGCAATGGTGAATAATCTGTGATGTTCCTTGCCTGCTGGCCGTTTGATATGTTCAAAACAGGCACAAATTCGAGGCTGTAATTTTCATGCTTTACAGCGAAATAGTCCCTGCTGCCGTGCAGCCTCTGTAAATTTCCAAAAACTTTCTTCAGTACTTTTTCGGCAAAGTTTGAGATTTCCGCAGACCTGTCTGAAAAATCATCATAGTCAAAAACCAGGAAAAAATCAATATCTGATATTCCTGGAAGCCACGTGCCTTTCGCCACGGAGCCGCCGACAACAACCTTTGCATTCAGCTTTTGTTTTGTTATTTCTTTGGTGATTTTGGCAAGAATATCTTTTACAACAGAGTTGATCTTTACGTCCTCAGCCTTAGAGGGGGTCGCAAGCTTCCTAGCTTCATCCAAAACAACCTTTACGCCAGTAGTCATAACTCTTTAAAACCAATCTTAGTTTTAATATTTACTGGGCCCGTGGTCTAGCGGTATGACACCGCCTTCACAGGGCGGGGGCCGAGAGTTCGAATCTCTCCGGGCCCATAAGTGTCTTAAGACTATTTTTTTCTATTCAGTAGATGGTATTTGATACGTCAATTCTTTACGTTGACCAGCACGAGGATATGCTAGTCTTCAGGTATAAAGAAAACTTCAAGGACTTTGTAAGATTCAAGCGGGATATGTATCACGGCTCGATTTATCCAAGCATATGGCTGAAGGCTGGCAAGGGCATACCTCTTTTGGGAACATTTCTTCGACTCGAAGGTGACAAGTGTTATTATGACATTTTCAAAGAAGATGTGCATAAGGAGAATAAATCAATAAATCATTCCTATTGGGATATTATTGAACCTCGCGAAAAAAATCAGGAAAAGAAGAGCCTTCGAGAGATTGCAGAAATTTATCAAAAGGGCGTGAGGCAGTTTCACATTGACCCAGATTATTTTAGTTATGCGGGCCTGCTGCGGCTCGCAGGCGTCGAAGGCCAGCCTGACAGAAGAAAGATAATTAAGCTTTTGTTTGACGAGGGAGACGGCAACGCCCTGTCTGTAAAGTCTACTTTTGATTTGATAAGGATGCAAAATCCTAATTTCCTTGGCCTGTTTGAGTTTTATGCGCAAAGGGCAAGAGGGTCTGGCAAGGAAGTTGCGAGGAGAGTCATAATTAATCTCGCACAGCAGATGGAGCCTCTGGAACACATTATTGTGGACAGGTCGATACTCAGGAATATACCTGAGCTTTCAGATGATTTGGGTTCCATGGCCGAACTTATTCACGGGCCAGGGTACAGCGGCGAATACGTAAAAAGGCGCGATTATTGTAGGGAGCCAGACCTTAAGGGCTTGATGAAAGATGGCAGGACGTTTGGTGTTTTCGCCTCCCACCTCTCAGCGCTTATGACTTGGGATATTGATGCTGTCGAAGAAAGGTTAAAACGACTTTAAATTTATAAGGTTCCCCAACGTTTGTAAGTTATGAGGCCACTGCAAGTCCTGTTAGTATTGTTAGTGTTATTGTCTTTGGTAAATCTGGCTTTCTTTGGCAAGAACATTTCAGGCGCAGCAACCACAACAGCGGTTTGCGGCAATGACGTAAGGGAAGATCCTGAAGAGTGCGACGGCGTGGATTCTTTGGCTTGTTTTGAGCATTGCATGCCAACCTGCAAATGCCCGCCGCAGTGGTCTAATTTTTATGAGCAATCAAGGCACGCGTTTTCTTATGACAAAGTAAATGCTTTCGATACAAAAACAATAAGCATAGACGAAAAGGATACAGGATTCCAGGCATTTACATTTTATTTTAACAGGACTTTGGAGAACGTGCGTGTTGTTATAGATTCAAACATTTCGCAGCCCGGAACGTATAATCCCGATAGTATCACATACCAGTATTTCAGAATTGCCATTGAAAATACGAGCCAGGCAAATTCCTTGCAATTCAGACAGCTGCTTTTCAGAGTTCCTGTCTTGTGGACAACGAACAACAACGCACGCGAAATCTCATTGCAATTATGGGATGATGGCTGGAAAAAACTGGACATTTCCAAACTAAACCAGGATGAGAATTATACTTACTTCTCCGCAACACCTTATAATATTGGAGATTTTGCAATCGTCGGCTACAAGCCAGTTATAGTTGTCAAAAATCCTATTTGCGGGAATGGCCTTGTGGAAAACGATGAGAATTCCAAGACTTGCTGCGCTGATGCGGGCTGCCCAAAAGGCCTAAGCTGCATATCTAATGTTTGCGCCGAGGCTGGCTTTTGTGGAAATAACATCTGCGAATCATCAGAAACCCCGCAGAACTGCGCTAATGATTGTGCAAAGAAACTTTTCAGCCCAATAATACAGGTGTTTTTAGTTATGGCAACCATAATCCTAGTTGCGATAATGGTATTCTTCGGGCAAAAGGCGTTTGTAAGGCCTAAAAAACTAAAGAAAGGCGCGCACGTCAGTCCAACACGATGGTTTTGACAGTGGCTTTTTCCAGATAAGCCAGTCTTTTAGTTAGCTGGTCAACAGTCTGTGACTGTTGTTGCAATTGCGTGCTTAAATCTGAAATTATAGTATTTTGGCTTTCAAGAGATTCTATCCTGCCTTTGAAAGATTCAACAGCAGTTGCCAAGTCAGACAATGCTGTCGCATTCGCGTTTAATTTGTTGTCAACAGCATCAACCTGCTTGAAGAAATGTTCCATGGTGTCCCTAAGATTCTCAGCTTTCTTTGCGAGCTCATCAGCAGCGTATTTGGCATCCGCATGCTCCGCCTCTATATCCGAAGCGTGCCTTGCAATAGCAATTATTCCGTTGTTTGTTCTCTCGAGTTTTCTATTGGTATCTGAAGATTTCTTTTCTAGAGCAGCAAGAGTTTTTGAAAGTACAGCCATTCCGTCAACAATTTTCTTTAGGGTTGTGACATCCCATGCCTTTTCCATCTGCGAGGCTTTGCTGTCCATCTTGGATAATACGGTCCGCATCCCAGACATTGTTGCAATGATATTTGCATCAGTCTTGCTTAGCTGATTGAACTTCTTCTCAGCGCTGGAGCTGGCATCAAATAAAGGTGTAATTTCCTTGTTTATTGACTTGATTTCATCACTAAATTCTTCTGCTAGCTCGTCAAACTCAGCCCGCAATTTTAATAATGATTCGAGCTTCTTTATGCGTTGTTCTACCTCTTTGATTTTTACACTTAATTCTGCACTGAACATAGTACTGTTAACAAAAGCACGTAATAAAAGCTTGAGTTGTTATTGGTGGTTAGTGTCACTTCACCTTAAGCGATTCGAGGATGTCAATCCGATTTTTAGCATCGACTGCTGGCCTGAACATGCTCCAAAACACTTTTTGCAGCCACAGGACCCAATCATCATCATAAATCTCATAGTAGATATAGGTCTTGCCTCTCAGCTCGCCCTTTCTGTAATTCTCGGGCAATTTTATTTCCCTCAGCCTGGCGACTTTATTATCCACTATCAAGCCGCGCAGCGGCTGTTCCGCATGCCTTACCTCAACAGCATTTCTTCCAAGTCTTTCATTTATAGCAAGAACTTTTCGCACATTCTCTATTCCAGCAACGTCAACCCTTGCGAGGATTTTGATGCTCGCCCTCTTTGCGAGGTCCTCCAAAACTTCCAAAACGCTCCCTTTGCCATGCTTGAGGTTTATGAAAGACATGTTTCCTGAGAAGATGTAGACTTCTTTCTCAGTATTTTGCAGCAAAGATATTATGTCCCTGTCCCTTTCCTTTTCCTCAACATCAACGACTTCCGCAAAAGCTTTCCTTTTTTTGCTGTCAACAAACTGGAAAATATCCAGCGGCGAGAAATCCTCTTTTCTTCTGCCAGTTTCAATTTTGTGCAGGATTTTTTCCTGCGCTTCAGACACCGCTAGCCTTTCAGCAGTGTTCCAAAAAACAATCTTTAATGCTCCCCTTGTTCCTTCCCTGAACGTTCTGCAGTTGATTGTGCCCTGCTCTTCAGCAATCTTGTTGACATAGCTGTCAGCAGTCCGCCAGTTAACTTTCAAAAACAGGGCAATCTCCTGGACTGTCCTTGGTTTAGCATAAACAAGCTCATTGATTTTCTTTGCAATTTCCTGGCTAAGCATGTTAAAATATACAACACTAAGCATAAAAATTTGTCGCAAACATACAAATTTTCTACAACACTATTAGTAGTAATGAGCAAAGAAGAAAATTTTGAGCTAACGTGTTTTTTCTGCGGAAAGGGCGTTGACGCCATAAAGAGGGTAGAAAAAAGGACAGAATGGAGCGACCGTGATGAATATGAAAAGAAAGTAACCATAGCCATACCCTGCGAGAAAGATCAGTTCGTTTTGGAATTCAAGCCGACTTATGATGTGTTGCTGGGGAGACTTATTGGCCTGGCAGAAAAAGAAGTGCAGAAAGTATTCAAAGCCGCAGAAACAGGATGCAAAAAAATACTGGCTCCTTTTGAAGTTGAGCTTGGAGAGGCAATTTATTTGGAAGTTGGACGTGGTGATGATGGGGGCGTATCGAGCAGGAGAGAATCTGCAAGGAATATTTATGGTTTGTCTGAATACTGGTACAGATACAAAATTGAGGGCATAGATGAGATAAAACCTAATTTTACAGATTTCATAGCTCATGGCAATTGCGTAAGATGTGAGATAACTTTGGAGGATTTTTTCAATAGTTGCCTGGTAAAATCTAAGTTTGACAAGCGATTTTCTGATTTTTCAATTCCTTACAAAAACATCTATGACAAAATCAAACATGAAGATGTAAAAGTCATCGCGAAGAAGTTTGATTTTCGAGATTGTCTGAAAGAGGACGAAGATGACTGAGCCAATTGCGATCTTAATTGGTGGAGTGCCTGGCGCTGGCAAGACAACCCTTGCAATAAAGCTGGCAAATGAGCTGGGCATAAAAGAAGTTATAGACACTGATAACATCAGGCAGGTTATGAGAATTTATGACAAAAATCCAATTCTTCATAGCGTTACTCATGACTGCTGGAAATTTTTTGGCGAAAAGACTGATGAGAATTCTATTCAAGGCTTTACAGCGCACACAGAATTGCTGCACGAAGCTATAATAGAAATTCTGAGATACAATCTGCGCAGAAACACTTCAATTATAATAGAAGGTGTTCACGTAACGCCAGATTTGTTGGAGAAGATAGATTTTGCAGTCTCTTACTTTCATATTTCTGTTTCCGATGAGAACGAACATTTGCAAAGGTTGCAGGCAAAGAAGTGCTGCGGGGTGTGCTGGCAACAGAACTTTTCTGTAATCAGAAAAACGCAGGATTGGCTCGTATCTGAATGCCTCAACCGGAAAATTCCGGTAATAGAAAATAAGTCTGTAGATGCGGTAATTGCAGATATTATTCCTCACGTTCATAATGTTAACAGACTGCGATTATGTCAGGGATAAAGAAAACAAGCTCTACATCGTCAAAGGCTACTGGAACAAATCCAAGATGGTGGCAAATCTAGCCTTCGCACCCGATGCAAATGGCAATCGTTACAACGCAGAATTGGATATCTTTTATGGGAAAGTTATAGATGATAATGTCATACCAATTTTGTTAGACCGGGCGGATGTTGCAGAAGTTTACAAGCCAAAAGAAACATTCCAGCAATCTTACAAAATCCTACCCGAGCCATGGAAAACTTTTGCCCAAAAGCTGGCGGATTTGGTTGGCGTTAAGAATGTTGGCATTTTTGGATCATATTTGATTGGTTTTGATATAATCAAGGATGTGGATTTTGTTGTTTATGGACTTGAAAATCTTTGCAAAATTAAAAATAACCTTTCAGACATCTCGAATTCAGTAAATGGTACACAAATAACTGACGAGCATATTCAATACCAGATTAAAAAACACGCTAAAAATTTCTCAAAGTTCAGCAATTTTGAAAAATTGCTGAAAAGAAAATGGTCTTCCATCCAAATTGCTCCAGGGATATTGAGCACAATAAGATTTGCTTACAAACGGAAAGAAATCCCAAAAAATCCTTTTTCTTCCCCGATTGAAAAGCAGATAACAATTACCGGAAAAGTTGTTTCAGATGTTGGCTGTAATTTTTGCCCAAGAATGTTTGAAATCGAATCAAATGGCAAAATATTCACTGTCGCAACCTATTTATGGATTTACCAATCCTGCGTCAGAACTGGAGATACGGTTTCCGTGAAAGGAAATTTGCACAAAGATGGCAAAACAATCACACTCACAGAGTTCTCACATGGAATTAGACTTGAATAGCGCTAAGAAAAGATTGTACGACAAGTATTGCCGAAAGTATGAAGAGAGAACAAAAGATTACGTTACGAACTATTTGCAAACGGAGGTAGATAAATTCCTGCAAAACCTGCAAGGCAAGTTGATTTTAGATATTGGCGCGGGGCCCGGAAGGGATGGCAAAATCTTCAATGGAAAAGGATTCAGAACGATTTGCCTGGACATGTCCCGTGGTATGTTGGATCTTTGCAGGGAAAAAGACCTGGAAGTTGTCCTTGCAAATTTTGAGCATCTTTGTTTTAAGCAAAATTCATTTGATGGGATATGGGCGTACACTTCACTGACAACAGCGCCAAAAGCCAGTTTCTGCAAAATTTTGCCAGAAATAAGACAATTGCTGAAGCCAGAAGGTATTTTTTATGTTGCGATGATTGAGGGAGAAGGCGAAGGCTGGAAACCTGCCGACTCGAAATACGACATGCCCCGTTACCATGCCGGATATTTACCAAATGAAATAAGGTCGATTTTGAGGACGAACTTTTCTATTATTCACGGTTCTGTAATAGCGACGGAAAGAAATACTTACTTGAATTTTATGTGCGCGCCTAGCTAATTATTCGTTATCTGGATTTTCTTCATCGTCTTCCTGCTCTTCAGGCTCTGGTTCTCCACCTTCGTCAGGCTCGTCATCGCCAGGCTCTTCCCCGCCTTCAGCCTTTACTTCTTTGGCAATATCTTCAGTTTTTGTTTCTGCAGGGGCTTGCTGTTCATTCTGTTTTGCCTGGGCAGCCAGCTTTTCAGCCTCAGCTTTTTCTGCTTCCTCAGCCGCCTTTTCTGCCTCTTGTAGCCTCTTTTCAATTTCTTCAGGCACCGGAAGTTTCTGGGCAGGGTCTATCTTGAAATATTCGTAAAACTTCCTTGTCGGCTGCAGCCATTTTGACAATCCAGATTTGTGGCTTTCGATGAAGCCCTTTTCCTTCAGTAATTTGATGTGGTTGTATGCCTTGTTGCTTCTTACTCTTACAACATCGCATTGCCGGGAGCCGCCTCTCCAGCCGATGTACGCCAAAGTTTCCAAGATTGGCTGGTCAAACTCAGGTATCGCAGCTTCCCTTACCAATTCTGCATGCTCGTCAGGAATCTTGAATTTCCACAAATCGCCATCTTGTATTAATTTGATGCCGACTGTTTTAGCGTCGTAAGTTTCCTTTAATTTGGCCAACGTTTTCGAAACATCGCCCTTCAGGCCAAGGTTTAATTTATTCGCAAGAACATCAACAGCTATTCCTTCAGGTATGCAGAAGAGTATTGATTCTATCTTCGCTATCAACTCCAGCTCTTCATCGCCCATACTAGGCTTGTCTTCTTCTGGAATTGGGCTTTCTGGCTGCTCTGGCGGCAGGTTTTGGTTCTCCAGATTCTCCAATGGATTCTTTTTCTTCGGCATCTTCACCCTCTTTCTTCCTCTTTTCAAACTCTTCCTTAGTGAGTGTGCGGTTCAATTCTTCTTCGGAAGTCTTAATTAAGATTCTCCCAAACGGTTCGTCCTGCTGCAATTCCAATTTGCCCTGGTTTGCCAGGTGCAATAGCGGCAGTAAAGTCCAAATAATATCTCGTTTCTCATTGCTTGGCAGGATTTCTTCAAAACCAATTACGTTTCTCTTTAGTCTTTTGACAATGTCCCTGAGCTTGCTGAAAAGTGCCTCGATCTTTGAGAAAATATCCACTTTCTTAATCTCCATATGCGGCACTGCCGGCGGGTTGACGTCAGCCCACCTCTGCCTTCTCCTTTCATCAACATCAACTGCTTTCTTCAAAGCCTCCACAAGTTCAAAGATTGTGACTTTCCTTTTTCTCGGCAAAGGAATCCTCGTGTCTAATTTTGCTTTAGTGAAATGCTTCTCCCTTTCCAGGTCAAAACCATCATCCTCATTTTCAGCTTGCTGGTAATCTTCGGGATGCAGGAGCATGAACAGCTGTTCCAAACCTATGCGCTCTGCCTTCATCTTCAGCAAGACGGCAGCTGCGAGTATGACTTTACCAGAGAGGCGGAAATTCATTTCCTTAAGTTTCTTGAGCATCTCCAGGTATTCCTGGGAAAGTACTGCAATATCAATGTCCCAAGGGTCGATCTTGCCTTCCCTTGCAAGCTCATAGATGACTGCCTGCCAGGTAACATCGTCTTCCTGGAAAATCAAGTCAGACACGAACTTGTCAGGATTATTAATGATCATTTTCTTGACGTCATCCATTACAGCATCACCGTCAGTATGAATATGAAAATGCTCACCAAAAATGTTCCCAGCCAGACACCTTTGTTCCAGTAAAACACTTTTGCGCCGTCCAGCATTGCTATAGGTATCAGGTTGAAGATTGCTAACCATGCGTTTATCTGGGCGCCAATCATTAGTATTCTAAGTGGGAAAACTATTGCGAGCAGCCCGAAGATTATTGCAAGTACTATGTTTATTGCCGCGCCAATTATTCCAATCAGGCCGACATCCCGTTTTTCCAAATCCTTGAAGGTAAAAATCCCAGTCGTCTTTTTTCCAGGCCCGATTACAACTGCACCAGGTGCTGCAAAAATAATTCCTGTTGTTATGGCCATACCCAGTGCAATTAAAAGCCCAAGCGGCCACGCCCTGAATTCAGCCCAAAGCCCCTTCTTCTGCGCGATGTATTTATGCCCAAGTTCGTGCAAGACAAAGCTTAGTCCTATTATGAATAAAGACTGCAAGAAAAATATGGCCACGGCCTGCAAGTTTGGCATCCAGCCATTGGGGAAAATTTCCTTTCTGAATAATACGAATTCAAACGAAAAAGCCAAAGCAGTTATAGCCAAAGCTATGTGCTTCAACTCTATTTTTGAAAAGCTGAACTTGTTTTTCATAATTTTAGGCTTACTATCGAAGACTCTCCATCTTTATTCATAGATATTCCATACAGCGAGTCTGCTTCCGAGATTATGGAATCGTTATGTGAGATGATTATGACCTGTGCTCTCTGCGAATACTCCTTCAGCAGCTTGGCAACCTTCTCGGAGTTTAATTTGTCCAATGCAGCGTCAATCTCATCAAGCAAGTAGAAAGCTGCAGGTTCATGTTCTTGTATCGCAAACACGAATGCAAGTGCAACAAGCGTCCTTTCCCCGCCAGACAAAGATGCTACCGATATTCTCTTTTTCTTTGACTCCAAGATTTTGACTACAACACCCCCCTCAAACGGCTTTTCAGGGTTTTCCAGTTCAAGTTCGCCCTGGTATTTTACATTTACCTTTTCATAGATTGAAGAGAAGTGTGAATTTATCTCGGAGAAGGTTTTCATGAAAGCGTCAGTCTTTTTCTTCTCAACCTCATCAATTATTGATAAAACAGAATTCTTTTCCTCTACAAGCTTGGCAACTCTCGTTGTCAAATCGCTGTATTCCTTCAGGACGTCTTCAAAAATCTCAAGAGCGCGCATGTTGACATTGCCAAGCGATTCCAACTTCGCTTGAGCTTCGTGGATTTTCTTCTTGGCCTCTTCCAGAGTCTTGAACTGTGCAGGTTCTATGCCGACAAAGGGCCTGAATTCCTCATCTATGGCTGCAAGCTCGGCCTCGTGCTGCGCTTTTTCTATGGCAAGATTATTTTTGTTAGTTTCAACTTGATTTAAGTTCATCAAGCCTTTACTGTACTCATTTTCAGTTTCCCTTAAGGTGTTGCTGAGACCGCTCTGCTCCTCAAACGCCTTCTGCAGCTTTCCCTGGAAGGTTTGTTGCTCTTTTTCTTTTACCTCCAAGTTCTTTTCCAAATTCTTTACTTTTGATTCCTCATCAGAAATCTGCTTCTCGAAAGTCTTCTTTTCCTTTTCAAGCTCGTTTAGGACCCTCTTTGTGCTTTCTTTTTCGGGAAGCAAGGCATGCTCTATGGTTGTCTTTGCAGCCACCATTGCCGCATCCAATTCAGATTTTCTAGTCTGCAGGTCCTCAAGTCTTGATGCAGAATCGCCGAACTGCGCGTCATGCAGTTGCGTTTTGATAACATTTCTGTCAGAAACAGTCTTCACAATCGTTGACTCAAGTTCCGCATATTCTTTTTCCAAATCTTCTATTGAATTTGAGTTTTTCTTTATCGACTCTTCCAGCTGGCCTGACCTTTTCTCCAGAGAAACAACTTCCTTTGCAAGTGAGCCCTTCTCTGCAAGTTCTGCCTTTGCATCAACTTCAGCTTTTGCAGTCCTCAGGGCAAACAGCTTGCTTTCCAGCTTGGTTCTCTGGCTTTCAAGAGCCTCAGCCTGTTCCTTTAGTTTTTCAGTCTCAAGTTCCAGCTTGTCAACCTGTTCCCTGCCAATAGTTTCAAAGATAACTCCTGATGCCTGCCTGAAACCTCCCGTGATTGCGCCGCTTGGTTCAAACAAGTCTCCATCAAGTGTGACCATTCGGTATTTGCCGACACCCATGTCCTTTGCTGTGGCTATGTTCTGGACAACCAGGGTGTTTCTGAAAACATAATTGAAAACTTTCCTGTACTTTGGCTCGCATTCAATCAACTCGTGCGCCAGGCCCAGGACTCCGGGCTTTTTCAGAATGGATTCGGGAACATCATCTTCGTAAACTTTTAATTTGTCAATCGGCAGCAACGTTGCAACGCCTGCCCTTGAGCTTTTCAGAAGTTCCAGGCATTTGATTGCAGTCTCAACCCTGTCAACAACTATGTTGCGCATCCTGTTGCCAGCCGCGATGCTTAATGCAGTGGCATACTGCTGCTTTGCATTTCCTAATTCCGAAACAGTTCCATAAACTCCGGAAATATCCTTTCCTTTCAGGATTTTGATTGCAGCATCCCTGAGAAGGGCTTCCTGCGAGCCCCTTGAAAGTATCCTGCTTTTCGTCAGGTTTTCCTCTTTCTTGATGGATTCTTTCCTCAATTCGCCAAGTTCCAGAGCGAGTTTTGAATCTTCCCTTGCAAGAATGTCAATTTCCTTCATCAATTCCAGCTGCTTTGCCTTCGCTTCAGAGAAATCTTTTGTAGAAACTTTTAGCTGCGTTACCCTGGTTTGAATGAGTTTTAGTTCATTTTCCCCTATCTGCACCTTGGCTTTCAGCTCTTGAATTTCAGTGTATGTTTTGTCTTTCTTTTCCTTGACGGAATCAATGTCCTTCTCAAGCTTGTTGACGTCGACATCCAATGACTTCAAGTCTGCAACAGAGCCTTTTTTCAGGGTGTCTTCCTGCTTCTGCAGTGCCGCAAGCTCTTTCTCAAGGTTAATTTTTTCAGTTTCCCTTTCCTTGAGTTTGGTATTGAGAGAAATAAGGTTTTGTTCCAAACCAGTTTTTCTTTCCTGCACCCTTTCAATTTCATTCAACGAAGTCGAAATCAGCGTCCTTGCCTTTGCAAGCTCAACATTTACAGCCTCAATCTCCTTCTGCAACTTTAATGTTTCTTCCCCGCCTTTCTTCTGTATATCCTTTTCCAATTTTGTCAATTGGTCCTTGAACTGCGCAATCTTCTTGCTGTTGATGTCCAGGTCAAGCTTGATGTTGCCTATTTCAAGAATTTTTGATTCGATGTCAGAAGCTGCCTTGTCCCGTCGGTCCTTCGCGTAATTCATCCGTAGCTGCAGCTCGCCAGCCTGGAATTTCTTACCGTTTTCCTGCAGCTCCCGATAAGTCTGTGCGCCTTTCTTTTCTTCCTCCAGGTTTTTCATGTAACTTTCTTTTTCCCTGAGAACTATGTTGACTTCCTTCAGTCGCTCATCGACCTTGCCTAATTCTGAAAGCGCTTTCAGCTTTTTTTCCTCGTAGATTCCGATGCCCGCGATCTCTTCGATGAACAGCCTCCTGTCCAGAGGTCTTAAATCAACAAATCGCGCGATATCGCCTTGTAATATTATATTGTGCCCATCCGGGAAAATTCTTGCAATCGCCAGCAAGTCCAAAGCCTGCGTCCTAGTGGAATTCCTGCCATTAATCTTGAACTGGGTTTGTCCTGTTTTCTTGATTTTCCTCTTGATTTCGATTAATTTATCCTCCATTGGGAAAATCTTTGAGCTATTATCCAGAACAATTGCGACTTCGCCTTCTGCAGCTATCGCACCTTTCCTCTTGAACAGCAGGTCTGCAAAATTTTCAGCCCGCAAGTCCTTTGAGCTCAATCTGCCCAAAATAAAACACAGGCCGTCAAGAACATTTGAT
>CAIPHS010000009.1 GCA_903864915.1 uncultured Candidatus Woesearchaeota archaeon
ACCAGTTTCATAGGTGTAGGTACGTTATCCTCGATTATTACGTTGTGAACTGGCTTCCGTGATGTGTTTTTAACAGACAGTTTGACTTTCAAGGCATTGTTTAAAGACAGGGTCTCTTTTGTCAAAGACAGTTCTTCCTTGAATGCCCAGCTTCCTGCATACAACAATACCAGGAATGCCATTATCATTGCAAGCAATGGTATGTATGATATCTGATAAACAATCAGCGCACTTTCACCAGGCATCAACTTGTATCCCCATGATGCGTCAACCGTGCCTGTTATGGCACCTGTTGCCAAATCCGGCGATTCCTTGCTTACCAGGAAAACCCTTTGCCATGAAGGCATCTCTGCCGTGAAAGAATCGTCTGCCAACGTGTTGCCCACATTCGCGACAGAAGCTTCGTACGTTGTGGCAAGGAAGCCATTCTTCTCGTTAACATTTATGTCCACTGATGGCATCGCGACAACAGTAACTGGCAGTACATACTCGTTTATCACTGCGTTGTCTTTGTATGTCACCAATTTGAAGCTGTAAGCCTGTGATGGCGTGTTCAAAGGTATATCTAGAATTGTATCCCAGACAAGGCGCGCTTCGCCTTTCTGCAGGTTGTCAATCGGGATTGTGACTGAGTCTTTCAGCAAATCAGATGACAAAATTGCGGTTACACCTGAAACAGGCAAATTGCCCGTGTCCTTTACTATAAGATTAACTTCTGTCTGGCCTGGCCGTATTTGTGTTGGTACGCCCCAGTTAGGCTCGACGTGCGGAAGTTCATTAAGCACATCAAGTTTCAGCAAACCTGAAGTCCTTATGTCAGAATTTGAATTTGAAAGTGCGAGCATTTCAACTGCATAGCCACTCATTACGACTTCTCTTGGCGGCGAAAAATGTGCTTTGGTCTGTGTTGTACCGCCTGCAGCCACTGCAACAACAGGGTCGTCAAAAGTCAACGTACCCCACATAAAAGATGAAGGCCTCAACCTGAAAGTGTCTGGTATGTCCTGGTTGTTTATTACTTTTACAAGGTAAGTCGCTGTTCCGTCCCAGTTTATAGCATTATTTACTGGTGTGATAGCAAGGTCGACGCTGTCCGCATGCACCGCAGCAAAGCTGACAGCTAGCAGCAGGAAAGTCAAAATCAGTGGTTGTAGCCTCATTTTGATTATAGAGACGAATTGTTATTTATATAGTTTTCCAACCATGAAATCGCATCGCGTATTTGCATAAAAAACGCGGCCACGCAAAAAGAAATGGGGCTGCTGAGATTTGAACTCAGATTTTACCCATTTTGGCTTGAAACCCCAAGGATAAGTCCTACCAAGTTAGACTACAGCCCCTTTTGTGAATCTCTTTTACTGCAAGCTTTTCATCATCTTGTCAATTTCGGCATAAAGAATTTCCAGACCTGCCTCATTCTTCAGCACAAAATCTGCCATTTTTGCAGTCGTGTCAAAATCGAAGAGCTTGTGCTCTGCATTCTCCTGCTTCTTGAATTCTTCCAGTGTCTTTGGGTCTCCTGGCCTTTTCCTGGACTTGAGCCTCTCGAACCTTATTTCCGGGTCGGCGTCAACAAGTATCAGCTTGAATTTATTTCCGAATTCTTTTTTGGGGATGGTAACGTCAATCGGCCTGCGAAGCCCGTTCATTATTACGAAGTTGGCATTCATCAGCTCGACACGCCTCGCGGCCTTCTTGATCCAGTAATCCTGCCCAAACTTGTCTGTCCTTTCCTTTGAAAGCGCCTGCAGGTTCTC
>CAIPHS010000010.1 GCA_903864915.1 uncultured Candidatus Woesearchaeota archaeon
CGTAAGAAGAAAGAACGTATTGCGCAGTCCGGCAAAGGCTTGGTTAAAATATACCGTGATGCCGTCCTGAAACGTATGAAAGGGAAATGACACCGCAGTGTCATCCTGAGACCGCCTTTAGCGGGCGAATGGATCTCCCTGCGGTTCAAGGCAATGTCATTGCGAGCGTAGCGCGGCAATCTCAGGGAGGTGGAGGGTATTTGCCTCTCCCTTAAGGGCTTATAGTCTCGTGTATGCCCACGGGAGAGAGGATTGAGGCCGTAGGCCACAGCCGGAGGTACTTTGCGCAAGCAAATGTAGAGAGTACTGAGGTGAGGGGGTGCATCACTCTCGGAATTATCCATTCTGGCGCAGGCCAGAATCCATAAAATTACTGGATGCCAGCCTTCTATGGCATGGAGATAATCAGGCGGTTGGGTTCTATATCAGTCAGAGTCTGAGTACCTCCGGCTACAGCCTACGGAAACCCGAACCTGCTAATTTCCAGGTTGATGCCAAGCACGTCGCAAGAGTTGTCAAAATTGTCCAACTGCCTGACGGCAGGCTTGGGAAGATGGTTGTTTATACGTTCAAATAAGAATTTTATTTTTCCAACCTAATCTTGATGCCTTAAGGAAAAGCTGCAGTTAAATCTTACGGCGTGAAGAAGCGGACTAAGTTACCTGGTCTGATGTCTGTTATTTTGCCGTTTGGCACAAGCTGCTTGTAAACGCAGGACAATATATCTTGCCCAAGTGATGGTTTGAGCCTTGCCTGCGCCTGTTCAATGAAGTCTGAATGTGTTACAAAATATTTTATGATTTCGTCTTGCAGCTTCATGCTTGAGGCAGAGCTTAGTTTGTGGTTTTGTTCTATTTCGCTTTTAAGTTCCGAATTTTCAAGCGCCATTTCCCACATCAGGTAATATCCTTTTTGCGAAATTCCTAAATTTTCAAAGTTAGTTCTCATATTTTCTTCTCCTTTGCTTATGTTTTCGCGGTTTGATTGCGTATCTGCTACGCTGAGGTCTACGCCAATCTCTTCCAGAAGCCTTGTGAAGGCGCCTTGGTATGCCATTTTGGATGCTTCCACATATATGCCGTCGTATGTATCTCTTATTTCCTTATCTGTTATTTTAATATCTTTCCAGCTCCAGGTATACTTGAAGTCGCCTTTTCCTGTCAAATTTGAATCTAACGCATTTCCTGTTTCGTTTGCCAGAATAAGCACAAAGTCTCTCCCGCTACTAGCATAACTGTTTGGGGTTCCTACCGCAAATATCTCTGTTGTTCCGTCAGGCAGTTGACTGATTGTGCCCGCAACATTCGGAGTGCCGTCTGCATTGAGATAGTATGGTGGAAAGTTCTGGATGAATTTTTCATCGTAAGTGAATATTCTTGTGATAAATTTGTCCTGCTCAAAGGTTCTTCCAGTGAGATAGTAGTAGACTGATTGGTTGACGGTTTCTGCTTTTTGCCAGACTGCTCTTGTGTAGTCTGTTACTGGTTTCTGGATTGAGAGGTCTGAGCAGATTATGTCTTCCATTGTGGTTTTTATCTGGGTTTTGCTTATGATGTTTTCAAGCCCCGGGATTGTCGTAGTGGTTGTTGTTTGAGTCATTGAGGTTGTTGTTGTCGTTGTCGGCTGGGTTGTGGTTGGCTGTTTGCAGCCGTAGGCTGTGAAGAAAGTGAGAACTGCCATGCTGGTCAATGCGGCGTATTTCACCGCTTTAAGAAAACCGTGGCGTTTGATTTTCCTATTGATGTTCGTTATGAGGGCTTCTCTGCCCTGTGGAGTCTTCAAAGTAGAATC
>CAIPHS010000011.1 GCA_903864915.1 uncultured Candidatus Woesearchaeota archaeon
AACTATGAGGGTATTGCAGATGCTATAACTAAAAAATGCATTGAATTTTTGGCTAAAATAAAATCTGAAAATGTCTTGCCAGTATTCAAGGTTTATAATGGGAAATTTGACAAATCGCTTATTGCAAACATACCTACATGCTTAGTTGCAAACATGAATGCGCCGTGGCAGGGCAAAGCTGCCAGTTACAGCACGGGCGCGAGATTTGACACCAAATGGAAGGGGTGGGTTCGAGTAGGCGGAGTGGGTGAAGCTCAAAATATAACCATAAATCTGCCACGATTAGCCAGCAAAACAAAAGATGAGGCAACATTCTTCAAAGAATTAGATGCGCTGCTAACACAAATTATTGATTATTTCGGCGTAATGGCAAAATTTGCGACTGGAGAATTCCTGAAATATCAAACTACATTCGACTCCGCACTTAAGGGGCGTTGGACTTGCGCACACATAGAGGACAGCACCTATTACATATCCGTGACTGGTCTTGATGAGGCGGTTTGGATTTTAAGCGGCAAAAAAATCAGTGAAGATACAAAACTCGCTGAGAAAGTCTTAAAAAACTGCCAAAAAGTGATTTCTGCCTACGACAAGATGCCAATCCGTATAGAACTAAAAGGTGAACCCGACGAGAAGATAGCAGAAAGATTCTGCAATTCAGATAAAAAACTCGGCACGAACATCAAAAGCTACACAACCGGGGCAAATTGTTCCAATTACCTCATGGCAGCCAAACTTCAACAGTATCTTTTAGGTGGACATTGCATATCTATCTCAAAAAAAGAATTCTCGTTTGATGACTTCATAAAAGCCAATGGGGGTTTGGTTAAACTGACATGAAAATTACGCAGATAGACTCTATTGAAACTGCGGTTCAAACCATATTGACTAAGATAGTAAACAAAGAGGTTCTATTAGACCCCACTAAACCATGGGAAAGCAAGGATTTTCGCGTTGGTGCTGAAAATAGGGAAGTTAAGGTAGAGTATCAAGGTAGGGTAAATCACAATGGCGCGGAAAAATTAAAAATCACAATAGATTACGAAACTCCTATAGAGATTATTGTTTTATACAATGCCAGTCAAGAACCAAACCCAAATTTAGTGGCCCACCTAAATCAAAAAATAAGATGGAGTGAAACTTTGCGTGATTTAAATGATAATAGCAAAGATGGCCGCAGAATTTCCGATTACCCATCACCAATGGGGTATGGTGACCGATCACCAGTAACCCACTACTGGTCCGAATTTGTTGGGGAAATGATAACTACTCGTTTATCTGAGAATTCATCACATGTCAATCTTATTGCATCAAAATTAGCTTCTGCACTTACCGCAACAAACCAAAATATTGAGGACATATTGGGTGCTAACTCGGTACAAGAAAATGAAAGGAAAGTTAATGCATTACTGCCTACAGCCCAAACAGACCTCAAAAAATTCTTGCTAAATTATTTAGATTATACATGCAGCCGATTGAGTGCTGCCAAGCAAAAATATGAGAGTATACCTGAGTCGATTTATAAAAAAACACCTGAAACTAAAGCAAAGCTAGACGCGTTTATTGAAGAGATCAAAACTCAAAAAGCTCTGGTGCTCGAATTAAGAACGGAATTGCAAAAACCAGAAACAACATTCGACAGCTATAGTCAGCAAGATTATGTTTTAATACACCCAGACATAACTAATTTCGATAACATACTTATAGACAAGAAAAATGAGATTTCATTCATAGATGGCATATTGCCTGAAACCCGCACTTTAGATAGCTATTTCGGGCCAAGGCAGATTTACTATTACGTTTTCAAAGAGCACTTTAAGGAATGGAGTAATCCTGCCGAACTTGACATCCCATCAAGAACACGCGCGCATAGTCTATCATTAATAGCTCCTATGCTAGGCAACCTGTGCGCAATCCTGGAGAAAGAATATCACATAGGCGCACACAAAGAAGATAAGTTAATTGAAAGGGCGATCAGCTCATATTTCACTGCAGGCGGCCTAAGGAGAAAAGCCGAAGAGGTTTACAAAAAGCTTCTTGGTATAGGTTTGCCACGCATAGAAGATTACACCCCTTTGCCGCAGCAACCAATCAACAGCGCATAAAATGAAAATACAATACATGGTAGGTCTGAAAATCGGGCCTGACCCTCGCAAGGATATAACCGTAAAGGAATTTCGAAGCAAGGCTGCCGAATTTAAAGACATTCCTGAAATAAGTGGCTTAGAACTGCGATTTAAGGGAAACATAGATTCGCACGGCAACATAACCGCAGGACCCACCTTAAAACAGATAGAGGAAGTATGTGATTACGCAAGAAACTTTGATTTACTAAATTTGCACTTATCTGAATACAGTTTGAATATTATTACGGGCCAATACAAAGGCAGAAAGCTTGATGATAGCCTCAGTTTTTTAGACGATAACTTCGATCTTATAATAGGCCATTACGGCGAGCACGATAACTTGTTCGGTCAGGCAACTACCGACAGCTACGCCAAAATTCTCAAAGGCACCAGATTTAGCTCAAAAAAGGTTTTCTGGTCAAGCCTCAGCACAATTTTGGAAGATGGTGAGATATTGCCATCGATGCAAAAGAAATTCTTAATCGAAAACGGCACTAAGGCACACAACTGTTTGCCAAGAGTTTATGAGTATGCGAAAAGCCATAATTTGGGCATGACATTAGATATAGGTCATGTTATTGCTGGTATATTGGAAGTGGATCCTGATACGCAAACACATTACGACAACATACATCAGTATGTAGTGAGGGGCAGGGGTGGCAAGCCTTTCTACAAAACACAAAAGTTACTTGAATTAGGAAGCAGGGCAACACATTTGCACATTCATGGCTATGACCACATAGTATTATCGCGCGAAACTATACGTGGTGTTCAGATAGGAATGGTCGACAGGCTGCTCCGTAACGCACCCGTTAACACCGGCACGGTAGAACACAACAAAGGATTGTGCACAAAAGAAGATGTTCTAAAAACAATAAAGAACTTCGAAAATATGTTTCGCTAGAGCAGTATCGCTATTAGTATTACTTTTACCGCTACCAGGAACAGTATTTTCAAGTACATTCAGTTTGGGTTTAGTAGATGACTAGTCCACACTTCAGACAAAACACCTCACCTGAAAAGTAATTTGTGCTCAGGTCCTTGGACTGACAAGCCGGACATTGCTCCAACATCCATACCTTTGTCTGCAACTTCGGGAGACTCCCCATACTCTTGCCTTTTATTGGCAGTCCTACTTTCATCTCTCACCACCCCCAATCATACTGTACGCAGTTTTGTTTAAAATATCTTTCTTCGTGATACGTGTTATCGCGTTATATAATAGTAACACAAAATCCGATAGTTTGACGGGCATTAGCCTTAAATCGCTATCAGTTTTGTAACAAAACTATGGAAATCGAGCTCGAAGCAAGGTTATTACAACAGATTGTCAAAGTTGTAGATTCTCTAGACATAAACACCTTGCCATTATTTGCATGCCTTGATCGGTTAGAATGCATTGGAGTTGACGAACATCATATGGCTATGGCTGCAATAGAAGTACCTACAAGTGTTTTCACCGGATATCAAGCCGCCAGTAAACCTCTTTATTTCAAGCTAGATATCGTTAAAGATGTCTTAAAACTCGCAGACCCTGAAGAAACAATAAGAATAGTCGGGCATGAAGACAGCTATAACGGGCAAATAACGCTAGGTTCATTGACAAGAGATTGCGAATTGGATCAGTATGGCTCCCAACCGAAAATACCCTCATTAGCGTACTCAACAAGAGTTGAAATACCAACGAAAGAATTTTACAGAGTTGCTAAAGCTGCCGCGGGTGTATCTGATAAAATAGCCTTGTACACGAAAGAAAAATGGTTTTTCATGGAAACTGCTTCCTCACAGAAGGAAAAAGTACAACTTGACCATCTTAGCAGCAAAGCAACAGTTCACAGAGATGACACAGATGTGATAACAAATTTTGGAGTTGGTTATTTGGTTAGACTGGCAGAATGCACAACTTCTCCAGAGTTAAACTTGGGACTGGGAACTAATTACCCTCTAGAAGCACGTTTCCCAATCTGCAATGAGGGCCAAGTTACATATCTTATTGCGCCCGCATCAGAACATGTAGAATAAAATTAAGCAATTACAACTTTCCAACTAAATTCGTGGGTACACAGATTTCCGTGCATGTGCTTGAGCAGTCTCTTGCCCTGCTGTAAATTGCCACATCAAGCTTGCAGGCATTTGTGCATACAGGCACTGAATCAAGAGGACAAACCCCTGTTGTTGGAGTGTTAGGATACAAAGTCTTCTCGCAAACTATCCCGTCAGAAGTGCTTCCACAGGCCAGGCCCTGCTGGCTGACAACAGCGCCCGTCAGGTCAACATGCGTCATGCCGCCGAATGCGAGCACCATGTTAAGCCCTACGATCATGACTATTCCAAAACCAATTAGCATTAATATCTGGTCTTCATCCCATGCCATGTACATTCATAATGGCAAGTCTGCATTTTAAAACCTTATCATGCGGCAAAAGCGAAGAATTATGTTTTTGATACTCCAGAAAACGCGGATTTAAATGAGCCATTCTGAAAGCGTTAAAAGACTTACATTTCAAACAAAAATATGCTTGAAGATAAATTTAACTTGTGGAAAATACGCCGAGAAGAGCGTGACAGCAAAGTCAATGAGCTTTATTCAGCGATAGCTGGTTCCGGACCCTTGACGTTAGGAGAGCTCTCTGACAAACTGGACTGGGGCGCAGAAACACAATACAAGATTGCGAGGTACATGGAGCAAAAAGGCTTGCTTTGTCAAGTCTCGCTAAGATTTAAGGGAAAAATCATCAAATATTTCCCAAAGCTAAACCACAAAATAATAGTTTATACCCCTTACCAAATACATGAGCTGGGCTTCAGAATTGGTGCGGACTTATCAAACTCACCTAAGTACGCTGGGATGAAAAATGTCGATCGGACAATGGTCACCTACGAGATGAAGACAAGGTTGCCGGGCAGTTCTTTAGTGGTTCTGCGCATGCACTACCCTGGTTTCATAGAAAGTATTGAAGAAAGGGGTATGCGTAGCACAAAAATGCATTATATGGATGTACTGCGGACTGTTGGTTTTGCAGATTCATGTGAATTAACCGAATCGGGCTTGCAGGTGCTTGAAGGTGTGAAAATCAATATAAAAAAGGGATACGACGAGTTTTTAAAATACTGGCATAACTTACAATCGACAAAACATGCTAATCGGTATCGTAGGCAAACCTAATGTTGGGAAAAGCACGTTCTTCAAGGCTGCAACCCTTGCAGAAGTAGGCATAGCCCCAGTTCCGTTCACAACAATCAAGCCGAACGAAGGTGTCGGCTACGTTCGTGTCCAATGTCCTGAGATTGATTTCAAGACAAAATGCAATCCCAGACAGGGTTTCTGCATAGATGGGCAGAGATTTGTTCCTGTAAAACTAATAGATGTTGCAGGCCTGGTGCCAGGCGCGCATACAGGCAAGGGTTTGGGCAACCAGTTCCTGTCAGATTTAGTGCAGGCAGATTTATTGATACATATCGTTGATGCTTCAGGCTCCACAAATGAGGAAGGAAAGATGATCCAGCCAGGAACCTATGACCCAGTAAAAGATGTCAAGTTTGTCGAAGATGAATTGGACAAATGGTTCGCAGGCATGCTAAAAGAGAATTGGGTGAAATTTGTACGACAAAGCCTGCAAAAGGATGCCGACAAGGCACTTGCGGCACAATTCTACGGCTTCAAAATAACACTAGACCAAATAAAATCTGCCTTAAAGAATACAAAATTGGAAGGCAAGAAGTTACCCGAATGGACGAACGAAGACATACAGAACTTTGCCACAATGGTCCGGCAAATGTCAAAACCAGTCATAATAATTGCAAACAAAATCGATATCTCGACAGCAAAAGAAAATATTGAAAGATTAAAGAAAGAATTTCCAAATTATCTTGTTATTCCCTGTTCTGCGGAATCAGAACTGGCATTAAGGGAAGCAGCCAAAAAGGATTTGATAAAATATATTCCTGGCGACGACAAGTTTGAAATTTTAAAGAAAGAGTCCCTTGATGAGAATCAGAGAAAAGCCCTTGATTTTATCCAGAATAAGATTCTGAAAGTGTGGGGTTCAACAGGCGTGCAGAACTGCCTAAACCAGGCAGTCTTCAATTTCCTCAAGTACATGGTTATTTTCCCTGGCGGCGTCCACAAACTGGGAGATTCGCAGGGAAGAATATTGCCCGACGCATTCCTGCTTCCTCCAGGCTCAACAGCACTCGATTTTGCGGCAAAGATACATACAGATTTTGCAAAGTACTTCATAGCTGCAATAAACGTAAAGACAAAGCAGAAAATCGGCAGGGACACAAAACTGAAAGACTGCGATGTAATAGAGCTTATTGCTGGAAAGTAATTTACAATTCAAATTCATCAATAAAATTAATTATTGCCTTGTATTCATTCAAAAAGCGGAAGCCTTTCTCTGTAAGAACAATTTGCTTGCTGCCATCTTTTTCTGGCATTTCCCTTACAAACTTTCTTTCGAGCAGTTCAGAATAGTATTCCTTAAAACTGGCAGAGGAAAGCTTGGACTTTCTCAGCAATGGTGTGGGCTTTATTCCGCTGCCATTATCCTGTATAAGCTGCAGAATATCGCGCATTATCTCCAGCTTGCCTCTTTTTGTCATCCTATGTTCCCGTCTTTCTAAGAACTTTGTAGAGTATGAGCATAAACAAGAATATCGAGACCAGATATATCAGCAGCCTGACCATCTCAAGGAACCGTGGTATTATGATGTCAACTATGTTAAGTATCCAGAATATGAACAACATCAGATAAATCGCGTACATGCTTTTTCCTTTATGTTTATCCGAATCCTTGTAAGCAATCAAGACCACCACAAGTATGACTAGTAGGAAAATCAGGGTGATCATTACGTTTATCAGCATGCTGCCGATAAATGTGCCAATCGCCGCCATCGCGAGTGCAAAGATGTTGAATAGGTAAATCTTCGCCTTGTCGTGATTCCACTTTTTCCACACGACGCTATACAGAAGATAGAATACTGCCATGAAGCTGAAATACATGAATACGAAAAGCGACAGCCAGCCAATGTGCATTGGCGAGATTTCCCTTATTTCACTTACATTAAACAATACAATTATGAAATTGATAAAATACCTGAAAAAATATGCTATGGCAAAATACAGGAATGCCTGCCTGAAATATTTTATTCCCTTATAGGCGCTAAGGTCATACATTTCTTTTGTTGAAAAATATATCATTAAGCTGCAAATGATAATTACGAACGAATATAGCAGCTCAGCACCAATTTCGTGCGGTGGTAAAAATGGCATTTGTGGAATCATTTTCTCTACAAAACAAGTAAACTTATGGTTTATAAACGATATGGACGCAAAGTCCACCCCGCTTATAAAACTAATTCTAAGGTATAAAAACAATGGAACCAGTAATCAAGATGAAGGATGTCTGGAAAAGATACAATATGGGAAAGGCTGGAGGTCTGACCGTCCTGAAAGAAATTAATCTTGATGTTAAGCAGGGCGAATTTGTGGCCATCACAGGTCATAGTGGAAGCGGCAAAAGCACCATCATGCACCTGTTAGGCGCACTTGATACTCCATCTTACGGAAATATTTACCTGAAAGGGAAAAATGTCAAAGAGCTAAGCGAGGATTCCCTTGCCCTGCTACGCGGGAAAACTATTGGATTTATTTTCCAGCAGTTTAACCTGCTGCCAACTTTCAGTGCGCTGGATAATGTTATGATAGCTATGGAAATAGTCAACACTCCGGACAAGGAAGCCAGAGTAAAGGCTATGAATTTGCTTATTCTTGTCGGGCTTGGCGAGAGGGCACACCATAAGCCAACAGAACTTTCAGGCGGCGAGCAACAGAGAGTTGCAATTGCCCGAGCTTTAGCTAATGATCCAGAAATAATCATTGCT
The DNA here is from genome assembly GCA_903864915.1 of uncultured Candidatus Woesearchaeota archaeon. Lineage (GTDB taxonomy): Archaea > Nanobdellota > Nanobdellia > UBA10117 > UBA10117 > CAIPHS01. The sequence goes on from CAIPHS010000011.1 coordinate 8,013, forward strand.
GACGAGCCCACTGGAAATCTTGACAGCCAGACGGGAAAGTTCGTAATGGATTTTCTTCGCAGTCTTAACAAGAAAGGCAAGACTATAGTTTTTGTCACGCACGAGCTTGAACTGGCAAAATATGCGTCGCGTACAATATATGTAAAAGATGGAAAAATCGAGAAAGAGGTTTATAATAAAAGGAGATTAAAATGAAAAATAAATGGCTTTTAGTTATAGCTGCAGCAGTGCTTGTACTTGGATTCGTAAGGCTCGCTTCTGCAGATGAAAGTGCAACTTGCAGTCCAACCATACAGCTCGTCAGCCAGGACCCGGTTCCTGCAGTTCCTGACAATTACCTGAAGGTTGTTTTTGAGGTAACAAATATCGACAACAGCGCATGCAACGGTTTGTCTGTAAAATTAGAACCAACATATCCGTTCTCGCTTGACCCTAATTCAGATGCTGTTCAGACCATACAAAGCAGCCCATATGCGCAGAATTACCAGCAGGGATGGACAGTGCCTTACACGCTGAAAGTTGCAAGTGATGCTGTCGAAGGTGATTATAATCTCAAGCTTTTCTGGGCAGCAGGCAGCACGGGAAGTTTTGGCAGCTCTTCTGTTGAAAAAAACTTCAACGTATCAATAACTGATGCGCGGACAGATTTTGCAACAGTCGTGCAATCAGTCTCAAGTAATGAAGTATCATTGGGAATTGTAAACACCGGAAAAAATACTGCCAATTCGGTTATTGTATCCATACCCAAGCAGGATGACTTTAAGGTGTCTGGCGTTTCCGAGCAGATAATTGGAAACCTTGCGTCCGGAGATTATACGCTGGTAAACTTTGAGATCCTGCCCACATACATGCGGGACATGGCTGTGCAATCACAGCCATCAGAGCATTCACTTACGGTGCAAATTGCCTATACTGATGGAATAGGGCAGCGCAGGGCAGTGACACAAAATGTCTCATTGGGCGGCTTGCTTACGCAGGGCAACATGACGACAACAGCAAACGGGCAATTTGGCAGAGCGGGAACTGCCCAATCCTCGACAGCATTGTGGAAATATGTCGTGGCAATTGTTGCAACTCTGGCAGCAATAGGAATTATTTACAAAAAACGCGGCTTGATTGTAAACTTCTACAAGAAACGCAAAAATGCAAACTTACATGGAACCCCTGACTGGGTTGTAACAGAAAGGCACAATAAAAAGTGAGCAAATGAAACTCAGCAAGTCATTTAGGATTGCGCTGAACATCATTGCACATAGCAAGATAAGAAGCTGGCTGACAATAATCGGAATTATTATTGGAATTGCTGCAATTGTTTCAATTTTATCAATAGGCGCCGGAGCACAAAAAACTCTTGAACAAAACCTCAACTCGCTGAGTGCGGACATAATTACTATAAGCCCTGGTTTTTCCCGTGCCATGGGTGCCGAAGCAGGCTTCAGAGGCGGCGGTGATATCGGGGGCGGGCCCGGCATTTCACAAGGCACTTCGGGGAGCAGCAGCCCGAAAAATCTCACAACCACAGACGTGACTTTACTGAAAGGCATAGCAAACATAGCGCAAATTATGGGGACTGTATCCGGAAGCACTAATTCAACTTACTTGGGAAAAACTGGCAAGGTTTCTGTGGACGGTGTTGATCCCGCCGTGTGGAGGAATATCGTCACCACAGACCTCAAGTCTGGCAGGTATCTGTCGCAAGGCGACACAAATGTTGTTGTCATAGGCAGCAGGGTTGCAAATTCCACGTTCAACAATATACAAGTCAATCAGCAGATAACGATTGGCGGGCAAACATTTGTGATAGTGGGCATACTAAAAGAAAGTGGCGGCAGCGATGATTCCAGAGTTTTCATGCCCATTAAAAATGCAGTAAATATTCTTGAAGACAAAAGCTCTAAAAACTTTGATTCAATAGTTGTGAAAGTAAAAAACATTTCCCAGACAGATGATACAATCGCACAGATAACAAGCAAACTCATGCTCTCTCATGGAATTCTGCAGAGCAGCAAAGTAGATTTCAGCGTAACATCCATGAAAGCTATGCAGGAAAGCGTCAGCACCACTCTTAACTCAATGTCAATATTCCTTAGCGCTATTGCGGCAATTTCGCTGATTGTGGGGGCTATAGGAATAATGAACTCAACATTTACGTCCGTACTTGAAAAGACGAGAGAGATAGGCATACTGAAAGCTATCGGTGCGAGAAATAAAGACATACTTGCAATCTTCCTCTTTAATTCCGCAATAATCGGATTCATAGGTGGTGTTCTCGGCATAAGTTTTGGCATAATCGCATCTGGATTTATTTCAGAACTGGCGGGAACATCCACGACAGGAGGCATGATGGGCAGGTTCCTGTCATTCACTTACGTAAGCCCATATCTGATTATTGGCGTCTTCCTGTTATCTATCAGTGTTGGCTTGCTCTCAGGTGCAATTCCCGCATACAGGGCATCCAGATTAAGGCCAGTTGATGCGCTAAGGTACGAATAAGTTACCAACAAAAATAACAATAAGCCTTTTAAAGCTCCTTGATTTGCCTTAAGTTATGGGACGAATACGAACAGGCTTCGTAAAAAGACAGGCAGAAGGCGTTCTTCAAGCTAACAAAGACAAATTTACAACGAAATTTACGGACAACAAGAAAGCACTAATGGAACTCGCAGATTTCCCTACAAAGAAGCTGAGGAATCTGATTGCGGGTTACATAACTAAGGAACTTAAGAAAGAACAGGTAGCAACATAGTAACGACAAGTGGAGTGCAACAAACATGACGGATGAACACAGCATCTTTATCGGTGGTAAACCATTCATGAACTACGTAACTGCTGTAGTGATGCAGTTCACAATGAAAGGCGCGACAGGAGTCGTAGTAAAAAGCAGGGGCAAGTTCATCTCGAGAGCAGTGGATGTGGTTGAAGTTGCACGGAACAGATTTCTGAAAGACCAGATTGACGTAAGGAACATAAAAATCGGCTCTGAAGAATTCGTAAACAAGGAAGGTCGAAATGTCCGCGTATCAACTCTGGAAATTGCTTTGGGAAAGAAGTAAATTCACCTAATTCCTAATATTTCTATATCATCTAGCTGGCCATCCCCGTCTCTGTCCAGGCCTTTTACAACACAATAGAAATCCTCATGCTTGTTGTACTTTGCAAGTATTTTCTCATGATGCTGCGTAAGTGCAAGTACGCAAGCCTTTGTTCCCATAAAACGCACGCCTGCCAGGACGATTATTGATTTTGTTTCGTCCCAGGGATTCTTCACTTTGGCAATTATGCCTGCAGTCTCATCGAGGTAGCGCATGTTGCCTGTCTGTATAAACCAGTTCTTGTCCCAGTCAAAAAACACTTTCATCTTCTTGTTGACATCAGTACAAATAATATTAGTGACTGGGCCGCCAATCAGTATCATATTGCGCTTTTGTTTCTTCTCAGCCTTCATCTCCGTATCCAGCTTGACAATAAATTTATCTGGTTTCAAGCCGCAAAATTTTCCCAAAAACATCGCAAGATGGATTGCATAATGCCCATCCTGTGCTTCAGTCAGATGTGGCCCATGGGGCAACGGCGAGCCGACAACAATCGAGCCGTCAAAGACTCCTTTCCTGACAAACTCAAAAAAGAAATCCTTCGCAAGCGGGCTTATTTCAACCTCTTTCTGCTTTTTCCGGCCTGCCAGTTCCACGCCAAATGCCTGTGCAGTGGGTACAAAATATTTGCAGACTGCGCCCTGCTTTTTTTCCTCAGAAACACACTCAATCAGGCCAGCTTTCTGCAGATTTCTGATATGGTAATAGATATTTTGCTCGTTCACCTTCAGCTTCTTCGCAATTTCGCTCGGATACTGCGGTTGTTCATTGATGAGATTAAGAATTTTCCAGGCAAGTGGATTTAACGCGGCATGGAGTGTTGCAGGATCGACAATTTCTATACCTTTCGGGTCGAGAAGCTCTTTTACCACGCTAAAAATATATTTTTAGCGGTATAAATACCTTTTTAGTGGATTTTATAAAGCACTCTTAGAACAGGTTTGCATGGCCATTGAGCTATACATAGCAGATTCACTCTCCGTAGCAGACAGATTCGCTGTCGAAGCGAAAAGAATGCGTGCGCTAGGCATGCCATTCCCGGGCAACCTGGGCATAGGCAGCCAACTCGAAGAAAGAATAAAGAGTTCAAACGGCTATTCAAGCAGTTTTGAGATGCGCGGAACTCTTGAAAAGATGGGCATCCATTATGATGCAAATTCAAGCACACATTATAATTATAAAATTCTTGTGCCAGATGACAAGCTAGATATAGTGAAGGACTTGATACAAAAATCCGGCTATTCTATACTTACACGACCACCCGAGCACAATCTGACGCCGGCAAAATGATTGCAACTATTTCGTGCTAAAAAATCTTCTGACCTTTTCAGCTGGCAATTTTGTGATTATTGGCCTCCACTCTGGTGGTATGCACTTCAGGTAATTAGGCCACGTAAATCTCTTGTCAAGAAATGCTACAACACCCCGGTCTTCCATAGTTCTTACACATCTGCCGGCTGCCTGCAGGGCTTTTGTCATTGCAGGGTATATGTACCCGTAATCCCAGCCCTTGCCAAACTTGAAATCATAATAATCTATGAGCTGCCGCGTTTCCAGGTCAGGGGTTGCCAGCGGAACGCCTACCACAATAACCGCCTCAAGGAATTTTCCTGGCAGATCGATACCTTCCGCAAAACTGCCACCCGTCACTCCAAACAAAACTGCGCCTGCTTCTGATGCAGCCTTGAAACTGTTAAGTATTTCTACTCTTTGCTGCTTGCTGAGTTCTGGCCCGTCAACAAAAACCTGCTTCGTGATTTTTCCGTCCATAAAAGACAGCATCGACTGCATGAACAGGTAAGAAGGAAAGAATACTGCCACATTATGAGGCACCTCCCGGATAATTTCGGAGCAGATTTTTGCAATTTTCTCAAACTCCGCAGGATTTCTCTCCGTAAATTTTGTTGTTGTGGAATTTTCTATCAACACCAGCCGGTTTTTCGCTTCGAACGGGCTTGGATAGACTTTGATTTGCGTCTTCTCCGGCTTGAAGCCCAGCAAATCCCTGTAAAATTCGCCAGGGATAAGCGTTCCTGACATTAATATGGAAGCCGCACAATTACTAAAAATATCCGCTGATGCTGCTGCAGGATTAAGACAATTATAACTGATTGTTGTAAACGCGGTTCTGGCGCGCGTGTATTGTTTTTTCACCAGTCTCGCATAACCGTCTTCCTCGCCTTGCCATGAACTTAGGAAACTCGCAATTGAGCCGAGATGAGATTTCTTCTCGTTGCGCCTTACTTCTGCAGCAGCCGCCACGAGATTATTAATCAAATCATCATACTTGCAACCCGTAGCACTCTCCACTTCTGTAACAAACTTGTCTTTCTTGAGTATGTTTTCATTGTTATCCCCGAGCAATTCGTCATTCAAGTTGCTGAAAACATTCTGCATCTGGCTTGCAGCCACTTCAAGCTCATCAAGATGGAAGGCTCTAGCTTCCTTGACTGCTTTGCTTATCGTGAAACTCGATAATCTCTCAGATAATATCGACCTTATCCTGTCAGGAAGATTGTGGGCCTCATCTACAATAATTACCGAATTCTTCAGTTCTTTTTTCAGTTTCCCAAGAAATGCATTACGCACTGACGGATGGAACAAGTGATAATAATCTGCTATGACAACTGTAGAATCTTTCGCCAGCAATGTTGCCAGTTCGTATATGCAAAATTCGTCATCATATTGGCGCTTTAGTTCCTCAGCGTGCAGTATTTTTCCGCTCTTTATGTCGTTAAGCGCGAAAGATGCTTTGCCCATCAGCTTGTTTGAGCCTTTGCTCCACACATTGTTGTAGAATGGGCATTTCTCTTCTGCAACCATGTCGCGGCAGAAGTTATGAAATTCTTTGGAGTCGAGTGTTTCGACAGCTGACTGGCTGCAAAGCCACTTTTTGCCTATCAGGTCAGCCACATTAAATTTTAAATTATGCCTTTCTTTTAATTTTTGCAATGTTTCAACAGCAATCTGGTGCTGCGTGTGCTTTGGTGTGAGAAAAAAAACATTCAAGCCTTCTTTCAATGCCGCAGTTACTGCGGGCCCAAGCGTTGCGGCAGTTTTCCCCAAGCCGGTTGGAGCGTGCGCAATCAATGCTTTTCTGTCGCTTATTGTCGATAAAACATCTCTCATTAATTCAGCCTGTATCGGCCTGATTTTCTCGAATGGAAAATAGATATCTTGCATAGCCTTTGTAGTGTTGTGCATAATAAACCTTATATAGCTAAGTCTTAAACGCAAGTTTAATGGATTCGGATGACGATATTCCAGTACCAAAAGAACACAAGGATGTTCTGAAACACACCATTCATATTCCAACACACATTCCGAAAACGGAAACTGTTACAATAAACAAAAGCACATTCTTCTATCTGATAGCAATAGTGATGCTCGTCATAGGATTGGGCGCAGGTTATGTTCTTGGAGACAAGTTCGGCGGCATATTTAATGGAGGAGGCACAGCTGCTGCACCAACACAAGATAATGGCACACAGGCTCCTGCACGAGTTAATCTTGCAATAGATGCTGACGAGCCATTCTTGGGAGATGTAAAAGCACCAGTCACAATTGTAGAATTCAGTGATTTCCAATGCCCGTACTGCGGCAAGTTTGCGGTAGAGACGGAACCACAAATAATCAAAGATTATGTTAATACAGGCAAAGTAAAACTAATTTTCGAGAATTTCCCGCTTAGCTTCCACGAGAATGCAAAATCAGCAGCGATTGCAGCTGAATGTGCTAACCAGCAAAGCAAGTTCTGGGATTATCACAGCAAGCTCTTTACAAATCAGGCAAACCTAAGCGCAGACAATTACAAAGTGTGGGCTGAAGATTTGAAGCTAGACATGGACAAGTTCAACACCTGCACAGCAGCAAACGAGACTGAAACGAATGTGGCAAAAGACTTGGCAGATGGTTTGGCTGCAGGCGTGCAGGGAACTCCAACACTGCTCATCGGCAATGCTAAGAACGGCTATGAAATGGTTGTGGGCGCATTGCCTTACGCAGCATTCCAGCAGGCAATTGACGCAGAGCTCAGCAAGTAAATTTTTAAGCTCTTTATTTTTAATAATCAACATGGCCAAATTCAAAATAACGCAACAAAGGGAAAAATGCATTGGCTGCGGAGCCTGCGCAGCAGTCTGTCCTGCCAACTGGTTAATGGACGATGATGGCAAGTCAACGCCAAAAAAGACAGAACTGGCTGAAGAAGGATGCAACAAGCTGGCAGCAGAAGCCTGCCCCTTGCAGATAATTAAAATTGTAAAGCTTAAATAAGTCTAACTTTTAGCGTAATACATGGCCACTTTGCAGCAAACTGTATCAGACATCAAGTCATTGAAGATACAGGGCTCGCAAACTGTTGCCGAAACTGCTTTGAAAGCTTGGGCTCTCTCAAAAGACAAGAAACTTGCATCCAAACTACTTCGCGATGCTAGGCCAACAGAACCAATGCTTTTCCGGGCAATTCACGCTGTCGAGACTGGTGCGGACCCTCTAAGATTGGTCGGAAAACTCAGAAAAGATAGGCAAAGGATAGCGAAAATTGGCGCAGACCTGATAAAAAATGATGCTATAATTTTCACACATTGCCACTCGTCAACTGTCGTGGAAATACTGAAGGAAGCAAAAGCACAGGGGAAAAGGTTTGAAGTTCATAATACTGAAACAAGGCCAATGTTCCAGGGCAGAATTACTGCAACAGAGCTTGCAAAGGCAGGCATCAAAGTCTGTCATTATGTTGACTCTGCAGCCATCGACGCGATGAAACAAGCGGACATGTTCTTGATGGGTGCTGACTGGATATCACAGAAAGGCGTTGCCAACAAGATTGGCACGGAAATGTTTGCAGAGATTGCAACAAAGTATCTTAAAATCCCGGTTTACTGCTGCAGCCACAGCTGGAAATTTTCTTCCGGAAATATACAAATCGAGCAACGGCCTGCGAAGGAAGTCTGGCCAAATGCGCCAAAAAATGTTATCGTGCACAACCCTGCTTTCGAGATTGCAGAAGCCAAGCATATCAAAGGTGTCATATCTGAACTTGGCATGCTAAGCTTCGATAAATTTGTTAAAAGAAAATGGTAAAAGGAAACCTCCGCAAAAAGATTGAAAAAGAATTCTTATACGAACTAATCGTATTTTGTGCCAGTATAGTTGCGATTTCATTACTATACAAAAATAATCTTTTGCTAACCCTTCTCTTAATTGCATTTTGGGGTATTTGTTTAAAATTATGGCACACCAAACGCGATTTCTTTTTCTTTGTATCAGGCGCCATTATCGGACCCGTAGCAGAAATAATAGCGATTTATTTTGGAGCTTGGCATTATACAAATCCAACACAATTAGGCATACCAATTTGGCTGCCGCTTGCGTGGGGCATATTTACAGTTATGATAGTACGAATTGCAGATACGTTTGCTAAATTTTGGGGGATAAAATGGTAAAATACACTGGGTACTGGCAACCTAACTACAAGCCGACTAAGAACGACTTGGTCATGCTGTACAAGATGAAGCCTGCGCGGGGAATTTCAATGAATCAGGCAGCAGAAGCTGTTGCCGCAGAATCTTCTATCGGAACCTGGACAACAATTGCAACCATGTCACCTGAAATAAAGAAGATGGGTGCTAAAGTTTTCGAGATTAAGGGAAACATGGTAAAAATTGCATATCCGCTGGAACTCTTTGAGCCAGGCAACATGCCGCAAATATGGAGTTCTGTTGCTGGAAATATTTTCAACATGAAGGATGTTGAATTCTTAAGATTGGAAGATGCCAGCTGGCCAAGAAAGCTGGTAACTAGTTTCAAAGGACCCAAATTCGGAATTCCTGGCATTAGAAAACTGCTCCGCGTGAAAGACAGACCGCTTTGCGGAACAATAGTCAAACCAAAATTGGGGCTGAGCGAAAAAGGGCATGCTAAAGTCGCTTATGAGGCATGGTCAGGCGGCCTGGATATTGTAAAGGATGATGAAAACCTAACCTCCCAGCCATTCAACAAATTCCACGAACGAATTATCCAGACATTAAAACTCAGGGACAAGGCAGAGGATGAAACCGGGGAAAAGAAAATCTACATGCCCAATGTTACTGCCGAGACAAGCGAGATGATCAAGAGGGCAAAATTCGTGAAAGATTGCGGTGGCGAATACGCCATGGTTGACATACTGACCATAGGATGGTCTGGCCTGCAGTCTATCCGAGAAGCAAATGAAGATTTGAAATTGGTTTTGCATGCGCACAGGGCGATGCACGGCGCATTGACAAGAAACAAGAATCACGGTATTTCGATGCTGTTTATTGCAGATACTGTCAGATTAATTGGTGTCGACCAGCTGCATATCGGAACTGCGGTGGGCAAAATGATGGAAACCAAGGAAGATGTAATGATGGTTGGCGAGGAAATCGAGGGAGGTTTCGTGAAAGCAAAAGGTCACAGGTTGCAAGAAGACTGGCACGGAGTAAAACCTGTTTTCGCGGTTTGCTCTGGCGGCCTGCATCCAGGTTTAATTCCTCCACTGATCAAAATGCTGGGCAAAGACATAATTGTGCAAGCTGGCGGTGGCGTGCATGGTCATCCTTCCGGCACGAAGGCTGGCGCAGCAGCAATGCGGCAAGTCATAGACGCTGTAATGAAAAAAGAAAACGTCAGGGAGTATGCAAAAACACACAAGGAACTTGACCAGGCCATAAAAAAGTGGGGCCTTTACAACAAGTAGAATAGTCTTTACTGCAGAATTGTTACAGAACTTTAAATTGAGTTATTCCGTTCACTTATCATGGCAATTCAAAAATTGGATGAAAAACATGTTGCACTAACACTAGGCAGTTTATTTGCTGCAGTAAGTGCTGTGTGGGCAGGATTAGTGTATGCTGGCTATGGCCAGACATTTGTAAACTGGATGACTGGCGTGCATTTCATACAGGCGCAAGCAATAGTAATCCCATTTGACATCACCACAACAATCGTGTTGATACTGGCAAAGTTCATAATTGGTGCATTGCTAGGTTATGCATTTGCAACAATCTGGAACAAACTATCGAACAAGAAGCGGGCCCGATAAGCCCCCCTTTATTTTTTAAATTAAATTTTATAAACTCAGTTTTACATAAAATTATATGGCCACCAAACTCAAGCGTGCTCTAAACCTGTTTGAGGTTACTTTCTACGGTGTTGGAGTTATTCTGGGTGCAGGCATCTATGCTTTAATTGGCAAGGGTGCAGGCCTCGCGGGAAACATGGTCTGGGCTGCCTTCGCCATAGGCGCTTTGATTGCAGCATTTACAGGCCTAAGCTACGCAGAATTAAGCTCGATGTTCCCGAAATCTGGCGGCGAATATGTTTTCGCGGAGAAAGCATTCAACAAAAGAATTGCATTTCTAATAGGCTGGCTAATCATTATTGGGGGATTCATAGCTTCTGCAGCGGTATCATTAGGATTTTCAGGCTATTTCAGCGCAATTTTCCATACACCAGTCATTCCGATTGCAATGACTTTGATCATGTTATTATCTTTACTAAGTTTTTGGGGCATAAAGCAATCCGCATTTGCTGAAGTCGCTGTAACATTCGTTGAAATTGGCGGATTGATTGCAATTATTTTATTCGGCATAAAATATGTGGGGCATGTCAGTTATACCACCCTGCCACCTTTGGGATTTTCAGGCATATTAAGTGCCACGGCGCTGATATTTTTCGCATATCTTGGATTTGAAGACATAGTAAGGCTCTCCGAGGAAACTAAAAAACCCACAAAAACCATACCGACGGCGCTGATTCTCGCCATAGCCATTTCAACGATCCTGTACATAGGAACTGCAATTGCTGCAGTAAGCGTTGTTGGCTGGCAGGCGCTGTCGCAATCGGCTGCTCCGCTCGCGCTTGTTGCACAAACCGCCCTTGGAGAGAAGGCATTCCTATTCCTCGCGATAACCGCTTTATGCGCTACATTCACAACTGTTCTTGGACTTTTGATTGCAACATCAAGAATGCTTTACGGCATGGCTGAAGACGGGGGAATGCCAAAAATAATCCACAAGGCAGTGCATAAAAAATTCCAGACGCCATGGCTCGCAATTTTAATCACAGGCATAATATCCATAGCTTTTGTATTGCTTGAAAAGATTGAACTTGTTGCATCACTAACCGATTTTGCATTATTCGTAACATTTGCGCTTGTGAACCTGTCACTATTGATGCTGCGGTTCAAGCAGCCAAAAACCGCAAGGCCATTCAAAACTTGGGCTCTGCTTTCGGCATTTGGCATGATATCCAGCATAATAATGCTATTCTACCTGGACATGAAAATCTGGATAGCAGGGCTGGTCATAATTGGAGCAGGATTGCTGGCGCACGAATTATTTAGAAAAAAATAAAACAGAAAAATTTACTGCTTGCTTTGCACGTGCTGTATGCCCATTGTCAGGAACATCAGCGCATACAATATCACTGCAAATGGTATGTTCTGCTTCATTACGAGCAAGATACCCAATACTCCTGTTAAAAGCTGGGCATAGCCCATCAAGTTGTGTGTTTTGTCATGTGCCATAAATCAATCACGAAAAGTGCATATTTATTTGTGTGTCTCTACTATGAAAGAACAGCAACAATTCAGCAAGATATTTAATCGAGCCATTAGTTTTATACACATGATACCAGCTGCACTGCAAGATGTTCTTGATGTCATTAACGAGACAATTCTGGCCATAAAAGAGCGAAGGCATGCAGACCTGCACGCGATTTCAGACCATGTGCTGCACGACATGACAATCTACCAGGATTCGGATATTGTTGACCTTGCGATAGCAGTCTATGCGCTGAACAAGATTCTGGAGACTGCGAAATACAGCGAACACCCGAAAATGAAGTTATTCGTCAAGACTATAGTGAGTTTGCTGAAAGAAGCCAAAGCATTGCTTGAAAAGAAAGATTACGAACACTTTTCCGAGACTTTGAAAGAAATCCTTGAAAACATACAAGGATTTAGCAAGTCAATCAAGTTCTACATAGAGGACATACTGCATTTTGCAAGGATAAAGAAAGGTACGAAGCTGTACGAGCACGGCCTGTCATTAGGCAGGGCTGCGGAAATAACCGGCGTGACGAAATGGGAACTGATGCCCGCAATCGGCGAGACTGCAATACATGAGCAGTTCGAGACCCCTGCAAAAATGAATGAACATAGGATCAAATTTGCAGAGAAACTGTTCAAGTCGAAGAAAAAGGGGCAACAATGAGCCTGTTTTTTGACTCGTCAACATTGATTAGCATGGCCATCACCTGTTCGCTGCCCCTTCTGAGGAAACTCAAGCAATCTTACGACGGCAAGTTTTACATCACGGAATCTGTTTATGGCGAAACCATAAGCAGGGCAATGCAATCCCTGCGTTTCAGGTATGAAGGCTACCGCGTAAAAGAGCTTATTGATGATAAAATCATAGAGGTCTATCCCGACAAGCATCTGGCTGGTGACATAAATGAGCTGATGAATACCATAAACCACACTTACTTTGCTGAAGGCAAGCCGCTCAATATCGTTCAGTTAGGCGAAATGTCTGCAATAATTGCTGGATTTGAAGAAAAGACAGACGCGATTGCAGTTGATGAAAGGATAGCCCGGCTCCTAATAGAAAATACTGACTTATTGAAACCCTGGCTTGAGCACAAATTGCATACTAAAGTAACCATAAACGAAGAAACTATGAAAAAATGGTTTCCCAGAGTATCAAACAAGTTTGTCCCGCTGAGGTCTGCAGAATTTGCAGTGACTGCCTGGAAGAAGGGCATTTTCGGCGACAATAAAGATGTCTTGTATGGGCTGCTTTGGGCGCTGAAATTCGCGGGATGCGCAATCACGGAGCAGGAAATAGACTTTTATATGAAGAAATCAACTCATCAAAATGGCCAGTAGACAATTAGTTTTGCTAGAGGAACAAACAGTCCTTTCAAGAGAAAGGACGATGCAGCAATATATGACAACTGGGCTGGCATTCATCGGAGCAGGACTAATTGTTGTGCGGCTATTCCTAGGAGAACTGTACATGCTAATGGGCACAGTCCTGATTGTAATCGGATTCTGGCAGATTTATCAGGCGTATTTGAGATTCAAGCGGTACAGGTCTATGGCACGAAAGCTCAGGCGCAAGGAAAAAAGATTGGGCTTGGATGTCGGTGAATAACGAAAATTAAGTGCTTAACGTATAAGAAAGTTCTGTTATCTTTAGTTGGGTGCCAGGTTCTACGTATGCTACAATATCCCAGCTGTTTCCGGTCCAGCTTACAGCGTCCAGGAAACATGTTTCCAAACACGTTCGACCGAAAGAGCCGCCACCGGTATTAAATCCAAGGTCACCAGGCCACGCAAGTTTATTACCTGTGCTTAATATCATCTCATCATCAAACTCTGCGTTTGCGGGATTTGCGGCTACTGCAAGTCCTGTTATGAGGTTCGGCCTGTTTGGCTTGCCTACGTTGCCATAAACCATAAGTTTGTCACCCGCGCTGTTGCGTAAATAAACAGCGACATCACCATCGCCGATTATCTCGCCAGATATTGCTAGATAATTCAGCGACGCTGATTGCCCGCTTTTTGTGTGCATCTGGATTAGTTTGCTTTCATCCAAAGTCATATTGATCTGCTGTCTTTGTGCATCTGAAGAAACAAAACCAGTAATTGAAGGCTTTAACAAAACAAGGGGTAAAAACAAAAGGAGAACAATTACTGCGACCAGTTCCAATTTTCGCAATCTCGTCGACCAAATGTTTGCCTTTACCATTTTATTAGAGGATATAAGCCTCACTTTAAAGTTTTTCTATGCTCTTTCTGGCTCGGATGCTATGAAAGACCCAAGTTAAAATCGCCATGCTAAGCCCTGCCACAAACATCGGCACAGCTAGCATCAGGCCATTAGTTGAAAATTGAGTTGCCAGCATGCTGATTGTGCTGCCGGTTAGTGGCATCTGAATGAAAGTGAAAATGAGCAGCAGACCAACCATAGTCAATAGAGCAACATGCAGCGCGGTAAGCGCATATTTAACGCGCTCTGATAACTTCTCTTGGTTCAGCGCCAGGATGGCAAATAAAAGTACCAACAAAAGCATTAGGGGGGTCGCATATATTAGATTTGGAGCAGTAGCTGGCTTGATGCTAATAACATCAGCACCCACACATTGTGCCGCATTAGAAACGACCTCTAAAAAATTACCAGTGGCAGTAAAATATGGGGAAGGGCAGTGCAAAGTCAGAAACACAGTCGCGATGATTAACAATAGCAACAAAATTACGACATTTGTTTTTCCGTCTAGTTTCTTTTTAGACATAGTCCGTAAACCGACACTAAATGACCGTCCCCTAATATAAGCATTATACTCTAAAGGTATATAAAAATATTGTGACTAAAAGGAACTTTATTGTGCAACCAGATTGATTTCCTTTCCAGCTATCCTTACATTATCGACTGTGCCTGATATCTTCAACTCGTTTTTGCTAACCACAAAAATTCCAACAAAATTTTGCAAGTCTAGCTTCTCGTTATCAAGCGAGACTGTCGCTTTGCCGGAAGCCATGCTGACGCTGCCGGAAGAAGTGTAAGAAAAGGTGTCTAAGCTCAAATCCAAGCTTATCGCATTATAATTAAGCTGGCCGTTTATATTCAAACTTTTCACATTTGGTAAGATTGCGATTTCATTAATTGCAAGCTTTTGTGTTTTACCAGAGAGATTTGCAGTCTCTGTTATATTAATAGAACCGTCGAAGGGTTCTGCAGTAAGTTCACCTGACGTCACATTTGACAAGTCCAGACTTTCAGAATTCACGGAAACACGATCTGTCGGATTCTCAAACGCTATCGATATTGAGTTTGCTCCTTTCAAGTCTAAACCTTTAAACTCCAGCACAGCATCTATTGGTATTCTTGAGCTCGAATTTCCGCCTGAGCCAGCAAATGCGCTGTCTATTTTCTCTATCAAGCCAGGGGCGAACTTTGTAATCCCGATACCCGTGCCTACTGAAGCTGCTAGAAAGAGCAAAACGAGGATAAGTAGGGTAGCCTTTCGTTTTAAAGTCATAGTCTTACTGCTAAAAGATAACTTCTATAAAAGACTTAGTAGAGTTCAGCAAACATTTAATACTACTGCATTCATCTACGTAATCTATGGTCCTTGAATGGCTGGTTGATGTTCACAAGATGGAAGGTAAGCCATGGAAGATGGTTTTCTTCGGCTTTATTTACAGCGTGATTGCTGCAGGCCTGGCTTTGCTGATGCTGCCAAAGTTTGCAGGCCCAGTCATGCTCGCGTTCACAATGGTAGCCTTTGTTCCTCTAATGATAAGCCTGATGAAGGAAGAGGAATTGAGGGATGAAGGCCGTAAAAATAAATTTGCACACTGGCTTGTCAAGGAACACTGGCCAGCTATGAAGTTTTTCATTTGTATGTTTGCGGGCATGCTTCTCGCATATACAATTTTATTCATACTTTTACCAAAACAGTATGCAACAAACCTGTTCTCGATGCAACTTGACATGATCACGAGCAGGAGTGTACAGCTCGGGGCGTTAATCGGTGATGGAAAATTACTGGCAATTCTGGCGAATAATTTCAAGGTCCTCGCCACAGGCTTGTTTCTGGCATTCATCTACGGGACTGGCGCAATTTTCATACTGAGCTGGAACGCTGCAATCCTCGGCACATTAATTGGCGACATAATTAAAACATCAATACAGACCGGCGCGGTGCCTTTGTCAATAGGAAAATTCCTGCTGCACGGCATACCTGAAATCACTGCGTATTTCATAGCAGGCCTTGCAGGCGGCATTATCTCCATAGCTGCGGCAAAACACAAGCTCGGCGATCCACAATTCAAGGAAGTTGTGAAAGATTCCCTAGAATTAATACTGCTTTCAGTAGTTCTGTTGATAGTCTCTGCGTTGCTGGAAGTTTATGTATCGCCGCTGATAGGTTAGTAATCTTTATACGCTTTAGTGTTGTATAATGACACTATGGAAGAGGCACACTATTGGATAATATTCTTTGTTATAATTATAATAATAATAGCACTTGTCGCAATTTTTTCGAGCAATCCAGATTTAATCAGCGGGTCTTTCTTTTAGCTTCTTTTTCTTCTGCCTCTCTTTTTTTCTTCCGCCATATCGCCCAAATCAAATACAAAACTACTAAAAATGTCAATAATGTTTGTACATAGAACATATAACTTGGGGCAAATGCTACTGAGGCTAACGGCTTTTCAAGGATTCTGACAGTTAAGTAGGCGCTGCCTGCTTCTATCCCATTTAACGTAATTCGGACATCTGCAACACCATCATCAGTCACATCAACATCGCCGCTCTCGTTGACGCCTAATTTAAGGCGAGATACTTTTGATTCTATCTGCAAATCTACAAAGTTGTCTGCAATCTGCAGAGGTGTGATTGTGTGGTTAACTCCATCGTAAGTAAATACATGACTCTCGTTGACGCTGCTGTTATAATCATATACTGATGTGAAATTGAAATCACCTATGTAATATGTGCCAGTATATCCCGCCTGCCCTGGTAAAGTTTCATTTGCAACAGCTGAGACATTTGTGGTTGGCTTGCGGTGCTTTAGTATGCTTTCAAAACCTGATGGTGTCAGTGTTGTTGAAGTTGTTGTAAAGTTGTAAGGCCCTGATGTTACACAATTATTATACTGGTCGCACGATGTAACATTGAAGAAATATGTTGTGTTGGCGGATAAGCTAGCAAGTGCAAGGCTATGTGACAGGACAAAAGATGCACTGGTTATGTTGCTGCCCAACGCCAAGGTCGTGTCATAATCGATTGTGGAATTCGCGAATACATTGGTGTCCCAAAGGATTTGTGTGCTGTTATCTGTAATAGATTGCGCGATTACATTACTTATTACTGGCGGAGTGATGTTTATCCACCATGTCTCGTAAGCAGCAGTATAGTTCTGATTTCCTAAGAATTCTGCAGTAATATTATGCACTCCAAGCGCGTCGAACAACGTCACGTTTTGAGATGGTGAGGCTCCCGAATAGATTTGAGTTCCGTTGTCATACACTTGCATATCGCCTGTTCCGCTTACTAGAACTGCAGATATATTCACATAAGTATTATTCGACGTTGTAAAGTTAGCTCTTGATCCGTTCAGGTAGAGATAGATAACTCCGGTCACTGGATTAATTACATAAGAAAAGCCCGTACTTGCCGAAGTATAGTTTTGGCTTGCGGAAGTATTACAAACATAATTGTAAGTGTTTGCAGCCAGTGTTGTGTACATATTATTTTCGCTAGAGGTTACATCTACTCCGTCCCGGTACAGCTCAGTGGCAGCTTCAGGATTTGTGCAACTGCAAGATGCGTTTATTGCAGTTCCATAAGTCTGAGGTGATGTTGGATTAAATGCGAGATTGCAGCTTGATGTATTCTGATTAACCGTCAGGAACCACGTTTCAAAGCTGCCAGTATAATTCTCATCACCTAAATTGACTGCAGTGTAATTGTAAGTGCCCGCAGCTAAAGTTGCGATGTCCTGGTTACTTACAGAACTTCCTTCTCTGTAAAGAGTTACAGACCCTACATCTGTCACAGCAGTCGCATTTGTCTGGCTCGGATATGTGACCGTTTCATTTGCTCCCATTCCATCCAGATAAAGCTGAGTGCTTGTTGATGTTTTGTTTATTGTCAGCGTGTTTGAAGCTGACTCTGAAGTATAATTTTGCGAAGCGGTATTATTGCAGACATAATCGTAAGTGCCTGCGGCATGAGTTATTGTGTAAGGAATACCCACAAACGTTCCATTTACATATAATTGTGGTGTTACCTCTGCATTATTCGCTGAACAATTGACTGTTGTTTCCGTCGGATATGTGTTTGTCCAGCTTGGAGATGCTGTCAGACTCAGAACTGTTGTTACCGGATCAAGCTCGTATATTGAACTGTTACTTGCTGTTGACCAATTGCCTGTTTCTGTTACATTACAGACATAGCTGTAGTTTCCCGCTGCGAGAGATGCGAACACATTATTCTCAGTCGCTGTAACATCTGCATCGTCTCTGTACAATTTGGCTGACGATTCAGGATTTGTGCAACTGCAGCTCGCATTTACTGATGTCGGATATGTCTGTGGTGACGTTGGATTGAAATTCAGATAACAGTTGGATACATTTTTGAGTGTTACAGCTAACGTATTCGAAGTTGAAGCCTCTGTGTAATTCTGGGTTGCTGAGTTGTTACAGATATAATTATAGTTGCCTGGTGAAAGTGTTTGAACATCTGGATTGCTTGCTGATGTGCCGTTTCTGTAAAATGAAGGTGTTACTTGTGGTGTGTTTGTACCACAACTGACATTTGTCTGTGTTCCGTTAAATACAACCCATCCCGGACTTGCAGAGAGCGTAAGAACTGATATTGCCCTATCTACTATTAGCAATCTTGCGGGGCTTGAGCCAGCTGTATAATTAACTCCGCCAGTCGTGTTGTAAACATAAGTGTAGTTACCTGCTGCCAGGGTCTGTACATCTGAAGCCGGGTCTCCCGAATTTGCCAGGATGCCATTTCCGTACAAGTTGAACGTCAAGTCTTGATTATTAACGAGGTCCGACCATCCGGTTGCGTTCGATTGAGTGCCATAAGTTATTGCGGTATCACTTTCTATTCCGTTTAATGCCAGTCCGAGGTTGCCAGAAGGATTTGCCCGAGTTATTGTATAGTTTGAACTGTTGCTTGCTGATGTATAGTTTTGTGAAGCTGAAATGTTGCAAGTGTAATTGTGAGCTTGCGCAGCCAATACAGTGTTTATGTTATTCTCAGTCACTGTAACATTTGCACCGTCTCTGTACAATGTAGCTGATGCTTCTGGGTTTGTACAACTACAAGATGCGTTTATTGCGGTGCCATAAGTCTGTGGTGATGTTGGATTAAAGCTAAGGGAGCAAGTAGATGTGACTTGACTGACAGTCACATAATATATTATTCCAGTCCCGTTTGCAGTATAATTCGTATTACCGGTGGTGTTCGCTTTGTACTGATAATAACCGGCTCCAAGCGAAACATTCGTGTTCTTCTCACTCGTTACATTTGTTCCATTACGATAAATCTGGTCAGTGCCTGATGTTGAACTTGAGCTTGCATTAAGATTAGCACCATAAGGTATTGTTACATTATTTTGGATACCATTAAGAGTCAAATTAACAAAATCGTTCGCAGTACTGATCGTGAGATATCTTACTACTGTGCTTCCAGCAGTGTAATTAGTTCCGCCTGTTGTGTTGTACACATATACATAATTGCCTGCACCAAGAGTTGCAAGTTCAGTTGCCGGACTTCCGCTTGTAATAAAACTTCCATTTCTGTACAGATTAAATGTTAGGTCCTGGCTGACAGTTGAGATGCCTGTTGCATTGCTTGGGGTCCCGTAAGTTATTGTTGCATTGTTAAGAGCACTTTGTAAGTATAAGCTAAGCGAGCCAGATGGATCTGCTTTGTTTATCAACAATGTGTTTGTCTGCTGTGTACAATCAGAATAATTTACACCACCTGTCCACTGGCAAGCATAATTATAAGATCCGGCTGTTGCGACCGCATCTGGTGAGCTCTTTGATGTGGAGTTCCTTGTGAAAGTCATGCTTCCATCGCTTGAACCAGCTGAAACAGTACAGTTTGTGCTTGAAGATGTGCTATCGTAAGTCCTTGTCCAATTTTTGTCTGTAGCTAGCGTACACGTTCTTGTTGCCTGGTTTATTACAAAGTTGCTGGTGTTTGTGGCGCTGGTATAATTAGCATTACCTGTTGTGTTACATTCATATGCCCAGGTACTAACTCCAAGTGTTACAGCAGTCCCGTTTTCAGTCGCGGTTACATTAGTTCCATTTCTGTATAAAGCAACGGTGCCAGAGTTAGCTGTGCATGAACAAGTGGCTGTTAAGGCCGCACTATAATTCTGTGGTGTTGTCTTATCAAATGTTAAATTACACACTGATGTGCCCTTGTTCACAAACGCATAATAGGTGACGCCAGTGGCATTGTCGCTGTAGTTCGTATTTCCAGTTGCATTAACTTTGTAAGCATAAGTTCCGTTACCCAAAACAGATATGTTTACTTGTGGTGAAGCTCCGCTTGCCAGCAACGTTGCATCCCTATACAAGAAAACAGTTCCAATTAGAGTTGTGCTGGTTGCGTTTATTGATTGTGGGTAAGTGTAAGTGCTATTTGCCTGCGTCCCGTTCAAGTACAGATTTACTGGATTGTCTGCCTTGCTTACTGTGAATGTTTGCTGCGCGCTTGCATTTGTGTTGCCAACAGAATCATTTGCGTAAGACTTCCAGTAGTATGTTCCGGCCCCAATTGTTGTACTGTAACTCCATACTCCGCTGGCATTTGTTCCTGACACAAGAGCCGCAGTATAGTTTTGAGCTGAGCCAGACCAGTTGCCGTCTATTTGTACTGTTGAGACATTGATATTATCTGCCCAAGTTATATTAAATACTGATGGTGTTGCGCTATATGTCAATGGAATACTTGATTGATTATTGCTCCAGGTTGGTTTTGTATTGTCAATTGTAATTGTTCCGGCAGGATTGAATGAACTTGAATTGACAGTTCCGTCTCCAGCAGTGCAGTTGATATCGACAACTTGCGATGCAAGAGCTGAGATATCCCAGTTGTATGCTCCTGTTGTGGATGAGTTAATGATATGCCATGTTCCGCTATCATTTGCACCTATGAAATACGTAATAGTATCTGTGTCCGCATCAGTTGAGCCTGTGCAGTTTATTGGGATTGTGCTGTTTGTGCCACCGTACATACCGGTTGTTGGTGTAAGTGTAGTTGGTGTTGTTGGTGCTGTGTTCTGAACAGTAGCGGTGCTTGAGTTTCTCCAACCAGTTGATTCGTTTGCGATACTATCACTTGCCATAGTAGCACAAATTATTTGGTCGTTTTTATCTCCATTTCCAGCAATAGAAAGGTCCAAGGCGGAACTTACTTGTCCGCTGATTAAACCGTTGTTCTTGTACCATTGGTAATACCAGGCTGCTACGTCCCCATTAACATCAGTGAAGCTGCCATTTGTACAAGTAAGTACTGTATTTGTGGCAGGCGTAAGATTGCTTAGTGTAGGATTAGTTGAAGTTGGTGCTGTATTACTTGTTGTAAATGTCTGCGATGCGGATTTAGTCCATGTCCCTGTTGAATCATTTACCCAAACGTACCATCCAACAAGGCGATTGTTTGTGGCATTGTTCAGTATGGTTATATTGCACCAGTTGGAGTTTCCGCTTAAAGAAGTAAATGATGTGTTAACAAAACTGCTACCTGTGTTGTTATGTTCGATTTTACAACCGGATAGTCCATCAATGTCTGTAACATTTGCAGAGTAAAGCGCATTTACATTATGATTTGTGTCATTCATCGTAAAAGAAGCAAATGTTGTGGCAGAGTCAGATATTGTTCTTGATGCTGAGTTAGATGTCCCGTTTACAAATGTGTCAGTTGGTATAACAGTACAAGTCCATGTCTGGCCTTTTGATAGGTTCCCGCTTGAAAGGTTGAATGATGTCTGTGAAACAAGCCCTGAAAGCACAGTGGTTGTTCCGTTAGTCCAGTTGAAGTAATATGAAATTGTATCGCTGTCTGAATCAGTGCTTCCGGAAACCGAACAGTTCAAGTTGTCTGTTTTGTAAGCGGTTGCCGGAGCTATTGTAACAGTAGGTTGTGTAGGTGCATTGTTTGGATAAGTATTTGTGCCAGTAACTGAAGCAACGGCATTGCTCGTGTCATTGACTGTTATATTTATTGAAAGTGCTTTTACGGTTGTGGTATTAGTGCATCTAAATATAGTTTGATTGGTTGTTGAATTAATGCTTGTAGATGCTATTAACGTGCATTCTGTACTGTTGACTGTGACTGTACTTAGGTCTGTGTAGCTGTCCACATCAGTTACATTCACAGTTGCATTGAATGAATGTCCTGTTGTGTTGTTTGCGAAAGCAATTGCTGATATTGTTGGTACGCTGTTCTGGATTGTAATATTTGTTGAGTTCTTTGCAGTACCGTTCACAGTTCCATCATTTGGGATGACCTGGCAAGTCCAGTTATCTCCCTTTGTAAGGTTCCCTGATGTAAGAATTGTAATATTTGTGTTTGTACCGTTTGTTATGCTAGTTTTTATTCCGCTAAAGTTTGCAGCGTTGTTCTTATACCATGTGAAATAAGCAGTAAGGCTTGTTTGTTCTGCGTCTGTGAGCGTTGCGTTACAATATAAGTTGTTAATTTTATAGGCAGTTGTCGGGTCAATTGTTGGAGTAGTCGTGTTTGGAGCTGTGTTTGGAACTGTTACATTTATTGTCGCGATATCTGTAACATTCCAGTTGCCCTGTGTGTCATTCGCCCAAATTCTCCAGCCAATTATGCCACTCACAGAACTATTACTCCACGTGAAATTAGACCAGTTTCCAATGCTTGGGCCTATTTGCAACGGAGAGCCATAAACTCCGCTCTTGTTTGCCCACGCACCAGTCTCGTTTGTTGATAGAACAGCATAGCTTAGGTTAACATTGTCTGTCCAATAAGCTGAAAGTTTGACAGAGTCGGTATTGTTGATTGTTGAAGCGTTTTGGCTCTGGTTTGACCATCCTGGAGCCTGTATGTCCGTCCAGTTTACCTGCAGCAAAGGCCTTTGGTTTGCTGTCGCACTATTACTAGTTGTATATGTTTTTCTGGTGTTTTGTGTAGCCTCGTTACTATCTATTATTATCCATCCCTGGTTTTTGCTTTGGTTATCTGCAAAGATTTGTACATCATTAGTTACGTTAAACGAATAATACCCAGTTATGCTTACACCTGTGCTGGTTGAAAGAGTGGCGTTGTAATCGCCGCCAGCAGTTGTCCAGGCATTTCCTGTCGTATAATTGTTCCATGTTGCTTGAAGTTCGACCCATGTCCTGTTATCGTAAATTTTGTAGACATTGTGTGTTCTTGCGCCGGCGTCAGTAGCTGTAACATAAAATGTCAGATTGGCTTTGTCTATCCTTACTCCAGAAGGAATACTTGAAAGATTGAATTTAATTAAGCTTCTATAAGCTCTGCCAGCGGCATTCCATTTACCAACTATCATGGTTGTGATGCTGCCATAATTGCTGTTGGCGCTTGCTTGATATATTTGCGTATCATTCGTCAGTGCAGTGCCGTTGAATTCGGCATATCCAGGATCGCCAGGTGTAATTGTTATGTTGTAAAGCGTTCCAGGCGTAAGTCCATATGCAATCGTATGCCACTGGCCTTCTTCACAAGTTTGCGCTGCGAAAGTATAATTGTCGCATTTTGTAAGTACACCTCCCGTAAGATTTACAGTAATGTTTGCTGTTTGGAAGCTGCCTAGCGGATTGACCGCAAAAATGTTTAATGCGCCATCCGATAGTCCTGGTTTATCAAACCCAGGCAATATAAAATTTGAATCAACGGTATAATTGTAGTACGTAATACTAATTGTTGGCGTATTTACTGGAGATATTTTTATAGTATAATTCCCAGCTATTAGGTCAAATGAGTATGTGGTGTTTGTCTGCAGGTATACTATTTGCCCCGTTGAATTTATTATCGTAAGAGTTGCATTTATCGCAGAACCGTTCGCACTTGGTATCGACTCATTCTGCTGCTTTGATACTGCTAAGGTTTGCGCTGTATTGTTTACCCATGTTGAGTTCACATTTCCAGCATTGTCTGCAGTCCTTATTTGTATCTGGTATGTTGTTGAATTACTTAGTCCGGTTGCATTGTAGTAGTTGTTTGAAGTATTTGTTTTGAATGTCCCGTTTAGCCATGCTTCTGCGTGATTAAAGTCAGCATCAGCAGGGTTTGTCCAGTTCCAGTATATCCAGTCTAATCCATACAACGGCGCAGACAATCCAGTAATTGTTGCAGGAGGTGTTGTGTCTAGTATTGTAACATTTGCATAATAAGTTACATTTGATGCAGTGTAATTCGTATCTCCAGGGAATGAGCCTGTTACGTTGTAATAACCTACCTGTGAAAGTGTCGTAATGTTAGTCAGGGGTGTAACTCCAGATTGCTGTGTCCATCCACTTATGTTTGTGTCCAGATAGACTGTCTTTCCGCTGGCATTTATTGTAACAGTGAAGTTCGCGACATCACCCGTATTGTAACTTCTGTTTCCTTCAGTTCCGTTTAAGAAAAGTCTTGTCAGTGTTGCTGCCTTGTTCACTACATAATTTGAGCTGTTAGTTGCACTAGTATAATTAGCATTGCCGGTGATATTGCACGTATAAT
Source organism: uncultured Candidatus Woesearchaeota archaeon (assembly GCA_903864915.1). Lineage (GTDB taxonomy): Archaea > Nanobdellota > Nanobdellia > UBA10117 > UBA10117 > CAIPHS01. The sequence goes on from CAIPHS010000011.1 coordinate 32,395, forward strand.
TATATGTTCCAACCCCCAATGTTACATTTGAGTTTATTTCAGTTGTTACATTTGTTCCGTTCCTATAAAGCTGGGCAGTTCCTGCTGTGCATGAACATGAAACATTGAGTGATGTGCCATAGGTCTGTGGTGATGTTGGATTAAAGCTAAGCGAACAGGCGCTAGTTGCCTGGTTCACAAAAGCATAGTAAGTGACACCAGTTAAGTTGTCACTATAGTTCGCATTGCCGGTGGCATTAACTTTGTAAGCATAAGTCCCGTTGCCAAGATTTGACAAGTTAGTCTGTGGAGAAGCCCCACTAACCATCAAATTCCCATCGCGGTAAACATTAACAATGCCACCAGTTGAAGTACCAGTAGCATTAACAGTTGCTAGATAAATATACGTAACATTACTGTTAAGCGTACCATTTAAGTACAGGTTTACATTAATTGCTGTTTTATTTATGGCGAATGTCCAGTTTGCTGTGGAGTTCGGGTTCCCGTTAGTGTCATTAGCGTAAGACTTCCAGTAAAATGTTCCTGCAGGAAGTGTAGCATTATAGCTCCAAATACCATTGGCGGTTGTTCCTGAGATAAGTGTTGCAGTGTAATTCTGCGGAGAACCTGACCAGTTCCCTTCTATCAAAACAGTTGAAATATTTACGTTGTCTGCCCAAGTTATATTAAAGATTGAGATCTGCGAAGCATTATACTGTGTGGGGAAACTCGACTGATTAGTTGACCATGTTGGTGGATTTGTATCAGGCACAGTGTAATTTATTGTAACAGTATAATTTGCAGGAGCAAAACTGCACTGCGACCTGTTGTCACAGGCCCGGCAGTTCCACAAAATTGCACCATTATTCAGATTCGTCCTGTTAAATGTAGTTTGATTTGATGTTCCGGAAGCATTCACTGTGCCATTAGCCAGGAAAGTTCCCGTATAATTCCAGTAGAAGGTGATATTAGAAAGTTTAATGTCATCAGTTGCATTACATGAGAATGTAACATTGTTTGACGTCGTTACATTTCCGTTTGCTGGGCTGACTAATGTTGCGTTAGGAGAAGTATCTGGAGTATAAGTAACATTAAAGAATAAAACATCCCAGAAGCCAACACCATTCGCACTTGGTGCGCCAACGCGTGTGATTTCTGCTTTTGCAAGAGCGCCTGTTGCGCTGGCACCAAAGAAGTTGCTGCAGCTCCAGCTTTCGTTGGCTGTTATGTTCTGACACGTCATGTTTGTTGGTTCTGATGTAGGTGGAATGGTGGTGTTAACTACAGTGTAGCTTGCTCCATTGTTAGCGTCCACTGATATATTGGCTACCGTTATGGCAGAACCGCTGTTATTGTACCACCATTTGTAACATAAGGATACAGAGACTAGCGAACTGCAATCTGTAACGCTGGTGTTAGTAGAGTTTATCCTTATACCGCCATAATATGAGCTGGTAGTATTTCTTCTCCAAGTGTGTAATTCGTAGCTGGTGTCGTCTGCGGTAAGAGATGATCCATTAGCCACCGTGCATGCGGCACCAAAACTATTCTGCGCTGCTGTGTCCTCTGCTGCACAATTTGTTATAGGTATTTGCGCGTACGCAGGGTCTTCTGGCGTTAGTACGAAACTATAATCCTGGCCCGGTGTTATACTTTGCACAAATACCCAATCACCAGTGCAAATCTGATTTGCGAAATCCCAATCCTTACATTTATATAAGGAATCTCCGACAGCTGTACCTGTGACTGTTGCGCTAGTGAATTTAAACTGAGTTGGGTCGATTGCATAAATATCTACAAAATCGCCTGATGCTGACGGATTATCAATTTTAATGAAATCGGTAATATTTTGTTGGATATCCAGATTTTCAAAGTCTATTTCTTTAATAGGATGATTTTGCAATTTGACATTAATGTTATATTCGCCCCTTGGAATGTCAAGACCTGGCTCGCCGGCAGCTTCTTCAATCGGTGCTTGTGTTTCGCTGGAGGCTAATGGCATTGGCTGTTCAATCTGATTTTCTGCAGGTGTTGTCTGAGCAGGAGTTTGCTCTGTCAGTGCGGAAGGTTGTTTTGCTGCTAGCTCTTTAAGTGTAACCGCTTCATCGCCTTTTTCGCTCTTTCCAATTGCTTCGACAGCATTTGTTTTGGTATTTGCAAATTCGATGGTTGCTGGCACAGCATCTCCATTGGAATCTACTATTGTTGTTCCAAAAAATACAGTCTCATTTGTCTGGTTAACAGCTTCTGACTTGTTTGAGAGGGAATACGAAACCTCATCAATCTGCAATTCACTATGGTCAACTTCTATGATTAATTCGTAATTGCTCGCATCCAAGCCGTCTGGAAGCAGGCAGGTATCTTCACAGACGTCTGTAAAGCTTATTGTTCCTGTTTGTTTCTCTGTGGTTACATTTGTGGCGTTAACCAAGGTCTCGTTTGTTGCATTTTCAGTAGGTGTGGTTAAATTCTCTTCGAGAACAGTAATGTTTTCAGCAGGCACTGCATTCTCGGATTGATTTTCAGTTGCACTTTCAGGGCTTAGCTGTTCCATTGGAGTTCCTTCGCCATTATTATCTGCTGAAATCGTGTCCGCTGCAACTGCGATGCTTTTTAGAGCACTCGAAGCATCAGAAGGTGATTGTGATTCCAGCTGTGCAGGTTCGCCCCCGCTGTCAGAAGAAGAGGCCGAACTTCCAGTAACATCTGTGAATAAACCAGTGGCCAAATCAGTAGCCTTATTCCTTAAAAGGTTTACAGAGTCAAAAACAATGAACGTCCCACTTGCCGTTTTAAGGAGAACTTTTGCCTGGCCTTCGCCTGAAAAATTGCCTGAGATTTTTACCGATTTCAAATTATATGGCTGGCTTTCAGCGATATTTAAGACATAAGAGCTGTTTGAAGTATAAACCTCATTAACTGGGGTTGAAAAATTCTCTGAGGAAACAAAAAACCTTCCGGTGATTGCTGGGCCGGTGATTAAAAGGTTTGTTAAGATTATAAGATTTAAAGATATGATTAGTATGAACATGATTTGCGACATTGATAGCTTTCGCTTACTCTTCAAAGTCTGACACCACCTTCAATTGTGACCATCCTCCAATATACATTACAATAACAAAAGTGCCTATAAAAACATTTTGCAATTCAATATACCATTAAAAAAGGATAATAATATAATAACAAACTGTGAAAAATGATCCAGCCCAACAATTATTATCCCTTTCGAGTAATCCTGGTTTAATTAGCGGCTCTTTCTTTTAGCTTTTCTTTTTTTGTTGCCTTTCTCGCTCTTGTAATACTGCCAAACTATGACTCCAACGAGTCCCAATAAAAGCCACCAGTACCAGCACAGGCTGAGAATTTCATAGCACGCATAGCTAACTTGTGGGCAATTCCCACCCGCTGTTACTTTTCCCGGCAATCCATATATTATAAAATCAGAGAATGATAAAAATTGAGCAGTGTAGTGGTAATAAACAATATCGGAACCCGTATTATTAACGTTTAAAACCTGCATATTACCATCATTAAATTTTTTAACGCCTATTGCCGATGGGCTTACGTTATGAATGGCTAGCCAGACTTTTGAAACCCTGAAGTTCAAATTGGCAGCGTTATACTGGTTAACAGTTATGCCATCGATGCGCACAGTTGCGCAATCGTAAAAAATCTCGCCTTCCTGCAGGCTATGATTCTGGCATCCTTCAGTGGTTATGTTTATAGTTCCTGAGTTGATATCCTGTGCAGCAACAAGAGTTAACCGGTCAAAAGGACTTCCAAACACGTCAATAGGAAAAGTTAGATTATCCCCCGCATGGACCGCATTCTGAATCGTATGCACGCCTTGAACGTAAATATCTATGTAAGGTACGGTGGCATTCATTGCGCCGGCACCTGCATTTCCGCCTGCTTGCGGTGAAGGAGACGGCGGCGGTGTTGGACTACCTGGAACTGTGAGTGTAGCCCCAATGCCACCACTAGAATCGGCATGAACCGAATTAATAAAAACAAAAAGGGAAAGCACGATTAATGCCACCAAAAACTTCTTATCCATCAGCAATTCATCGTCACAGTTATTGTTTGGTTGTAAGTTGCGGGGTTTTGCGATGCCGGAACTGCCACACCAAAGTATAGTTGCAATGATGCCAATTTATTCAAGTTTCCACCAGCTATCACAACATCACTTGCAGTCAAAGCTGTTCCTGCGCCATACGTAAATCCGGATGTGCTGTATTGTGTCTGACCTACGACAAAGTTATTAACACCGCCATCACTCCATTGCGTCCCTCTTGTGGTTGTGTTTGTTGCCTGCGCATTTCCATTGTTCGTTACATTAACAACTTGATTTGTAGCACCTGTATTTGTTCCGGCAGCTACTGAGCCAAAGCCTATTGAGCTTGTGTTTAGCGACAACATGCATTCCGCAGGAACCGTAACTTGTCCTGTTACATTGTTTGAGCTTGTATATGCATAAGCCATATCCACTGTGGCTAATAGCCCGACAATCGCCAGCGCTACAAAACCAACTATACCTATTAGCATTTGCCAGTTTTTCATATTACCTCCGTCTCCTTATAATGCTCTCATACACTATATAGAGCAATATAAATATTATGGTTAGCGCAATTAGTAGCAAGCAAACTTCGGTTTTCAAAGACAGCGAAACCTTATACACAAAATTCTTTTCCATCTCAGTCTGCAACACCACAACGCCACTAGCACCCCTTTCGTGCCCAAGCGCACGGACCTTACCGCTAAAACTACCTAAATGTTCCGCAGTTGCGGTTACATCGATTTGCTGCTGACTATGTGGCACTAACGTAAAATTTGCAGGCGAAACTGAAACTGTATTACCCACATAATACGTGTTAACATCTATAGTAGTCTCGCCAGGGTTTACAACCCAATAGGTCAATGTTTTGTTTTCGCCTAACTTCAGTGTTCCAAAGTCCAATACGCCCGCAGTCTGGCCAAATTCTGCACTCGCTATGCTCAGTGTTGCAGACAGCAACATACCTAACAACACTAGCACTTTAATCTTATTTTTCATTGTTTCCCCTAACAGTTCATTGTAACTGTTATTGTTTGATTGTAAACCGCGGAATTTTGTGCATTCGGAACTGCAAGGCCCCAGTATGTATCCAAACTTCCACCAGATGAAATATTGCCATTTGCCAAGGCAGCATCTGATGCTGTCAAAGCGCTGGTCAATGACGTATAAGTTACATTTGTATCACCATACTTTGTGTAATTAACAATGAAGTTATTACTGCCGCTATCTGTCCAATTGGTACCGCGTACAGTCGTATTTGTTACTGTCGCAGTTCCAGTGTTATTGATCCTTAACAACAAACTGTTCGCCCCCGTATCGGTGCCTGGCGCAACTGTACCGAAGTTCAGCAAGCTTGTTGACAGAGAGGCTATACACGTGGTGTTTACATTAACTGTTAATGTCCGGTTTGAAGATGCAAATGCGCAATTTGCGGAAGAATCACAGGCTTTGCAGTTCCATGTATAAGTACCAGTTGTAAGGTTGAGTGTGAAGTTTGCATGGGTTGACGTGCCCGAAACAACTGCTGTCTGGTTAAGGCTGAATGACTGATTGCTTGAATTAGTTATGTACATGCTGATGTTCTGCACATTATTGTTATCTGTTGCGTTGCACTGGAACGCAACTGTTGCTGGAGATATTGTGCTGTAACCGTTCAGCGGGCTGCTAAGTGCGACGCTGGGCAGAGTTGTGTCTATGATGTTTGCGTAAACATATTGTATGCTGTTGCTCACGCCGTTTATGTCAGTGGCATTTATTGTTATCTTATACGTGTCAACATAATTCGTGTTTGAGTAACCTGTTTCCCAAAGTCCGGATGTTGCATTGTAGATTAGTGAAATTATTTCATATCCAATACTATATGATATGTTTGCGGTGACTGTGCTCACTCCAGCTGCGTCTGTTACATTCGCCTTGATAGGTATTATGCTTCCAAGCACATAATTGGTTCCATTTACGGGGCTTGTGATGTTTACAGTCGGAGGCGTGATACTATATGCGAAATTGTATGTTGTGTTAACATAACTGCCATCAACATTTCGTATTGTGCCGCCTGTGCTGTTCATGCAGGCTGCGTAAATTCTATATGCGCCATCTCCAAAGCTGAGGTTGTTTGTACTGTAGTTCATTGGGTTCCAGATGGTATCGAGCTTTAATATCTGGGATGGCTGCAGTTGCCTCGGCGTTGTTTCGTTTACAACAACGTCATCATCTAACCATGTGGTGCCGTTCCAGTACTGTGTTTTCATTAAGAGATAGCATGATGCATTTGTTGTTCCATTGTTTAACAACTTGCTCTGGTTTTCGGGAGCTGTGGTGACTGTCTTGAAAAAGTTAAATTCGGCCAATCTCCATTCAAATCCCCGGTTGTTGGCGATTGCCCTGAACTGTATGCGTGCCTGACTTACATTTGTCTGGTTGAAACTTGCTATTGTCCAGGCACTGTCAGTAAAAGAACTGTTGTAGATATTTATCCAGCTGCTGCCATTGTATATGTCAACTGTTGCAAGGTCAACATCAACTGACTTTGCATTAAACCTTATCTTGTCTGAAAGCACAGGAGTTCTATTCAAATACAGATAGAAACTCATTAGTCCATCCGGATCATTTGCTTCATGATAGCTGCGGGTTTCTGTAACAAGTTCATCATCAAATGCAGATATTTCATTATCCCATTGGTTTGAAGGATCATCGTAACCTGTTGCGGATACCCAGCCCACCGCAGCAGGGCCTGTGGTGAATGACTGGTCCGAACCATTTGTCTGTCCAGCGCTGTTGTTAATCTGCGCAATAAAGTGATATGTCTTTCCGTTTTGCAGTCCGTTAATTCTGCTAGACATAGAAAAGACTGTGTATTCTGGAGACTGCCAGTCAGTTGCGTTTGTATATGAAGTATTTTCTCCGTAAATGAACCTTATCTGGCATTTGTCTCCACCATCACTAAGAGTGGTAGCATGAAGAATTGCAGTATCATCTTCTACTGCGGTTGCTTCTCTCGTCGTGACAACTGGCAGGTTTACCTGCGTGGATATGTTATAGAACTGGAACTCGTACAGCCAGTATATCCAGCCGCCAACAGTATAGTTAAACCTGAACCTTCCGCCCGTAACATTTCCTATTGTGAAATTTGCTTCATACCAATTAAGATTGTCAATAGGGCCTTGGTAAACATCAGTCCAGTTGCCATCCCTAACTACATCTATGTCAACTGCATTTACCTGCGTATAGTAATCTGCCCAAACTCTGACACGGTCAGATGTTATCTGGCTAACATTAAATGTTATGAATGAACCCCAACCTGCACCAGGGTTGGAATTATCGCTTGCATAGGTATGCGTATCGCCATCCATCGAGTTAGGCAAGTTTGTCCAAAGCCCGGTTGGGTCAGAGTTATTTGATGGTAATATCCATAAACCAGGCGGGTCGCCAACGCTTATGTATGAATAATACTTTTTGCCCAGGCTGTTTGTGGCTGTAAGCAGAACTACGTAATGCCCTGGCAGCTTGTTTCCAGAGGACCATATTGCCTGCCATGTGCCGTCAGTTGAACTTCCATTAACAAGACTCAAAGACACTTCTTCGCTGCCTGCCGAGGTCGGTATCTGTGCAGTTACGTTTGATACTGCACGACTGCCCTTAACATGTGCAGATATAAGCAGTTGAGAAGATTCAATTCCCGTCAATCCAAATCTGCCAGAACCTCCACCTCCGCTTGGACCAACATAAGTACTTGTAATCTGAGGAGCATCAGCATCGGATTCATCAGGGTCGGTTATGTTGATGCCTTGATTTGCAGTATAGCCTTCTTTTAGCGTATGTACTTGTATGGAAAGGTTCTGGTAGCTTACAGTTACATTCCTTGTTTCTGTAGAGTTGCTGTTTCCAATCGTGTCTATTGCGGTCGCATTGAATAAGTAAAGTCCATTGGACAAATCAGTAAAGTTCGCAAAATTAGGTGACGTTAAAGTTGTAGTTGAATTAATTAATGATGTAGAGTTATACAAATTGATAGTTATGTTAGCCAAACTAGCGTCTAAAGCTGTTGCATTAATCAGCACGAAATTTCTATTTATAGAAGAACCTGATGTTTCTGTCGGAGTTACAAATTGTACCTGTGGGTCTGGAGCGGCTATAATTATGTTTCTTGTTTCAGTTGTATTTTCAAGTGAAACATTTTCAGCAGGCGCTGCATTCCCTGATTGATTTCCAGTTGCGTTTTCCTGGCCCGGTTGTTCTGTTGGAGTTCCTGTGCCGGGATTAGGAATTGAAAAGTTAGTTGAAAAATTTCCGGAGGAAACAAAAAACCTGCCCGTGATTGCTGGGCTGATGATTAGAAGATTTGTCAGGATTATGAGATTTAAAGATATGATTAGTATGAACATGATTTGCGATATTGATAGCTTACGCTTACTCTTCAGATATGACTTTCTCGCCAAAATCCACCACCTCCCTTAGTTTGACAGGAACGCTAAGTATGTGAAAAACTTCCAGAACATTGCGAAGATTTGCAAAAGAAACTGTGATGCAACCTTTTCCTAATCGCTGGCAACTGAATTTCTGCACAGCCCCGGGATGGAACTTGCCGTTTGCATTATATCCGAAGAGCCTTTTGTTTAGCAGAACTCGAGTGGCCTCAGGGCTGACATTTTCCCAAAAGACCAAATAGATGCGATTCTCTCTCCCAGTTAGCTCCACGTGGCCTCGAAGGTAAGGTTACGTTCGTAACTAATAAAGGTTACGTTCGTAACCGTCAGTTGAGAATTTTGTTTTACAATTTTACCAGTTAATTTATATTCTGCATAAAATTATACACCAATCAAGCATGCAAGCTTCGCTTGTAGGTAATTATCTTACCTGCATGCTAACAAGCATGCATACTAAATCTATTGAACATGAAAATCAAAGACGGGTACCTGAAAGCAAATTCAATTCTATTCCTTACCATGCTTGGCTATGGCCTGGTAACAGCACTGCTGTCGGTTTACCTCAACAAGCAGGGTGTAAGCCTTGCAAACATTGGCCTGATTTTTTCCGTCGGCGCAATAATCGCTGGCCTGTTCAGAGTTCCGATTGGAATACTGGTTGATTGCCTTGGCAAAAAAAGATTTTTGATAATAGGCGCCATCGGCTACCCGCTCTTCTCCATAGGACTAATTTATGCGAGCACTGTCAGTCATTACATCCTGCTGAATTTAATGGTAGCTTTTTTTGACGCGGTCTTCTGGACCGCATTCAGCGCACACTTCTTTGACGTAATGTCAAAAGGCGAGGAAGGCATTGGCATGGCTGGCCGAAACATCACATTATACACTGCAACAGGCATCGCACCCATAATCTCTGGTGTCCTGGCAACTAAATTCGGATTTGGAAACCTGTTCATGCTCGGTGCGGCAATTTCTGTTTCGGGCATCCTGATTGCCCTGACCTTAAAAGACCACAACCACGCAAAAAAATTATGTTATCAGGCCATGCACGAAGAATATGCCAACATACTAAAAATAAAGGGGCTTCCACTTATCGCCGGAATAATTTTCCTAGTGGATTTTGTCTTTGTTTTCTGGTCTATTTTCATGCCAATCTGGCTGCTGCAAGTTGGAGTTAGCCTTGGTGTAATAGGTGTGCTTCTGTCTGCCAATTTGCTAATAGGTGTGTTTTTGCAAATCCCAATTGGAAAAGCCATTGACAAGTGGCCAATCAGAACCATACTGATTCCCGGATTCCTGATGTTCTGGCTTGGTGGCGTGCTGTTCTTCGCTTTCAAGAATTACATATCGTACTTCTTTAACCGCGCGATTATGCTGGGAACAGGCTCTGACATGGCATACTGGCCTGCAGTCAGCATGCTTGCAAAATTAACGCCGACTGTGGACAACGGCGGCGCTGTTGCTCTGATATTTGGCCTGTCAGCCGCAATCAAAGGGTTTGGCGCTCTTGCCGGCGGATACTTGGCACAAATGTTTGGCATCGAAACAGTTCTTGTATCTATAAGTTACCTGGCCCTTGCTGCTGCAATAATCCTGATTCCATTAAAAATTCTGAAGAAAAAAGGCACACAGTTCCATAAAGTGCACCACCACAGGGCACACATACCCCTCCGCTAAACTTTTAAGACTTATTTTTTAAACAAATCTTATGGAAGAAGAAACTCTCGTTCTAGTAAAGCCTGATGGCGTCCAGAAAAACATCATTGGTGAAGTTGTATCGCGATTTGAAAGGTCTGGCCTGAGAGTAACTGGCCTAAAAATGGTAAAACCAACCGAAGACCAGCTTGAAAGCCATTATGTTCTTGCACCGGAATGGGTTTCCGGCCTGGCACAAAAAACAAGGGAATCGTTTGCCAAAAAAGGAATAGAATTGAAAGAGACAGATATGCAGATTGCCAAACGAGTGCAGACCTGGCTGAAACAAAGCCTTGGCTCCGGCCTGATAGTTGCCATGGTAATAAGGGGAAACTGCGCTGTCGAGATTGTAAGAAAACTGGTTGGCTCAACAGAACCAAGGTCTGCAGCAGCGGGAACCATAAGAGGAGATTTCTCCGTTGACAGCTATGACTTAGCAGATGTTGAGAAAAGGTCTGTAAAGAATGTCATTCACGCATCAAGCAGCGTTGATGAAGCCAAGAGGGAAATAGCAGTCTGGTTTCAAAGAGTCATTTACTACTGATTTATTTTCTAATCTCGCCTTCCAAGCCGGCTGGCACCCAACCTTTTGAGCGCTCCAAACTAATCAGCTCAGACAATTTGTTAAATCTTGAATCAACTAAATCTATTTTGAAGGTTTGGTTATCCCTATCATTATCTCTTACATCAGATGTTGCTCTTATAGCGCCACCTGAAAAACGCATATCATAAACTCTAAGGCAGTCCCGCAGATAAGCGCGGTCTATCACGGGAGCCCACCCGTACAAAAATGGGCTGATTTTCGTCGTGAATAATTCGTTTATGTCTATGTCGGGAATCTTATAGTCAACTTTTTTAGCGTAAAGTCTTTCTTGCCTAGTTTCGCCCTGCACTGCTAAGAGATAAATATTACATGCCGCAAGCCCATCGCTAACTACAACTATCTCTTTTGGGACATCGCCGGGTGTGTAAGGAAGGTTAAAACTAATTGCACTAAATGGCTGGGTTTCATATCCTTCATCATACTTGTTCCATTTTTTTGGAGCACCGCTGGCAAACCAAGAGAATTGATCAATTTTGTGTACGAAAACCTTTTTGCCGTCTCTCTCTTCTTCATCAACTGACTCGAATTTTGTGTCCGCCATAAATTTTAGGCGGATTAAAGTCTTTTAAAAGAAGCGATTTTGTAACCTTAATCCCAATAATTCAAAATTTAATAAATCTCGTAAACTACATTGACATTTGCGGTTACCGTAACATCCTGCGGCAAGATTGTTGCCGATTCCTGGACTGCAGCAACTCCCGCATCATTCTTCATAGCGTAAGCGTAAGGAAGGGCATAATACTGGTTTTCCGATACAGAAACTACTTTACCTAAAGTAACCCCTGAACCACTAGCCATTGCTTCTGCTTTTGTCCTAGCGCTTGCGGTTGCCTCTTTTATTGCCTGGGTTTTATATTCATTCTCTTTGGACGATGATAAATAGAATTCCACACTGTTGATTTGATTTGCCCCATTGTTAACTGCAACATCCACAATAGTTCCTACTTTTGTAAAGTCGCTCGTTTTAACCTTAAGATTTTGGGATGCAGTCCAACCAGTCGTGCATCCTGGAGACATAGAAGGATCATATGGGCAGGATTGTTGGTATAAACTAACACTTTCAGTTTCTATATCTGAGGTACTAATTCCCATTTGTTTTAATGCAGCTATAACATTATTTGTAACATTATTTGTATAAGCCTGTGCTTCCTGAGCTGTGGGCTTTACAATAGATACTCCAACATAAACTCTTGCCAAATCAGGTGCAACAGTTATTTCAGAATTTCCCTGAGCCTGGATAGTACTTTTGTTTACGAGGTTTTGATTAAAATAAGCATAAGTACCAATTAATAATAAAATAGCTATGATTATTGTTCCGGATATAATCCATATTTTTTTGTCTTGTTGGTGAACCACAAATTAACTAGTGAGAACTGCCTTATTAATATTACGATAACTTGTTACATGACACATTCAGTATGATTTTTGTAACCTTTTTAAACCCCTTCCTAATAGTGGTCTTAGATGGTGATGCTACATGATGCGACAACCAATAATAACAGTGATGGGGCACGTAGACCACGGCAAAACCAGCCTGCTGGACTATATTCGTGGCACTGCGGTAGCAGCAAGGGAAGCTGGAGCCATCACGCAACATGTCGGTGCATCGTCTGTTCCGCTTGACGTAATACAGAAATTATGCGGGCCACTTCTTGAAAAATTCAAGCTCAAATTCACCATACCTGGCCTGTTGTTCATCGACACGCCAGGCCATGAAGTTTTCACAAACCTGAGACGAAGGGGAGGTTCAATTGCAGATTTGGCAATTGTCGTGATTGATATAATGCAGGGCATGCAACCACAGACGAAGGAAGCAATTGAATTGCTAAAAAATTTCAAAGTCCCTTTTGTCATTGCGGCAAACAAAGTTGACATGATTGTCGGCTGGAAAACACATGATTTAGTTTTCATAAAAAACTTTGAAAAGCAGATGGTGCTCTCAAAAGAACAGTTCAACAAAAAATTATACGAATTGATGGGACAGATCTCGCAAATAGGTTTTGATTCGGATATTTACACAAACGTTGATGATTACACTAAGAAGATTGCAATCGTGCCTGTTTCTGCAAAGACTGGTGAGGGCATTGCAGAGCTACTTGCATTGCTGACCGGACTGGCACAGAGATTCCTCGAATCTTCATTGAAAATGGAAGCCAAAGGTCCGGCAAAAGGAACAATCCTTGAAATCAAAGAGGAAAAAGGCCTGGGAACGACTGCTGACGTGATAATATATGACGGCACGCTGAAAGTCGGCGACACAATTTTGCTGGGTGGGATTGACAAAGTAATCAAAACAAAGGTCAAGGCCCTGCTGCGGCCATTGCCGCTGGTTGAGATGCGCGATGCTGGCAGGAAATTCGAAATCACAAAGGCAGTTTCTGCTGCAACAGGTGTCAAAGTTATCGCTCTTGATATAAAGGAGGCCATTGCGGGCGCACCTCTCATCTCTGTTGCAAACGAAAAGGATATTCCAAAACTTGAGGAAGAACTGATGAAGGAAATCGAATCCATCACGCTGCAGATACATAAACCGGGAATCATTTTGAAAACTGATGCCCTGGGAAGCCTTGAAGCCATGTCAGCCATGCTTGCGCGGAAGCAGTTGCCGATACAGAGGATGTCAATCGGCCCGATAAACAAGAATGATGTCATGGAAGCTCTTGCAAACCTTGAGAAATTTCCTTTGCAGGCTTTTGTTCTGGGATTTAACATACCAGTAGACGTTGATGCGAAAGCCCTTGCCGAAAAGGAAGGCGTCACCATACTCACAGATAATGTAATCTACCATCTTATTGACAAGTTCGAAGAAATGATTTTGAAGAAAAAAGCAGATACAGAAAAAGCAGCCCTTGCTGGATTAATCTGGCCAGCCAAGTTCAGGATTTTACCCGGCTTTGTGTTCAGGCAGACCAAGCCAGCAGTCTTCGGAATTGAAGTTTTAGCTGGAAAGGTAAAGACAAAATTCGCACTCCTGACAAGCGATGGAAGGGAAATCGGCGAAATAAAGAACATCGAGAACGAAGGGCAAAAGCTTGATGAACTGCCTGCCGGCCAGAGGGCGGCAATATCCGTTGATGGCATCACGATAGGACGGCAGGTCAAGGAAGGTGACATATTGTTCACGGCGGTTGACGAGGAAAGCTTCAGGAAACTGAAGGCAAAGAAAGAGCTCATCACAAAAAGTGAGATTGACTGCCTCAAGGAAATCGCAGAGCTCCAAAGAAAGCAAAAGCCGACTTGGGGATTGTAATGGTGAAAATAATAATTTTTGATATGGGTGGTGTGATAAGTGGCACAGATAGTGCAATACGTGCTATAGAAGACGAACTTCTTGAAAAAACTGGTGTTAGGTTATTTCCAATTAAAGATCAACCCAGTCCGCGATACAGAGAATTCCAAACAGGCAAGATTAGCTCTGAAGAGTATTTCCAGAATTTGATAAATTTGTCCAAAGCAAAAATTTCTGTCAAAGAACTAATAAACGTGTACAAACAAATTTACTCAAACGTAAATAAATTTGATTCTAAGATGATAAAACTTGTAAAGGATTTGCGAAAGAAATATGCTATTGCCTGCTTTTCAGACACCACTGAAGTTCACAGACAAATAAATGAAGAAAATGGATTTTTCAAACTGTTTGATTTCAGTTTCGTATCGTGTGGATTAGGTGTCACAAAGAATGAAGTACGGGCTTTTGAAATTGTTATCGAAAAGCTAAAAGTAAAGCCAGAAGATTGCATATTTATAGATGACCGAGAAGGCCATGTTGAAAGGGCAAAATCAATCGGCATAGATGCCATACATTTTCAGAGCTATGAGCAATTAGTTAGTGAACTAAAAACTAGGAAGATAATTTAGAAACTGAAAATCCAATTAATCTTACTCTTCTCTCATCTTCGAGGAAAGGAATCAGCAATTCTCTTGCAGTTAATTGTGCTGTCTTCTCATCATCTGTTGTCAGAATAGTTTTTGCCTTTGAAGTTGTGTAAAAATCTTCATACCTGACTTTGATTGTAATCGTCTTGTACTTTAACTTCTCAGATTTCAGCTGCGTTATGGTGTCGCTGATTATTTCTGCAAGCGTCTCAAGGATTTTCTTCCGGTCTTTCGTATCCCTTTCAAACGTTGTCTGCCTTCCGATTGATTTTGTCTCCCATTTCTCCACAATCGGCGATTCATCTATACCGCGGGCTTCATCATACAGCACAGAACCGAACTTACCAAACCATTCAATCAGTTGGGGTTTGGAAATATTTCTTAAATCAGAAATCTTGTAAATATTAATTTCATTCAGCCGGAATTTTGTCTTTGGTCCGACACCCAGCAGTTCATCAACATCCATGGGCGCAAGGAAATCCAAGATGTAATCCTGCCGCACAACAGTTACACCGTTTGGCTTGTGCTTGCCGGCAGCAATCTTTGAAATCAGTTTGTTTGGCGCAACTCCGATTGAGCAGGTAATCTTTCTTTTTTCTTCCAATTCTGATTTTATGCTGTTTGCAAGCGCAACTGCTTCAGTAAAATTCTTGCATCTTTTGGAAACATCAAGGTAAAACTCATCTATGCCACCTATCTCAAATGCATCTGCGTGCTTCCTGAAAATCTGCTGGCATTCAAGTGATTCTGCAACATACTTATCCATGTTCACTGGGATAAAAATGCATTTTGGGCATTTCCTGTATGCGATTGATATAGGCATTCCAGACCGGACACCATATTTTCTGGCCTCGTAATTGGAAGTTGATACAACGCCTCGTCCCCTGCCGTCTTTTGGGTCAGCGCCGACTACAACGGGCTTGCCTTTCAGTTCAGGCCTGTCTCGTTCTTCAACAGATGCGTAGAACGCGTCAAGGTCTATATGCAAAATTATTATCTTCTGCTCCATCTCTTTTTCTTCTCAAATCTTCTTTCCTCAGCAAATCTTTCCTTTTGCTTTTGCTCTTTTGCAAACAGCAGCCTTCTCAGGCCACCGACCTCATCATCTGCAAGGAAACGCCACTTTCCGATTGGCAAGTCCTTCATTTCCAGCTCGCCAATCTGGACTCGTTTCAATGTCAGAACAGGGAAGCCGACGGCTTCACACATTCTCCTGACTTCCCTTTTCTTTCCTTCAGAAATCCTTATGACAATTACGGAGTAACCTTCCTTGCCTCTTCCCAAAATCCTCACAGTTGCAGGCTTTGTCCTGTACCTCTCGGTCTTGTCCGGCTCCCAGACAGTAACCCATACGCCTTTTGATAATTTCCAGGCTGCCTCATCTGTTATCGCGCCCTTGACTTTCGCGACATAGACTTTTTTTATCCTGTATCTTGGATGTGTAAGCTTTAGCGCAAAATCGCCATCATTTGTAAACAAAAGCATGCCTTCAGTGTTAAGGTCAAGACGGCCGACATTAAACATGGAATTTAATTCTGCCTCAGACAGCTTCTCGTTATTTAGTGAAGGTGATTTCAATAAATCGTAAGCAATTTTCCTTCCCCGTTCATCTGACTTCGCAACGAGAAAATCAACTGGCTTGTTCATCATAATGTAAATCTTCCTTTTTACCGGCTCGACTTTGAGGTTTGCAACCTCAACAACGTCCTTGTCAGCGTTGACTTTGTCGCCCAGCTTTGCAACCCTCTTGTTGATGAGAACTTTGCCTGCCTTGATGAGCTCCTCAGCCTTTCTTCTTGATGAAGCAAGGCCGGCTCTCGCCAGAAATATCTGCAGTCGGGCTTCCATAATCTTCCATTAAACTTACTCTATAAAAGCATATATACTGCGATATAAGCCCATTTTCCAAAAAAAGGCCTTCAAAAAGCTTAAAAACGGGGAGTATATATACAATATAGCAAACATGGGAAAACTGAAGTCAAAAGCTGAACAAATCGTTAATGATTACACAACAACCTATAATTCGCTTACCGAGCTCTGCAACAAGGCATTGCAAAGCCAAGTTCGCGATCCTGAACTTTTAGAACGAATTAAAGGCCAACATAAACGATTTGTTAGCTTAAGCGACAAAATTGAAGATATGCCTGTAGCTTGGAAATATCTTCTGAGTAAATATTCGCCTGACCGGAATAGTCCACAACCCGCTACAAAGAATGATAAAAAAGCATATGACATCTTATACAGCCATGCTGCAGAAATAGCCAAAAAAAGTCTTCAAATTCTAAGCGAAAGCTTACACAAGCCAAATGACAACTTAGATAACCGCATAATGTACGCCTAGTAAGGTTTATATTTACAAAATCTGAGATATTTACATGGCCACAGATAAGTTTTCTAAAAAGGAAAAAGGAATATTAAACCACATAACTCAAGATGCATTCGAATTAGTTTCTGAATTACCAAATCCAATGAACCTTCAAAAAGAAATAAATCACGTCCAAAAAATAGAACGAAAGTTATTGGAGCTTCAGCGTTATGTCGTGTTTAATGCCAGCCTGCACGAATACGTACAACAAACCCTTACTTTATTTGAAAAGTTTAGAAAAGAAACCCTGGAAGAGCTGCGTGAGGTGAAAAAATTAACATCGTCTCAAAGAGAACATTTGGACAACGAAAGGCGCCAGATTATCTTAATGGGCTACGCCAGAATCAGTGAGATCAAAAATAAAGTGTGAATATAAATAAAAGAAAATAGGACCTTTATAAACCAACTTAGATGTTGGCCAAGTCTCGTTTCATCCTGTCCGCCATGGCATTTCGCTCAGCCATTTCATCCTTAAGGCGCTGTATCCATTTTCCCATATCCGGGATCTTGCCCAATTCAGACAAGACTGTAGCGGCTGTCTGGACAAGAATTGTCTCAAAGTTCTTCTCGCTGGTATATGCAAGCGTTCTGTAATGGAGAATATTAGTGACATCTCCTTTCCTGGCGGCAGCGTACATGTTATCAACGTCTGCTTTCCACTGTTTTTCCATGTGTTTTAGACCTGCGCGCAAATTCTCAATTTTCCCCCAGAACGGTGTCCTGAAACCCTTGTGCGAAGCTACGCCGACATTATTTATTGCGTGCAGCAGATTCTCGATTTGTTCGTCCACATTAATCATCGGAATTTCCAGGTCGTGAACATCTTTAATGCCTGCTTTTTTCGAAGAATATGCATATGCTGCCATGTTAACTGGTTTAGAACTTCTCTTTTATTTAAGCCTTTTTAAACGTCAAAACCTGCAAGCCGAAAACAACGATTTTCGGCTGCACCATCGGAAACAGAAGCGTTTCCGATACGTTTAAAAGACTGACATATATAATAACAATATGGCAAATAGTGGGGTAATGAGGTTAATAGCTGACCTAAAGACACTAGATACCCTGGTTGATTCTCTTGAAAATCATGCTGAAGCAGACATGCCTTTGGACGAAAAGCAGTACATGCTGACTGAAGACATATGCGGGATTTACAATGCGCAGGCATGGTACCTTTCCTGCAAGCAAAGCCTGCTTGATAATCCACCTAAAGAGGAAGAGTCTATGGATGTAAGAATTTATATTCACAAAAAAGTAGACTTGAAAGAAAGGGCTGTTCTGAACAAGTTCAAGGACTTGAGGGAAAAAATTTCCAAATACCAGTTAAATGAAAACAACAACAAACGCATAAACAATTACATAACATCACACCCTGTTCTTTCAAAGTGGGTTAGTCTTGGCAAAGAAGCAGACTAACAAAAACATTTATTAGCAGACATGAGCCTATTTCATCTCAATGGACACGGCTACTAAGTTTGACTTAATCATGGCTCCTCCGACTGAGGAAGTTCTCACTGAAGGCGATGTCAAATCCGCACTTGACATAGGCTTGCCATTAAAGCATTACATTGGCTTTGAGATTTCAGGCCTGATGCATCTCGGAACAGGCTTGGTGACTGCTATGAAGATTGCTGACCTGCAGAAAGCAGGCGTTGATTGCTCAATTTTCCTTGCAGACTATCATGCATGGATTAACGATAAGCTCGGCGGAGACCTGGATTTAATCAAGAAAACTGCTGTCAACTACTACAAAGACGCTTTCAAAAAATCCTTGGAAGTTGCAGGTGCTGACCCTGACAAAGTCAAATTCGTTCTCGGCTCAGAACTGTATGAGAAGATGGGCAATGACTACTGGACAACTGTTCTCGAAGTTGCAAAAAACGTAAATCTTGCCAGAATCAAACGTTCCATAACAGTCGCAGGCAGGACTGAAGGCGAGACCATCAACTTTGCAATTTTAATGTATCCTGTAATGCAGGTTGCAGACATTTTTGCACAACAGGTAAATCTAGCGCATTCCGGTGCAGACCAGAGAAAAGCACACGTTATCGCAAGGGAAGTTGCCAGCCATCTG
Organism: uncultured Candidatus Woesearchaeota archaeon; assembly: GCA_903864915.1. GTDB lineage: Archaea > Nanobdellota > Nanobdellia > UBA10117 > UBA10117 > CAIPHS01. Next base: position 51,463 of record CAIPHS010000011.1, read on the forward strand.
AAATACTCGATGCCCTTAAAGAGAAAACACGGCAATCACGAGGATATTTACAAACCAATTGCACTGCACCATCATCTAATTCTTGGCTTGCAGGAGCCGCCAATCTGGCCGATACCAAAAGACAAGCTGAAAGAAACTATTTCGGCTATGAAGATGTCAAAATCAAAACCCAACACCGCAGTATTCCTCACAGATTCTGAGGAAAACATTAAAAGAAAGCTCATGGGCGCGTTCTGCCCGCCAAAACATGCGGAGTATAATCCTGTCCTGGACTGGGCAAAAACCATAATCTTCAAGCTCAACAAGGAATTGACAATAGAAAGGTCTGCCAAGTTCGGGGGCGGACTGCACTTTGACGATTACAAGGAACTGGAAAAACTATATTTGGAAGGCAAGCTGCACCCTATGGATTTGAAGAACGCTGTTGCAGATGAACTGATAGATATTCTGGCACCAATAAGAAAACATTTTGAGACCCCTAAAAATCACCAGATGATTGAAGAGCTGGAAAGGGTGACAGCAGGCATCAAGAAACCAACATGAACAATGCATTCGTACCAAAGAAAGTTTTTTTTACAAAAGGCGTTGGAAGGCACAAGGATTATTTGCAGAGTTTTGAGGCTGCCCTGCGCGATGCGGGCATAGAGCAATTCAATCTTGTTTCAGTCTCGTCAATCCTGCCTCCTGGCTGCAAGATAGTGCCAAAAGATGAAGGCCTGAAATTGATGCAGTCAGGCCAGATTGTATTTGTTGTCATGGCAAGAATCGCCACAAATGAGCCGAACCGATTAATGGCGTCAGCAATAGGTGCCGCAATACCTTCAGATCCGAATACCCATGGTTATCTTTCAGAACACCACGAATTTGGCGAAACTGATGAGAAAGCTGGTGAGCATGCTGAAGACATCGCAGCAGAAATGCTTGCTACCACTTTGGGCATTCAATTCGACCCGAACAAGGACTGGGATGAGCTGGAGCAGGACTTCAAAATGTCTGGCAAGATAGTCAAGACAAGAAATATCGCACAGTCTGCAGAAGGGGACAAGAACGGCCTCTGGACAACAGTCATATCGGCAGCAGTATTCTGTGAATAAAATGCGAATACCCACTATTGAAATAATTCAGGATAAAGACTTACCCAAAAATTATACAGACTTGATGAACAAATGGAGAAAAATTGAATTCGGACCTGATGAAATTAAACATTTTAAAAAAGATTATTTTCCTAGCGCGAAATTCTTTTTTGTAAAAGATGGGAAAGAGATTGTGGCTTTTGGGGGATTAAGGGATATTTCGATAAGCTACCTTGGCAAGAATCACAAAATCTTGGGAATATGCAACATAATATCTATTGAAAAAGGAAAAGGCTATGGGCAAATACTAATCTCTGCAATGATCAGTTATTTGAAGAAAACTGGAAAAACAGGACTAGGATTTACCAAAAAAACAGCATTCTTCAAAAAAACTTTATTGAATATAAGGAAGGATTTCATAAAAAGGTTCGTTTATCGAAATCCGATTACAAAAGAAGAAATAGTTGATAACGCAGGTGATGGAATTTATTATGATGGCAAAGATGGCTTCATAAAAAAGGTTCTATCGACAAATTCTATAGTTTATATCGACATACCTCATTGGTAAAGTAAATCTGTAGTTGTACTATACCGCGGCTTCTAAGAAAAACGCTTATAAAACAAACTGCTTAACCATTTGCCCAAACCTAGTTTTGGGGTCAAATTTGATGGCAATCGAGCTGGAAACGTCCGCGCATACGGACAGCGAGATATTCAGCCAGTTGAATGGCTTGGTTAGCCAGTGGTTCAAAGGAAAATTTGGTTCTTTCAGCCCACCACAACGCGGTGCGATTCTAAACATACACAACAAGCAAAACACGCTGATTTCCGCGCCAACGGGCTCGGGAAAGACGTTTGCGGCGTTCACAACCATCCTGTCGGAACTGGCAAACCTGGCACAGAAAAACGAGCTGCAGGACAAAGTATATTGCCTATATATTTCCCCGTTAAAGGCCCTGAACAACGACATAAAGAAAAATTTGCTAGATCCTCAAGATGAATTAAACAGGCTGGCAAACAGGGATTTAGGCATACGGGTTTTTGTAAGGACTGGGGACACAACAGCTTCTGAAAAATCAAAAATGATATCAAAACCACCACATATTCTCGTGACAACTCCGGAAACGCTGGGCATCATACTTGTCGCCCCGAAGTTCAGGGAATTGCTAAGAGATATCAAATGGGTTATTGTTGATGAGATACACGCCCTGGCATCCGGAAAAAGAGGCGTCCATCTTTCATTATCTTTAGAGAGGCTGCAGAACCTTGCTGGAAATTTCACAAGAGTTGGATTATCTGCAACAATCGCGCCTCTGGACAAAGTTGCGCAATTCTTGGTAGGCCTTGACAAGGAAGAACCCAGGAACTGCAAGATTGTCAATGCACAGTTCATAAAAAATCTTGACTTGGAGGTTCTTTCTCCAGTTGGAAATATAATGAACGTCACAGAATCGCAGCTGGAAAAAGCAACTTACGAAACATTACATGATCTGATACAAAAACACAAGACAACTCTGATTTTTACAAACACACGCGCGGCAACTGAAAGGGTTGTGTACAACCTAAAACTAAAATATCCTAAATTCTACACAGACAACATAGAAGCGCATCACTCATCCCTGTCAAAAGAACTCAGATTTTCCACAGAACAGAGGCTGAAGGAAGGCAAGCTGAAAGTTGTGGTCTCATCAACATCCCTTGAGCTAGGAATCGACATCGGCTATGTCGACCTGGTCATCCTGCTGGGCTCGCCAAAGTCAGTCTCGAGGGCATTGCAGAGAATCGGCAGGAGCGGCCACAAGCTGCATGATTCGATAAAGGGCCGTTTCATCATACTCGACAGGGATGACCTGATCGAAGACGTGGTAATTGCAAAATTCGCCAAGGAAAAGCTGATTGACACCATAGCGATACCTGAAAACTGCCTTGATGTTCTTGCACAGCACCTTTATGGCATGGCTATAGAAAACAAGGATCACATTGAGAATTTCTATGCAACAGTCAAACGAAGCTACTGTTACAGAAACCTGCCGAGAGAAGAATTTATCTCGGTAATAAAATATCTTGCAGGCGATTACGCCGAGCTGGAATACCAGCATGTTTATGCGAAAATCTGGTATGATGCTACCACAGGTTACATTGGCAAGCGCTCAAAGCTTGCCCGTGTTTTATACTGCACAAATATAGGCACCATCCCGGATGAGTCTTATGTTCTTGTCAAGATTGGCGAACAAGTCATAGGAAAAATTGCTGAAGAATTCCTCATGCGCCTGAAAAAGAGTGATATCTTCGTATTGGGCGGGCAGACTTACAAGTTCGGATTCAGCAGGGGAATGGTCGCACAGGTGACTGCTGCGCCCGGCAAAGTCCCGACAATACCTTCATGGTTCTCAGACATGCTGCCGCTTAATTTCGATGTGGCGATGGGAATACAGAGATTCCGGCGCCTAATGGAAGAGAAGTTCAACAAGTACAAGCCGAAAAGCGAAATAATAGATTTCATAAAAGAACACCTGAAAACCGAGGAAAGCACTGCAAATTCCATCTATGAATATTTCAAGGAACAATGGGAATATGCGGAAATACCTCATGACAAGAAAATGCTGATTGAAAAATTATTTTTCGAGGACAAGCATTATCTGATATTCCATGCATGTTATGGAAGAAGGGTCAATGATGCGTTGTCAAGAGCCATTGCGTACATCGCATCAAGGCTGTACCACATCAATGTAATGGTCTCCATAACAGACCAGAATTTCTACCTGGTTTCGAGAATGGAACTAAACATAAAGGAAATGATGGAGCAATTGAAAAAGGAAAATCTCTATGAGTTGCTAAAATTAGCAATAGACAACACCGATGTTTTCAAGCGAAGGTTCAGGCATTGCGCCGGTCGTGCTTTGCTGATAATTAGGAACTACAAGGGAACTAGAAAATCTGTTGGCAGGCAGCAGGTCTCTTCGCAGATCCTGATAAATGCATGCAAAAGAGTTTCAAAAAATTTCCCTGTGCTGAAGGAAGCGCAGCGTGAAGTCCTTGAAGATTTGATGGATGTAAAAGGCTGCCAGAAGCTACTCGATGATATCAAGACTGGCGAGCTACGTGTCAGGGAAATTGAAACATTGATACCTTCCCCTTTTGCTTTGAACTTGATCGCAAGAGGCTATTCGGACGCTATCCGCGCTGAAGACAGGTTGGAGTTCATCAAGCGAATGCACTCAATGATACTTGCAAAGATAGGGGTGAAAAATGGCAAGAAGTGACATCATCAAGGAATTCGAGATTATTGATCTGGGATTATGGATTCCAGAACAAAAGATACTTGCATTCAGCGATTTCCACATCGGCTACGACGAATACCTGAACAAGCATGGAGTCTTCATACCTAGGCACCAATTGTTAGATACTTTGGACAGATTGAAGAAAATTTTCATTGAGTTGGAACAAAAACCAGAAACAATAGTGATATGTGGCGACCTGAAGCATGAATTCGGCACTGTGAACAGGGAAGAGTTCTTTGGTGTAAGGGATTTGCTAAAACTTCTGCTGAAGAATTGCAACAAAGTCATAATCACCAAAGGAAATCACGATACAATTCTTGGTTATGCCAAAATGGAAAATGTGGAAATAGTTCCGTATTTTTTTGTTGATGACTTATTGTTTACCCACGGGGATTCAATCATACAAAGTCCGAATTCTGCCAAAGCAAAAACAATAATCATAGGCCATTCACACCCGACACTGAAACTTACGGATGATATGATTTCTGAAAAAGTCAAGTGTTTCCTCAAGGGCAAATGGAAAGGCAAAAATGTCATAGCGCTGCCATCATTCAACCTTGTTACTGAAGGCGCAAATGCGATTGCGGAACACGGATTTTCCCCTTATTCAGATAACATGAAAGACACTGAAGCGTGGGCCGTACCCTCCTTTAATGATGTACTTTATTTTGGAAAGATAAAGAACATTGAGAAATTTATTGGGTGACTTTGATGTTCAGTTTTTGCTGCAAAGGCTCTTCGCCCGCAAATGTCAAATAACAATAGAATTCTGGGCTGCCGCTGAAATCTGAAGTTGGTGTCAACGTAATGAAAAAGTCTGCCTTGTTTTTGCCAAACTGGTTGCCATCCAGCTCAACAGTCTGCAAATGGTCTGTAGTGAAGTAGCTGTTAAACATCACGCCTGAAGCAACATCCCCATTACGGGTGGCTCTTACAGCGGGGTCTGCCTTGTCTGAGCAGAAGAAATTTGCAGTCAATCCATTTGATCTTAGTTCGCCGATATTAACCAGGAAAGTCTTTATCGCTGAACTGCCCTTGAACAGGAAATCATTATTGCTCATCTGCGTGCATGTCGAATCATTACATACAAACGCTTCATCCATGGACCTCATGTCGCTGACATGGCTGCTGATTATAACTTTCTGCGGACAGGTGTAGCTGCAATCCTCAACACAACCTGTTGTAAACGTGGCGAAATCACAGCGCTCGGAAGCCTCGCATTTCTTGTCTCCGCAGGATGAGACTTTAAGGAATACCTGCTGCACAGTCTCGTTGCTTGTTTCATTGGCAACAACTTCCTGCGTTGTTTTTTCCGAAGACCTGACTACCTTGTAATCAGTAACGAGGAACATGCCGACGACAAATATAACTAAAGCAGCAATGAAAGTGAATACCAATAGCGTGGTTATTTTCATTTAGAAGCGTTGACCTCGGAATTATTTAAGGATTGTTGCACTCCACCATCCAGTTTGCTCAGCATGTCTCTGGCGAAACTGACCAGGAAGTGCTCATCATTAGAAAGGTTTGTAGTATTGTAATCGCCATTCTGGTTGTAGTACGAGGCATAGAACATCTTGTTATCTTTTGCAACATATACCAGCAGCGGAACCTTGCCCTCTCCAGCCTTATAGCCTCCAATAATCGCCTTGTCGCCAATACCTAGGTTTGTGACCGAAGCCCACACCAGCATGGATGTAAAGTCTTTGTTATTTTCAAGAGTTGCCTTGTCAGGATAAACGCGCAGCCAGACATACAGGTCTTCAGCACCTTTTGTGTAATGCCACATCGCGGCATCGCTGATGTTTTGCTGCATCCACTGTGCCCTCAGGTCTGATGAGACTTCTGCAAGGTTTGTCCTTGAATCATTCAGCGTCCAGCCTGCCAGCAGACTTGTCGGCTCGTAAACCGCCAGACCTGTGGTTTTCACAGCGTTAGGATTATTTGGGAAATAACTTCCATTTATGTTGTGCACCGTCAGGAAAAATAAAGCAATCATCAAAATAGCGGCGATTGCTGCACCGCCAATAAACCATTTCATCATGCCAGAACCTGATTTTTTTGCAGGCTGTTCCGGCGCTTGCGGTAATTGAATATTAACTGACTCTGATTTTAGTTCGGGACTTATTTCATGCGCAACGCCTGCCTCTTTCTCGATTTTTTCTGTCTTTGATTCTATCATTTCAGGCTTTGCAAACTTGATCTCAACAGGCTTCTCTTCAGCCCTCGGAGCAAATTTGGGTTTGACCTCAGCAGGCTTTTTTGTGATTTCCGGCAAAGGCGTCCTTACGACTTTTTTCATTGGTTTTGCCAGCTTTGGCTTAATTCTTACCTTAGGAGTTTTAGTGAGATTAACAATTTCATCATCATCAATTGGACCTAATAATTCAGGTTCCATCTGAGGCTCTTCGATAGGTATTTGTGGCTCTTCAATTTTCAATTTCAGCTGCTTCTTTCTCGGCTTCTTTATGGGCTCTTCAATCTTAGGTTCAGGCTCAATATTCCCGTCTTCAAAGTCGTCCATTGCTGTTTTCCTTGAGAAAAAGGAATAAAAAGGTTGTCCACGTCACTTGCCATATAGGTAAAACTTATATTGGCTTTTTTGGACTTCAAACCATGGCTGAGGACATTAATGCTTTGATTGAAAAACATGCGCTTGCCAATGCATTTTCTCATGGCGGCAAAGCGCAACCTGGTTCAATCATAGGAAAATTGATTGCTGATAATCCCAAATACCGGGAGCAGATGAAAGAACTTGCCCCGAAGATTGCAAAACTCGTTTTTGAAGTTAACAAACTTACAATAAAGCAGCAGGAAGAAAAGTTGCTTAAGATTTTTCCGGAATTCTTTGAGAAGAAAGTGCACGAGGAAAAGAAAGATCTGCCCGAACTACCTGGTGCTAAGATGGGAAAAGTTGTTACGCGCTTTGCACCATATCCGTCTGGTGCTTTGCACATAGGCAACCTCAAACCCGCACTTATCAGTTACATGTATGCGAAAAAATATGATGGCAAATTTATCATTCGAATAGAAGATACAAATCCCGAAAAGATGAAACCAGAATATATTAAGTATATCGGGGAAGACCTTGATGCTCTCGGGCTGAAGCCAGACATTCCAATATACAAAGTATCAGATCATTTCGACTATTATATAGACTTAGCAAAAAAATTAGTTAAAGAAGCTAAAGCCTATGTGTGTACTTGCTCTACAGTTGGCCAAAAAAAAGGTCGATTGGCGTCAATTAAAACTGAATGCAAATGCAGAAAACTTCCAACTAAAGAGCACGAAGCTAGATTTGCAGATATGATCTCTGGCAAATACAAAGAACATGCTGCAATTTTGAGATTAAAAACAAACATTAATGACCCGAACCCTGCGTTAAGAGACCCTACGCTTTACAAGATAAGCGATATACCTCACGCAGTAACTGGTAAAAAATATCATGTTTATCCGATGTATAACTTTCAATGCGCAATCGAGGATCATGATTACGACATAACTCATGTTTTCAGAGCAGTAGAACATACTGCAAACACAGAAATACAAAAGAAAATATTTGATGCTTTTGGCTGGAAAAATTTTCCAAATGTCGTGAACTTTGGCTTTTTGTATCTAATTGGAACAAACATTCACAAAAGATATATCCGTGAAGGTTTCGATAAAGGTATTTACAAAAGCTGGGATGATATTGTTCTTGGCGAACAATGTGGTATTGTCCGTGCTTTGTTGCGACGTGGAATACAAAGACATACTTTCGAACATTTAGTAATTGAATTAGGAGTAAGCCCAAATGTTGCAAGGATAAGCTGGGATATGATTTATTCTATAAACCGGAAGCTTATCGATCCTATTGCACACAGGTATTCATTTGTTGCAGAACCTGTCGAGCTTAATATAAAAAATGCACCAAACGTAAAAGAAATCGAAGTCAAGCTGCATCCGGACAGCGACAAGGAATTCAAGAAAATCAAAGTCAACAATTCGGTTTACGTCTGGGGAAAGGATTTCAACAGATTCAAAGGCCAGGAAGTCAGATTAATGCACCTTTACAACATCAAGCTAAACCCAAAAGCAGAATTCACGAGCAAGGAAAACAAGCAAATTCCAAGAATCCAGTGGGTACCTACTGATTTTGCAGTCAAAACAGAAGTTTTGATGCCAACTGGTGATGTGGAAAAAGGATTTGCCGAGAAGAATGTTGAAAATCTCAAAGTCGGCGATATAATCCAGTTTGAAAGGTTTGGCTTTGTAAAATTAGAGAAGAAAGGCAAAGACAAATTTATTTTCTGTTACACGCACGGCTGATCTGGGAAATACGTCTTCAAATCATCTATTTTTTTTCTAAAGACAGCGCGTTCAGCTATCTGCGCTGGATTTCCAGACAGGCAGGTCTTGTCCAGACAGTCACCCAAATAATTAACCAGAATATCTGCCAGATATTTGAACTCAGGTCTTCTTTCCTTAGGTATTTTTGTAAGGATGCTATATACCTCATTTGAAACCGTGCCTTCAAAATCCTCTGGCTTGGTAAGCGTTTTCTGTGTGAGCAGGGTCTCGAGTCTGGAGAGCGCTCTCTCGCTTTCCTGTTTATACCAATTCATTTGTGCTGCTTTGCCCATTTAATCACCACAGCAGCGATATGTTTAAAAAGGCACTTTCTAAGACAACTTTATGCCAGAAGTGAATAAAGAGCGAGCTGCACAAGCGTTGCAGTTGCTCAATGAGGTTCGTGTGCAAGGCAAGATTAGAAAGGGCACCAATGAAGTTACAAAATCTGTTGAGCGTGGCGAGGCAAAATTAGTTGTTATTGCCGCAGACGTCAACCCGCCCGAAATAATCATGCATTTGCCGATTTTATGCGAGGAAAAGGGAATCGCATGCATTTATGTTGATACAAAAGCAGACCTTGGCGCAGCAGCAGGACTGCCTGTTGCCACATCTGCTGTCGCAGTTGCAAATGCTGGCGATGCAGCAAAGAAGCTGACTGACTTTTCAGAACAGATAAGGGGAAAGCCAAAACCTGCCAAACCAGTTGCGCCTGTTGAGGAAAAGAAAGAAGAAAAGCCTGCAAAAAAGCCAAAAGTAGCAAAGCCTGCTCCTACAGAGGTTGTAGCAGCGCCTGTTTCTAGTTAATAATTATGGCAAAGCCACCTGTTGCTGAGAAAAAGGAAAAAACTGAAGAACCACAGCAACAGCAACAACAGCAGCAAAAAAAGCAGACTGAATTTGTTAGCGGCGAGATTATTCCTGCTCAGATCCTGGAACTTGTTGGCACAATGGGCACAAGGGAAGGCGGAAGACAGGCACGAGTAAAGCTTTTGTCTGGAAGGGAAGTCGGCAAGATAATGAGAAGGAATGTCATTGGCCCGTTCAAGATTGGCGACATTTTGATGCTTAGGGAAACAGAAATTGAAGCCTCGCCCGCAAAAGGCAGAAAGCACTAGCGAAAAGGTTTTAGTTTAGTATTCTCTAGTTTATTCATGGTGCATATTCCCTGCGAGAGTTGTGCAATGCCTATTCGTGAAGGCCAGAAATACTGCAGATTCTGCGCTCCTGATGGAAAATTATTGCCGCTGAGCAACATAATCGAAAACATGTCGGACGTCATGGCCAAGAAGCATGGCCTGAACGAGGAAGATGCTTTCAACAAGACTGTAAACTACTTGAAGAAGATGCCAGCCTGGACGGAAACATTAGAAAAGCTTGAGAAGAAGTAACTATGCAGAAAGCTTTTTAATGCAACTTTTGGAGACTTAACCATGCCAATATGTGCTTATTGCAAAAAGGACTTTGACAGGACAAGCGGAAAGGCAGTTATCATGAATAGTGGCAAGATTCTCTATTTCTGCTCAGGCAAGTGCGATGCGTACATGCTTGAATTGGAAAGAAACCCAAAAAGGCTCAAGTGGACCAAGCCAGAAAAGCTAAAGCCAAAAGCCAAGACTTAATCAGTTGTTATAATTTCTGAATTTGTTAAAACCTAAGCCCCAATTTCGGATATCGTTTATCTGATAGATTGCCTCATCCTTATCAAAATCCGGGCCCCGCCATTCAAGATCTGCGAGGGCTTTCTGCTCCATAAGAATCTGCGATTCCAAAGTGGAAACTTGTTTTTCCATACCCCTCTCACCGGCGTAATTTCTTCTTTATTTTATGCATTTTTACAGCGATGCCGGCTTCAGTTTTTTCCAACGCTTCTTTTTCTTTCTTGCTCATCTCATAAGGAGGTGTGCTTACTGGCGTTCCAGGCAATTCCCAGAACCAGTCACCTGCAACATTATTCGGGTCGTAAGTAAACTCTAACCGCTTGTCTTCTTTTGGCAGAGGCTTGTCTGTCAGCTCTGCAAGTAAAGCAGACAATTCCAAATGATATCCCACTGATGGCTTTTCCTTTCCAGACTTGCAGTCTTCGCAATACTTCATATGCCACTGGTAGATATCTTCCAATTGCTCCCTTAGGCAAGGCTCAGATTTGTCCAGCTCATCATCAGGGTCAAAATGTATTATGAGCTCAAGGTCGCCTAGCGTGCTTTTCAGCTTGGCACATTGCTTGGTAATCTCAAGAATCTGAAAGGATGAGTAATGCGAATCCAAGGTGATATTTGCTCCCAAATATTTATCCTGTTTATTCGGCATTGGTTCCTCCAAGCAAGTCATCAAGGCTTTTATCTGCAGTCATGTCTTTTATCGGTGCTGTTATAATATAACCTAAACCGTAATATGTATAATTCTCCTCTAAATAACCGCGTTGGTCGCGCGGATAAAATCCGCTCATCTGCATACCTTCTGCAAGAACATCAACATATCTTCCACGGAATATTCCCATGTCAGATCTTCTGGCATGATACTCGTTAGACTCATCAGACACATAAAAAACACCGCTCTTAATCAGCCAGATGCCAACATCCTCTGGTTTTGGAAATTCTGGCTTCTCACCCCTTTCATTTCTGGCGCTAAACACTGCTTCTTTAAACAAAAACATACTTCTATCTTCTTCTGAAAGTGATTCTAGGTGTTTTTTGTATTTTTCAGAATCTATCAGATATTGCTGAACTCTTTTGTGCACTTCTTCAGGCGTTAAACCTAAATCTCCCCTTCTTTTGCATGTCTTACAAGCGTCTTCTTCCATATCAATCAACAAGTTTCAATTGCTTAGCTTCTGCCATTAACGATTCTCTTTTACCGGCCTCTTTCCGAATCTTCTTCTCTTCTGCACTTATTCTCTCCCCTGCTTGTTCCTGCTTCTCTTGTTTCTTTAACCAAGACTTATACTTAGATATGGCTTTTCGCTTTCCTAATTTAATCATGCGCCCCATCGCAGCTTCCCAAGGACCAGATATGTAGACCGCAAGCTCCTCAATATTATAGCTGTTTTCATTGTAACTGGCCTGGAAAACATGCTGATAGCCACCCCCGCCATCGTAATTAATATCCATCTTGTCTGTATTGTGGGAGTAATGTGTTCCGCCAGTCTCCCAGGTTATGCCAAACCCTAGAAAGTCAATTATTTCCCGCTTGACGTATATGTTAGTGGAGCCTTCCTTGCGGTCAACCTCTGTGTCCAAATCAGTATTATCTAATCCAAGCATCACATTTTCAAGAAAATTAATTGTCTTGCCAATGAATTTTTCTCTTGACTTGACTATCGTTTCAAGCTCTTTTACGGGCAATGACTCTAGGTCTTTTGACTCAGTCATATACTACTAAACGCTGACAACCTATAAAAGAATTATTCTGCTGGACTAAACGGGATAAGAGCTGAGGCATAGATTTTTATATATCTCTTTTGGATTAAGGGTTAGTGGAGGACATATTAACATGCCTGCTAAAAAAGCTACTATAAAACCTAAGGCTGCAAAGGTAAAGCCAAAAGATATCGCTGTAAAAGCCAAGCCAGAAGGCACTATGACTGGAAAGAAACTTGTCGGTACGGTAACACACTTCTTTGACAAGATTTCGGTTGCTGTGATCAAAGTTAACGCTCCGGTTGCAGTCGGCGATGAGCTCGCGATTGAAGGCCCGCAGACCAACATCAAAATGAAAATAACATCCATGCAAGTCGAGCATGAGGTAATCAAGTCTGCAAAGAAAGGCGACGATATCGGAATGAAAGTCCCTGGTCCAGTAAAGGCCAAAGACCTTGTTTTCAAGGTCTGATTTTTTCTTATTTTTTATCGCTTCTGTTTTAAAACTAACTAAGCAGAGCTTTCTATGAGTAATGTAATATTGACAAATATTATGAAAGTGCGGGACTACAGCTGTGCCCCTGTGAGCCTGCCCATACTGGCCAGCTATGTCGAGCATAACACCGAAGCGGATGCTGAGATTTTTGACATGACGCTGGAGATGGCTAAAACCCAGTCATACAAAAAGTCGCTCAGGAATCTTGAAAAAAGGCTTGACAATTGCGAAGTCCTCGGCGTCCATACCATAACCCCAAATTATTACCTGGTTGTAAATATGCTGCGGGGCCTGAAGAAGATTCACGGAAAGCTCCCGACTGTTGTGCTGGGAGGCCCGCATGCAACAGCGGTACCAGTCATAACTCTTGAACAGACCAAGGGTCTTGTTGATGTCATAGTCATAGGCCCTGGCGAGAGGCAGCTTGCCGAGATTGTAATGGGAACACCTCTGGAAGAAATCCCAAACATAGCTTACCGGGAAGGCAGGAAAATAAAGCTCACAAAAAGAAAGCTCATGGAGCCTTTCGATGAAAAAATCGAAAGAAAATTCCTTGAATTCTGCATGACTCCAAGCTTCAGCAAGCGCATGGGCAAGTTAAAGGAACTTTCAGACATCAGCAGGTACAGCTGCCCAAACCAGTGTGATTATTGTTCCTGTGTTAGGGTCAGGGGAGGGACATTCAACAGAGACCCTGATATCGTGGCTGAGGAAATTGCAGAAATCAACGACAGGAAGAAACTGGAAAACATAATCTTTGTCGATGACAACCATTTCCTGGATTTTAATCACGCCGTGGCTCTTGACAAGGCACTAAAAGAGCAGGGCATCGAAGCCTCAAAAACAAGCTATGCAGACCTCGACACGCTTACAAAACCAAACCTGCAGAGCATAAAGAACATGAATTACGATGCGCTGTTTGTCGGCCGTGATTTTGTTACAAACAGGCTTGCAAGGATTTACGGCAGAAGGCTGGCAGGCAGAATAAGGGATGTTGAAAGTGAAAAGAAAATATTGGACAGGGCGGCGAGGACAATCCCGCTGACAATTAGTTACATCATTCCGGCGCCCCACTACACCATGGAAGAAGTCAAGAAGACTGTGGATGACATGTGCGATTATTGCTGGCAGGGCGTAAGATACGGAATCTTATCGCCCCTTCCCGGCACAAAAATAAGGGAAAAGCTGCGGAAAGAAAAACTTCTGAACAGCTGGGCAGCCAACTGCGACAAGATGAACGGAAGGCCGCTGGATTTCACATTCAGATTTTTGAACAAGGACGTTGAGACATGGACGTACAGCAACGCTGTGGAAGAAATAAAACTCGATTATTACGAAAAAAGCCATGAAGGTACCTGGAAGCTTCTTAATTTTGGCAAAGCCAACCTGCTCATTGCATCAGCAATAACATATTCCAGTGACAAGCTTGATCACTGCATGAACAGGTTTGCAAAATACTGGAGCGAAGAACAAATTTCTGCCTCGAAAGATTACCTGAAGGTTTCAAAAACATACATGAAAGACAAGGATTTTGTCAGCTTCTGCAAAAAAACCATAAAAAATTACGCTTAGGCTTCCATTCAAAACCATTTTAAACTCTATCGAATACTTTAATCCATGCCTCTGAAGACGATTTCATCAACGGCGCGGGAGAGGAAGCGGTATCTTCTTGTGAAAGTCGAATCTGAATCTTCTGTGGAGAAAAAAGAACTGGAAAATGCAATTCTGAATTCCTGTTTGCAGTTCCTGGGAGAACTTGGGGTTGCGAAGGCAGGCATACAGGTTGTTTCAGATACCTGGAATGGCAAAACTGTAATTGTAAAAACCGGGCACAAATATGTGGATGAGACAAAATTTGCCCTAAATCTTATAAAGTCGATTGCAGACAGAAAAGTGAGGCTAAGTGTTACGAAAGTCTCAGGCGCTATATTAAAATTAAAAGGTGAATAAAATGCAAATTCTACCACAACAGGCAATGGGTTACGACAGGGCAATAACTGTGTTCTCGCCAGACGGACGACTATTACAGGTTGAATATGCTAAAAAAGCAGTAAGTCATGGTGCCATGACTTTAGGAATAGTCTACAAGGATGGAATACTTCTGGTTTCTGACAGGAGAATTACTGAAAAGCTGATGGTTGCAGAATCTGTCCACAAGATTTCAAAGATTGATGATCATGTAGCTGGGACATTCGCAGGCTACACATCTGATGCACGAGTTCTGATAAAGAAGTGCAGGGTTTTTGCACAGCAGCACAAGCTGACTTATGGCGAGCCTGTTGACATCGAAGGCGTTGTCAAGTATGTATCTGACCTGGAACAAGCCTACACGCAGTACGGCGGAATAAGGCCATTCGGAATCGCATTCTTATTTGCGGGTATTGACAAGAGGGGCTCACAATTATACGAAACAGACCCTTCAGGAATATACACTCAATATCTGGCAAGAGCTATCGGAATGGGTGCTCCGGAAGCCAACAAAGTTATTGAAAGGAAATACAAGGATGGCTTGAAGCTGGAAGATGCCCAGAAATTAGCCCTGGAAGTTTTCAAGGAAATACTCGACAAGGAATTCAGCCTGGAAAAGCTGGAAGCCGCAACAATTACAGCAAAAGGCACAGATATGTTGCAAATGCGTGAGTAAAATGCCACAAGGCAGACCGTCAAATGTATTCGTGAAGGAAAAAGTTGCATTCAATATAGCCCGCATGAAGAAAGGCGGCGAAGATTTTGAAATTGTTTTGAAAGACCCTGACAAGGCTTTGGAGTTCAGGCAGGGGAAGGAAATCGACCCTAGGGACTTCTTGGAAAATTTAGAAGTTTGGGTTGATGCTAAGAAAGGTGAAAGGCAATCTGCTGGAAAGATAAAGCTATGGCTTGGCGTTGATAACCCGATTGACGCGGCAAAAATAATTCTAAGGAAAGGCGAGCTCGCCTTGACAGAAGAACAGAGAAAGAAAATGTTTGAAGTCAAGAAAACCAAGATCATACAATACATTCACCAAAACTCTTCAGACCCAAGGACTGGAGCGCCGCACCCTGTACAAAGAATTGAACTTGCAATGGAGCAGGTCAAAGTACATATTGATGCTTACCAGCCGGCTGAGGCCCAGATTGAGCCTATCATAAAGCAATTGCGCGTAGCTTTGCCATTAAGCTTTGAAAAATCCAAATTCACAGTCCAGCTGCCTGTGCAGTATGCTGGTGCAGCTTATTCAACTTTAAAGAAAAAATATGCCTTGCAAAATGAGGAATGGCAGAACGATGGCTCTGTAAAATTCAAGATGGAATGCCCTGCTGGCCTGAAGACCGAAATATGGGCAGTAATAAACAAGCTTACAGCGGGCGAGGCAACAATCGAAGAAGAGAAGAAACAATAATTCCTGCTTATTTTTTCAGCCTTTTCAATAAAATCAAATTTAAGGTAAAACCAATAACAGCTACCCCCATTATGAGATAGTTATACATCAAAATTTTGCCTTGGGCAGCATTAGTATAATTCATAACCATATTAATTGAACTGTAAACAAGAGCACCTATCCAAAAACCAATTCCATACTTATATGATTCTTTCATATTTTCACACATTTCATCTCTTCCTTTTAAGAGCTTCTTTCAAAGGAGGGCTAAGCAAACATTTATAAATCAATATTTTTTTAGCTTTTTTGAAAAGGATAGACAAATTCCGGAAACGGTAAGACAAAAGATATGTTTCCATGTCTGACTTGTGATGGAAAAACTGTACGTGAGCGACAGAGAAATTGTAGTTCCTGGTGATATTCTTGCTGAAGGTATCGAATATCTGCCTTCCGGAAAAGCTTACAGGGAAGGCGAGAAGATTTTCGCTTCAGTTATGGGCATGGCTTCAGTAAAAGGCCGTGTTGTAAAAGTCATACCTTTGGCCGGCAGATACATGCCAAAAAAGATGGATGCTCTTGTCGGAAAAGTAATTGCAGTTTTGCCTGGCGGATGGTCAATTGAAATAAACTCACCATATGCCGCAGACTTGCCATTAGCAGAAGGCACTTCAGAATACATACCAAGGGGCGCAGACCTTACAAGATTTTTCGATTTGGGAGATTATATTTTCGCCGAAGTCACTTTAATCACAGAAACAAAATTTGTAAAATTATCCGCATCAAGGCGGCCTTACAGGCGCCTGAGAGGCGGCATATTGATTGAGATATCACCTGTAAAAGTGCCAAGGTTAATCGGCAAGCAGGGCTCAATGGTTGGCATGATAAAAGATGCAACCGGCTGCGAGATTGTCGTGGGACAAAACGGCTGGGTTTGGGCAAAGGGCACACCTGAAAAGGAAGCTCTTGTTGAAAAAATCATAAAGACAATAGAAGTTGAATCTCACAAGAAAGGTCTTACTGATAAAATAAAGAAAATGCTGGAGGAAAACAAGTAAAATGGGCGGAAAAAAAGCAGGCTCTCCTGATAAGTTAATTGTCAACGGAAAGAGATTGGACGGCAGGAAACTAGACGAACTAAGGCCAATAACAATCAAGGCAGGCGTAATACCGAATGCTGACGGCTCCTGCGCATTAACCATGGGTGAAACCAGGGTTGTTGCAGCAGTCTACGGGCCAAGGGAATGTTTCCCGAAGCACTTCCAGCTGCAGGACCGCGCTTACATGGAATGCATTTACACAATGGTTGCATTTTCAACCACAGACAGGGCAAGGCCAGGTCCGTCAAGAAGAAGCACGGAGATTTCAAAGGTCATAAAGGACGCTCTGTTGCCGGCAGTCTTTATGGAAAAATACCCAAGGACAAAGATTGATGTTTACATAGAAGTCACGAACGCAAATGCAGGAACAAGGACAGCCGCAATAAACGCTGCAGCTGTTGCACTTGCTGATGCTGGCATTGAAATGCGGGACATTGTCACTGCAATTGCCAGTGGAAAAATCGAAGGCCAGGTTGCCTTGGATTTGTTTGAGCCTGAAGACAACTTCGGCGAGGCGGACATGCCACTCGCAATGATGCCTAAGACAAAAGAAATCACGCTTTTGCAATTAGATGGCGAAATAACCCGAGAAGAAGCTGAACAGATGATTGAAATGTCAATGAAAGCCTGCGAAGAAATCTATGAGCTGCAGAAGAAGGCTTTGAAGGACAAATACGCTTCAGAAAAGTCTGCTGAAGTGGAAGGGGAAGGAGATGAAAATGGATCAGTATAAAACTCTCGTAACTTCATTGTTGGAAAAGGGCTTGCGACACGACAGCAGAAAGCTGATGGATTACAGGCCTATTGAAGTTGAAGTAAACCCAATACCAAGAGCAAACGGCTCTGCACGAGTAAAGATAGGCAACACTGAAGTCATTGTCGGAGTCAAATTTGATGTTGGCACACCATTCCCAGACACGCAAGACGAAGGTGTCCTTATGGTTAATGCTGAGTTAAGTCCTTTGGCTAACCCCGACTTTGAACCAGGACCACCAGGCCCTGCAGCAGTTGAACTGGCAAGGGTTGTTGACCGCGGTATCAGGGAATCACACTGTATAGATTTCACAAAGTTATGCATCAAGGAAAAGGAAAAAGTCTGGATGACGTTTGTTGACATTTATCCAATGAATGATGATGGCAACCTGCTTGATGCTGCTGCATTGGCTGCAGTTATTGCTCTAAAGAACGCTGTTCTTCCAAAATATGACGAAAAGGAAGAAAAAGTCATGTTCAAGGAAATGTCAAAGAAGAAGCTGGACATGAGCAAATTGCCAGTCTTGGTGACATTCGCCAAGAATGCCAGCTACATATTCATAGACCCAGACAGGAAAGAGGAAAATGTGTTGGACACTCGATTATCAGTATCTTCTCTGGCAGACGGAAAACTTGTTGCCATGCAGAAAGGCGGACAAGGCACCTTCACGAAAGAAGAACTCCTGAACATATTTGACCTTGCTGTCGAGAAGGCAAAAGAGCACCGCAAGCTAATCAAGTAAAATGGTTGAAAAAACTGAATTTGGGACATACACTAAATACGAGGTAGCGCGCATAATCGGCGCAAGAGCCCTGCAATTAGCAATGGGCGCACCACTTTTGATAAAGAGACAGAAAGACATGTTCGACACCACAGAGATTGCAAGTTCTGAATTCAACTCGGGCGTTTTGCCAATATCAATCAGAAGGCCAATGCCTCCGAAAGTCGAAGAGATTGCATAGAACTATTTTTAAGCCAGGATTTTATAACTAAAACTGGCCATGAGGATTAACACAATATCTGCAAAAGCTATTCTTGACAGCAGAAAGAAGCCAACGATACAGATTTTTGTCAATGGCTGCTCTGGCGCTGCGCCATCAGGAACTTCGAAAAGCAAGTATGAAGCTCTTGATTATCCTGTTTCGGCAGGGGAATCTGTGAGGTTCGTTAATGCAAAGCTAAAACACATACTAAAAGGTTTCAGGTTTGAGGATTTCTCGGACCTTGAAAAGCTGGAGAATAAACTTCCAAACATCTTTGGTGCAAATCCAACCATTGCGCTGGAATTTGCAATCCTGAATGCGTGGGCAAAAGATGAGAAGAAGCCTTTGTGGAAATTATTGAACCCAAAAGCAAAAGTCATGCCAAGACTGCTGGCAAATGTTGTTGGCGGCGGCGCGCATGCTGAAAAGTCCATAGAAATACAAGAAATCCTCGTATCACCACAAACTGATTCTTTCGCATCTGATGTAAAAGAGGCACAACATATTCACAAAACACTTGGGAAAAAACTAAGGGCTGGAAGACAAACTTTGGAACATGCATGGGTGACCAGCTGGCCAGTCCATAAGGTGCTGAAACTGGTTTCGGATGTGGCAGGCCAATCACAAATCGGCTGTGATTTTGCGGCATCAAACATGTTTGCGCATAACGAATATCACTGGCGCGATTTCGGCGCATTGAAAGCAGACAAACAATTAGAACTGATTGCACAACTCGCCTATGAATTCAATTTATTCTACCTGGAAGACCCGTTCCAGCAAAATGCGGTCATGGATTTCACAAAACTTCTGAAAAAGCAGAAATATTCCATGGTTTGCGGTGATGATTTGGTTGCAACTAATCTAAAAAGGATGGAAAATGCTGCAAATGAGAACGCGATAAACGCAGTCATAATCAAGCCAAACCAGGCTGGTTCCCTGATAAAGACAAAAGATGTCTTTGATTATGCTGTGAAAAAAGGAATAACTCCAATAATTTCTCACAGGTCTGGCGAAACAACAGATGCGACAATTGCACATCTGGCATTTGCCTGGCAGGCTCCTTTTGTCAAGTTCGGCATTGCAGGGAAGGAAAGGCTTGCAAAGCTAAATGAGCTGATAAAAATCGAAAAGAAATCATAATATTTTATTTTTTATAGTCTAATATTTTGTAAGAATGAATTACGCAACAAGGTATATACAGATTTCCCAACACATCAAAGGTCAATCCATGTTCGTGTATGCCCGCTACAGAACCCACAACTTTCTGTCCTGGTTTTTGTGTCACTTCTCCCCGAAAAGGGATATCAAATTCTCGTCTACCGCCATATTCGCCCCAATTGCCCCTTGTTTCACCACTATCATATTTTGCTCCTTCAAATAAAATAACCTCCAATAGCATTCCTTCCATAATATGATCTGTTTTCATTTGTTCTTCAATACTTGGGGTTTTGCTATCCACACCCTTTTGGGTGGATTTGCGACTTTGTGATATTACCATACCTCCTAGTACTTAGATAGTTATTTAAAATTACATAGTTCCAATACGAGCTGATAAAAAAAATCGAAAGGGCTGCAGCATAACCCTTTTATGACTTTCCTTTTTGTTTACTGCATGATACATGTTAAAGCGTTTCAAGTGGCGGCAAAATGGTGGGCAGACCATCTCAGAGACATAAACTACAAACATCAGACAGGCGATGACAAGATGGATATGTTTGCAACAACGCAACTCGCCACAAAACCAAAAATCAAGAACGAAAAGATTGATATTTTTGAAAAAGAGCTAGAAAAATTACTTGTAAAAGAATACAAACAAATGGTGGAAGATTGTAAATGGGGTGGAGTTAGCCATCAAAATAGGTACTATAATATTGACATCGATTATGAGCCTTGCGGAGTGTTTTTAGAAGCCGCTAAAAAAGCAGACATAAGTGAGAATGATTTGGCATTCCGTCTGCCATCAAAATCTGGCATGGGGATTAAGCCAACTTGCGTAATAGCACGTGCTGGCTACCAGCAAGATTATCAAGTGCTCTACAAATCGACATGAGTCAATGCACAACGTTTAAATAACCCTTCCGAAAGGCGAAACTATGTCTGACGATAAAGAAATGGTTATTGAGGAACAGCTTCTTGTACCAATGGAACAATATCTTTCATCCGGCGTTTACATAGGCACAAAAATAAGGACGAAGCAGATGATGCCTTTCGTTTACAAGATAAACCCCCAAGGCCTTAGCACCCTGAACCTTTCTGAGATAGACAGAAGGCTAAGGATGGTTGCAAAGATACTCTCAAAATACAACCCTGAAGACATTTTAGTTGTCTGCAGAAGGGAAAATGGCTGGAAAGCTGTCAAGGCTTTCGGCAAATACACTGGTGCAAAAGTTTTTGCAGGCAGGTACCCTGCGGGCATCATAACGAATCCTGCTTTGGCAACCTTTTTCGAGCCAAAAATAATACTTATTGCAGACCCATACCCTGACAAGAATGCTGTCCGCGATTCACAGATATCGGGAATCCCATTAATTGCGCTGTGCGACACAAACAACACTCTTGAAACGGTTGATTACCTGGTGCCTTGCAACAACAAGGGCACGAAATCACTCGGCCTGATATTCTGGATACTTGCAACGCAATACCTGAAAGAAAAGAACCTGTTGCAGAAAGAGCTGTCCCAAGACGAGTTCATGGGCGAGTAAGGGTTACTCTTCAGAAACATCCAATTCTTCCAGCAAGTCTTCAATCATCCTTTTTGCAGACGCATCTTTCTTCTTAGCCAGAATTTTTGCAGTCCCAGTATTGAGATTTTCGTAAAGGCCAAGGTGCCAAATCATATTATAGATTATGCATTTATTCCTGCTTTCTTCAAGATTTTTTGTTTTGGACAACTGGGGATCATAGAACATCAACTTATTATCGTAGCTATAAAATGAAACCCGCAACTGGCCTAATACGCCCATGGCCTCTAAGTTATCTGCATCTTGCAAGGCTAGTATTTCCTTAATATCGGTCGGCGTCTTTTTGCCCCATGGCTTCGTATCATCGTGAAGGTGAATGCACGCAACGACACGATCTATTTCATCTTTGGGCACATCCATGCTGCGCAATACACCCCTTGCATACTGCTCACTGTATTCTACATGCTTCTTCCGCGATTTATCGCCCTCCTTCAGGCATCGCTGGTGACCAACGTCATGCAGCATTGCTGCTGCAAACAATACATTATCATTCACATAATCGAGCCAACTCTCACCTTTCACAATTTTTCTGGCATAACTATAAACCCTGTCTGAATGGTAGATATCATGCCCAGTATTATCTTCTCTCAAAACTTCCGCAACCCGCTCCCTGAGCTTAATCTTGTAATTATCCATTTTTATCCGCGGATAATATCAGGATTAGTTACCCAGCCGCCTTCAAGCCTCATCGGCTCTATTTTACCATAAACGCATTGTGGCAAAAGTTCTTCCAGTCTCTTAGTGCCTTTTTCTATTTGCTTTTCGTTAGTTGCGCGACCGAATTGCATCCACACTATCCCGCGAACAGTATAATCCAAAACTTTCGGATTCAGCGCTTTGGCAAATTCCTCATTATGGCTCCAGTAATCGCTTCTTAGCAAGCCATAAGTCAGGATAAATTCGCTATGGACTTTATCGTTGCAAATGTGGCCCTCTTTGGTCAGTACTTCTTCCTTAATAACATCAAAGTCTTTTATCTTCCTAGTCAAAATTCTTTCCCTACCGTCAAATACCCCCGGCAAGTACAAGTGATTACTTGCGATATCAATGTCTGCTAGTAAGAGCGCATCGTCAATTACAGAAGCAAAATCGCCTTGGGCGACATCGTATCTCTCTCTGCTGAGGGTATCAAGAACAAAGGCTAAAGCTGTATCTTTATTCTCTCTGCTAAGATTTCTATAAACAGAGCCTATTGCATTGTAAATAGAAATTACTCCATACCTTTTATCAGGCAACTGTTCATGCACCGTACCAATTTCTGACAATGCTTTCGCAGGATCTTTCTTGATGGCAGCTATAAAATCATAAATAATTTTGCTTTCTTTATCTTCGATTTTTGTGCCCATAGGAAAAATTGTGTTGCAAGTCTTTTAAAACTTCTCAGGAATGAAATTCTCATGGGCAAAAACTCCAAAGTCATAAGAAGCACTTCAAGCGATCTTTTTTTTGATGCAATACACACATTACCTGTAGTGCCCGAAACCGGCAGTATAGCGTTACTATTGGGACCTATTCCTAGAACCCTCGAAGCGCACATTGCCAGATGCATAAGTGAAGGTGCAATCCCTTATTCAGGTTTGGGCATAGAGTATGATAAAAATAAAATAGACATTGAAGAGGAATGTTTATTCTGTGGTAATGAAAATTCCCAACAGCAAAAATTAGCTTTCCTCGAAGGACTAATTAAAGGCGGGCGCCCTTATAGCTTCGGAATTAATTTTGACAAACATAATTTTCAAACAGCACAAAATCTTACAGACAGCTTGATTTCAAATCACTATCAAATTTATGAAGCAGACTTTACATTGAACTCACGTCATGAAGAAGAGAAAACTAAGACCGGTTCTCGTTCATCTTATTTTGTAGACCTTTCTTTAAGTTTGGTAAAGGAAAGGTACTACACCTTACAACTGGATTCCAAAGTTGGATTTAAAATCAATGAGAATGTTCTAAATTGGTACAATGCCCTTGCAGATAAATACAAATCAAAATAGAAGGATTGCAAGCACATACCCTACTATGGAGAATGCTGCGATGAATGGCAGTGCTGGTATGAATCTGAACTTCTTGACCATCAGCAGATAATGATTGAAAACTAATCCGACAACTGAGCCAGCCATTATTGCAAGGGCAGCGGGCAATCCTGCTGTTGCATATGCTGAAACTGCAAACAAGGCAGGGAATGCCAGGTCTCCGGTTCCTAACATCAAGACTTTCCCGCCTGTTCCTTTCAGTTTTGCTTTCGAGACCTTATGCACATTTGCTGTAAATTGATACGGGCTTTCTGGAACTATGATTGCAAGAGGCGCTCCTCTCTTCAGCAATTGCTTGAACATCGAGACCATCGTCTTTGTCTTGAAGACTGCAATGAAATCATAGATAGACAATGCAATTAAGAGTATAATAATTTCCGGCCAAGGCCTTAAACTCGTTCCTAATAAAGCTGCAACGCCTGCAACGCCCAGGAAAATCGCAATGTTATGCGTTATGAGGTTTGGTTTCCACCATCTCAACGCAATTATTCCGATTGCCAAAGCAATTGAAAGAATTAGAATTGAAAGATCATTTAACATGTTGCTGGATACTGACAGCAAAGCTGCAAATACGGTTTGCGAGCCTATGAAAATCAGGAATGCGAAAAATAGCCCAAACGATATTGGGGTTTTCAAATACTTCAATAAAAGCACAATCACTACAAGCGCAACAAGGAAAGCGACAAGGAACTGCCCCAGTCTCCAGAAACCGCCTTCAATCGGCGGCAATTGTGCCTGGCCAGTCTTCAGCAAAAGCACGCCAGTGCCTAATGCTATGAATTGCACGCAAAGGAACATGAGGCTTTCATATGTCAAAAGCATGGGTTTGAAATCTCTAATAGCCATAGCTCCATTAGTTTTAACGGTTTAAAAACCTTTCAAAGTCGCATAGTTTTATAAATAGAAAAAAAGAAATATCGCTATGGCAAAGGATGAAGAAATTGGTTTTCACAAGGGAGCTATAACAACATTGCTAAAAGAAAGGCAGGAAATGATACGCCTGATTGGAATCATTGATGCTTTGTTGAAAGCACATTCCGAAGCTTTGCAAAAACTTGGCGTCAGTTTGGAAGCCCCGAAAGAAGAAGCACCTAAGGCCAAGAAAAAGAAATAATCACACTTACTGAGGCACAAATGAGATTACACTGTTTAGGCGGTTTTAGGGAAGTTGGCAGGAATGCTATTTTTCTTGAAGGCGAGAAAAACGTAATGCTCGATTACGGCACAAAAGTAGAGACCAGCGAAGCTCCTAAGATGCCGAAAGAAAGGGTTGATGCCCAATTTTTGACACATGGGCATTTAGACCATCTCGGCAACACAGCAATGCTTTTTAGCAAGACGCACTGCAAGTCATACACAACCGCACCAAGTGTAGAGTACTGCGATTTATTGCTGCATGATTCTATGAAGATTGCAAAAATCAAAGGCTACCAGCTCAAGTACGGGCTGGGAGATGTATTGGATCTCAAGAAGGCATTCCAAAGGGTCAGTTATGGTGATGAAATCAGAGTTGGGCCAAAGACAACTGTAGGCATCTGGGATGCAGGGCACATTCCAGGAAGCTGCATCTTTGTCGTGAATTCCGATGGTAAAAAGATTCTCTATACTGGGGATTTCAAGCTGGACCCACAAAGAGTCGTTGCTGGCGCCAGATATGATGGTAAAAACATAGACACGGTTATCATGGAAACCACATACTCGAGCAAAGAACATCCTGACAGGGCAGAGTCTGAGAAGGGACTTTACAGGGAGATCAAAGAGACTGTTGAGAGCGGCGGCATTGCCCTGCTTCCGATTTATTCTATTCGTGCACCAGAAATCCTGATGATACTTGACAAGTTCGGCGCCAACTGGCCAATTTACCTGGATGGTATGGCCAAAGCTGCAACAAGCATTGCAATGTCACATCCTGAATTTGTACAAGACCACAATGCTTTGCATTCAGCAGTCGAGAATGCAATCCCACTTTATGAAACTGAAGAAAGGAACAATGCAATGCGCGAGCCTGGTGTAATCTTAACAACGGGGGCAGCGATGGAAGGCGGGCCAATTGTACATTACATGAAGCAGCTTTACCCAAGAGAAGACTGTAAAATAATCTTTACAGGTTATCAGATTCCAAAGACAGCTGGGCGATATTTGCTAGATACTGGGCAATATATCTGCGGCGCAATCAACATGAAAGTCAAGATGAAGATAGAATCATTTGACTTCAGCTCTCATGCCGGAAGAAGCGAACTGCTGAAATTCGTGCAAAAGATAAAGCCAGAAAAGGTTGTCTGCGTACACGGCGAATACTGCGAAAAATTCGCCACAGAGATAAACAGCAGGTTCGGAATAAAAGCCATCGCGCCAAAGATGGGTGACGTAGTAAAGCTATGAAATTTGACAATATATTCAAATTAATTGCCATAAATTTTTTCAACCGTTTGTTTTTCTTTAATGCTATAGTAACTTTTATCTATTTGCAGAAAGGTTTGAATCTTTTCCAAATTGTCAGCTTGGAAGCTATACTGATCATGTTCATACTTTTCTTCGAAGTCCCAACTGGAATCTTTGCGGACCGCTATGGAAGGAAAACATCAATTATTGTGTATTGTTTAGTGCTTATCCTTTCAGAAGTGATATTTTTGTTTGGGCAAGGTTTCTTGATGCTGGCGCTTTCCTCTGCTTTTGCAGGCATAGCTCTTTCATTTTATTCCGGTGCCGGTGAAGCGCTGCTATACGATTCTTTGAAGGACCAGAAGAAAGAACATCTCATGCATAAATACATGGGCACAATAGGAGCATCTACTTTAGCAGCAGGTGTCATTGCAAGCGTTAGCGGCAGTATTATTGGCGCAGATCTCTCAATGAAATCATTTATACTTCTCATCCAAATGGCAATAAGTGCAATAGTTATTGGGACTTTATTCTCGCTGACGCTAAAGGAGCCAAAATACAAGGAGAAAAAACGAGAGTTAAATCCTTTCAAATCACTTCCTGAAGGGCTTAAACAACTAAAATCAAATCCTTCCTTACTAAGGATTGTTTTGCTAAGTATTTTTGCGGCGCCATTTTTCCACATAATAACTTTGTTGTACCAGCCATACTTGAAATCATTAGGGATTAGTGTTGCATTGCTCGGTACAATCCTTGCGGTTTCGTTTGTGCTTTCAGCGCTAGCCAGTAAATATGCCTACAAAGTTGAAGAAAAACTTGGTGTTAGCAAAGGAATTTTATTTGTAACCTTAGCACCAGGCATTCTCTACGTAATATTAGCCTTATTTAAAAATCCGTTAATCGCTACTGCAGCATTCATAGCCATAGTTGCAATTAGCGGATTTGGCGAACCTTTGTTCGCACATTACCGAAATGTTCACATCAAGAGTTTCAATAGGGCAACAGTCCTGTCAGTAATAGCCCTATTAGGCGCATTATATGAAACTACTGTGAGGCCCACACTAGGCTGGATTGCCAATACAAACATAAATTGGGCTTTTCTAGTAATGGGCATAATTATAATCGTTGCATCACTTACAATAAGACTAAAACCAGAGCATGTTACGCACAAGTTGCATCAAACTTTTAAAGAATAACAATTTAGTCAAATTATAATGAAAATAAAGATAGGTACGAGTGCAGGGGTTGCACGAACTTTTAAGGAAGCTGAAAAATTTGCGATTAAAAACAAATTTGATGCTTTGGAAGTAATGCCTGAATTCCACAAGATCGAACCGAATTATAAAGTAAAATACACTGTGCACGCGCATTTTTTAGCATTTGATATCTCTTCTGCTGATGCTAAGCTCAGAAAAGAAGCAATTAGCAAGCTAAAAGAATGCATAATCTTAGCAAAAAAACTTCATTCAAACATTGTTGTTTTTCACCCCTGCAGTTCGCACGTAAGCAAAAAAATTGCCCGTAAAAATTTTAACAAATCCATAAAGCTCTTGCTTCTATTTGCCAAAAAATACAACATTCTGCTCGGGTTTGAGAATATGGACCCTCGCAAACACGCGTTTACGGATATTTCTGAATGTTTGAGCGTAATTAAACGATCAAAATACCTCAGACTTGTTTTGGATTTACAGCATTTATGGTTGATTGCACAATCTTCTCCAAACCCTTACAAGAAAATGTTTACAGACATCAAATCTGCAAACAAATACATAGAAGAAGTGCACATATCTGATGCCAAAAAAGGACAAACAGATCATTTTACAGTCGGAAAAGGCGAAATAGACTTTGAACGTGTCCTGAAAATGCTAAAATCAATAGGCTACAAAGGGGATTACATTCTCGAAGGAGGTCTCTTTGACCCGCAGGCAAAACTAAGAGGTCGACAGTTGCTTAAACAAATAGCAGCCAAGCTTTAGATCTTTCTTCTGGGCTCAAACGGCTTTGATTTTGGCATCGTCTTGTCCTTCAGGTTCCTTACAATGTCTTCGATCTTGTGAGGGTCTAGCTGAGGCGCATCTGGACTTGCGGGCGTTTCTTTATTCTGTGCTTTTTCAATCATCATTCGTACAAAATCAGAACTTTGTCCCCTTATCGTATTTCTGCTCGCCATATTTTGGCACAATAAGTACTACTATAAAAATGTTGTCTCAGTCGAGTACTTTCATCTGTGCGAGGTCTTCTATGAATTCAACAGGCAATCCAAACTTCCCGAAATAAAGTTTTGACTGTTCCATAGCCCACTTTTCAGTCAAATAATGGCTCGCGCCGATAATGTTTAATTTCAGCTCCTTGGCCTTTGCAAGGAATTCTTTTGTCTTTGCCTGCTGATAAGGATGCTTGCACCTGTCTGTACAGCCTGTCAGGTAAGTCCTGACACCCAATTTGTAAGCGTCATCAAGCCATTCGGCACTGTTGCCGCCGCCAGGCACGATTGCAACCAAGCCGATTTTATTTGGGCCGAACTTGAACAAGTTCAGATGATTGTTGCCCAGTTTCTCCGCAACATAGCGCTTTGCCAGCTCGTCGAAATTCTTGCCAGGCATGTCTCCATAAAGGGAGACAATTGCACCAAAATATTCCTCAAACTCGCCCTTGACTTTCATGCCAAGGACGTTTGCAGTACCATAAGCTGTTGAAACTCGTTTTTCCTCATTCCTGACAGCATCCCAGGGCACGTGCATGAACAGCACTGAAATTCCATATTTCTTCATCAGTTCATAGTCCTCTTTCGAGTAGGTTTTGAAGCCCATCCCTGTGCCATCCCAGTCAAACGGATGGTGCGAGACAAGCAGCACGTCCTTGATGTTTCGTTTGGCTATCTCCTTCAAAACATACGTGCTTGGAAAGCAAGTCAGGTAAATCTTGTTTACCTTTTTGCTGTTCTTGAATATCAAACCCCTGTTTTCCTTGAGGAATTCCGGGGTTGCGTGTTTTTCAAGCTCCTTGTCATCTTTTATGATAAAGCTCCAGTCCTCAGGATATCGCTCTACTTCCCAGTCCCTTTTGATGTCTGAAACCAGATTATCCAGGTCCATAGAACAACGCAACAAACATCAGTTAAAATTCTTTCGCTAGCAGAATGTGGCTTGGAAAGAGTCTTCTTCCATACGTTAACAATATCATAAGAAGCAGACGCGGGCTGGCCACTGACAGAAACCAGCTATTCCCAACTAACGTGACCATCCAGGCCGGGTTAGTCTTAAGGAGGTAATACCCACGCCTGCCTACTGCCCAAACCGGAGGTCTAGACAGTATCGTTTACTAAAGAAAATACATATTTAAAGGTTTCTATTTTTCTTCACTATTGAGTGAAAACTAATCTACCAATTCTACGCCAGGCCTTACAAGCTTGCCTGACCTTCGCTTTTCTTTAAGTTCTATAATGTTCTGAAAAGCGGACGATACTGCTGCCTTGCTCTGAGGGCTGTTGAGACCCAATACCCTCGCTACTGCAGACAAGTTCTCTGGCAGTCGCAACTGCCACACATTCTGGGCCATTGAGGCTATCAGGATTCTTGTTTTTCTCCTGCAAAGCCTGACATTTTGCATCTCCCTGCCCAGTAATTTCGCCAAAGAATTTCCTGAATTTTCCAGGAAGTATGAAAAGTCAATTCCGTAAGAAACTTTGTCTTTTGCGGCCAGGTTTGCCAGGACAACATTAAGGTTGCTGTGCCTGTATTCGAAAGAATCTCTTCCATAGACAAAAGGAACTCTGAAAATTGCATCAAATCTCGGGTTTGAAACTGCCAGCCTTGCAAGCTCGCCAGGATTTATGACAGCCAGGAAATCTGCGGACAGCCACATTTTTGCAGCCCTCTTCAAGTCGCCGGCAGATTTAGGCACTACATAAGCGCCGACATAAGCAGCAATGTTTTGTTTCTGCAGCTGCGCCTTTTTCTTGACAATCTCGTTCTTGTCCTTGAAAGGATATAGAAAAATAGGAGTTATATTGAGAGCTTTTGCTGCCTCCGCTAGTTCCGCTTCATTCTCCTCTGGCAGCAACAAGTCATACGTCATAATCTGAAGAAGAAAATGTGCTTAAATTACTTATGCTAACTACTGTGCACGCCCGTACATTTCATTAATGGTTTCCCTGATCAAATCGTCTGGCCAGCCATACTTCAGAAGTGCGTAATACGTTTGGTTTGGATTTAAGCCTGAAGCCTGTGCTTTTTGGAAGTACGGCACAAGTACCTGCTGTTTTATCTGCTCTCTAGTCATGTGAGGCACTTGTGTCACAACTTGTGCTGGCGCTTGCATCCTCTTGAATGCCACCACGCCGCCAACTGTTACAATTACCGCAATCATCAGAACTGCTAATACCCACAGATTAAATCCTACTTTTGCTGGCTGGGCAGGTGCTTGTTGTTGCTGAGTTGCTGGCTGTTCAGTTTGCTGTGGCTGTTCTGCTGGTGCTGCAGGTGCAGCTGCCGGTAGCTTACCGCCACCTCCCATGCCTCCTCCACCGCCGCCACCACCTCCGCCTCCTCCGCCACCGCCTCCACCGCCTCCGCACGAGGCGTCAGAACCTGAGCAATCTTCATCTATACCATTTCCGCAAGTGTCTGTGGCGCCAGGATGAATATTAGCATTAGCATCGTTGCAATCCACTAAGCCACAGATGCCGCCATCTGGGCTGTAACCATCACCATCTCCATCTGTGCAGCCAAGTGGCCACAATTGTCCTACGATTGAGTGCTCCAGGCCTTCGACTTTAAACTTGGTTCCCAAATCGGTGCAATTTATGCCAAACTGGATTGTACTGTCGCAAGTAATTTCTACCTCGCCAGAGCCCATGCAGCTAGTTAAAATTACTAGATATTCAAAATCCGCGACACAAACAGTATTTTCGCCGCCGGAAGTCTTAGTCACATATATCGTCTTTGTGGCGCCTGATGGCAAATTAAGGCCAGTTATTATAACCTCACTAGAACAAATAGGCTCAAAACATAATCTCAGCGGCGGGAGATTACCTGTCATAAGCATAATTCCAGACAAATCAAGGTCTGCTTCGCTGAAATTCCAGTTCACAGCAATAATAGTATCTGAACCGGATTTGAAATCTACTTCCTGCACACCACTGAAAGCTTGACTCAAATTAGTGCTGCCGCCAACAGTAATGCCAAAATTCACCACATTAGTATTTACATCACCAGCATCACCCGTCAAATTATCTGTAGCGTTGTTGATACCATCTCCATCCACGTCAGTATCGTTATTATCTGGCGTTCCGTCATTATCCAAATCACCAATGAAATTAATGGAACTATGATTATCAACATTAGACCAAATCCCATCATAACTAGTGCCTATATTTGGAGCGTTAAGGTCTATACTTGCAACAATGCTAGCTTCAAACATTCCGGTGCGTTCACCGCTGAAATTAAACGATGTTTGTATTATTTTTTCCTCATCAGAACTGAGATTGGCACTTTCAGGCGTGACTGACTCTGCCTCCAAACCAGCCCAAATATTGCTAAAATTCAAGTATGTTGCATCGTGATTAATCAACGTCCAGTTTAAATGCAACATCCCACCAACTAAATCCGTTGAGCTTACATTAGTGATTGTTCGACCATATTCCTCATAGGTTGTAAAGTTCCTCAGTATCTCTGCCTTATGTGCGGGCAGAGTTAAATTATAACTTTCCGGAGTTTGATTTATGTCCCAAACGCCAATGCCTGCATAGGGCAAAGGCTCCCCGCCCGAACTATTAACAAACTCATAAACATCAATCTCCCCTGCTTTTGGCCTGTATGCATTAGTTAAAATCCCATCAGGAATGGTTTCGGATATGGTTGCATTCGCTATTTCAAATCTTTCGTTCCCGATGCTTTCTACACCTACTGAACTACTTTCTCCAGGGCGTTCACAAATAGGAACAAACCACATAACTGTTGTATTAACTCCTGCTAAAACAGATCCGCTAGAGTTAACCAAAGTGATATTGTAAGGGACAACATCCCTCACCTGGTATGTATCTGCAAACGGGTTTACGGAAGCCAAGGATATGTTTCCTTCTACTGTCCTACTCCAATTCAAGTCTGCAAACTGTCCCTCTATGAACGCAGTTCTATTGTAAGTGATGTTAAATGTTGCAACACCATTTGCGTCAGTAAGAACTAAAAACGCATCCCCACCCCCAGGGGCGACGGTTATATTCGCATTAGCTTCTGTCGTGCCCTTATACAACAACGTCAGATTATAGTATTTGTTAAATATGGCAGTGGAATTTTGTCTCCATCTGCTAAATAATTCTGTTGCGCCTCCGCAATCGTGGAAATCAAAAAAGCCTTCCACAACTGGCGCATCGCTGACTCCTATCTTGCCATTGATTCTGCTTTGCGATGTAAAATTAACAAGAGCACTGTTCTGAAAGATAGTATTCGACAGCGTAGAGTTACCTATATTTGAAATAGAATTACCCTGGAAATAAACATCTGAAGTCGTTGACGCGCTTAACGTCAGATTGCCCTTCACAATTAACTTATTATTTATCGTGCAATTAGTGAACGTCGCATTGGCAGTTGAGTTTACAGTTATATTATTCGTACCTTCCAAATCTATGGTACGATTCGCACAAACCACGCTGGTGTTGTCAATAACCCATGAACCACTCGCGGGTGGGTTGCAGTTCAGCTCTGCTGCAACTGCCGCGTTTAAGCCTAAAGAAGTTAGAATCAATATCGCTAAGACCAGCAAAATTTTTCTGTGCAACGCAACCATGTAGCCAATTATGCATAAGAATAGTGCTATAAAAACCTTCTTAATTGTTTGAAAACATGATTGGTTTGATTGGTATGCTGCCTTGGCTGATAGGTGATTTTGTTAATGGTTTTTCTAATCAAATCGTCTGTCTCCCATATTCCTAGTGGTAAACTCCCCATCACAGTATTCCTCACTTTACTTTCTTTTCTTCTTTGACTTCTTGCGCAGTATGCCTAGCACGATTATCATAAGTGCAATCAAGAGGTAAATTAAATCATTGTTAGGTATTTGCGGGGCTTGGATTGTTGCTGGCTGGGTTGCTGGCTGTTCTGCTTGCTGTTGCTGTTGTGCTGGTGCTATAGGAACAACTGACGATGGCATGCCGCCACCTCCCATACCTCCACCACCTTCGGATCCACCTGGCCCGCCAGTGCCAGACTGTCCTCCTGGCGGTTGCTGCGCTGCGACTGTTTCATTTATGCCGAAACCGCTGAAAGAAGTTGAGCTGAAGTTGAAATATTCCCCTGTCTTGTTCTGCGTGGCTGTGAGGCTTTCCCATGTGCCGCTGCAGTTCCTGCCAGAGATGTTGTAAGCGTGGCAGACGAACATTCTGAGGTTTTCCTCGTTGCTATAGTTCACACCCTCATAGCTCAGCCTGACATCAGCCATGTTAAAGACATAGCTCGTGTTTATGCCATACAAGCGCGGATACAGGCTTGAGTTAGTGACATCAAGGCCTATTGTATCGCTCCTGTCGGCGGATATTGGCACACTCTTTAGCTTCCCTATGATTGATGAGTTGTAAGCATCGAAGTAAATGTCGTATGTGCCTACCGGCAGCGTGAAGCTCATGTTTTCTTCGGTCGTAGTGTTTGTTGCTACGACTACATCTGTGCCCGCATTATAGAATGTGATTGTCTTTGTTGCATTGGGTATGGATATTGTATTAACAGAAACATTGATTTGGTTGTCATAAGATGAGGTATTGACCGTCACGGTCCAATTGCTTGCGGCAAAAGAACATTGTGATGCATTGTCACATGCACGGCAGTTCCAAAGTATGGAGCCGTTGCTAAGCCCTGTCTTCATGAAGTTGGTCTGATTGGCAATTCCTGTTGCGCTTACCATGTCGTTAGCCTGCCAGCTGCCAGTGTAGTTCCAGTAAAGCGTCATGTTAGACAGCATCAGGTCATCCGTGGCATTGCAGGTGAAATTGACCGTATTGGAACTCGTCACATTCCCATCATCAGGGGCCATCAATGACACGTTGGGCAGGTTGTCATGATGCGCGGTATATTCGCAGGAAAGCGCATCGGCAACACCATCCTGATTGAAGTCAGCTTTTGAACAGTTCCAACCAGGCCCCGAACTTCCGAAAGAGGAACAAACGTAGAAAGCTTCCCTGTCTGATGTGACGCTGTCTCCATCCTCATCCGTTGCATTCACATGTATGTAATAAAGTCCGTCGGGAAGACCTGACAGGCTGAAATCACTATTGCAATTCGCGGGGTTCGATCCTGACGGCGTTACGGCATTCGCAGCAATCTCCGAACTGTTGATGTTCATTAAGGATGCCGTGCACGAAGCTATGCTTCCGGAAGTAGCTGTCCTGAAAGAGGATGAAAATCCGACGTATTCGCCTGCCGTTGCATTGTAGAACGGCGCGGTCTTGTTAATGCTCATCGATATCTGCTTAGGCATGACGTTTACATTAAGGGCTTCGGGCGTGTTATAAATTCCGACGTTGCTGACGCCGTCCTTTGCTGATGATGATACCATAATAATTGTATCATCGTACTGGGCTGCCGAAGTAAGCATGCAACCGCTTCCGCCACTCTGTATGCTTCCTGAAACATTGAAAGTACAATCGCATATGCCTGACGGGTCATTGCTTGGTATTGCTCTCAGTTTGTAATTGTCGCCGTAAACCAAGTTTATGAAAGAACTGCTGAATGGGGCGGCCTCGACCTCAGAAACAGCAGGTGCTGTGTTCTCGTAAATAGTTGTCGACAGTGATTTCTCTCCGTTTTCAGTCGCTCCCCCACTCAGCTCGTTTGTAACAAGAACAGGATAGCTCTTGGTCTGCGGTGAACCCAGAGAAGAACAATTGAGCATAATTGAAAATCCTCCGCTGAATGCACCCTTGTCCTGCAGCTGCCCAACCTGTGATTGGCTTGCCACCCACTTTATCTTTCCCGTATCTCCGCTTAGCACGCAGGAAGTCGCGTCATATGGGAAATATTTGGATGAGTTTGTTGCATCACCCAAGGTTACCGTGACTGATCCGTAATAGGAAGATGAACCGTCTACAGAAATTATGTAGTTGCTATTGACATAATTCCTGTCAAGATAATTGACCCTTATTGTTGTCGAACTCACCTGCTGCGAACCGGAGTAATGCGGCACCTGCGTGCAGCTTACAGTACTCCAGCTTTTTGCTGCGCAACTTCCGATACCGAAACAATTGCTATCAGCGCAATCTATGCTGCCGTCAACATCATTATCTTTGTTATCAGAACAATTGGTTTCGGTCCCGTACTGACAGATACCTAAGCCATTACAGCCCGGATCACTGCAATCAGTTAAGCCGTCTGCATCATTGTCAAAGCCATCAGAGCATAGGGCTGCTGTGTTCTCAAGCGCTGCGCAAGTTGCTGCATTAGATACCTTCCCTATTTCTCCCAGGCAGTCTGCATCCCTGCAGTCTGTTGCGCTCGAAGGCATGTCCGTATCATCATCTATTCCGTTCGCACAAGAATTCCATGTTATGTTCTCCTGCAATGGGCACGGCCCGCAGGATCCAAACTGCTTGTTGCAGTCAGGGTCAGAGCAGTCTATTCCTCCGCTTGGCCAGCCTAGGTAATTATCGCTGTCGTCATCTATGCCGTTCGCACAGTATGAGCTGTTTATGTTGAGTGTTGTGTTGTACTCGTAAGGCATGCAGGTAACGTTCGTGATCGGGTTTGTGACGCCAATGCAATCCAAGTCGTTGCAGTCTATGTTGACGCCAGGTCCATTGTATTGCATAGTTGGGCTGTCCAGGTCATTATCTTTGTTGTCAAAGCATTGCAGAGGCGCGAACGCGCCACTTTGATTAAGGGTCTCATCGGTCGGGCAGGTTAAGCCTCCATAAGATACATTCCTGCATTCGTAATCAGCGCAGTCCTTTCCGCTGTTCGGGTCAGTGTCCCAAACGCCTGCGCCATTGTCAAAGTCGTTGTCAATGCCGTCATGGCACCATGCGGCTGTATTGTTTTCATGTGCTGGGCAAGGAAGGCTTGTTGAATTTTTGCCGATTCCCCAGCAATCCAAGTCGTTGCAATCCGTGTAAGTGTCGTAATCATTATTGATTGTGTCATTGCACCAGCTTATTGAGTTGTTCTCATATGCAGGGCAGGGCAAAGTCGTGCTGTTGTCTCCTCTCCCCCAGCAATAGGTAGTGTCCCAGCAATCTGTGCCGTCCTGCTGGTCGTTGTTGAAGTTGTCAACACATGCAAGCGTCCAGTTGTATATGCCAGCATCATAAGTATTGCGGCCCTCGCCCTGGTAATGGCAAAGGTTCGTCAGGTTAAGGTAATTTCCTGGCTGCAAGTCGCAAGCTGAATCGCCACAGTCGTAGCTGCCAGATTGGTCATTGTCAAAGCAGTCATAGCATGTGCTCTCAGAACCATACTGGCAATAGGCTGAGGTGCCATTACATGTTGTCCCGCCGACCTGGCCATTGCAATTAGAATCTCCGCAGTTGTACTTGTAATTGAGATCATTGTCCACGCTGCTATCAGAACATGGCGCAGTCCTGCCTGTGCCTGTGTCGGACTCGTTCCACATGCTCGGTGCTGAGTTGTCAACTACGAGCGGTATGCCTGCAATCAGCAAATCCGAGCCGTACTGGACTATGTAAACAGATATGTTGTAGGTTCCAGGCGCCCAGTTGCTCAGGTTGACGTGCATCACGAAGTCAACATCGCCGGAATGTCCTGTCGGGTCCTCAGTCGCATAGCTAGTGTTCGTTGTCTGATCGTTCGTGAGGTTATGGCTGCCTGTCGTATTGTACTTGCCGTATGCAACGAAACCATTTGTCAGGTCCGTTATTGCGTATGATAGTGGATTGACCGTGCTGACAGACCCAGCGTCAAACCTTATCTTAAGGGTACCGTTCGGCGAAACATACCGGTTATAATAATAAGTAACTGTGTGCCCACCTACATCCTTGCTCTCCCAACAGAGCCCATTGCTACAAGTCCCGCCGAATGGATCACCTGCAAAGGTATGCGCGATGCAAGTATACGGAACTCCGCGGCAATATCTGTCCGCACAGTCCGCATCCCCATTCCCGTCATTGTCCGTTCCGTCGTGGCAGCTGCCTTCTACGTTCATACCTGAAGCCATAGTAACTGCAAATGCCACATCTCCGACATAATCGCAATAATAAGTATTGTTGAAGTAGCGCTTGGGTATTCCGAGGAAGCATCTTCCAGCCCTATACGCATCATCATCGATTGTGCTGAACTTCGTCCATGTGTTGTCGTGGACAAATATGTTCTTGTTCAGTTCGCTGCCGTATGAGGAATCATTCCAGTAAAGCACCGTCATTCCAGAATTCAACGAACAATTCATTACCTTCCAAGGTGCGGACTTGTTTACATTGTCCGCGCCAGTTATGGTATAGGACACAGTGTCAGTGCCGTTCATTATGTTCGAAGTGGTCTTGTTAGTGTTAAGCATGGTTCCGTCGGAGCGCCTTACCAAGCATCCCAACGTGTTACCCGAACTTGCTGTCAGGTTGTTGAAAGTTATGTTGAATGTGGACATATGCGTTCCAGGCAGCCCTGTGGCGTTCGGTTCGTACACGCCTTCGGGATAGGTTATGTTATCCCAGCCGGCTTCGCCCGTGCTATAATTCACGGTCGTTGTCCAGTTCTGGCTGGCAAAAGAACATTGTGATGCATTGTCACATGCACGGCAGTTCCAAAGTATGGAGCCGTTGCTAAGCCCTGTTTTCATGAAGTTGGTCTGATTAAACAACCCGCTTACATTTGCAGTTGTATCTGCCTGCCAGCTGCCAGTGTAGTTCCAGTAAAGCGTCATGTTGGATAGCATCAAGTCATCCGTGGCGTTGCAGGTGAAATTGACCGTATTGGAACTCGTCACGTTCCCATTATCAGGGGCTATCAATGACACGTTGGGCAAGTTGTCATAAAGCAGCGCCTGCATCGGCGCAAATATGCTGAATTTCGTGATGTTGGCATAAACAAAGTTGTTCGCGGTGTCAACCCCGTTTGCATTGGAGAAGTTTGATGTGTTCGTCTCCCAGTTCCCATCGTATCTTGCCATGACCAAACTGTTTTCGCCCAAACCGCCAAGTTCACTTTCATCGTAGCTAACGTTCAGGTAAATCCAAGAATCTGCGGAATTGTTTGTCGAATTGATG
>CAIPHS010000012.1 GCA_903864915.1 uncultured Candidatus Woesearchaeota archaeon
ATCGAACAACGATTTTGGCGATTTGTCAATAGGGGCGTTTGAAACAAAGAGCGAGTACGTTGTGATACCTTATCATGAATACAGTGACAGAGCTGATGTTGATGTTGGTCAAAGCACTTCTGGTTCTGTTGGCTCGCAAGGAAACAGCATGATTGTCAGTGCAAAGTTAAACCCAAAAGGTGCATTGAAAGCAGACCTTAAAGCATACGGAAAAACATTGACAAAAGATATTGGCAGTGATCCGTATGTATTAATGGCTAATGGAATTGCCGTGCCAAATAATACCTTGAAGCTGCCTGGCAGGGAAGATGCAGTATCGCCAGCGCCTAAGCAGGAAAGCAAACCCGGAAGCGGCATGCCTTTGCCAGATGCAGGAAATTTGCAAGTAGTTAATGCGGGAAATTTGCAGATAACGGATACACAAACGACAGTCGTGTTGAATAACACTGTGACTGTGCGGATAAATGCATTGCAACCTCAGAATAGTTTTGTTTCGCGCTGACTGCAAAATTTTTAAACCGAATTAATCAGACAAACTTATGGTAAAACTTGTTCTCGGTCTGACAGGCACGATTGGTGCTGGCAAAGATGTTGTTTCTGAGCATCTCAAGGAAAAATATAAGTTCAAGGAAATAGGCATGGGCGATTTGACAAGGGAGGAACTGAAAACCACAAGCCTTCCTGAGAACAGGGAGAACCTGCAGGCGCTTTCAAAGGAAAGGACAGACAAGTTCGGCCAGGATTACTGGATCAAGAAAGCTGCAGAAAGGGTCAAATCAATGAAGACTGATGTTGTAATAATGAACGGGCTTCGCAGACCGATTGATGTCATCATTCCGAAAAAAGAATTCGGAAATAAATTTAAGTTAATACTTGTGGATGCCGACCCGAAAATAAGGTTCGAAAGGTTGAAATCGAGGAACAGGCCTGGAGACCCGAAGACGCTGGAAGAATTCAAGAAGCAGGAGAATGCCGAGCACAAGCTTTTCGATTTCGACACGACCGCAAAAATGGCAGATTTTGTAGTTAAGAATGGGGCAGGTTTGGACATTCTTTATGTTGAAGTTGACAAGATGATGAAAAGCTTGCTGTAAAAAAAGGGGCCGTAGTCTAACTTGGTAGGACTTATCCTTGGGGTCGCAGCAGCTGATGCTGAAGAACGCGTAAGCGGGTGTCAGATGCTGTCGACAAATTGGGTAAAATCTGAGTTCAAATCTCAGCAGCCCCATGACAAATCCCTTTCTTCTTCTGCGTGAAGAAAGGTCTTTGTATGCGGACAAAATCGTAAACGATTTTGCCGCACATCTGAACTGCAGTTCAGATTGTGTACTAAAGAAGAAGCAGCATATTTTGTGCAAATATGCGATGCAATTTTGAGGTTGGAAAACTATATAAATAACAATTCGTCTCTATAATCAAAATGAGGCTACAACCACTGATTTTGACTTTTCTGCTGCTAGCTGTCAGCTTTGCTGCGGCGCATGCAGACAGCGTCGACCTTACTATCACGCCAGTAAATAATGCCATAAACTGGGACGGAACAGCGACTTATCTTGTAACAGTAACAAACAACCAAGACATGCCTGACACTTTCAGGTTGAGACCTTCATCTTTCTTATGGGGTACGTTGACGTTTGACGACCCTGTTGTTGCAGTTACTGCAGGTGGCACTACACTGACCAAAGCACACTTCTCGCCGCCAAGAGATGTTGTAATGAGCGGCTATGCAGTCGAAATGCTTGCACTTTCAAATTCAAATTCTGACATAAGGACTTCAGGTTTGCTGAAACTTGACGTGCTTAATGAACTTCCGCATGTCCAGCCTGATTGGGGCGTACCAACACAGATACGGCCAGGCAAGACAGAAGTCAATCTTATAGTAAAGGACACAGGCAACTTGCCTGTTTCAGGCGTCACGGCAATTTTGTCATCTGATTTGCTGAAAGACTCAGTCGCAATCCCAATTGACAATCTGCAGAAAGGCGAAGCGCGCCTTGTCTGGGATACAATTTTGGACATACCTTTGAACACGCCATCGCAGGCTTACGCTTTCAAATTGGTGACTTACAAAGACAATGCAGTGATAAACGAGTATGTACTGCCAGTAACTGTTGTTGCGCAGCCATCAGTGGACATAAATGTCAACGAGAAGAATGGCTTCCTTGCCACAACATACGAAGCTTCTGTCATGAATGTGGGCAACACGTTGGCGGATGATTCTTTCACGGCAGAGATGCCTTCATGGCAAAGAGTTTTCCTGGTAAGCAAGGAATCACCTGATTTGGCGACAGGCGCCCTAGCAGGCACAGTTGATGCATCCTGGGGATACAAATTAATGCCTGGCGAAAGCGCGCTTATTGTTTATCAGATATCGTACATACCTTTGCTTGCAATAATCCTGGCCTTCATGGTGTTGTTATATGCAGGAAGCTGGGCATTCAAGGAAGAATTGTCCCTGACAAAAGAGACCGTGGCTTTGAACAATGCCTTGAAAGTCAACCTGTCTGTTAGGAACACATCGCAGAAGCCGGTT
The DNA here is from genome assembly GCA_903864915.1 of uncultured Candidatus Woesearchaeota archaeon. GTDB lineage: Archaea > Nanobdellota > Nanobdellia > UBA10117 > UBA10117 > CAIPHS01. The sequence continues at coordinate 2,534 of CAIPHS010000012.1, forward strand.
CACAACGTCATAATAGAGGACAATGTGCCTACACCTATGAAACTGGTGCCTGGATTTGAGACTCACAAGCCAATAGCTGTGAAAAAGGGAAACGGCGTCGTGAAGATACTCTGGAGATTTGACACGCTATGGCCTGGAGAGGAAAAAATACTCTCTTACAGCATGAAAACTGCTCTCGGAGTCGTTGGCACTGTGATGCTGCCTCCTGCAAGAGGAAAGAGAAGAGCCTTGATTGCAGGCGAGAAGCCAAAGATATACTTGTCCAACTCTGTTGCGGTAAGGGCGAATATTGCAACCCAGCGAGAGAATTTCGAAGACTAATTCTTTTTCTTTTTTAGTAACCTTTTAAAACCCGGACTAGAGATATTTTCATCCCGACTTAGCTCAGACTGGTAGAGCGTCTGGCTGTAGACAGCGCATCAACGTTAGTTGATGTTTACACGCTCAGAGCAGACCCCGGAAGGTCGCTGGTTCAAATCCGGCAGTCGGGACATATTCAAAATGGCTCTGCAAAAAGTGGTCAAATTTTGTTTGGTTGCCTTGATAGTTTGCTTGTTTCTGGCAAGTGGATGCCTGAATATTTTGAGGTCTGCGCTAACACCAGAAAATGCATCTACAGTTAATTCTACCGGTGTGCCTGTTGAAAATCCAAAACCTAATTACGATGCTAGTGAGATGGAGCAAACAATACACATACTTATCAATCTGGAACGCGGAAAATCGAATCTCCAGGCGCTAGGCCATGATGAACTGTTGGCAGACATGGCTAGAGATCACAGTAAGGATATGATGGATAATAATTATTTCAACACTACGGATTCGAATGGTGATAGCCCTTCGAACAGGGCAGGAATAGCAAAATATTCCTGCCGCCACGATTATGGAGATTGGTATACACAAGGCATCGGCGAAGACATCTACTGGACTTACACGTATTACGATACGACGACCTATGACGGCAAGGATTATCACACATGGAATACTACAAACGAGATAGCGCACTCAGTAGTCAATGGCTGGATGTCAAGTCCGGCAAACAAGGACTTCTTGCTAAGCAATCTTTCAGAGAAGGAAGGAGTGGGAGTATACATCCTGAATGACAAGGTTCTGGTAACGCGGGACGTTTGTTAGTTATATTTATTAACTTCTTTTGGCTTGTTTAACCGTACATGGTGAAGGCAGTTTATTTGCTAGCAATATCTATTCTTGCCATCTTGTTTTTCGCAGTCTGTACCGCTGGTGCAAGCGAGAACCTCAACAAAGTCGAGAGCAAGGTTCTCAGTGTTTTAGATAGTAATGGCACGGTTAATGTCATCGTCGTGCTGAAAAACAGCTCAAGTAAGCTCTCAGTTTCATCTGTAGAAAGCCAGCTGGTACCTGAAAAAGTGAAATACAACTTCCAATCTTTCAAAGGTTTCTCTGCAAAACTGAACAGTGATGATTTGCAAAACCTGGAATCTGACAGCAACGTAGAAGCAATCTATTACGACAGGCCGATTCACATAGACCTGCAGGATTCTGTTCCCTTGATAAATGCAAACAAAACCTGGGCCCTGCAGGTTAACGGGATAAACCTGACTGGCAATGGCCAGACCGTCTGTATCTTGGATACAGGTGTCGATTATACGCATCCCGACTTGGGAAATTGCACACCTCAGAAATTAATTCTTAATGGAACAGCTGAAAATATTACAATACCTGTCCAGTCAGACCACCCATACAATGACAGCTTTGATTACACTTGGAAGATCAACAAGACAGGTTATCCGAAAATTGCCGTTCATTTTGTAAATCTGAGTCTTGAAAACTCGACATTATCATCAGACTCTACAGACCGCGTGATAATATACAACTCAAACATGTCAGAAATTGCTCAATACCGCAGTTTTAATGGGCCATTGAACGATTTCTGGGCGCCTTATTCTGATGGCGACACGATTTATGTGAGATTGACATCAGACAGCTTTGGGAATGCTTATGGTTTCTACATAGACCAGATACGAAACGGGACAACAAACACATCATACAACTGGAGCGCTTGCACAAAAGTGATTGGGGGCTGGGATTTCGTCAACAACGACGGAGACCCGATGGATGATAATGCTCATGGAACGCACGTGGCAGGCACCGTGGCAGCAAATGGAACAATAAAAGGTGTGGCGCCAGGCGCTTCAATCATTGCCGGAAAAGTCATGGACTCTTCTGGAAATGGTTTGGAGTCTAATCTTTTAGCAGGAATAGACTTCTGCAATAACATAAGCTCGCTTTACAATATATCTGCGATAAGTATGAGTTTGGGCTCCTCAGATTTATTCTTGAATTATTGTGATTCTGTTGATGCACTATTAACACCAGCAATAAATGATTCAATCACAAAGAATATTTCAGTGATTGTTGCAGCGGGCAATGCAGGTAACACGACCGCAATATCCTGGCCAGCTTGCTTGCAAAACGCAATACCTGTTGGGGCTGCAGACAAAAGTGATGTGATTGCAAGTTTTTCAAACAGGAATTGGATGGTGCAGCTTTTTGCTCCTGGTGTCAGTATAAATTCAACCTGGCTTGGTGGAGGACATCATCTGGATTCCGGAACGAGCATGGCGACACCACATGTTGCGGGCGCATTCGCAATCATGAACCAGTATCTGAAATTAACTGGGCAAACAAAGACTCCGCAACAGATTGAATCCGTATTCAATTCGACTGGCAAGCAAGTTACGGATACAAATTATTCCAACCTTACGTACTCGAGAATAGATGTCTATGCCGCAATAACTTCATTGGCAGATTTCACTCCGCCAGCGTTGAATGTTATTTCACCAATTAACAATACTTGGTATAATGGCGCGAAGTTTAATGTAACTTTGGATAAAAGTGGTACCTGTTGGTTTTCATTAAATAATCAATCAAATGTTGCAATGACGAATGCTAGCTCAACAAGCTTTTATTATACAAACACGAGCATCAATGATACCGCAACAAACAGCACGTACAACGTAACATTTTATTGTAACAATTCTTTTGGAAATTCAAATTCATCATCGTTACTGTTTTTCGGCGTGCACAAGACCATACCGAATGTCACATTATCGAGCCCAGCTGACGGATATTCAGCAACCGGAACAACTACGGTGCCGTTCCAGTTCAGTGTGGTGCATGATTTAGACATTGCAGGTTGCAGTCTGATTATAGACGGTTCTGTTGCAGCTTTAAACTCCAGCGCAATCGTAAATAATTCTGTAAATACCATATCCAAAAGCAGAACTACCGGCTCTTGTACGTGGAGCATTAACTGTACAGACATAGCGGGAAATGTTGGGAGTTCAAGCTCACGAAGCCTCACGATAAACGCGGCATCCTCAAATAATAACCAAAACAATAATGACAACACAGGAAACGAAAATACCACATCTGTGGCGGTTACGATACTGCCAGGGGAATCAAGAGATGAAAATATTGCGCTTGGCAGTTCGTTTTCATTTTCAACAAGCACAGGCACCCACCTCATTAGAGTATCACAGATTTACCCTAGCTATGTTGAATTTGTCATTTACTCAAACCCGCTGACGTTTGTATTGCAACCTGGCCAGACAAAGCATCTTGACCTCGATGGAAACGGGAAGTATGACATTGAACTGACTTTATTGTCAGTAGTCGGCAACACCGTCAACTTGCGAATAAAGCCATTAGTTGAAGGAGCAGTTACGCAAGCAGCAGTTGCAGCAGCAAATGCAACAGGAAATCAGACAGCAGAAAACAAGACAGGAAATTTAACAAGTGCAGGAAAGCCAAATATAAACTTGAGTGAGGCTGACAGGAAAACAATAATTTGTGCTGCAATAAGCGCGATAATGGTGATTGTGGGTGCATTTTTGCTTTTCTGCAGGCACAAGCGCAGATATCATGAGGGAAAACGTGCCAAAAGGTAAGTCAAAACTTTTTTAAGGGGCTAATTTAGATTTACCTTACGCCCAAGTAGTCTAGCGGTCTAGGATAGGGCCCTGTCACGGCTCAGACCCGTGTTCGAATCACGGCTTGGGCGCTTATCTATACGAAACAAAATACGTCGTTTTCTAGAACATATTAATTGTAAAGTTTTTTAAACGCAATTTTCGGTCTTGATTTATGGGAATGGGAAACAGTCCAAACAAGCTATATGATAGCCCTCGCAATCTTGAATTGAAGGTTGAACAGCTGAGAAAGGACTTGCCAGAGGATGCTGAGCTGTTAAGATATTTGCAAAAAAAGATTGTAAGGCGTAGCGCCTGGCAGGACCTAGCGGTTGCAAATGCAACTTGTGAATTGGCACAAATACTATTTCTAGAAAAGGACAGGGATCCTGTATCTGTGGCCAAAACAAACAGGGCAAAAATAATCGCGCAGACGAGAGGAAAGCCCATTTATGAGTATTATACTGATGCCTTGAAAGCGATAGAACTTAAGATGCCTGAGCATGCGGTGTTCAGCGAGACTACAAACATACACTTGGTTTACCGCGTATTTAGCAATGGCTCGTATGGCGAGCCTATTAACAAGAAAGACACGCCAATTGGCACAGTGATGGTCTATTTGTGAGCCAAATCACAAAGCTTATAAACCACATTTCCGAGCCAATTTATAGCCTTCCCCGTTCCTTTGAGCGGACAACGTGGGAAAACCGAGAAATCGGACACCGCTGGGCTTGGTGTATGTTAAAGTATGGTTGTTGTTGCAGAAACCAAAAAGGTTGACATTACCCAGCATGCTCTAGTTCCAAAACATATTCTCCTGTCAGAGGATGAAGCCAAACAAATTCTATCCAAGCTTAACGTTTCAATAAATCAATTGCCAGTCATAACAGCAACAGACCCGATGGCGAAAGCCATAGGTGCAAAAGCGGGCGCGATGGTCAAGATCGAGAGGACAGGCCCGACCGGAAAATCACCATACTACAGGCGAGTCGTGTAATGGAAGTTTCCAAACCAACCATAAGCAAGGCAGACAAGAATATCCTGGTAGAAAAATTCTTCGAAGAGGGCTATTTTGTCCAGTCAAATATCGAGAGCTTTAACGATTTTATAGAATGGAGATTGCAAAAGCTTATTGACGAATTGGGCGAGGCAACACCATCAGTAATTCCTCCGGAAGCGGAAGAAGTAAAAGTTGTTTTCGGTAACGTTAGGATTGAAAAGCCATCAGTCATAGAGGCAGACGGCACAAAGTGGAAGGTTTTGCCGGTTGAGGCAAGAATGCGAAACCTCACTTATGCAGCCCCTGTTTTCCTTGAGATTTCATTGGTTGTTGACGGAAAAGAAAGGGAAAGGACAGAAGTGCAGATCTGCGACTTGCCAATAATGCTGAAATCAAAATACTGTTATCTGCACGGATTAGGCAAGGAAGAATTAATTTCAGCTGGCGAAGACCCATACGACACAGGCGGATATTTCATAATCAACGGAACTGAAAGGACACTTGTTTTGCTCGAAGACCTTGCGCCAAACACCGTCTTCGTTTCAAGAGGCAAGACAGGCCCGATAACGCATCAGGCATCTGTTTACAGCGCATCAGACTTGTACAAGATACCCCACACCATCGAAAGAACAAAAGACGGAATTTTGCTTTTGACATTCGGTAGCAACAAGAAGATACCATTGATACCTGTGCTGAAAGGCCTTGGGCTGACGAAAGACGCAGACATAGCTTCGGAAATAGGCGTGCAGGATGATGATATTTACATGAATCTGATAGAGTATGTTGAATTAAGAACGGAAGATGCAGCTCAGGCTTTCATCGGCAAGGAAATAGGCATAATGATGCCAAAGGAGCAGACCGTTGACAAAGTGAAGGGCCTGCTTGATAGTTTCTTATTGCCACATATTGGTTTGGAGCCAGAGAAGAAAGCTGCAAAGGCAAAATACCTTTGCAAAGCAATCAGAAAACTTTTGTTATTGAAACAGGGCAAGATAAGAAAGGACGACAAGGACCACTACATGAACAAGCGAGTCCGGTTGTCCGGAGACCTGCTCGAAGACTTGTTCAGGCAGAACCTGAGGATATTAGTCAATGATATGCTTTACATTTTCCAGCGTTCAGTAAGGAGAGGCAAGATATTGCCATTGGGCGCAATTGTAAGGACAAAATTCCTTTCTGATAGGATAAAGAGCGCGCTGGCAACAGGCAACTGGACAGCAAACCGACAAGGACTTTCACAAAGGCTGGACAGGGAAAATGCTCTTGCCACATTATCACACTTGCAGCGTGTAGTCTCATTGCTTGAAGCACAGAGGGAATCATTCGACGCAAGAATGTTGCACAGCACAAACTGGGGCAGATTGTGTGCTCTGGAATCACCAGAAGGAAAGCACATCGGGCTTAGAAAGAACCTGGCACTGCTCGCAACCATAACACCAGAACTAAAAAAAGAAGAGGTGAAGGCAAATCTCAATGCATTGACTGCATTGGGTTTGAAGCCACAATAAAATGAGTGATGTTTTCTTCAACGGGGAGCTGGCAGGAACTGTGGAAGGTCCGCAGGAATTTGTCCAGTCAGTAATAGAATCAAGAAGGCAGGGCAAGCTCTCAAAGTTCATCAATGTTCAGTACAGGAAAGTCCTCGACACAGTTTACGTTACTCTTGAAAGAAACAGATTAGCCAGGCCTTTGATAGTTGTCAAAGATAGTAAGCTATTGCTCACACAGGATCACATGCAAAGACTGCGAAGCGGCGAGATGAAATGGTCTGACCTTATCAAAGAAGGCGTAGTGGAATATCTGGACTGCCTAGAAGAGGAAAATACGCTGATAGCACTTGATGAAGCGCACATAACCAAAGACCACACACACATGGAAGTAAATCCGATAGCAATCTTCGGCATCACGACATCACTTGTCCCGTTTGCAAACTTCAACCAGTCATCCAAGCTTAACAGGGGACAGAAATCCCAGAAGCAAGCCATTGGATGCTACACTTTGAATTTCCCGAACCGATTGGAAACAGCAGTCAACCTGTTGCACTACCCGCAAATCCCGCTCGTAAGAAGCGCCACCCAGAAATTAATCGGTGATGAAAGGGCTGCAGGCCAGAACATAGTCATAGCAATAATCAACTTCGACGGTTATAACATGGCAGATGCCATAGTCTTCAACAAAGGTTCTATTCAAAGAGGCTTGGGAAGGTCAACTTATTTCCGGCCTTATGCCGCAGAGAAATTGAGATACCCTGGCGGACAGATTGATGATATCCTGTTGCCAAACAAGGATATTCAGGGCTATACTGTAGAAAGGGATTACAGGCTGCTGGAAGAGGATGGAATAATCTCGCCAGAGTCTGAAGTAAAAGGCGGAGATGTGCTGATTGGAAGGACAAGCCCGCCACGTTTCCTTGGCAAATTGGATGCTTTCAGTTCAACTGCAAACATAAGGAAAGACACGTCAACAAGAGTGCGCTACGGCGAGAACGGTGTCGTCAACAAAGTTGTTGTGACGGAAAGCGAAGATGGCGCGCCATTGATTAGGGTTGATGTAAGGGAAACAAGAAACCCCGAGATAGGCGACAAGTTTGCATCAAGGCACGGCCAGAAAGGTGTAATCGGGTTGGTTGTGCCAGAACAAGATATACCATTCACAGCTTCTGGAATCAGGCCGGACATATTATTCTCACCAAACGGATTGCCAAAACGTATGACTGTTGCACATATGATAGAAGCACTGGCCGGAAAAGTCGGCGCACTGGCAGGAAGATACATCAACGGAACTTCATTCCTGAGCGAGCATGCAGCAGACTTGCGCCAACAGTTGTTCGAGTTGGGCTTCAGGGATGACGGAACTGAATTGCTCATGGACGGCAGGACCGGCAAGCAGGTGCCTGCAAGGATATTCGTCGGCAACATGTACTACTTAAGACTGAAGCATCAGGTCGCAGACAAGATGCAGTCAAGGGCAAGAGGCCCAATTGCATTGCTCACAAGGCAGCCAACTGAAGGAAAGGCAAAGGAAGGCGGCCTGAGACTCGGGGAAATGGAGTAGGAATGTTTCATCG
>CAIPHS010000013.1 GCA_903864915.1 uncultured Candidatus Woesearchaeota archaeon
CCTATCCTTCAGAATGCTAAAGCCGCAATAGAATTTGCACAGCAGACAAAAACTCCCCTCCACCCGAAATATAATTATTTCTGGCGTGAAATCTCAGGCCAGCAGTTTGCACTTTTGAAAAACTGGCTGCAAAAATTAGAACAAAACCAATTGCCACTCGAACCAATGCCAAAAAGGGTATTGGAATTGATAGGCTGCCCCCACAAAGTTTCCAACAACACAGTTATGTTTGATGAAAACGAAGCATACGTTTTAGACTTTCTTCTAAAAAACAAGCCAGATGTCGATGGCAAGACCGGCCTGGATTGCCTAAACAAAATTTCTCCAGTTTTAATCAGGGACAAGTCAGGTACTTTTATTGGAACGAGGATGGGCCGGCCAGAAAAGGCAAAGCTCCGTAAGTTGAAAGGCTCTCCTGCAGTCCTGTTTCCTGTCGGGCGGGAGGGTGGCCGTTTCAGGAGCCTGAATGAAGCCGCAAACAAGAAAGAAATCCTGGTTGATGCCCCAATTTTCTCATGCGAGTCATGTGGAACCACATCGATGTATTCAACCTGTGAAAATTGTGGCAAGAAAACTGAAATGTGGCGATATTGCCCGCTCTGCAAAAAGAAAACAAAGAAAGCGAAGTGCCACATCGATACAGTTGGCTACGAAAGAAGAAAAGTTGATGTTACACACTTCATAAAAAAAGCACTAGAAAAACTTTCACTGTCAGATCTTCCACCGCTGGTTAAAGGCGTAAAGGGCACCTGGAACAAAGACCGCGTTGTAGAGCATTTGGAAAAAGGAATATTGCGCGCCAAGAACCACGTTACAGTCAACAAGGATGGTACAATAAGGTATGATATGACTCAATTGCCCTGCACTCATTTCACACCAATAGAAATAGGCACATCTATTGAGAAACTAAAGCAGCTGGGTTACGAAACAGACATAAATAACACGCCCATAACAAACGAAAATCAAATAGTGGAACTAAAGCCGCAGGACGTTATCCTACCCTCAAGCCCAAAAAGCCCAGACGAGACTGCAGATGTGGTTTTGATAAGAGCTTGCCACTTTATCGATGACTTGCTTGAACAATTTTACAAGCTGCCCAGATTTTACAACGTAAGGACAAAAAACGATTTGATAGGCCAGCTCGTAATAGGGTTGGCACCCCACACTTCTTGCGGAGTAGCTGCGAGAATAGTTGGGTTTGCAGAAACCCAGGGCATATACGCACATCCGTTCATGCATGCAGCAATGAGGCGTAACTGCGATGGTGACGAGACGTGTGTTTTGCTGATGCTGGATGCATTCCTTAACTTCAGCAGGAATTTTCTTCCAGACAGGCGCGGAGGCAGGAATATGGACGCGCCACTGGTTCTATTAACAATTCTGATGCCGCAGGAAGTTGACACCGAAGCACACAACGTAGACACGCCATTTCACTACCCGCTGGATTTGTATGTTGCAAGCCAGGAGGCTAAATTCGCCTGGGAAGTAAAAGTGCAGCAAGTCAAAGACAGGCTGGGAACAGAATTACAATACGAAAAGTTTGGCTACACGCATCCGGTAAGCAGCATGAGCGAAGGTGTCCAATGCAGCGCTTACAAAACAATCCCAACTATGCTTGAGAAACTGGCTGGCCAACTTGATATTGCGGGAAAACTGCGCGCAGTGGATATGGCAAAAGTCGCAGAGCTCGTGGTTGACAAACATTTCCTTCGCGACATCAAGGGAAACTTAAGAGGTTTTACAACTCAAACATTCCGCTGCATCGCATGCAATGCAAAATACAGGCGAACACCTCTGAAAGGAGTGTGCACATCCTGCGGTGGCCGTTTGGTGTTCACAATTTCTGAAGGCACAATACGTAAATACCTGGAGGCTGCCATAAAACTCGCAAATTTGCCAAATATGCCCGCTTACATGCAGCAGACTTTGGAAATATTGAAACGCAGGATAGACTCTATATTTGGCAAGGAAGCCACAAAACAAATCGAGCTAAAATCATGGTTCAACAACCCCTAAAAATAAAATGCCCAACGGGCAAGCTCCATACTATAGAAGAAGCAAGGCTTTGCCCTTCTTGTGCCGAGCTTTTTCCAGGCCCGATTATTCAAGCTCTTCTGGCAGACAGGGCCAGGGTTTCAAGACCCAAGGAAAAGCCAGCCTTTGGCATAGGTAACTTAGTAAGCAACTGTTTGCGGCAAAGTTTTTACAAATTAACCGAGGAGCAGATCCTGGATTTAGACAAGCTGTGGATATTTTCCCGCGGCCACGCCATACACCAGTTCATAACACACACGTTAACAGATGAAGAGAAAGAAATCTTCGTGAAGAAGGAATTTCCTAACTTTGACATAATTGGTTTTGTGGACGCGATTCACGATAATGTTATTTATGAATTTAAGACAACCGCAAACATACCGGATGAGCCACAGACTTCCCATTTGTTGCAGGCCCAGGCATACTTCTCAATGCTGCCAAAAGAAAAACAGAATCTGATAACATCGATAAAGGTGATTTACCTTTCCTTGCAAAAGGTAAAACCTTACGAGATTCCAAAACGAGACATAACTGCTTATCTTGAATCAAGGGCGATGCAGCTCTTCCTTGGCCTGAAGAAGACGCTCCCGCCAGAGAAGGAAGTCAGCTGGCTTTGCAAATACTGTGACTTCTATAGTAAGTGCTTTGACAAGAAAGTAGACTTCATAGATTAGTAGTAAAGAGTATTTAACTAACCAGTCTTTGATTTTCAACTATGGCCATAACAGCAGTATTATGGGCTATTGTGACAAGATTCGGCTCAATACTAGCTGCGCCTATCAGACATCCAGACATGCTCTGGATTATAATTCCTATTTATCTTGCATGGCTTACTGGTGATTATTTTCAAGAAAGGAAAACAACTGATTTTGGCAATGCGATGACAAATGCAGTCGTTATTTTATGGGTTGGGTTAGATTGGGCCAGGCAATCGATAAAAAATGCAGTTTTTAATACCACGTTAGCGGCGAAAATACTCATTTGCGCCGCATTTGTTATTTATGGTGCGATTATAATAAGAGAAACAGCAAAGGCCAAACCAATTGCACATTTAATCGGCAGGGCGAGGGAGATTGGTTATTTTTGCATTGTCGTAACTCCCATCTTTTATAATGTCATACCTATCGATATGATAACGCTTGCCGCAATCTTAATGTTCTTCCCAATTGTCTATGGTTTGAACAGCCTGTGGGATAAGTTATTGCCAGCCCCGCCAGGAGAGGATGAAATGAGCCAGCCAGACATGAAGCTCCCAGACTTGGAGCCAGGCCCATCATCAAGCATGCAAGGTATGCCAAGCATGCCAGAAATGCCTAAATTCTAAAAATACGCTAATAGTTGTGTGTTTTTTTGTGTTCTTTGTTAGTCGTATCGATACAAATTTATACTCCGCCTTTAAAATTCACACATGTCACCACCAGTCATAACGGTCTCGGGTACTCCACTCTCAGGTAAGAGTACTATAGCCAGAAAGCTGTGTGAGGATATGGACCTTGAGTATTTCTCACCCACTGCCTTTTACTCTAAGAACGAACGCTTGCGGAATGGCGGAGTGGTCGTGGATCATATCTACGCAGCAATGGTGTGCTGCCGCGATAACGTTGACGCTTTTCACATTTTCCTTGACGCACCAGTCAGCGTCCGCGCCCGCAGGCTGGTTGAAAAGAATAATATGACCAGCAACATCAGCGCGGTGGAGGATTTCCTGTTGCAGAGGGAGGAACAGGAATTCAAAATAGGAAAGTCGATGTACTGTTGCGATTACCGCTATCCCTGCTTCTATAATGTAATCCGCGACAATGGAAAGTTGGAATTTGGGAAGGAGCTGACGCTCATTCTGCAGACATATAACATATACTGCAAGCCGCAGGCTGCAGCCGAAGTGGAGATTGGCTGATTTCTAAATAAAGTACAGCACGATTGGAATAGCAAGACAGCCCATTGCATGGATTCTCTTTACGCCAACTTTTGGCGCTATCAGGCCTATTGCTGTTGCAACACTTGTGACTAGCAGGCCAAGCCAGCCTGCAAACAGGCCAGCAAGCAGTATTAGTGTGACGAGAACTGCCAGTGAAATTTTTCTGTACTTGATTTTTGTAATCCGTCTGGCAACAAACTTGCCCAACTGCAA